>NZ_CP071678.1:4530000-5043164 GCF_017357285.1 Rhizobium ruizarguesonis | reverse complement strand
ATGAGACAGGCAGGACGCTATCTCCCGGAATATAGGGAGACGCGGGCAAAGGCAGG
The DNA here is from genome assembly GCF_017357285.1 of Rhizobium ruizarguesonis. Classification (NCBI taxonomy): domain Bacteria; kingdom Pseudomonadati; phylum Pseudomonadota; class Alphaproteobacteria; order Hyphomicrobiales; family Rhizobiaceae; genus Rhizobium; species Rhizobium ruizarguesonis. The sequence continues at coordinate 5,043,108 of NZ_CP071678.1, read as the reverse complement.
GAGTTTTCTCGATCTCTGCTACACCCCTGAGCACGCCGTCGAAGTGACATTGCAGCCGATCCGCCGCTATGGCTTTGATGCGGCCATACTGTTTTCCGATATCTTGGTCATTCCCGATGCAATGAAGCGGAATGTCCGGTTCACCGAGGGCCATGGTCCGGAGATGGATCCCATCGATGAAGCCGGGATCGGCAGATTGAATGGCGAAGAGGTTGTCGATTATCTCAGACCGGTTCTGGAGACGGTACGGCGACTGCGTGAGGAGTTGCCAGCGGAGACGACGCTGCTCGGCTTCTGCGGCGCGCCTTGGACGGTTGCGACCTACATGATCGCCGGTCACGGCACGCCGGATCAGGCTCCTGCGCGTCTCTTCGCCTACAGGCATCCGCGCGCCTTCGAGCATCTGCTGATGCTGCTTGCCGACGTATCCGCCGATTATCTCGTCGCCCAGATCGATGCCGGCGCCGATGCCGTGCAGATCTTCGATTCCTGGGCTGGCGTTCTCGGCGAGAAGGAGTTCGAGGCGTTTGCGATTAGGCCGGTTGCGCGGATGATCGCTTCGGTCAAGTCGCAACGGCCGCATGCTCGCATCATCGCTTTTGCCAAGGGCGCCGGCTACCAGCTGAAAAACTATCGTCAGAAGACGGGTGCTGATGCGATCGGCCTCGACTGGTCGGTCCCGCTGGCCTTTGCCGCCGAACTTCAGAAAGACGGACCGGTTCAGGGCAATCTCGATCCGATGCGCGTCGTTGCCGGCGGCCGGGCACTGGAAGAGGGCATCGACGATATTCTGCAGCATCTCGGCAATGGACCGCTGATCTTCAATCTCGGTCACGGCATTACGCCGCAGGCTGACCCCGAGCATGTGCGTCTGCTGGTCGATCAGGTGCGAGGCGGGCGCGTGCGAGGCAGGACGTGACGATGGAAAAACAGACCGATCGGAGATCTGGCGCCTACGCCAGGCGCCGGGCTCATTTTGCGCTGGTCTTCTTCGCGCTGATGGCGGTCGGGCTTTTTGCGTGGAACCCCGATAATCTCTACCTCTGGATCAAGGCGCTGCACATCATCGCGGTCATTTCCTGGATGGCCGGGCTGTTCTATATGCCGCGGCTGTTCATCTATCACACCGATGCGGAGCCCGGCTCGGTGCAATCGGAAACCTTCAAGGTAATGGAGCGTCGGCTGCTTCGAATCATCATGACGCCGGCGATGATGTTGACGTGGATTTTCGGCCTCTATCTCGCTTGGTCGGTCTATGGATTCCACGGCGGCTGGCTGCATGCCAAGATCGGTCTCGTCGTGTTGCTGACTGGTGTTCATATGTTCTTCAGCCGCGCCGTCGGGGCGTTCGAGCGGGATGAAAATCGCCGCTCCGCGCGTTACTGGCGGTTCATGAACGAGGCGCCGACAGTGCTGATGGTCGTGATCGTCATCCTCGTCGTGGTGAAGCCGTTCTGAGGAAAATCGTCCTCAGGTTAAATTTGCTTCATTTTAAGCAGCCCTCTTGCGGCAGCGATTGCGAGTCGCTATTTTCCGCGCATCTCATCTACGTGGCATGTGTGTAGAGTTCAGTCGTCTGCGAGCCCTTTCGCGGTACCGAATACGACCCAACATCGCCTTTCCCCTTTGAAATTAAAAAGAGTATTGGTCACTTCATGGCTGAAATGAAGCTTCAGGAACTTAAGAGTAAATCCCCGACGGATCTGCTGGCATTTGCCGAATCGCTCGAGGTCGAGAACGCAAGCACGATGCGCAAGCAGGAGCTGATGTTTGCGATCCTCAAGATGCTTGCCAGCCAGGATGTCGAAATCATCGGCGAAGGCGTCGTCGAAGTGCTGCAGGACGGTTTCGGCTTCCTGCGGTCGCCCAATGCGAACTACCTGCCGGGCCCGGATGATATTTATATCTCCCCGTCGCAGATCCGCCGTTTCTCGCTGAAAACCGGCGATACCGTCGAAGGCCCGATCCGTGGACCGAAGGAAGGCGAGCGCTATTTCGCGCTGCTCAAGGTCAACACCATCAATTTCGACGATCCGGAACAGATCCGGCACAAGGTCCATTTCGACAATCTGACGCCGCTCTATCCGAACGAGCGCTTCAAGATGGAACTCGATATTCCGACCACCAAGGATTTGTCGCCACGTGTGATCGACCTGGTGGCGCCGCTCGGCAAGGGCCAGCGTGGATTGATCGTCGCGCCGCCGCGTACCGGTAAGACCGTGTTGTTGCAGAACATCGCGCATTCGATCACCGCCAACCATCCGGAGTGCTATCTGATCGTCCTGCTGATCGATGAACGCCCCGAAGAAGTGACCGACATGCAGCGCTCGGTTCGCGGCGAGGTTATCTCCTCGACCTTCGACGAACCAGCCGTCCGTCACGTGCAGGTGGCCGAGATGGTCATCGAGAAAGCCAAGCGCCTTGTCGAACACGGACGCGACGTTGTCATCCTGCTCGATTCGATCACGCGCTTGGGGCGTGCCTATAACACGGTCGTTCCCTCGTCAGGCAAGGTCCTGACCGGCGGTGTGGACGCCAATGCTCTGCAGCGGCCGAAGCGCTTCTTCGGCGCGGCGCGTAACATCGAGGAAGGCGGCTCTTTGACGATCATCGCGACCGCGCTGATCGATACCGGCAGTCGCATGGACGAAGTGATCTTCGAAGAGTTCAAGGGTACCGGTAACTCGGAAATCGTCCTCGATCGCAAGGTCGCCGATAAGCGTATCTTCCCGGCCATGGATATCCTGAAGTCCGGTACGCGCAAGGAGGACCTCCTGGTTCCGCGCCAGGATCTGCAGAAGATCTTCGTGCTCCGCCGCATCCTTGCTCCAATGGGCACGACCGACGCGGTCGAATTCCTGATCGACAAGCTTAAGCAGACGAAGAACAATTCCGACTTCTTCGAATCGATGAACACATAATCCTTAGCCGGATTCACCCCTTAAAGCTGGAGGCATCGTCATGACGCCTCCAGCTTTTCTATTTGAGAGGAATCGATTTCGATTCCAACCGATGAACCAGGCGATATGGCCATGTTGAATGATACCATATATGCGCTATCGAGCGGTGCCCTGCCTTCGGGTGTTTCGGTCGTTCGAATCAGCGGGCCGCTGACCAGAGACACTTTGGTGAAGCTCGTCGGATCCGTTCCAACAGCCCGGCAGGCATCTTACCGGACGATTCGGACACGTAACGATCAGCCGATCGATAGTGGTCTGGTGCTGTTTTTCCCTGCTCCGAATTCGTTTACCGGCGAGGATGTTGCCGAGCTGCAAATCCACGGCAGCAGAGCAGTGCTGGCGGCGCTGTTTCACGCGCTCGGCGATATTCCGGGTGTTCGAATGGCAGTCGAGGGCGAGTTCTCCCGCCGGGCCTTTGAAAACGGCAAACTTGATCTCGTCGAGGTTGAGGGTCTGGCCGACCTCATCGGCGCCGAGACCGAGATGCAGCGACGCCTTGCGGTCGAACACAGCGCAGGCGGGCTTTCCACAATTTACGATTCGTGGGCGGAACGATTAACGCGCGCCCGAGCGCTGATCGAGGCGGAACTTGATTTCCCCGACGAGGATGATGTTCCAGGGTCGGTGTCGGATATGGTCTGGGCCGATATGGGGGAACTTCGCAGTGATATCGAGCATCACCTAGCGGCAGCTTCGGCCGGCGAGATTATCAGAGACGGCTTCAAGGTGGTCATCGCCGGCGCTCCGAACGCCGGAAAATCGAGCCTGCTGAATGCTTTGGCCCGTCGTGACGTGGCAATTGTGACTGAGATTGCCGGAACCACGCGCGATGTCCTGCAGGTTGATCTCGATATTGATGGTTATCTGATCAAGCTCTATGACACAGCGGGACTTCGTGAGGCGGACGACAGGGTCGAAATGGAAGGCGTGCGGCGCGCGCGTATTGCGCTTCGCGATGCCGATCTTGTCCTGATGCTGGTTGACATGACGGATCCTCAGATTCCCGACGATTTGGAGCAAGCCTCTCCACATGTTACTGTCGGGACAAAGAAGGATCTCATCGATATCGCAGCGGATCGGTATGATCTGCAGATTTCGACGGCGACGGGTGACGGTCTGCCGGAACTACGGCGGTTGATCGGCAACATAGTCGACAAACGTTTTGCCGGCCTATCTATGGCAATCCCCAGCCGCCAACGGCATAAGGATTCGCTAGCGAAATGTTTAACGGCGCTCGATGCGGCAATATCGCAGGAGGATGTGAATCTCGAACTGCGGACCGAGCAGCTGCGAATTGCCGCTGAGTATTTGGGCAGAATTACCGGAAGAGTGGACGTCGAACAGCTGCTCGGGGTGATCTTCTCGGAGTTTTGTATCGGCAAATGATTCACGTGAAACCCTAGGCGCCAGTTTACGCTGGTTTCACGTGAAACGTCTGCCGGATGTGGAGTCTTGAATGACAGATAATGCCTTCGATGTGATTGTGATAGGTGGTGGCCATGCGGGCTCGGAGGCTGCCGGCGCAGCTGCGCGCCTCGGGGCGAAAACCGCTCTGATTACGCATAGACGCGACACGATTGGCGTCATGTCGTGTAATCCGGCAATCGGTGGGCTTGGCAAGGGCCATCTGGTTCGGGAAATCGACGCGATGGACGGCCTGATGGGTCGTATTGCCGATGCTGCGGGCATTCAGTTCAGGATGCTGAACAAGAAGAAGGGCGCGGCTGTCCGCGGTCCGCGGACACAGGCCGATCGAAAGCTTTATCGCCTGGCAATGCTGGCGGCGATCGAAGCGACTCCAGGCCTGGATATCATCGAAGGCGATGCGTTCGATCTGGACGTTGTCGATGGTCGCGTCACCGGTGTGATTATGAAGGATGGTCGAACCCTGAAAGCGCCAGCGGTGGTTTTGACCACTGGAACCTTTCTGCGCGGTCTTATTCATATCGGTTCGGAAAAGACACCGGCCGGGCGTGTCGGTGAAGCGCCGTCGATCGGATTGTCTGCGACCCTCGCCCGCTTGGGATTGCGGTTGGGACGTCTGAAGACCGGAACACCAGCGCGGCTGGATGGAAAGACAATCGACTGGCAATCCGTCGGCCGACAAGGGGCTGACGAGGAGCTTGTTCCGTTCTCCTTCATGACCGACGCGATTACCACGCCACAGATCGAATGCGGGGTCACCAGGACGACCGAAGCGACCCATCGCATTATTGTCGACAACATTATGCGCTCGGCGATGTATTCCGGGCAGATCGAAGGCGTCGGGCCTCGTTATTGTCCGTCTATAGAAGACAAGCTGGTGAAATTCGGAGAGCGGGATGGACATCAGGTCTTTCTCGAGCCCGAGGGACTGGACGATGACACGGTCTATCCGAACGGGATTTCTACCTCCTTGCCGGCGGAGGTTCAGGCCGAATTCATCAAAACGATTCCGGGTCTTGAAGTGGCAAGAATTCTGCAACCGGGCTATGCGATCGAATATGATCATGTTGATCCGAGAGAGCTGACGCCGTCGCTTGAAGTCAAACGGTTGAAAGGCCTGTTTCTCGCCGGTCAGATCAATGGCACCACCGGATATGAGGAGGCTGCCGCCCAGGGTCTGGCAGCCGGGTTGAATGCTGCATTGCGAAGCATCGATTCGGAACCGTTCCATTTTAGCCGAACGAGTTCCTATATCGGCGTCATGATCGACGATCTCACCTCACGCGGCGTTACGGAGCCGTACCGAATGTTTACATCGCGCGCGGAGTATCGGCTGACTTTACGGGCTGACAATGCCGATATGCGTTTGACGCCCCTGGCCATGCGGCTCGGATGCGTGAGCAGCGAGCGGGTACAGCGATTCACGTCCTATCAGGCCGAAATCGAAAATGGCCGGGCGCTGTTGCAGTCGCTGACGGTCACGCCGAATGAAGCGCGACGCGCGGGCCTGAATATAAATCTCGATGGGCAGCGCCGAACTGCCTATGATTTGCTTTCCTATCCGAATTATGATCTGGCCGCGCTCCGGCATGTTTGGCCGGAGGCGCTTGACGCGATCGGGCCGAAAGTCGCGGAAGCGTTGGAAATCGAGGCCGGGTATTCGGTTTATCTGGATCGACAAGCCACGGCGATTGCCGATCAACAACGCGACGAAGACCGGCAGATACCGCTAGAATTCAATTATAACGTACTCTCCGGTCTCTCGAACGAGCTCAAGGCAAAACTCAGCGCTGCTCGACCTTTCAACATCGCCCAGGCCGCAATCGTTGAAGGGATGACGCCCGCAGCAATCGCATTGCTGCTTGTGCACTTGCGTCGCCTACCCTCTTCTGCTCGTCACAGCGCCTGATTACAAGATTTGAGAGTCTTTCAGAATGGAATTAAACGGTTTGCGTGTTTCACGTGAAACACAGGAGCGGCTGCAACACTTTGCAGCGCTGTTTCAGAAGTGGGCGAAAGCAATTAATCTGGTGGCGCCGTCGACACTCGATGATCTATGGCACCGGCACATCGCCGATAGCAGCCAGATTTTTCAGATTCAGCCGCAACCGGTTACCTGGGTTGACCTCGGCAGTGGAGGTGGCTTTCCGGGCGTTATTACGGCGATTTTCCTGGCCGAGCTGCAAGGTGGATGGGTCCATCTGGTCGAAAGCAACCATAAAAAGGCAGCGTTTCTGCGGACCGCGCTACGGGAAACAAATGCGCGCGGCAGCGTGCATAGCATTCGAATCGAAGATGCCTATACGGAGGTTGGCGAATGCGGAGCGATTTCAGCGCGCGCGCTTACCGATCTTGATGGGCTTATCGGGTATTCGGCCGCTTGGATGCTTGGCAAGGAAAATTGTCGTGGCTTTTTTCATAAAGGCCGGGATTACCGGAAGGAAATCGACAAAGCACGTGGTCGGTGGGAATTCGATCTGTTAGAACATAGAAGCGCCGTCGAGCAGGAATCTGTTATTTTGGAAGTATCAAATCTCCGGCGCTTGGTTTAACAGATCGGATATTGCGGCAATGGCTGGCGAACGACATCGGATTATCACCATCGCAAATCAGAAGGGTGGCGTTGGCAAGACGACCACAGCAATCAATCTGGCAACAGCGCTTGCTGCCATTGGTGAGCGCGTCTTGATCATCGATCTCGACCCGCAGGGCAATGCCAGCACCGGCCTCGGTATCGATCGTCGTGATCGCAAGCTTTCCTCCTACGATCTGATGATTGGTGATCGTGGCATCCCCGAAGTGACTCTCGAGACAGCGGTTCCCAATCTCTTTATCGTCCCGTCGACGATGGATCTGCTTGGCATCGAGATGGAGATCTCGCAGCAAAGCGATCGGGTCTTCAAATTGCGGAAAGCCTTGTCGTCGCCGGAGGCCATGGCGTTTTCCTATATTCTTCTGGACTGCCCGCCGTCGTTCAATCTGCTGACGATGAATGCCATGGCGGCAGCTCATTCGGTCTTGGTGCCGTTGCAATGTGAATTCTTTGCGCTGGAGGGATTGAGCCAGCTGCTTGAAACCGTCAGCCAGGTTCGGCGAACGGTTAATCCGCGTCTGGATATTCAAGGGATCGTCTTGACGATGTTCGATGCGCGCAACAATCTTGCCCAGCAGGTGGTCAATGACGTGCGCACGCATCTCGGCGAAAAGGTTTACCACACGTTAATTCCGCGCAACGTCCGCGTTTCCGAGGCGCCGTCCTATGGCAAGCCGGCTATTCTCTATGATTTGAAGTGCGCGGGCAGCCAGGCCTACCTGCAGTTGGCCTCTGAGGTCATCCAACGGGAGCGCCAGAGACTGGCCGCGTGACATCATTTTAGGGGTGTAGGTGAGTGTAGATCATGAATGACGATGTATCGAAGAGGCGATTGGGCCGTGGCCTTGCGGCGTTGATTGGTGAAATGGATCAGCCCGTCCCGGTGGAAGCCGAGCGGATTGTCAGTGCCGACAGGATGATCCCGATCGAGTTCGTTAGCCGCAATCCCCGCAATCCTCGTCGTTTCTTCGATGATGCTGAGCTTCATGATCTCGCAAGTTCCATTCGTCAACACGGTATCGTTCAGCCGATTGTTGTGCGGACGATGTCACGGGATCGTTATGAAATCATCGCCGGCGAGCGACGTTGGCGCGCAGCTCAGCTTGCCGGGCTGATCGAGATTCCTGTCATCGTCCGTGACGTCGATGATAAGACGGCGCTGGAAATTGCCATTGTCGAAAACGTACAGCGCGCGGATCTCAATGCCCTCGAAGAGGCGTTGGGTTATGAGCAGCTTATTGCTGAATATGGTTACACCCAGAACGACCTTGGGGAAATCATTGGTAAAAGCCGCAGCCACGTTGCCAATTCCTTGCGCTTGCTGAAGCTGCCTGATCCGGTTCGCGATCTGCTTGCCGCCGGCAGCCTATCGGCTGGGCACGCGCGTGCATTGGTTTCAACATCCGACCCGGCAAGTCTTGCCCGTACGATCGTTGCCAAGGGCATGTCGGTGCGTGATGCGGAAAAGCTGGCGCAAAACAATATCAAGGCCCAATCGGAGCCGCAGCAGGCGACATTGCGGCGAGATCAGAAGGATTCCGACACGCTGGCGCTGGAACGGACACTTTCCGATGCGCTCGGCCTTGATGTTGCGATCAATCACAAGGCAAGCGGCGGCCAGATCAAAATTTCCTATAAGTCGCTGGAGCAGCTCGAGGAAATCTGCCGCTTACTCGAAAGGCGCTAGAGCGCCGTGCGTCCTGAGGACGCACAAAGGACGCTCTAACTTCAACCCTCGCAATGTGCTGTCCGATGATCAATCTCGATTTTCGGTCAACGCGCGTTGGTCAGGCGGATTTCCGGCCGGATTGAAGGGTGGTGGAAAGAAGCGTTTGCATCGCAACGCTGTCTTCCAGCACCTGCCGCCGTCTGCTTTGCAGAATAGCGGCCTGTAGCCGATTGGATTCACGGGCGATGCTTTCCGCGGTCCACTGGCGCAGTGCCTGTTCGATGATCGGCTTGCGGCGGAAATGCAAATGCCGCCCCATCGTCTGCATGATCTGAGGTGCCTGCAGCCGTTTTTCATCCATTTCGGCGCGCATCGAATCCAGAAGTTGGAATTGCTTCAGGCATGCCTGCAGAACGAGAAAGATCGCGGTTTTTGAACTGCTGATCTTTTGCATGGCGTGCAGAAAGGCATTGAGATCACCGCCGAGAATGGCGTCGACGGCGTCGTCAACCGAGATAGCGCTGGCGTCGCCGATTATTTCGGTAACGTGATGTTCTTCGATCGTATCGAAGCCGCGGCAGTAAAGAGCGAGCTTGCGCACCTCGTTTCGCGAAGCGATCCGATCGCCGCCGATCAACGCGATCAGCGCCTGGCGCGCCGCCGGCGTAATGCCGAGCTTCTCTGCGCTAAGTTCAGTATCGATCAAGGCATTCAAGGCGCGGCTGTCGTCGGCGTAGGAGGGGATCGTCATGACAGATCGTGCGGCTTCTGCGGTCTTGCGCAGCAGCGAGCCCTTCTTCAGGTCGCCGGCCTCGACGATCAGATAGGCGGCTTCGAGTGGCTTTTCTGCCAGCAACGCGAGGGAATCGACCAGGTATTTCTCGTTGGCGGCACCTCGGATCCAGATCAGTTTCTCACCGCCGAACAGCCCGATCGACTGGACCTCGTCGACCAACCGCCCGGGATCCTTCTGCAGGTCGCCGACATCGAGCTTCGTCAGCGAGAAGGGATCGTCAAGCGCGACACCGCTCTTGCCGGCGAGCAAGCCCGCTCGTTCGGAAACAAGGCCGCGATCCGGCCCGTAGATGACGAAAATCCGATAGTTCCGTGCCGATTTCTGCAGGAAGGTCTCGAATTCGTGGGATTTTATCTCGGCCACATCTCCGCCCTCAGCGGCTGAGAGCAGCGGCGATATCGGCCCCTACGAATTCCGCTACCTGATCTGCCGCACGGTTTTGGGCATCACGGATTGCGCGCTGCTTGGCGAATTCCTGGTCAGGGAAATCCACCAGCGCCGTGGTCGCGCGGCTGCCGGCCTTGATGACATGATTGTCGGTCGCGGCGCGTAGCGTGTAGGTGACGCTGACGGTCACACGACCGGCTCGCGAGGTATCGTCGGATTCCGTCAGCAACGTATCGGCAACGGTCGACGTGGCGTGCATTTCGACCAGATATTCCGGTTTCTCCGGCTCGCCGGCTCCACGTGACGCTAGGAAGATCAAGTGGTTACGAACCTGTTGTTCGATGCGGCTGCCTGCTGGGGAAAAGCCGACCGAGGAAAGCTTTTCAGTGACACCGGAACTCTCGGAGTAGAGCGGACGAACCTGGCAGGCGGAGAGAAAAGCCGCGGAGGCAAGGATCATGGCGATGCCCGCATTGCGGGCCAGCTTGCAAGCGATATCAGACGACAATGTTTACAATCCTTTGGGGAACCACGATGATCTTTTTCGGTGCCTGTCCGTTCAACGCGTTCTTCACCGCATCCAGATCCAGTACGGCGTCGGTAACGGCATTCTGATCTGCATCGCGAGAAATTGTCAATTCAGCGCGTTTCTTGCCATTGATCTGTACCGGCAGGACGACATCGTTTTCGATAACGAGTGTTTCGTCGTACTGCGGCCAGCTTGCCCGGGCAAGCAACCCTTCATTGCCGAGTGCGGCCCAGCATTCCTCAGCCAGATGCGGCGTCATTGGAGAGACGAGTTGAATCAGGATCTCTGCGGCATCGCGTACCGCTGAGCGATAGGTGGCATCACCCTCGCCTGCCGCAACCTTCGTCATCGGTGCGGCCAGCGCGTTGACGAGTTCATAAATTCGGGCAACGGCCTTGTTGAACCAGAGCTTGTCATAGTCGTTCTGGACGGCCTTCAGCGTTTTGTGGGCAGCCTGCGAGATTGACAACGCTTCCCCATCGGTTGCCGGCGCCGGTGCGACGGCGGAGAGCGCCTCCGCAGCTTCGGAAATCAGGCGCCACAAACGCTGGGTAAAGCGATGAGCGCCTTCGACGCCCGCTTCGGACCAGATGACATCGCGCTCCGGCGGGGAGTCGGACAGAACGAAGAAACGAGCGGTATCAGCGCCGTAGGAGGCAATGATATCGTCAGGATCGACGACGTTCTTCTTCGACTTAGACATTTTCTCGATCGAGCCGATCGCGACTTCCTCGCCCGACGTCAGCAGGAAAGCCCGGCGTTTGCCGTCGAGTTCGTCGATGCGGATATCGGCGGGTGCCACCCATTCGCGGCCGGCGCCGGCGCCGCGGCTATAGGTTTCGTGGACCACCATGCCTTGGGTGAAGAGACCCTTAAAAGGTTCGGTGGCGGCGACGTGACCGGTCTCGCGCATGGCGCGGGTGAAGAAGCGAGAATAGAGCAGGTGCAGGATCGCGTGCTCGATGCCGCCGATATACTGGTCGACCGGCAGCCAGCGGTTTGCCGCTTCCGGATCGGTCGGCTTGTCTTCCCAGGGCGCGGTGAAGCGGGTGAAATACCAGCTCGAATCGACGAAGGTATCCATTGTATCCGTCTCGCGGCGTGCATCCTTGCCGCAGTTCGGGCAAGAGACATGACGCCAGGTCGGATGACGGTCGAGCGGATTGCCGGGCTGGTCGAAAGCGACGTCGTCGGGCAGTTTGACAGGCAGGTCCTCCTTCGGCACCGGCACGACACCGCAATCATCGCAATGGATGACCGGGATCGGGCAGCCCCAATAACGCTGGCGGGAAATACCCCAGTCGCGCAGACGGAAGTTGACCTTGCGCTCGCCCTGCGGTGCATTGCCGAGCGAAGCGGCCGACACCCGATCGGCGACGACATCGAAGGCTTCCTCTGTGGTCTTGCCGTCGAGGAAGCGCGAATTGATCATCACACCATCACCGTCATAGGCCGTGTCGCCGACGGAAAAGCTTGCCGCATCGCCATCCCTTGGCATGACGACGGCCACAACCGGCAGGTCATATTTGCGTGCAAAATCAAGGTCGCGCTGGTCGCCCGACGGGCAGCCGAAGATCGCGCCCGTGCCGTAATCCATCAGGACGAAGTTGGCGATATAGACGGGCAGCTCCCAAGAGGGATCAAGCGGATGCCTGACGCGGATACCGGTATCCATGCCCTTCTTTTCGGCGGTCTCGAGCGCTGCGAGCGACGTGCCCGCGCGACGGCACTCCTCGCAGAAGGCGTCGATATCAGGGTTCTTCGCGGCGGCATCCTTCGCCAGCGGATGATCGGCGGCGATCGCCAGGAAAGAGGCGCCGAAGAGCGTGTCCGGCCGGGTCGTATAGACGGTGACTTCGCTCTCGCCGGCAGGTGCCGTTTCCGGCACGATCTCCCAGCGGATCGTCAGGCCCTCCGAACGGCCGATCCAGTTCTTCTGCATCAGGCGGACTTTTTCCGGCCACTGGTCGAGCGTATCCAGCGCGTCCAGCAGATCCTGGCTAAAGTCGGTGATCTTGAAGAACCATTGCGTCAATTCGCGCTGTTCGACGAGCGCACCGGAACGCCAGCCGCGTCCATCGATTACCTGTTCGTTGGCGAGCACGGTATTATCGACAGGATCCCAGTTGACCTTGGACTGCTTGCGATAGACCAGGCCCTTCTCCAGGAAATCCACGAAGAGATGCTGCTGGTGCTGGTAATATTCGACGTCGCAGGTGGCGAATTCGCGGCTCCAGTCCAGCGAAAGCCCCATGGCCTTCAGCTGCGCCTTCATCGAGGCGATATTCTGGTAGGTCCAAGAGGCGGGGTGAACGCCACGCTCCATGGCGGCATTCTCCGCCGGCATGCCGAAGGCGTCCCAGCCCATTGGATGCAGCACGTTGTAACCGCGGGCGCGCTTGTAGCGGGCGACGACATCGCCCATGGCGTAATTGCGGACATGGCCCATATGGATGCGCCCCGACGGATAGGGGAACATTTCGAGGACGTAATATTTTTCGCGCGGATCGGCGTTGTCGGTCTCGAAGACCTTGTCTTCATTCCATTTCTGCTGCCAGCGGGGCTCGGCGTCGCGCGGATTATAACGTTCGGTGGCCATGGTATTCGTATTTCCGGAAAATCAGGGGAGTTGGTCGAGACCTTCACCATGAAACCACCGTAGCGTCAAGTTTTGCAGGCGCTGCAAGCGTCCGATCTTGATCACGCGCAAGCGATTTCGCGAAGGCGGGTCTTGGCAAGCACAGGTTGGCTGGTTAGTTCATTGCCAATCCTTTCATGCTGGTATGTCGAGGCAGAACGATGGAACTTCAAGAGCGGTTGAACGACGTGCGATCACGGATTGCGGCCGAGGAACGCGCGGCAGGTCGTCCGGCGGGTTCCGTTCAGCTCGTCGCGGTGTCGAAGACCTTCGAGGCGGACGCAATCCGACCGGCCATCGAAGCCGGACAGCGGGTTTTCGGCGAGAACCGCGTGCAGGAAAGCCAGGGCAAGTGGCCGGCGCTGAAGGCTGAGCGGCTCGATATCGAGCTGCATCTGATCGGACCGCTGCAATCGAACAAGGCGGCGGATGCCGTAGCGCTTTTCGACGTCATCGAGACGGTGGACCGGGAAAAGATCGCCCGCGCGCTTGCCGAGGAGATGAAGCGGCAAGCCAAGACGCTGCGGCTCTACGTCCAGGTCAATAGCGGGCTCGAACCGCAGAAGGCGGGCATTGCTCCTGACGACACGCCAGCCTTCGTCGCCTTCTGCCGCGACGAGCTCGGCCTTTCCATCGAAGGGTTGATGTGCATTCCGCCGGCCGAGGAAAACCCCGGGCCGCATTTCGCCCTGCTGGCAAAGCTCGCGCTCAAATGCGGCGTCGAAAAACTTTCCATGGGCATGTCGGGCGACTACGAGACGGCTATCGCCTTCGGCGCCACAAGCGTCCGCGTCGGATCGGCGATTTTCGGCGCGCGCTGATACGCGGCTTTGGTCGGGCTTCCTGTCTCGCTTCACCCCGTCTAGATTTAAGATCGAGGTTGCATGTCCTGGGGAGGAGCAAATGCAGAACGGCTATCATCAGGCCTATGCGGCCTGGAAACGCGATCCCGAAGCCTTCTGGCGCGAAGCAGCCGTCGGCATCGACTGGTTCAAGCCGCCGGAGCGGATTTTTTCGCCCAATGAGGGCGTCTATGGCCGCTGGTTCTCTGGAGCGGAAACCAATACCTGCCACAATTGCCTGGACCGGCACGTGGCTGCCGGCCGCGGCGGCGAGACAGCGGTCATCTTCGACAGCGCAATGAACGGCGAGAAGCGTCATTTCACCTATGACGAGGTGCTTCGGGATGTGATGGCCATTGCAGCAGCGCTGGTCGAGCGCGGCATCGGCAAAGGCGATCGCGTCATCCTTTATATGCCGATGGTGCCGGAGGCGGTCTTTTCCATGCTCGCCTGCGCCCGCATCGGTGCGGTTCACTCCGTCGTTTTCGGCGGGTTTGCCGCCAGCGAACTTGCGGCGCGCATCGACGATTGCGGTGCGAAGCTGGTGATCACCGCGAGCTGCGGGCTCGAGCCTGGTCGCATCGTCGCCTACAAGCCTCTGGTCGATCAGGCGATCGAGATCGCGCATTCGAAGCCGGGCCGCTGTCTGGTGCTGCAGCGGCCGGAGCTTCGGGCAGATCTCGCCAGCGGTCGCGATCAGGATTTCGAGGCGGCGGTGGCGCGGCATCGTGGCACCGAGATCAGCTGTGTCTCCGTCAAGGCGACCGATCCGCTCTACATCCTCTATACCTCGGGCACGACAGGCCAACCGAAGGGCGTCGTGCGCGACAATGGCGGCCATATGGTCGCGCTCAACTGGTCGATGCGGAATATCTACGGCTTGAAGCCGGGCGAGGTCTTCTGGACGGCTTCGGATATCGGCTGGGTCGTCGGACATTCCTATATCGTCTATGCACCGCTGCTATCAGGCGTAACCACACTGATCTTCGAGGGGAAGCCGGTCGGCACTCCGGATGCGGGCACATTCTGGCGCATTGTTTCAGAGTATCAGGTGCGGGTGCTCTTTACGGCGCCAACGGCATTCCGCGCCATCCGGCGGGAGGACGGTGACGGTGAACAGATGCGCCAATATCCCATGCCGGATCTACGGGCGCTGTTTCTGGCCGGCGAGAGGGCGGATCCCGAAACGTTGAAATGGGCGGAGCGCATGCTTGGCATACCCGTCATCGATCATTGGTGGCAGACGGAGACCGGCTGGCCGATCGCGGCAAATCCGCTCGGTCTCGGCGCCCTTCCCATCAAGCACGGTTCGCCGACACTGCCGATGCCCGGCTATGATATTGCGGTGCTCGACGATGCCGGTCACCCGATCGAGGCAGGAACACTTGGCAATATCGTCATCAAGCTGCCCTTGCCGCCCGGCTGTCTGCCGACCCTCTGGAACGCGGACGACCGATTCCGATCGGCCTATCTCGATGAGTTTCCCGGTTACTACAAGACGGCCGACGCCGGCTATGTCGATGAAGACGGCTATCTCTTCATCATGTCGCGTACCGACGACATCATCAATTGCGCCGGTCATCGGCTGTCGACCGGGGCGATGGAGGAGGTCTGCGCGCGTCATCCCGATGTCGCCGAATGCGCTGTTATCGGCGTGATCGATGTGCTGAAGGGTCAGGCGCCCTGCGGTTTCCTGGTGCTGAAACGACATGTTTCCCGGGACGCGACGGCGATCGAATCAGAGGTCGTGGCGATGATTCGTGACTCGATCGGGCCTGTCGCCGCCTTCAAGACGGCCATCACCGTTAACCGGTTGCCGAAGACACGCTCCGGCAAAATCCTGCGCGGCACGATGCAGAAGATCGCTGATGGCATACCGTGGAAAATGCCTGCAACCATTGATGATCCAACGATTTTAGAGGAAATTGCCGAGGCGCTGCGTGGGCGCGGTTTGGGCTCCCTGCCGATGTGAAATTAAACTTTCGGTAAAGCTAATTGAGGAATTGTTAACCATGTTGTTGCAAGCATTTGTTAACGGCAATGGCTTGCATAGCAGGCTTTGCATGACGCGGTCGCCGTTACCGGCCTACTGCATAATTCCTTAAATCGGAATCGATTTAAGGGCAAAATTATGCAGCAGTAGAAGTGCTACAGCGTCCTTTGCGCGTCTGAAAGACGCGCGGCGCTGTAGTCCGGATTGCCTCTTTCTCAACGATTGTGGAACGGATCATGACAAGCATCCTTACCAACAACGCTGCCATGGCAGCGCTGCAGACTTTGCGCGGCGTAAACGATAGCCTCAAGGACACCCAGGGTCGCGTTTCATCGGGTTATCGTGTCGAAAAGGCGGCTGACAATGCCGCTTACTGGTCGATTGCTACGACCATGCGTTCTGACAACAAGGCGCTTTCGGCCGTCTCCGACGCGCTCGGTCTCGGCGCGGCCAAGGTCGATACCGCCTATTCGGCCATGGATAGCGCACTCGATGTCGTCAGTGACATCAAGGCCAAGATCGTCGCCGCCACGGAAAAGGGCGTCGACAAGACGAAGATCCAGCAAGAACTCGACCAGCTGCAGGAGCAACTGCTCAGCATCGCTCAATCGGCGTCCTTCTCCGGCGAGAACTGGGTTGCCGGCGCCTCCGGCACGAAGAGCGTTGTTTCGTCCTTCGTGCGCGACGGCAGCAATGCCGTCTCCGTCAAGATGACGGACTACGTGCTTGATTCGGGCTCGCTTGGAAACGTGCTTTTCGGCATGACGAGCACCGGTGCAATCGAGACGTCCAGCGGTATCATCGGCACGGCCTTCAACGGAACCTATGGCGGCACCGTCATCGTCATGGCGTCAATATATGATCTCGACATCACCGGTTTCACCCAGGGTCAGCTTGACGCAGCCCTGACCGGTGTCGAACTGGTTCTCGGCGCTATGACCGCCGCCGGCTCGGCATTGGGCTCGATCTCGACCCGGATCCAGCTGCAGGAAACATTCGTCAGCGGTCTGCACGATTCGATCGACTCCGGCGTCGGCCGTCTGGTCGATGCCGATATGGAAGAGGAATCGAGCAAGCTCTCGGCGTTGCAGACGCAGCAGCAGCTCGCCATCCAGTCGCTATCGATCGCCAACAGTTCGGCGCAGAACATTCTCACCCTGTTCCGCAGCTAAATCGAAACAGCCAATCCGCAACAAAAAACCCCGCCGGTCAGCTCATACCGGCGGGGTTTTTTGTGAGATCTATGATGTCTCAGTACTGATCGTCGTCCTCGTCCTTCGGCGCCGAGCGCAGCGAGCTCAGCTTGCGGAAGACGGCATCGGCGTCGATTTCCTTTTCCTTTTCCTCCTCGCGCTCGTAGCTCGGGGTCAGGCGCTCGGTTTCCTGAGCCGATTGCAGCGTTGCGCCAAGCTCGGCAGCGGTCGGCAGCGGACGGCCCTTGGAGGCCTTTTCCACTTCCATGTCGAGATCAATCTGGCTGCAGAGGCCGAGCGTTACCGGATCCATCGGCGCCAAGTTGGCAGAGTTCCAGTGGGTGCGCTCGCGGATCTGCTCGATGGTCGATTTCGTCGTGCCGACCAGGCGGGAAATCTGCGCGTCCTTCAGCTCCGGATGGTTGCGAACCAGCCAGAGAATGGCGTTCGGGCGGTCCTGGCGCTTGGAAACCGGCGTATAACGCGGACCGCGGCGCTTGGATTCCGGCACCCGCACCTTCGGTTCGGAAAGCTTCAGCTTGTGGTTCGGATTGGCCTCGGCGCGGGCAATCTCGTCGCGGGAAAGCTGTCCTGTCGAGATCGGGTCGAGGCCCTTGATGCCCTGCGCCGCTTCGCCGTCGGCGATTGCCTTGACTTCGAGCGGATGCAGTTTGCAGAACTGCGCGATCTGATCGAAAGACAGTGCCGTATTGTCGACGAGCCAGATGGCGGTCGCCTTCGGCATGAGCAGTGTTTGAGCCATGGATATAGTCCTTCTATCGTCCGCGCCGGTCGCGGTCCGTGGATTGTCACCACAATGTCCGGGAAATATGCCGCTATATAACCGCACTGTCGCATAATTGCAATTCTTCCGAAATGAAATGACCTTCGTCTAATTGCCGTGACGGTGCGAACTGCTATGAATTGCCGTGATTTCAGTCCGGGCCCTTCCTAGCTCACGCGGCCCGTCGCATGTCCCATGAGGAGGAGTTGCATGTCGGAGAAGATCTATCCGGTCACGAAGCCGGTGAAGGCGCGCGCCCTGATCGATAAGGAAAAGTACCTGAAATGGTACGAGGAAAGCGTCGAGAACCCGGATAAGTTCTGGGGCAAGCACGGCAAGCGGATCGACTGGTTCAAGCCCTATACCAAGGTCAAGAACACTTCCTTTACCGGCAAGGTTTCGATCAAGTGGTTCGAGGACGGTCAGACAAACGTCTCCTATAATTGCATCGACCGCCATCTGAAAACGAATGGCGACCAGGTGGCGATCATTTGGGAAGGCGACAACCCCTATATCGATAAGAAGGTCACCTATAACGAGCTCTACGAGCATGTCTGCCGGATGGCGAATGTGTTGAAGAAGCACGGCGTCAAGAAGGGCGATCGCGTCACCATCTATATGCCGATGATCCCGGAAGCGGCCTATGCGATGCTCGCCTGCGCCCGCATCGGCGCGGTGCATTCGGTCGTCTTCGGCGGTTTCTCGCCCGAGGCGCTGGCGGGGCGTATCGTCGACTGCGAATCCACCTTCGTCATCACCTGCGACGAAGGCGTGCGCGGCGGCAAGCCAGTGCCGCTGAAGGACAATACCGATACGGCTATTCACATTGCAGCACGCCAGCACGTGATCGTGGACAAGGTTCTGGTCGTTCGCCGCACCGGCGGCAAGACCGGCTGGGCACCGGGCCGCGATCTCTGGCATCACCAGGAGGTCGCCACCGTGAAGGCGGAATGCCCGCCGGTGAAGATGAAGGCGGAAGACCCGCTGTTCATTCTTTATACCTCAGGCTCGACCGGCAAGCCGAAGGGCGTGCTGCACACGACGGGCGGTTATCTCGTCTATGCGGCGATGACGCATGAATATGTCTTCGATTATCACGACGGCGACGTCTACTGGTGTACGGCCGATGTCGGCTGGGTGACCGGCCATTCCTATATCGTCTATGGGCCGCTGGCGAACTGCGCGACGACGCTGATGTTCGAGGGCGTGCCAAATTTCCCGGATCAGGGCCGTTTCTGGGAAGTCATCGACAAACATAAGGTCAACATCTTCTATACGGCGCCAACGGCGATCCGCTCGCTGATGGGCGCCGGTGACGACTTCGTCACCCGCTCGTCGCGCTCGTCGCTGCGCCTGCTCGGCACGGTCGGCGAGCCGATCAATCCCGAGGCCTGGGAATGGTATTACAATGTCGTCGGCGACAAGCGCTGCCCTGTCATTGATACGTGGTGGCAGACGGAAACCGGCGGCCATATGATCACGCCGCTGCCTGGCGCCACCGATCTGAAACCCGGTTCGGCGACGACCCCGTTCTTCGGCATCAAGCCGCAGCTGGTCGACAATGAGGGCAAGGTGCTGGAAGGCGCGGCCGACGGCAATCTCTGCATCACCGACAGCTGGCCGGGCCAGATGCGCACGGTCTATGGCGATCACGAGCGCTTCATCCAGACCTATTTCTCTACCTACAAGGGCAAGTACTTCACCGGCGACGGCTGCCGGCGCGATGCGGATGGATATTACTGGATCACCGGCCGCGTCGACGACGTGCTGAACGTCTCCGGCCACCGGCTCGGCACGGCGGAGGTGGAATCCGCTCTCGTCTCGCACAATCTGGTCTCGGAAGCCGCGGTCGTCGGTTACCCGCATCCGATCAAGGGCCAGGGCATCTATTGCTATGTGACGCTGATGGCCGGCCACGAGGGCTCGGACGCGCTTCGCCAGGATCTGGTGAAACATGTTCGTACCGAAATCGGGCCGATCGCCGCGCCCGACAAGATCCAGTTCGCACCCGGCCTGCCGAAGACCCGCTCCGGCAAGATCATGCGCCGCATCCTGCGCAAGATCGCCGAGGATGATTTCGGGGCGCTCGGCGACACCTCGACGCTTGCCGATCCGGCAGTCGTCGACGATCTGATCGCCAACCGGCAGAACAAGGCGACCGCCTGATCGATCGAGCCGCTCCAGCCCGTTCGGGCTTCCGGGGCGGCTCGCTTTGCTTGCGCATTGTTGCTGCGTGGTTTGCGGCCTCCAGTATATCCGGGGGCGAAACCCCGGAGAGAAGATTGCCGGCGAGGTTACTCCTGTCGCCAAAATGTCGTTAGCCGGATTCTCGGCCACGACGAGGGGAACCAATAGGAATATCGACTTAGAAATCGATCGCTCGGCCATTGATTTCGTAGTCGCCGAAGCGCGCCGGCTCGGCTCCGCCGCGGCCGCCGAGCTCAGGCGGCAACTCCAGCGGTTTCTGTTTCTTTCGCCGCTCTTCGGCTTCGGCAAGGGCGCGTCTGGCAGCCGGGGACAGTATCTTGCGCGGCGGCTCTGTTCCCTCGGCCGTCGGCGTTTCGCTATTGTCGTTATCGGCGTCCTGCATGGCCGTCTCCTGCCGGAATATATTGAAAATGGCTGGTGAATAACCAAATCATAAAGCGCCTGTGCCGGGATTGAAAGCTTGTGACGCCGAAATCGGAGATGGAGATCCGCAATGAACCTCGTTCGCACTGCCATGTTGCTTGCCTTCATGACGGCGCTTTTCATGTTTGTCGGCTTCCTGATCGGTGGTCGGACCGGCATGATGATCGCGTTCGTCATTGCCGCCGGCATGAATTTCTTCTCCTACTGGAATTCCGACCGCATGGTGCTTTCGGCTTATCGCGCCCAGGAGGTCGACGAGCGCAATGCGCCGGAACTCTTCCGGATCGTGCGCGATCTCGCCCGCAATGCCGGCCTGCCGATGCCGAAGGTCTATCTCTACGACAGTCCGCAGCCGAATGCCTTCGCCACCGGCCGCAATCCCGATAACGCCGCCGTCGCCGCCTCGACCGGCCTGCTCAGCGCCCTGTCTCCCGAGGAAGTCGCAGGCGTGATGGCGCATGAGCTGGCCCACATCCAGAACCGCGACACGCTGACGATGACGATCACGGCAACACTTGCCGGTGCGATCTCGATGCTCGGCAACTTCGCCTTCTTCCTCGGCGGCAACCGTGAGAACAACAACAATCCGCTCGGCTTCGTCGGCGTCATCGTTGCGATGATCGTGGCGCCGCTCGCCGCCATGCTGGTGCAGATGGCGATCAGCCGGACGCGCGAATATTCGGCCGACCGCAGCGGCGCCGAAATCTGCGGTAATCCGCTCTGGCTCGCTTCGGCGCTCGGCAAGATCGCGCGCGGCGCTGCCCACGTGCCGAATGCGGATGCCGAGCGCAACCCGGCGACGGCGCATATGTTCATCATCAATCCGCTCTCCGGCGAGCGCATGGACAATCTGTTTTCCACGCATCCGAACACGGAAAACCGCATCGCTGCGCTGCAGGACATGGCGCAAAGCAGCATGAATGTCTCGACGTCGCCGGCTCGTGCTGCTAATCCGTCGCGCAAATCGCGCTCTGTTCCGGATACGGGTCTTGGTCGCGGTGGTTCGCAACCGCCAAAAGGTCCGTGGTCTTGAATTCAGACGGCACGAAGAAGCCATTCCGCAAGCATAAGCCCTCCACTGAGCGCTCTGCGCCTGATAAGCCTGGCCTGCAGGCCCGCGCTGCGGCGGCAAAAATTCTTGCCGCCGTCGTTGACCGCAAGCTGCCGCTCGATGGCGCTCTCGATCATGAACACGGCAATCCGGCCTATAGGGCGCTCGGCGAAAGCGACCGGGCGCTCGTCCGTGCCATCCTGAACACGACGCTGCGCCATTTGCCGCGTATCGATGCCGCAATTACCGGGCTGTTGGAATCGCCGCTGCCGGAGGGGGCAAGGGCGCTGCATCACGTGCTCGCAATCGGGGCGTCCCAGATCCTCTATCTCGACGTGCCGGATCATTCGGCTGTCGATCTCGCCGTCGAGCAGGCCAATCAGGATCCGCGCAATCGCCGTTTCGCCAAGCTGGTCAATGCCATCCTCCGGCGGCTTGGCCGCGAGAAGGAGCAGGTGCTCGATGAGATCGGCAAGGTCGCGCCCATGCCGGCCTGGTTCATCGCCAGGCTGGAAAGGGCCTATGGTCGGGACGCGGCGCTGGCGATTTCGGAATCCCAGCTCGAACCGGCTGCAATCGATCTGACCGTCAAGTCCGACCCCGAAGGCTGGGCGAAGCGGCTGAACGGCGTCGTCCTGCCCACTGGCGGCGTGCGGCTCGCCGCTTTCGACGGCGGCATCCCTTCTGTCGAAGGTTTCGACGAGGGCGCGTGGTGGGTCCAGGATGCGGCGGCAAGCATCCCGGCGAAGCTTTTCGGCGATCTCTCGGGCAAACGCACCGCCGATCTCTGTGCCGCGCCCGGCGGCAAGACGGCGCAGCTCATCCTTGCCGGCGGCGCAGTCACCGCACTCGACCAGTCGGAAAATCGGCTAAGACGGCTGCGGTCGAATCTCGACCGGCTCGGCCTCAAGGCGGAGACGATTGCGGCAGATCTGACGACATTCGAGCCGGCGGAGCGTTTCGATGCGATTCTGCTCGATGCTCCCTGCTCTTCTACCGGCACGACACGCCGGCACCCTGACGTGTTGTGGACCAAGGGGCCTGAGGATATCGCCAGGCTGGCGGCGCTGCAGGAACGGCTGCTGCGGCATGCGCTGACATTGCTGAAGCCGGGTGGCACGTTGGTTTTTTCGAATTGTTCGCTCGATCCTGTCGAGGGTGAGGACGTCGTCGCCCGTGTACTTTCCGATACGGATGCGGTCGAGCGCGTTCCGATCGGCGCCGGGGACTGGCCCGGCCTTGAGGCAGCGATCACGCCGCTCGGCGAATTCCGCACGCTTCCCACGATGCTGAAAATGCCTGAAGGCATTGCCTCCGGCCTCGACGGCTTCTATGCGGCCGTGCTGCGGCGCGTGGCCTGATTGCAAGGCTTGAGCGCTCGCGGTGAGCCTCGGCTATACGAGGTGTTTCATAGCCTCGTTTCACGCATGCCGCTCTCCAAAACCGCCCGCATGATTTCAGGTGAAACGCGTTAATGTGCGTATATTCGAACCTTGTCACGAATTAATTCATTGCGGACGATGAAATCGGCCACTTTTCACCTATTCTTAACCACGAGGGTCAATAGACAATAGAATATGCAGTCCGGTCGGCGTTTTGCGAGCATGTATGTTCGGGAGGCTTGGCGGCGCGCCTTGCGCCGCGTCGCGTTGCTGCGCCTGAAGCTCTTTCGTCATTCGATCAAGGTGCCCGAGCGTCTGATCGTCGCGCCGACCGATCTCCGCAGCATCGATCCGCATGTGGCTGACGAGATCCTCAACGGACGGTTTCTCCTGGCCGGGCGCATGCTGGAAACCAACGAGAAGTCTCCCTTCACCTTCACCCTGCCCTCGCGCCCCTTCGCGATCCGTCTTCATAGCTTCGGCTGGCTGCGGCATATGCGGGCGAACAAGACGGAGCGTAGTTCGGCTGCCGCCCGCGCGATCGTCGACAGCTGGCTTTCCATCCATGCCGGCCGCATGGAGGGGATTGCCTGGGAGACCGACGTCACCGCCCAACGCGTTATCGCCTGGCTGTCGCATTCGCCGGTGGTGCTGCAGAACGCCGACCGTGGCTTCTATCGCCGCTTCATGAAGTCGCTGGCGTTCCAGGTGAGATTCCTGCACCGCATGGCGCCGTTTACTCTCGGCGGCTTGGAGCTGTTTCGGCTGCGGATCGCGCTCGCCATGGCCTCCGTCGCCATGCCGGCGCGCGCCTCTACGCTGAGAAGGGCGGCACAAGCGCTCGACCGCGAATTCGATAGCCAGATTCTATCGGATGGCGGCCATGTGTCGCGCAATCCGCGCGTCGGGCTGGAATTGCTGCTCGATCTGCTGCCGCTCAGGCAGACCTATGTCAATCTCGGCCATGACCTGCCGCAGAAGCTGATCTCCGGCATAGATCGGATATATCCGGCATTGCGGTTTTTTCGCCATCAGGACGGGGATCTGGCGCTCTTCAACGGGGCGACCTCGACGCTCGCAAATGAGCTGATGTCCGTGCTGCGATATGACGAGACCGCCGGCCAGCCTTTCAAGGCTTTGCCGCATTCGCGCTATCAGCGGCTTTCGGGGGGCAAGACGGTGATCATTGCAGATACCGGCACGCCGCCTTCGGGAGGCGCGCTTCGGACAGTGCATGCCGGCAGCCTCTCCTTCGAGATGTCGTCCGGCCGCCATCGCTTCATCGTCAATTCCGGTTCGCCGAAATTTGCCGGACACCGCTATGTCCAGATGGCGCGCACAACGGCGGCACATTCGACTGTCATCCTCAACGATACTTCGTCCAGCCGTTTTTCGCCCTCACCCTTCCTTAGTCACGCGATTACCGAACCGGTGAGAACAATCACTGTCGAGCGTGCCGAAACCGAGGACGGACGCGACGGCATCAAGCTCAGCCATGACGGTTATGTCAGGGTGTTCGGGGTGCTGCACGAGCGTGAGCTGACGCTCAATGCCGCAGGCTCGATCGTGACAGGCCGCGACCGGCTCGTCGTCCGCGAAGGATATGAACATGACGAGCCTCTGAAGGCCGTCGCCCGTTTTCATATCCATCCCTCGATCGTCCTGCATCAGAGTGACGGAGAGTCCGTGCTGCTGACGGCGCCGGACGGCGAAAGCTGGTTGTTTTCGGCGCCCGGCAATGAAGTGCTGATCGCCGAGGACATTTTCTTTGCCGACAGCTCCGGCATCTGCGGTTCGGACCAGATCGAAATCGACTTCGATCTTGCCGAGAAGACAGAAATCCGCTGGTTCCTATCTCGTAAAAGCTAGAGGTGGATGATTTTAGGCCGAGTGGCCAAAGATTGGGATCGCATCCACATCAAAGAAGTAAGGTATGATGCGATCCAAAAATGGCTCGTGCTTTTCGACATCTGCTCTGCCGCCTGTTTGCGTGGCGGCAAACCTGTGCTAACGCGGCGCCAGCATGCGAACATCCCTTGCGGATGTCCTCCCGAAGCCCGAACGGAGAAGGTTTCATGGCCGTCATTTCCAAAAAGATCCCCGCCCCCGACAAGGTCGAAATCAAGACCGCGCTCATCTCCGTCTTCGACAAGACCGGGATCGTCGAACTCGCCCACGCCTTGTCTGCCAGAGGTGTGCGCCTGCTCTCGACCGGCGGCACCTATAAAGCGATCACTGCTGCCGGTCTTGCCGTCACGGATGTCTCCGAAATTACCGGTTTTCCCGAGATCATGGACGGGCGCGTCAAGACGTTGCACCCCATGGTGCATGGCGGCCTGCTGGCGATCCGTGACGACAGCGAACACCAGGAAGCGATGAAAACGCATGGCATCGAGGGCATCGACCTCGCCGTCATCAACCTCTATCCGTTCGAGGAGGTGCGCGCCGCCGGCGGCGACTATCCGACGACGGTCGAAAATATCGACATCGGCGGTCCGGCGATGATCCGCGCATCGGCCAAGAACCATGCCTATGTGACGACCCTGACCGATCCGGCCGATTATGCCGAACTGCTGGAGCAGCTTTCCGCAGATGACGGCAAGACCGCCTATGCCTTCCGCCAGCGTATGGCCGCCAAGGCCTATGCCCGCACCGCCGCCTATGATGCAATGATCTCCAACTGGTTCGCCGAGGCGCTGTCCATCGACACGCCGCGCCACCGGGTCATCGGCGGTGCGCTGAAGGAAGAGATGCGCTATGGCGAAAACCCGCACCAGAAGGCCGCCTTCTACGTGACCGGCGAGAAGCGTCCGGGTGTTTCGACGG
Organism: Rhizobium ruizarguesonis; assembly: GCF_017357285.1. Lineage (NCBI taxonomy): Bacteria > Pseudomonadati > Pseudomonadota > Alphaproteobacteria > Hyphomicrobiales > Rhizobiaceae > Rhizobium > Rhizobium ruizarguesonis. Next base: position 5,017,409 of record NZ_CP071678.1, on the reverse strand, counting down.
CCGCTCTTCTCCAGGGCAAGCAGCTCTCCTACAACAATATCAACGATACGGATGCGGCCTACGAACTGGTCGCCGAGTTCCTGCCTGAGAAGGCGCCGGCCTGCGCCATCATCAAGCATGCCAATCCCTGCGGCGTCGCCACCGGATCGAGCCTAGTCGAGGCCTATCGGCGGGCGCTCGCCTGCGATTCCGTTTCCGCCTTCGGCGGCATCATCGCGCTCAACCAGACGCTGGATGCCGAAACGGCCGAAGAGATCGTCAAGCTCTTCACCGAAGTGATCATCGCGCCGGATGTCACGGAGGAGGCGAAGGTGATCGTCGCCCGCAAACCGAACCTGCGACTGTTGTCTGCCGGTGGCCTGCCCGATCCGCGTGCCGCGGGCCTGACGGCAAAGACCGTTTCCGGGGGCCTGCTCGTCCAGAGCCGCGACAACGGCATGGTCGAGGATCTGGAACTCAAAGTCGTCACCAAGCGCGCACCGACGGCGCAGGAACTTGATGACATGAAGTTCGCCTTCAAGGTCGGCAAACATGTGAAGTCGAACGCCGTGGTCTATGCCAAGGACGGCCAGACGGCCGGCATCGGCGCCGGCCAGATGAGCCGCGTCGATTCCGCTCGCATCGCCGCGCTGAAGGCCGAAGAGGCCGCCAAGGCGCTTGGCCTCGCAGTGCCGATGACACACGGGTCGGCGGTCGCCTCCGAAGCGTTCCTGCCTTTTGCCGACGGTCTTCTGTCGATGATCGCCGCAGGGGCGACGGCGGTAATTCAGCCGGGCGGTTCGATGCGCGACCAGGAGGTCATCGATGCCGCCAATGAACACGGCGTTGCGATGGTCTTCACCGGCATGCGTCATTTCCGGCACTGAATGAGGATTGGGCGCGGTCACGCGCTCATCTCCGGCTTGATCGGGCTCGTTCCTATGCCCGATCGGCCGGATAGGGCGTGCGGATCAGGAGCACCAGTCCGCCGGCGAGAAACAGGATCAGCGTTGCCATTCCGAGCCGCGGTGATCCGCTCATATAGGTCACCAGCGAGAAGAGCAGCGTCGCCATGAAACTGGTGGCGCGGCCCGAAAGCGCGTAGATGCCGAAGTAGCGGCCGGCTTCCTCCGGACTGACGCTGCGGGCGAGATAGGAGCGCGACGAGGCCTGCACCGGCCCGAAGGCGAGCCCGATCAGCAGACCGTAGAGGATATAGGCCTTTTCCGCAGCCGTGCCGAAGAGGCCGCCGGAATCGGCTGTCGGCAGCGGCATCAGTCCGAACAGGGTGTAACCCGGTCCTGTCGAGATGATGCCGATGGTGGCGAGAAGCAGCATGGTGAGGCTGATGACGACGGTCACCTTCGAACCGACGCTCTTGTCGACGCGGCCGGCGATCAGGCAGCCGAAGATCGCGACAACATTCAGGATGATGCCGTAGATGCCGATTTCGATCGTCGCCCAGCCGAACATGCCGGCCGCGAAGATACCGCCAAGGATCAGCAGGCCGTTGACGCCGTCTTGATAGATCATCCGGGCGATGAGGAATGTCAGGATGCCGCGACGCTCTCTGAGTTCGCCAAGCGTGTTTCTGAGTTCCCGCAAGCCGGAGCGGACGGCGGTACCGAAGGGAAGACCCCTGCCGACATCCGGCGTGAAGAAGAACATCGGCAGGATGAAGATCAGATACCAGACGGCCGAGATCGGCCCGGTGATGCGTGCATCCTGGCCGGTCTGAGGATCGAGGCCGAATAGGGGATCGAGGCCGAGGATGGTCTTGCCGCTCTCCGGGCTCGCCGCCAAAAGCGTCACGACGGCAATGAGCACGATGATGCCGCCGAGGTAACCGAGCCCCCAGGCGGTGTTGGAGAGCTTGCCGACCTCGTGCTTGCCGACCAGGCGCGGCATCATCGAATCATTGAAGACGATCGAAAACTCGGCCGAGATCGAGGCGAGGATCATGAAAATGACGGGATAGACAACAGGTGAACCGGGGGCGGCAAACCATAGGCAGGAGAGGCTGGCGATCTTGATGATCGCGAAGAAGCCGATCCAGGGTTTGCGTGCGCCGGACTGGTCGGCGATCGAGCCGAGAACGGGTGAGAGCAGGGCGATAATCACCGAGGAGATCGTCGCCATGTTGCTCCACGTCGTCTGCGCGGAAACCGGGTCATCGGTCAGGCGGGAAACGAAATAGGGCCCGAAGATAAAGGTTGTGACGACGGTAAAGAAGGGCTGTGCTGCCCAGTCGAAGAACATCCACCCCCAGATGCCCTTCTCCGTGGCCTTCGGCGGTTGCGTTCCTGTCCAGTCAATGCGATTCAACATCCGCTCCTTGTTTTGACGCGGACTGTCTCACCTCGCCCGGTCGCGCGCAAGATCGGTCAGGATACCTGCAGCAACGGTAATACGCGCGAGATTGGGATCGCCGCCGTCGCTGAGGCTTGAAAGCTCCTCGAGGATGCGGTTGATGCGGATGCGATCCTGCGCATGCCAGGCTTGAACGGGAAGCTTTTCCTTGCCGTGATCGGAAAGGGCCGAGATGACGATGTCGCGCCTTGCGCTGGCGATTTGGTCGATGCTGCGGGCAAGCGCCAGATTCTCGTAATGGTCTGAGGTGAGGATCCGCCCGCCCGCCGCCAGCAGCCTGCCGATACGGAAGGTTTGCGACACAGCGATGTAGTTCTCGGCGGCGCGCACCAGGGGTTCGCCGGTGCGTTCGGCGATCTGCATGATCTCCGGCACCAGTGCGAAGATCGGGAGGCTGGCGATCTCGGCCGCGAGTTTTTCGGGCAGGCCCGCCTGGCTGTACTCCGCCTGACGCACGGCGACCTCGCCGGCCAACTGTCCGGCGAAGGCGGTTTTCAGCCTCCTCAGGGCCGCCTGCAGCCGGCTAATCACTTCCGCCATATCGACCTTGGTCATGCCCGTCTTCAGCAGCAGGCGCGTCAGTACGACAAAGCTGTGGCTGATCTCCTCGTAGATGCGGTTCTGCATCTCGCCTGATATCTTGCCGTCCAGGGCGTCCGTTTCGGCCCAAAGGCGGGTCAGATCGAAACCGTCGCGGGCAACGATTGCGGCGCGCACAACTTCCGGTGCCGAAGCTGCCGTCGCGTCCATCATGGCGACGGTGAAGCTTGGCCCGCCACGGTTGATCGCTTCGTTGGCAAGCACGGTCGCGACGATTTCGCGCTTCAGGCGGTGGTTGGCGATATCGCCGGCATTCGACTTCTGCATCTTCACGGGGAAATAATTCAAAAGCGTTGCGATGAAATAGGGATCGTCAGGCAGGTCGCTTGCGGCCAGCGCATCGAAGAGCACGATCTTGGCATAAGACACCAGCACGCCGATTTCCGGCCGCGTCAGCGGCTTGCCGGCCGCATAGCGTTCGGCGAGGGTCTGGTCGTCCGGCAGCGTCTCGACCTTGCGGTTCAGCTGGCCGGCGCCCTCAAGCACGCTCATGAAGCGGCCAAGCTGCAGACCGTTTGCCGTGCCCTTGCGTTCCGTCAGGGAGATCGCCAGCGACTGCAGGTAGTTGTTGCGCAGCACCAGGGTCGCTACCTCGCCGGTCATCGATGAAAGAAGCTGGTCGCGTTTTGCGCGCGTCAGGTGTCCGTCATGCATGGCGGCTGCCAGCGCGATCTTGATATTGACCTCGACGTCCGAGGTGTTGACGCCGGCTGAGTTGTCGATGGCGTCGGAATTGCAGCGCCCGCCCTTCAGTCCGTAGGCGATGCGGCCTTTCTGGGTAACGCCGAGGTTTGCGCCCTCGCCGATCACCTTGGCGCGCACCTCCACCGCGGTGATGCGGATCGGGTCATTGGCGCGGTCGCCGACTTCGGTGTCGGTTTCGGACGGGGCTTTCACATAGGTGCCGATGCCGCCGAACCAGAGCAGGTCGACCGGGCTCTTCAGGATCGCCATCATGATCTCGAAGGGCGTGGCCACGGCCTTGTCGATACCGATCGCGGCAACCGCTTCCGGCGTCAGCGTGACCGATTTCGCTGCGCGGGAAATGATCATCGCACCTTTCGACAGCACGCTCTTGTCGAAATCCTGCCAGCTTGAACGCGGCAGGTCGAAAAGCCGTTGGCGTTCGGCCAGCGTCTTTTCCATATCGGGGTCGGGATCGATGATGATGTCGCGGTGATCGAAGGCGGCAATGAGCCGGATCTTGGGAGAGAGCAGCATGCCGTTGCCGAAGACGTCGCCCGACATGTCGCCGACGCCGGCAACGGTGAAGGGCGTGGTCTGGATATCGATGTCCATTTCACGGAAATGGCGTTTCACGGTTTCCCAGGCGCCGCGGGCAGTGATGCCCATCTTTTTATGGTCGTAACCGGCCGAGCCGCCGGAGGCAAAGGCGTCGTCCAGCCAGAAGCCGGCTTCCTGCGCCAGTGCATTGGCGGTGTCGGAGAAGGTCGCGGTGCCCTTGTCGGCGGCGACGACGAAATAGGGGTCGTCGCCATCGAGCCTGACCGTATCTTTCGGCGGCACGATATCGGCGCCGGATATATTGTCGGTGATCGAAAGCAGCGTGCGGATATAGGTCTTGTAAGCCTCGCGGCCGGCATTGAAGATCTCGTCGCGGCTGCCGCCGACGGGAAGCTTCTTTGGATAGAAACCGCCCTTGGCGCCGACCGGCACGATCACCGCGTTCTTGACCTGCTGGGCCTTGACGAGGCCGAGCACTTCGGTGCGGTAATCCTCGGCGCGATCCGACCAGCGCAGGCCGCCGCGCGCCACCTTGCCGAAGCGCAGGTGCACGCCCTCCACCTCGACGCCATAGACGAACATCTCGCGGAAGGGTTTCGGCTGCGGCAATCCGTCCACCAGATGCGGATCGAGCTTGAAGGCCAGCATCGGCTTCGGCGAGCCATCCGGGTTCTTCTGGAAATAATTGGTGCGTAGCGTCGCATCGACGATATTGACGTAGCGGCGCAGGATACGGTCGTCGTCGAGGCTCGGCACGTCGGCAAGCTCGGCTTCGATCGCCCGGTGCAGTTCGGCAAGCTTCTTGACGCGCCCCTTCTCCGAAAGCCTGGTGTCGAGCGTGTCATGGAAGAGACGAAAGATAGCAGCGGCGACACCAGGATATTTGTCGAGGGTCGTCGCGATATAATCCTGCGAATAGGCGATGCCGGCTTGACGGAGATAACGCGCATAGGCGCGCAGAACGTTCGTCTCGCGCGCGGAGAGCCCGGCTGAAAGGATCAGCCGGTTGAAGCTGTCATTGTCGATCGTGCCGGCGAAGGCGGCGACGAAGGCTTCCTCGAGGGCGGCGCCGTAACGCTGCAGATCGATTTCGTCGCCGTTGCGGGCCTCGAGTTCCATGTCGTGCAGCACGACGAGTTTGGTTTCTCCATCAGCGGCAGGCACCCCGATGTCGAAGGTGCGTTCGCTGACGACATTGAAGCCGAGATTCTCGAGAAGCGGCACCCGGCGCGACAGCGCCAGCTGGCCGCCGGCGTGAAAGATTTTCAAGGAAAGGGTGCGGCCCTGTTCTTCCTGACGATGGTAGAACTGGATGCGAAGCGGCTCGCCGGCGGCGCAGGCGCCGATATCGGCGAGGTCGGCCACGGTTTCCTCCGGAGTGAAGGAATCCTGGAAGGCTTGGTCGACCGATATCTTCGGCGCCTTGGCCCCGGCCAGCGCCTCGAAACGGTCGTCCCAGCGGGCGGTGATCTCGCGGATCACCTGCTCGAGTTTTGCCTGCGGAATGCGTGGCGTCTTGCCGCCCGAGCGGCCGATGATGAAATGCACGCGCGCCACGCCCCCCTCCGGGAAAGCCGGGTAATAAGCGGAGACACGGCCGTCATAGACAGTCTTCAGATAGGTGCCGATCCGTTCGCGTACGATCGAGTCATATTCCTCGCGCGGCACGTAGATGATTACCGAGACGAAGCGGTCGAAATGGTCGATGCGCGGCAGGACGCGCACGCGCGGCCGATCGGCCAGGTCGTTGATCTGTTCGGCAAAACTTGCAAGCAGCGTCGTGTCGATCTGGAAAAGGTCGTCGCGCGGATAGGATTCCAGCGTGTTGTCGAGCATGCGGCCGGAATGGCTCATCGGGTCGAAGCCGAAATGTTCCTTCACTTTCTCGATCTTGGAACGCAGCAGCGGGATTTCGGAGGCGAGCGACGTATAGGCCGTCGACGTGAAAAGGCCGACGATGCGCAGTTCGCCGGTGACGTTGCCCTCAGCGTCGAAGCGCTTGACGCCGACATAATCCATATAGGCGCGGCGATGGACGATCGATTTCACATTCGCCTTGGTGACGATCAGGAAGTCGGGGCCGTCGAGGAAGGCAAGGATCTCCGGCGTTGTCGTGACGGCGTCTTTGCCGGTGCGCAGCACCAGAACATCGGGATTGGAAAGGATGCCGAGGCCAGCACCCTTGTCGCGTTCGACCTTGGCATCGATCCCCTTGCCGGAATAGACATATTCCCGCATGCCGAGGAAAGTGAAATTCTCATCGCGCAGCCAGGTCAGGAAAGCGACGGCTTCGTCGCGATCGGCCTTTTTCCGGCTGGCGCCATTGGCCGCGAGCTCTGCGATCACTCCGTCGATCTTGGAAAGCATCGGCTTCCAGTCGGAAACCGACAGGCGGACCTGTTCGAGCACTTTTTCGATGCGTTTGACGAGATCGGCGGCCTGGGCGGAATTGAGCGGCGCGACATGAAGCTGGATATGGCTGACGCGGTTGGCCGGATCGCTTGGGTGATCGGCGGAATAAAGCGCCGGCGCCTTGCCCTTTTCCATGATCAGGATGGGATGCACGGCCATGAACAGGTCGCGATAGGTGCTCGTCACTTCGCCCATGACCGATTCAAAAAGAAAAGGCATGTTCTGGTCGGTGACTGAAAGCACCGAGACCGCGATGCCGTCAGGCGTCATATCGGCAATGGTGTCGATGCTGACGCAGGGCGCCTTGCCCTTCCAGGCGGCGAGTTCCTTTGCCGAATGTACGGCGGAGAGTGCCAGCATTTCCGGCGTGTAGAGTTCGAGATCGTCATTGCTTGCCCGGCCGAAGAGAATTTCCGGATCGAGATGCGCCTCACCCGTCGCCTTGGCGATCTTGCGCGCGCTTTCGATCTGCTTTTCCCGTTTCGGATTGTTTCTGGCAGCCATGGATCGCCTCCCTCAATGTCTGATTTTTCGCAAGCTAGCAGAAGATTCCTCGAAAAAATCTCTAAAAGAGCGGTCCGAAGGATTGTTTTGGCGCTTTTTGGCGCTGGAAATGAGAAATTGTAAGAGATTTCCCGCTTTCGTCGTCAAACGAAAGGGAAAGTCCCGTCTTCCGGTTTTTCGTTCCGGCGAACATTTCCACGCTCGCATGAAGAATGGTTGACAGCGTGGCGTCAAAAAGATCATCAAACGTGGTCATCATTCGGATCTTGGATATCATGTCGGAAAATGCAGCGGGCGCAGTCATCGTCATCTCCAGCCATGTGGTGCGCGGCTCGGTCGGAAACCGGGCAGCCGTCTTTGCATTGGAGACGCTCGGTCATCCGGTCTGGGCCCTGCCAACCATCGTGCTGCCCTGGCATCCCGGCCACGGCCGCTCGACGCGACTGACTTTTGCGGAAACGGATTTCGACGCGGCGATCGACGATCTGATCCGCGCGCCCTGGATCGGCGAAGTCAAGGCGGTACTTTCGGGCTATTTCGGCAATGCCGCCCAGGCGCGCTCCGTCGCCCGGCTGATTGGTGCGCTCAGGCAAGACAATCCCGAGCTGCTTTATGTCTGCGATCCTGTCATGGGTGATCTCGGCGGGCTTTATGTGCCGGAAGCGACCGCAGAGGCCATTCGCGATCATCTCATTCCGCTCGCCTCGCTCGCGACGCCGAACCGGTACGAGCTGGCATGGCTTTCGGGGGCGGCCCTCGAAGACAACAGCACGATTATGGAGGCAGCGCTCGCGCTCGGACCATCGCGCATGCTCGTCACTTCAGCCGTGCCGATGATGGCGGGCGGTACCGGCAATCTTTATCTTTCCGGTCGCCACGCGCTTCTTGCCGAGCACCGCGTCGTCGAAAACCCGCCGAATGGTCTTGGCGACCTGCTCGCCGCCGTCTTCCTGTCGCGCCTGCTTTCCGGGCTCGAGGACGAAAAGGCGCTGCAGCTTGCCACCGCCAGCGTCTTCGAGGTGCTTGCGCGTGCCGTCAAGCGCGGCAGCAACGAGTTGATGCTGGCAAGCGATGCTTCCAGCCTTTCGACACCGATGGCCATGGTGCAGATGCGCCGGCTCGTGCACCCGGCGCAGCGGCGGAAAAAGTGACGCATCTGCCAATATGTTCATTTTGCGGTGCAGCAGTTGATCTTGTCGTCTGCGCGCGCTAATCCAGAAGCATGCAGCGTTTTCCAAACCCTCTTCTGGACGGCTATCGCAACTTCATGAACGGGCGTTATGCCGACGCCCGCGACAGGTATCGGCAGCTCGCCGAAAACGGTCAGAATCCCCATACGCTTGTCATTGCCTGTTCGGATTCTCGCGCGGCGCCGGAGCTGATTTTCGATGCCGGTCCTGGCGAGCTCTTCGTCATCCGCAACGTCGCCAACATGGTGCCGCCCTACGAGCCGGATGGCCATTTTCATTCGACCTCGGCCGCACTCGAATTTGCCGTGCAGGTGCTGAAGGTCTCGGATATCGTCGTGATGGGCCATGGCCGCTGCGGCGGCATCCGCTCAGCGCTCGATCCGAATGCCGAGCCATTGTCGCCCGGTGACTTCATCGGCCGCTGGATGTCGCTGGTCAAACCTGCCGCCGAGCAGATCCAGAGCAACGACGTGATGACGGCCGCCGAGCGGCAGACGGCGCTTGAGCGTGTCTCCATCCGCAATTCAATCAACAATCTCAGAAGCTTCCCCGACATCAAGGCTCTCGAAGAAGCGGGAAGCCTTCATCTCCACGGCGCCTGGTTCGACATTTCGACTGGTGAACTCTGGGTCATGGACGCCGAGACACGCGACTTCATTCGTCCCGAAATCTAGGGACATGCGGGTTTATCACTTTTTTAAGGATTGTTGTTAAGCTCGCCGTCAATTGGTCGCGCACGACCGACGTTTTGATCACCGTGGCGATTGGCGATGAAGTTCGAAACCATCAAAAAGGTTATTCTGGCCGCCATTCTGCTGCCCTTCGTCTTCATGCTCATTGAAGGCGTCGTCGTCATTCGGGCTTCGGTCACTCAATACAGGGATCTCGAAAAGGACCGGCAGTTTGCCGATGTGCTCGCCCGTGGCGGGTCGATCGCCGCCACAGAGATCCTGAGTGAAATTGGTGCCACCCGCCTCTATCTCGCGCGTCCCAACAGCAGGACTGCCGCCGACATGCAGCAAAGCCGGGTGACACTCGATCACGAACGCCGCGCTTTTTATGCCAGCCTGCCCTCCCGCGATGCGCTCGACGAGGGCCTCGTCGGCGAATTATCAATTCTCAGCCTTGCCTACAGTCGCATCGTTGCCGCGCGCAGCGCCGTCGACCAGGGGCGTTATACCGGCAGCGATCCGGGTTCCATCTACTGGTATGCGGCTCTCAAGCAGCTTGCTGTCGTCGATGCGCTTTCACCGCTGATCAGCGATCCGGTGCTGCTTGAGAAATCCAACCAGCTAATGGGCATCCTGCTGACCTACTACGGCGAAAGGCTGATCACCGGGATCGGCACCCGTTATCTCAACCAAGGCGTTTCCGCCAGATTGCCGGTGGAGCTCTTCATGCAGGGCAAGGTCATGCTCGGCGAGGGCATGGATCACATGGTCTTCCATTCCTCCGCGCCGATCGTGCGCACCATTGTTGCTTATCTTGGCCGCAGCAGCCAAGTGAAGGCGAATGCGATCACCGATGCCATCCTCGCCGGATCACGGCCGACACGCGCGGTGCATGACGCCTGGGCCGCCGCGCAGAGCGAGCGCATGACCTTCCTGCAGCAGAAGATGATCGAGGCTGCAAAGGACATTCACGAGACCGGCGAAAACCTGTCGACGCGCTCGCACATACACCTGACGCGGATCCTGGCGTTGTGTGCCGGCCTGCTGATTCTCGCCACATTGGTGCTGCTGCTGGCGGCAAAAGGCCTGCGCCTGATCGACCGGCTGACCCAGGATCGGGAGACGCTGGTGGGCGAGTTGCGCAGCGCCGCCCAGACCGATCTTCTGACCGGCCTTTACAACAGGCGCGGCTTCGAGGTCGCCGCATCCGCACTTCTGACACAGGCCGAGCACGGATCACGCTGGATTTCCGTCGTGCTGTTCGACCTCGATCATTTCAAGAAGATCAACGACGTTCACGGGCATGACGCCGGCGACGCCGTGCTCCGGCAGGTCGCGGGCGTTGCGCGCCAGAATTTTCGTTCCTTCGATCTGCTGGTGCGCCACGGCGGCGAGGAGTTCCTGGCGCTTCTGCCGGATTCGACGCCTGATGATGCTGCAATCGTTGCCGAGCGTGTGCGGCTGGCGATCGAGGCGGCGGAAATCCCCCTGCCGAGCGGCGATGTTCTTAAGGTGACGGCGAGTTTCGGATGCGCCGGACGGGCAAATGAAGCCTCCAACCGGAACTTTGAGGATCTGGTCAAACGCGCCGACCTGGCGCTTTACGCCGCCAAGGCCTCCGGCCGCAATTGCGTCGTCTCGGGACCAACCCTGCCGGCCCCAGTGCAGGAAGAACGACGCAAGGCGGCGTCCGGTGGCGGCGTTGATTCCCGCATATGAAAAACGCCGCATATCGCAGCGGCGTTTCGGGTATTGGTGTCGATGAAGGCTTATCCGCCGTAAAGACCTATCTGCCGTCGATCTGCTGACCGATATAGGCGATCGCCTGCTGGTAGACGCTGGCGGCGTTCCAGCCCTGGATGGCGACGAAATTCGGCTCTCCAGGCTGGTAGCCGGCGCCGGCGCGCCAGCCATGGCCCTTGAGGAAATTCGCTGTCGAGGCCAGCGCATCGGCGCGGGAACCGACCATGTCGACGCGGCCGTCACCGTCGCCGTCGGCGCCGAAGCGCACGACGTTGCGCGGCAGAAACTGCGTCTGGCCGATTTCACCATGTGCAGCACCCTTGGCCTGAGGGTTCAGATAACCTTCGGAGACGAGTTGGAGCGCGGCATAGAGCTGGTCGGTGAAATATTCCGAACGACGGCAGTCATAGGCAAGGGTCGAAACAGCCGACAGCGTATGTTGGTTGCCCATATAGCTGCCAAAACCGGTCTCCATGCCCCAGATCGCAATCAGCGGGCCGGCCGGAACGCCGAAACGGCGCTCGATGGAGGCAAAAAGCGCCTGATTGGCGGCCTTCATGCTGCGGCCGCGGGAGATGACGGTGGCCCCGCCGCGCTTCTGCATGAAGGCGTCGAAGGACAGTTTGAAGCTCTTCTGGCCGCGGTCGGCGGCGATCGTCGGTTTGTTGTAATTGACGTTGGCGAAGGCACGGTCGAGGACCGAGCGGCTGACGCCGTTCGCCGCCGCTTCCTGCTTGAAGTCGGCGACCCATGCACTGAAACCACTGCTATTATTGCCGCATTGGGCGCCCTGGGCCGCTGCCGGCAGCGCGTGGAAAACGCCGGCTGCCGTAAACGCGGCCAGAAGGAATGTTGTCATGCGCATGAGAAACCCCGCTCCGGTCTGCTGAAGCGCGCCACGGCCGATCGAAACCATGCGACGCGCCTTAAGTCTTCGTTCTGTTCATGTCTGTGCCAAAACCGCTTCACGGTTTCGGGCGCCATACCTTGGCTTGACGCCGGGCAGAATGCCAGCCGAAGGCGATCTTGTCACGATCACCTTTTAGTAAGCGCTTATGGATAGAGAGCGCCTACGGCTCGGCAAAAAGCCCTGCCTTCATCAGCAGGGCTTTAGCATATTATGGTTTACAAATGGTATCAGGCGGCCTGTTTGCGCGGCTTGACAAGGCCGCGATTGACGAGCAGCTCGGCGATCTGGATGGCGTTCAACGCAGCACCCTTGCGCAGGTTGTCGGAAACCACCCAGATGTTCAGGCCATTTTCGACTGTCGCATCCTCGCGGATGCGCGAGATGTAGGTCGCATCCTCGCCGGCGGATTCATATGGCGTGATGTAGCCGCCGTCCTCGCGCTTGTCGATGACGAGGCAGCCCGGTGCGTCGCGCAGGATGTCGCGGGCCTGGTCGGCGGTGATCTCGTTTTCGAATTCGATGTTGACCGATTCCGAATGACCGATGAAAACAGGCACGCGCACCGCCGTGCAGGTCACCTTGATCTTCGGGTCGAGCATCTTCTTCGTCTCGGCCAGCACCTTCCACTCTTCCTTGGTGTAGCCGTCCTCCATGAAGACGTCGATGTGCGGGATGACGTTGAAGGCGATACGCTTGGTGAATTTCTTGTTCTCGATCGGATCGGCGACGAAGACGGCGCGCGTCTGATTGAAGAGCTCGTCCATGCCGTCCTTGCCGGCGCCGGAGACCGACTGGTAGGTCGAGATGACGACACGCTTGATCTTGGCGAAGTCATGCAGCGGCTTCAGCGCCACCACCAGCTGGGCGGTCGAGCAGTTCGGATTGGCGATGATGTTGCGCTTGGTGAACTGGCTGATGGCATCCGGGTTCACTTCCGGCACGATCAGCGGCACGTCGGCGTCGTAGCGCCAAGCCGAGGAATTGTCGATGACAATGCAGCCCTGCTGGCCGATCTTCGGGGAGAACTTCTTGGAAATCTCGCCGCCGGCCGACATCAGGCAGATGTCGGTATCGGAGAAATCGTAATTCTCCAGATTGGAGACCTTCAGCGTCCGGTCACCGAAGGAAACCTCGGTGCCCTGCGAACGCGAGGAGGCGAGTGCCACAACCTCATCGGCGGGGAAGCCACGCTCTGAGAGGATGTTGAGCATCTCCCGGCCAACATTTCCGGTCGCTCCCGCAACTGCTACTTTGAAACCCATTTTTCAAGCTCTCTTTCTCTTCTCTCCTCTTGTCCGGTGAGGGGAAAGGCGCGATTAATCGCGTCTTCCTGTCCCCAGCCGAGCCGGGGAGAGAGCGGCAGGCCAGAGACGTCAGACGGTTTTCGTCGTCGTTTTGGCCTTGGTTTTGGCAGAAACCGGAACGGCAATATCCACCCCGGCAACCCGTGCCCGGTCATTGCATTCGGCAATGGCGTGTTCGTCGCGAACCATGGAGATTCCTTTTCCGTTGTTGCTCTTAGAAGGTTTTCCACAGGAGTCAAGGTTTTTGCGAGCAGAGCCGGCAGGCAAAAGCGGCGGCCGCAATGCTGCGACGTTTTGTCATGCCGCTGTCATCCTCGGGCGGTATCCCGGCCGGGTTGTTAATGTCTGCAACGAAAACGGGGGTTTTCCATGCGTACGCTTCTTGCCGCCTTTGCGGCCACCATCATCCTTGCGGGCGCCGCTCAGGCGACGACGGTCTATCCGCTTGATCGCGCGACGATTCTTGCCGGTTCGCCGTTCGATTTCAAGGTTGAGCTCAACAAGCAGGTCAAGCCTGAAGACGTGAAGATCACCGTCAATGGCCAGGACTACAAGACCGTCCTCGGGGGCGAGGCGCAGTTCGTCGAACTGGAAAAAGGCAAGGATGACAAGGCTCTCGGCTCCGCTATCTTGCTGCGTGGCCTGAAGATTTCCGCTCCGGGCGACTACAAGATCGAAGTTGCGGCCGGAGACGAAACGAAGTCCGTCACTTGGAACGTTTACGAAACAGCCGCCCAGCCGAAGGCAAAGAACATCATCTTCCTGCTGGGTGACGGGCTTTCCGTTGCGCATCGCACCGCTGCCCGCATCATGTCCAAAGGCATGACTGAAGGTAAGGCGAATGGCCGCCTGAATATGGACGATCTCGAGCGTATGGCTTTTATCGGCACGTCGGCGACGAATGCCGTCGATACGGACTCGGCCAACACCATGTCGGCCTACATGACGGGCCACAAGACAGCCGTCAATGCGATCGGCGTTTACGCGGACCGTACGCCGGCCTCCCTCGATGACCCACGGGTTGAAACCTTCGCAGAAGCCGTTCGCCGCCTGACCAAGAAGTCGATCGGCATCGTTGCAACGGCCGAGGTCGAAGATGCTACGCCGGCGGCGGTCGTTTCCCACACCCGCAACCGCAACGACAAGGCCGACGTCGTCGGCATGCTGCTCGACGTCAAGCCGGAAGTCCTCCTTGGCGGCGGCTCGGCCTATTTCCTCGGCAAGGAAGTCGCCGGTTCCAAGCGCAAGGACAACCAGGACTACATCAAGCTGTTCCAGGATGCCGGCTACAAGCTTGCGACCGACAAGAACGAGCTCGCAGCCAATGCATCGGCTGAAGGCAATCTCCTCGGTCTCTTCCACACCGGCAATATGGACGTCACGCTTGATCGCGAGTTCCTGAAGAAGGGCACCGTCGACAAGTTCCCGAACCAGCCCGGCCTCGTCGCCATGACCAATGTTGCGCTCGACCGCCTTTCCAAGAATCCTGATGGCTTCTTCCTGATGGTCGAAGGTTCCTCGATCGACAAAATGTCCCATCCGCTCGATTGGGATCGTGCCGTCATCGAAACCATCGAATTCGACCAGGCCATCGGCATTGCCCGCGAATTCCAGAAGGCCCATCCGGACACGCTGATCGTCGTCACCGGCGACCACACGCATGGCGTATCCATCATCGGTACCGTCGATGATGAAAAGCCCGGCACGGAAATGCGCGAAAAGGTCGGGACCTATGCCGAAGCCGGCTTCCCGAACTACAAGGACGAAAACGGCGACGGCTATCCCGATAAGATCGACGTCAGCCGCCGACTGTTCCTGAGCGCCAATAACGGCCCCGATCACTACGAGACCTTCCGTCCGAAGCTCGATGGTCCGTTCGTTCCGGCTGTCCAGAACGAAAAGAAGGAATATGTCGCCAACGAGCAGTATAAGGATGTTCCCGGCGCGGTCTTTGTTCAGGGCAATATTCCGAAGAGCGGCGATAGTGGCGTCCACGCAGTCGATGACGTCGTCCTGCAGTCGGCAGGTCCGGGCGCCGAAGGTTTCCATGGTTACATGGAACAGAGCGACGTCTATCGCGTGCTCGCCGACACCTTCGCTCTCGGTGCCAAGCAGACGAACTGATCTGCCGATCCGGCCAGGTCGCTTGCCGGCCTAGCCTCTTTCATCGATCATGGTCCCGGCCGTTCAGCGGCCGGGATTTGCTTCTTGGAGGTCGCCATGGAAACACTTTCTTCTTTGCATTTCGGCCGCCGCCGGCTGATCGGCGCCGCCATTATGTTTCCCTTCACCGCTCCCCTCGTTCGCGCTGCCGATTCTTCGCTTGCGTTCGGCGAACTCTACGGCAAGTTCGGCGTGCTCGGCCTTGAATTCTCCGACAAGGTGAAGCGCGTTGCCGGTCAGGAAATCAGTATGAAGGGCTTCATGGCGCCGCCATTGAAGGCCGAGGCTCAGTTCTTCGTGCTGACCGAGGTGCCGATGTCGCTCTGCCCTTTCTGCTCCTCGGATGCGGACTGGCCTGATAATATCGTCGTCGTCTATCTCTTGGAGAAACAGACCTTCGTACAGTCACGCCAGGCGATCGAAGTGCGCGGCACGCTGGAATACGGTTCGTGGACGGATCCGGACACAGGCTTCGTCAGCCTGCTGCGGATCCGCCAGGCCGAATATTCCGCCGTTTGAACCGATATGCTCGCTCTCGATATCGAAAACCTGACCGTAGCCTTCCCGGGCCTGTCCTCGCCGGCACTGGCGATCGGCCGCATGTCGATCGATGCAGGCAGCAGGGTCGCCATCACAGGGGCGTCCGGCTCCGGCAAGAGCACCTTCGTCAATATCGTTGCCGGGCTGGAGCGGACACGGCAGGGCCGCATCTGCTGGAACGGTGAGGATATCGCGAGTTTTTCAGAAAGCCGGCGTGACCGGTTCCGTGCCGCCAATATTGGCCTGGTCATGCAGGAGTTCCATCTTTTCCCCGGCCTGTCGGCGCTGGAGAACGTACTCCTGCCGGCGCGGCTTGCCGGCGCTGCCACAGCTGATGTCATCGAGCGAGGTCATGCGCTTTTGAGGACGGTCGGTCTTTCCCGCCCCGGCCAGAAAATCGAGACCATGTCGCGCGGCGAGATGCAGCGTGTGGCGATCGGCCGGGCGCTGCTGCGCAAGCCCGGCGTCATCATCGCCGACGAGCCGACTGCAAGCCTCGATGCCGAAAGCGGCGAGGCGGTAGGCGATCTTCTCCTCGACCTTGCCATTGCCGAAGGCAGCACGCTTATTGTCGTTTCACACGACCAGCGCTTGGCCAGCCGCCTCGACCGGCGCATCACCTTCGGCTCCGGCCGGATCAGCGAAGATTCCGCGGCGACGGCGGGAGAGGCTGCATGATCCGCTTCATCCTTTCCGATCTTCGTCGCCTCTGGGCGGGGTCGCTGGTGGTCGTGCTGCTGGTGGCGCTTGCGACGGCGCTCGGCGTTTCTGTCGTCCTGCAGGAGCGGGCGCTTCGTCTCGGCAGCGCACGCGCTGCCGACAAGTTCGATCTTGTGATCGGCGCCGGCGGCAGCGAGACGCAGCTCGTGCTGTCCTCTGTCTTCCTGCAGCCCTCGCCGCTGCCGCTAATGCCGGGCGAGGTGCTGGGTAAGCTTGCCGCAGATCCGCGGGTCGATTGGGCGGCCCCGATCGGCTTCGGCGATTCCTTCTCCGGCTATCCGATCATCGGTACAACGACCATGCTGGCGCAGAACCTGTCCGGCGGCTTGGCCGAAGGCAAGATTTTTGCGCACGAGGGCGAGGCGGTGATCGGCGCCGCTGTCAGGCTGCCGCTCGGTGGCGAGATCAAGCCGATGCATGGGTCGCTGGAAGAGGGCGGCGAGACCCATACCCAGCTCGTCTATCATATCGCCGGCCGTTTGCGGCCGACCGGCACCGCCTGGGACCGGGCCATTCTCGTTCCCATCCAAGCCGTCTGGCACATCCATGGCATGGAGGCGGAGGAACATGCGGAGGACGGTGAGCACGAGCATCACGGGAAAGCCGATCCGGATGCCGCGCTTGATGAGACCTGGACTGTGGGTGCTCCCGGCCTTCCCGCCATTCTCGTCAAGCCGAAGACGATCGCCGATGCCTACAAGCTGCGACAGGACTATCGCAGCGGCAATACCGTCGCCGTCTTTCCCGGCGAGGTGCTGACCAATCTCTACGCCACGCTCGGTGACGCTAAGCAGATCCTCGTCGCGGTCGCCTCCGGCGCGCAAGCTCTCGTCGCAGCCTCGCTGGTGCTGGTCACGGTCATCCATATCGGCCAGCGCCGCCGCCAGATTGGCGCGCTGAGAGCCTTCGGCGCCCCACGCGGCGCGATTTTCGGCATCGTCTGGCTGGAATTCTTCTTCCTGGTGGCGGTTGGCATCGCACTTGGATTCGCACTCGGTTATGCCGCGGCCCTCATCTTGTCAGGTATGTTCTCGCAAACGAGTGGGGTCGCCATGCCGGTCGGCTTTGCCCGTGAAGACGCCGGGCTTGCGGCAGTGCTGCTTGCCGTTGCCACAATTCTCGCTGCGCTGCCGGCAGTGCTCGCCTATCGGCAATCGCCGGCGCAGGCGCTGAGAGCATAAAGGGTCCACGTCGCAAACCGCAGTGAAACCTGCTCCAAACCTCCGGCAGCTCAATCGGCACGGGCAGCGGGCAACCTGATGTACGTGACAAAGCGTGGCGCCATTAGACTAAAGTCATAATCCCAAAGCATCTCTCTTTTTGATCTGTCGTTTCTGGCACACTCTCGTCAGGCGTGTCGCGGCCAGGGGTATGCTTTGAGGAGAGTAGGTCGCGCGCGTGATCATCACTCTGTGGAGGACAGACAATGGCAAATGTCGCAAGCATCGACGGCGCGAAGGCCGGTCCGATGACCGGCGAGGAGAAGAAGGTCATCTTCGCCTCTTCGCTCGGCACCGTTTTCGAATGGTACGATTTCTATCTCTATGGTTCGCTCGCCACCTATATCGGCGCGACCTATTTCACCCAATATCCCGAGGCAACGCGCAACATCTTCACGTTGCTCGCCTTTGCCGCCGGCTTCCTGGTGCGCCCCTTCGGCGCGCTGGTGTTTGGCCGTCTCGGCGATCTCGTCGGCCGTAAATACACCTTCCTGATGACGATCATGATCATGGGTCTGTCGACCTTCCTCGTCGGCGTCCTGCCGGGTGCCGCCACGATCGGCATCGCGGCCCCGATCATCCTGATTGGGCTGCGCCTGCTCCAGGGTCTGGCGCTGGGCGGTGAATATGGCGGTGCGGCAACCTACGTCGCCGAACATGCGCCGAACGGGCGCCGCGGCTACTTCACCTCATGGATTCAGACGACGGCGACGCTCGGCCTGTTCCTGTCGCTGATCGTCATCGTCCTGGTTCAATATCTGATGGGTGCGGCTCAGTTCGCCGCCTGGGGCTGGCGCATTCCGTTCCTGGTCTCGGTCGTCCTGCTCGGCATTTCCGTCTGGATCCGCCTGAAGATGAACGAATCGCCGGCGTTTCAGCGCATGAAGGCGGAAGGCAAAGGCTCCAAGGCGCCGCTGACCGAAGCCTTCGGGACATGGAAAAATGCCAAGATCGCGATCATCGCGCTTCTCGGCGCCACCATGGGCCAGGCGGTCGTCTGGTACGGCGGCCAGTTCTATGCGTTGTTCTTCCTGCAGAACGTGCTGAAGGTGGATCTGTTCTCGGCCAATGTCATGGTCGCCATCGCACTCCTCCTCGGCACGCCGTTCTTCGTCATCTTCGGCGGTCTCTCCGACAAGATTGGCCGCAAGCCGATCATCATGGCAGGCCTTCTCATTGCGGCGGTGACCTACAATCCGCTGTTCAAGGCGATGACCTGGACGGCGAACCCGGCGCTTGCCGAAGCGCAGGCTTCGATCCGGGCAACGGTGACGGCTGATCCGGCCGATTGCAGGTTCCAGTTCAACCCGACCGGCACGGCCAAGTTCACCAGCTCCTGCGACGTGGCAACGGCGTTCCTGACGAGGAACTCAGTGCCTTATGACGTCGTGCCCGGGACCGCCGGACAGCCGGCAACGGTGAAGGTCGGAAACGCGACGATCCCAAGCTTCGACGTCGTCGCTGCCGGCGACAAGGCCAAGGGCATGACCGCCGCCTTCGAAAAGGGCGTCAACATCGCGCTCCACGATGCCGGTTACCCGCTGAACCGCGGCGCCGTCAAGGTGCCGGATGCCAAGCTCGATGCCTTCATCGCAGCCAATCCGGAACTGTCGCTCAATGCCGATGCCGTGCGTGCCGGCGAGAAGGAAACCGTACCGGCGGCGAAGCTCGTCGAGACCAAGCTGCTGACGGCGGATGAGGCCAATGGCGTCACCGACATGGCGGTCTATAACATCGCCAATGGCGGCACCTTCGCCATGGTCGCCGATCCGGCCCGCGTCAACTGGATCGGCACGATCACCGTGCTCTTCGTCCTCGTCCTCTATGTGACGATGGTCTACGGCCCGATCGCCGCTCTGCTGGTCGAGCTCTTTCCGACCCGCATCCGCTATACCGGCATGTCGCTGCCCTATCACATCGGCAACGGCTGGTTCGGTGGCCTGCTGCCGGCGACGGCCTTCGCGATGAGCGCTGCCGCAGGCGATATCTACTACGGTCTCTGGTACCCGATCGTCTTTGCATCGATCACGCTGGTTATCGGCCTGATCTTCCTGCCGGAAACGAAGAACAGGGATATCCACGCCATGGATTGAGAGGCGGTTTGAGGCCAATCCGCGCTTGAGAAAAAGGCCCGGCGCTCACAAGGCGCCGGGCTTTCCATATTACAGCGCCGCGTGTCTTTTCGGATGCGCAAAGGACGCTGTAACATTTTGAATTGCTGGATAATTTTATCCTTAAATCGATTCCGATTTAAGGAATTATGCAGTGCGAAACAGCCGCTTCGAGACTGGCCAGCCATCCGGCGCCAGCTTGAAGAGCAGGCCACAGCGCGCGTAAACGATCGCCGTCAGCAGCGAGAACCAGGCGCCGAAAGCAAGGCCGGCGATGACGTCGCTCGGATAATGGGCGCCGACCATGACACGTGTCATGCCGAGCCAGATGGCGCAGGCGATGAAGGCAATGCGATAGCGTGGAAATAGCAGGGCGAAGGCGGCGAAGAAGGCGCCGACCGTGGTGGAATGGCCGGACGGGAAACTTTCGAAAGCGGAATGGCCCGAAAAGGGCGTGAAGGAAAAGATGCCGTAGTCGTGGAAATGATCGGGACGCGCCCTGCCGATCGCCCGCTTCAGCAGATTGGCGAGCAGGCCTGAGAAGACGACCGTGGTGAAGAGATAGGCGCCGATCCAGCTAACATAAAGCGCCTGTGCCTTGGAGCGCGCCGTCTTCACAAGCTTGTAGCCCGCCCGGCCCTGAAAAAACAGCAGGATGCTGGTGTAGATCAGCCAGGCGGAATCACCGAAACCGGTCAGCATCTCGCCGAGGTGCTTCACCGGTGCAGGAGCCTTGCTGGCGCCGATCGGCGCGTCGAAGAGCAGCATGGAGAGGATCACGGCATTCAACGTGATGAAGAGGCAGGTCTGCCAGCGCAAAGGCGGCATGCCAGCACTGCTCCGGCGCCAACGCCTGTTCAGGGAAGCCCAAAATGCCCGCATTCCGTCGTCCGTTCGAATTTGCCCTAAAGTGCCACGACGCGCTAAGGACGCTCTATTATTTTGAATTGGCGCATAATCCATTGGAAGATCGTTTCCAATGTCGAGGTTATGCGCTCGTTAAAATCCGGCGCAAAAATACACGAGATTGTGGCCGAGGATAGTCGGTTTGGGATAATTCGACCAAGCCGATGCGGCCCGCGTTCCTGGGAAAAAGCCCTCCGCAAGAATCCTGCGAAGGGCCGAAACTGTTTCACGTGAAATATCAGGCGGAAAGCGTCTTGAACTCGGCGAGGATCGTATCGCCGATCTCGACGGTCCCGACCTGTCTTGCGCCGTCGGCCATGATGTCACCAGTGCGGATGCCCTTGTCGAGCACGTTGGCGATCGCCTTTTCCAGATCGTCGGCTTCCTTCACCAGATTGAAGGAGTAACGCAGGCACATGGCGAATGAAGCGATCATGGCGATCGGATTGGCGATGCCCTTGCCGGCAATGTCGGGGGCCGAGCCATGCACCGGCTCGTAGAGCGCCTTGCGCTTGCCGGTCTTGCCGTCAGGCGCGCCGAGCGAGGCCGACGGCAGCATGCCGAGCGAGCCGGTCAGCATGGCGGCGACGTCGGAGAGCATGTCGCCGAAGAGATTGTCGGTGACGATGACGTCGAACTGCTTCGGCTGGCGCACCAGCTGCATGCCGCCGGCATCGGCCAGCATGTGTTCGAGTTGGACGTCGGAATATTTCGCCTTGTGCGTCTCGGTCACCACCTGGTTCCAGAGCACGCCCGACTTCATGACGTTGCGCTTTTCCATGGAGCAGACGCGGTTTTGCCGAGTGCGGGCCATTTCGAAGGCGACACCGGCGATGCGCTCGATCTCGTAGGTATCGTAGACCTGCGTGTCGATGCCGCGCTTCTGGCCGTTGCCGAGATCGATGATCTCCTTCGGCTCGCCGAAATAGACGCCGCCGGTCAGCTCGCGGATGATCAGAATGTCAAGACCTTCGACCAGCTCCGGCTTCAGCGACGAGGCCGCGGCAAGGGCCGGATAGCAGATGGCGGGGCGCAGGTTTGCGAAGAGCTGCAGATCTTTGCGCAGGCGCAGCAAGCCAGCTTCCGGGCGCACTTCGTAAGGCACGCTATCCCATTTCGGGCCGCCGACGGCGCCGAAGAGAACGGCATCGGCGGCAAGCGCCTTCTGCATGTCGGCTTCCGAAATCGCCGCGCCATGCGCATCGTAGGCGCAACCGCCGACAAGGCCTTCGTCGGTGACGAAACCGGCATTCATTGCCTCGTTCATATAGGCGATGATCTTGCGGACCTCGCCCATGGCCTCGGGACCGATGCCGTCACCCGGCAGCAGGAAAAGATTGCGCGCTGTCATGAAACCCTCCTGGGAAAAACAAGTTGCGGTTTCTTAGACCCCGGAAATGGGCATTTCAAGCGAGAGAAGGGGTGAATCGGTACGCTTCGCTCTGAGCAGCGATGATTGCTCCTGTGCCCGCAAACGGATTAGAAAGGCAGCTCCACCTTATTTCCCTGGATGGTTCCCCATGCCTTTCGTACCTCTCCATCTCGACACGCCCTTGGTTCAGACAGCACCTGGCTATAGCGCCAGCGGCAAACCGCTCTGGCTGAAGCTTGATGCGCTGCAGCCTGCAGGCAGCTTCAAGCTGCGCGGCGTCGGCCGGCTTTGCCAGCATGAGGTGGAAAATGGCGCGCGCGAGATCTTCTGTGCTTCCGGCGGCAATGCCGGCATTGCGGCAGCTTATGCCGGCCGGGCGCTCGGTGTGCCGGTCACGATCGTCGTGCCGGAGACGACAGCGGCCGATGTCCGCCAGACGATTGCCGCAACGGGCGCCAATGTCCTCGTTCATGGTTCGGTTTTCGATGAGGCCAATGCCCATGCGGTCGAACTCGCCCGAAGCCGCAAGGCAACCTATGTGCACCCCTTCGACCATCCGCTTCTGTGGGATGGCCATGCCACGCTGATCGACGAGGTGGTGGCGAAGGGGGCAAAATTCGATTGCGTCGTCACCAGTGTCGGCGGTGGCGGGTTGCTTGCCGGCATTGTCGAGGGCTTGAAGCGAAACGGGCTTTCCGATGTGCCTGTTATCGCCGTCGAAACGGAAGGGGCGGCTTCGCTGAACGCCAGTCTCAGGGCGAATGAGCGCATCACCCTTCCCGCCATTACCTCGATTGCCAATTCGCTCGGCGCGCGGCAGGTGGCACAGCATGTCTTCGACCTGCCGAAGCATCATCCAATCGAAAGTGTTGTCGTCAGCGACGCCGATGCCGTTGCCGCCTGCCTGAAATTTGCCGATGCGCAGCGCATTCTGGTCGAGCCGGCTTGCGGCGCGGCCCTTGCTGTTGCCGATGTGCATGCCGGACTGCTTCAGCGCTTCGACAATCCGCTTATCGAAGTCTGCGGCGGCATCGGCGTGTCGCTCGAAAAACTCAGGGGCTGGAAAGAAAAATTTCTTTGACCCACACCAAAGAAAAAGCCGGGCAAAGCCCGGCTCGATCGGTTACCGATTGAATTGGGCTCAGGCTGCCCAGGGGTGCGAAGCGGCGTTCTTCTTTTCGAAGCTATCGATCGCCTTGCCCTTTTCGAGCGTCAGGCCGATATCGTCGAGACCGTTCAGCAGGCAGTGGCGCTTGAATTCGTCGAGATCGAACTTGATCAAGCCACCATCGGGGCCGGTGATCTCGAGGTTTTCGAGGTCGACGGTCAGGATGGCATTGGAGCCGCGCGAGGCGTCGTCCATCAGCTTGTCGAGGTCTTCCTGGCTGACCTTGATCGGCAGAATGCCGTTCTTGAAACAGTTGTTGTAGAAAATGTCGGCGAAGCTGGTCGAGATCACGCAGCGGATGCCGAAATCGAGAAGCGCCCAGGGGGCGTGCTCGCGCGAGGAGCCGCAGCCGAAATTGTCGCCGGCAACGAGGATCTTGGCATCGCGATAGGCCGGCTTGTTCAGCACGAAATCCGGGTTTTCTGAGCCGTCCTCATTGTAGCGGGCTTCCGCGAAGAGGCCGGTGCCGAGGCCGGTGCGCTTGATCGTCTTCAGATAATCCTTCGGAATGATCATGTCGGTGTCGACGTTGACGACCGGCAGCGGCGCTGCAACGCCCGTGAGCTTCACGAATTTATCCATGATCCATGCTCCATTTCAGCAAATCTACTTTCTGAATTTGCATCTAGTCCAGTTTTTCGCCGAAATGAAGGAGAATCTTTTCACAGACGGCGGCCACGCGACGTTTCGCGCGATCCGCCGATTGAGCCTATCCCTTATTTGGACGGTGCGTTCAGGCCCCAGAGGACGCCGAACGGATCACGAAGCTGGCCGTAGCGGTCACCCCAGAACATCAGTTCGACCGGCATGACAACATCAGCGCCGGCAGCCACGGCACGGTCCCACCAGAAATCGATATCGTCGATCACCAGTTGAATGGCGAAGCCTTCATGGCCTTTGAAGGGATGGCCGTATTCGGGATAGGCATCCGACAGCATGAGGGAGCTGCCGTTGATGTAGAGATGCACATGCATCGTTCGGCCGCTCTCGTCGACCGGCACGAGATACGCCTCTTCGGCGCCGAAAGCCTTCTTGTAGAATTCCGCAGCTTTCAGCGCGCCATCGACCGTCACATAGGGCAGCAGGCCATTCTTGACCGGTGGCATCTTGATCGGGTTGCTCTCTGTCGTCGTATCCATACTTGTCCTCCATTCGTTTTTGAAGCGCGGGCTGAATGCCTGGCTGCTTCAAAGACGTAACATGGAAGCGCGATGCGACAGTGTCGGCCAAATTTTTCAGCGAAAAGATGATCAGAGATCGATGATCGTGCCGCGGCCGTCGTTCCACACCCGCATTTCGCGCTGGCCGTTGTTTGCCTTGGCGCGAACCGGAGCGGGCTTCATCTTCATCGAAAGCGCACGTCCGACCATGATCACGGTCAGGATGCCGCCGGCGGCGAGCGTCACCGAAAAGGTGAGAAGCAGCATAGCCACGAAAACGGTGGCGCCGGCAAGCATGAGGAAGATGGAGCGAATGTTCTGCATGGTTAGAGACCTTTCTTCGGAAAGGAATGTGGTCCTTCTCTTTCCTCTCTGCAAGGCAAGCATGGCTTTTTGTTGTTCTGCTCGATGTTCTGGGGTGGGCTGCTTGCTTCGGCTTTCAAAGCTTGGCAGTAATTCCCCATGAGCCGAAACCCCACGACCCGCTCCGCCCGCCTGCGCCGTTCGGTGTTGAGCGTACCTGCCATCAATCCCCGCGCCCTCGAAAAAACCCATGCTGTCGATTGCGATGCGGTGATCTTCGATCTCGAGGATTCCGTGGCGCCGGAAAGAAAGGCGGAAGCGCGGGAAAATCTGAGGCGCTTCTTTTCGGCTCGGCCGCTGGAAGGCAAGGAACGGATCATCCGCATCAATGATCTGTCGACCGATTTCGGTCTGGCGGACATGGAACTGGTAATCGCGCTCAATCCCGACGCCGTGCTGCTGCCGAAGGTCGACGAACCGCAGGATGCTATGGCGCTCAGTGACCTTCTCTCCGAGGCCGATGCACCGGAAGATCTGCGCATCTGGGCGATGATCGAGACACCGCGCGGCATCCTGAATGCGGCTGTTATCGCCGAAGCCGGGCGCACACCGGGCTCGCGGCTCGATTGCCTCGTCGTCGGGCTCAACGACCTGCGCAAGGAAACCGCCGTGCTTCCACAGCCGGGGCGGAGCTATCTCGTGCCGTGGCTGATGCAGGTCGTCCTTGCGGTCAGCGCCTACGGGCTCGATGCGATCGACAGCGTCTTCAACGATTTCAGGGACGAACAGGGTTTTGATGCCGAATGCCTGCAGGGCCGGGCCATGGGCTTTGCCGGTAAGATGCTGATCCATCCGGCGCAGATCGAGCCCGCCAACCGCCATTTTGGCCCCGATCCGGCAGCGATTGCGGAAGCGGAGGCGATCATATCAGCCTTTGCCGATCCTGCCTCCGATGGGCTGAACGTCATCAATGCAGGCGGGCGGATGGTCGAGCGGCTGCATCTTGTCCAGGCGGAAAGTCTGGTCCATAAAGCGCACTTGATCGCAGCCCGCGCTGCAGCACGAAAGACGATGTGATGAAACTCTACCGCTTCCTGACCGGTCCCGACGATGCTTCCTTCTGCCACAAGGTCACTGCCGCCCTCAACAAGGGCTGGGCGCTTG
The DNA here is from genome assembly GCF_017357285.1 of Rhizobium ruizarguesonis. Lineage (NCBI taxonomy): Bacteria > Pseudomonadati > Pseudomonadota > Alphaproteobacteria > Hyphomicrobiales > Rhizobiaceae > Rhizobium > Rhizobium ruizarguesonis. The sequence goes on along the minus strand of NZ_CP071678.1, from coordinate 4,991,654 downwards.
AGGGCTCGCCGACCTATGCCTTCAATGCCGCAACCGGCGCGATGCAGTGCGGCCAGGCCGTCGTCAAGCATGTCGAAAGCAAGGATTACGATCCTGAGATGAAGCTCTCCGAGCAGTGAGGCTCAGCGCATAACCCCGAAAATCGCAATCGATTTTCGGAAAGGATTATGCGTGATTGAAAGTAATGGAGCGTCTAGCGTTCGGCAGCTTCCTCGGCGCTTGCCTCGATCCGCTCCATGTCATCGTCGCTCAGCCCGAAATGGTGGCCGATCTCGTGGATCAGGACGTGGGTGATGATATCGCCGAGCGTCTCGTCGTTCTCGGCCCAGTAATCGAGGATGGGGCGGCGGTAGAGGCGGATGCGGTTCGGCATCTCGCCGGTTTCCAGCGTGAAACGTTCGGAAATGCCCCTGCCCTCGAAAAGGCCGAGCAGATCGAAAGGGGTTTCCAGCGCCATGTCCTCGAAAACGTCGTCATCGGGAAAATCTTCGATCTCGATCGTGAGGTTGGTCGTCAGCTGGCGAAATTCATCCGGCAGATGGCTATAGGCCTCCATGGCCAGCGACTCGAAGGTGCTGATCGTCGGCGCATGGCGGTCCCGCCAATCATCGCTCTGGTCTATGCGGGCCATGAATATTCCTTCCTTTGCCGGCCCATATAGAACCTTTATCGCCGATTTTCGAGTGCGGAATCAAAGGCAGGAATAAATTCATAGAAAATGGCCGTTGACTCTTCATTAGCTCTCTGGAATCTATAAGAACATAACAGGAACAAGACGAATTGGAGAACGCCATGGCGCAGCACGCCCTGGCGCGCGAGCGGCTTTTTGCGCTCCGCGAAACCATCGCCAGACTGGAGGGAAAGCTCGCACCGGCGCTTGCCGCGGCGGAGCGGGAAGCCCTGGCGGCAGGAGGTAAGACACCCCGGAGACGCATTTTGCCGCCCTTGGCGTTTGGGGTTGAGTTTCTCGACGGGGCGCTGGAAGGCGGGTTGCCGCTCGATGCGATCACCGAATTCCGCTCGGCTCTGTCTCGTGATGCAGGTGTGGCAAGCGGGCTGGCGATGGCTGTTGCCGCGCGGCTGCAAAAACAGGAAGCGGATGCCGGCAGGCTTATGCCGTTACTCTGGATTGGCGATGCCGTCGGCACGCTGGAGGCCGGTCGTCCTTATGCACCCGGGCTTCGGGATTTCGGGTTGAGCCCGGAGCGGTTTCTCCATGCGGCGCCGCGCAAGCTGGACGAGGCGCTCTGGCTGGCGGAGGTGGCGGTGGAAAGCGCTGCCTTCTCGGCCGTCATCTTCGAAGTGCGGGGCAATCCCGCCCATTTCGGCCTGACCGAAAGCCGCAGGCTCAGTCTCAGGGCGCATGCTGCCCGCCGTCCGCTCTTCCTTGTCCGCCAAGCGGGAGCAGAGGAGGCAAGCAGTGCGGCCTTCCGTCTGCATGTCGAACCAGCCCCATCCGGTCTGCGGCCGTTGCTGGATGGATCGAAACTTTCCGGCAGCATCGGCAATCCGATTTTCCGTCTCACGCTGGAGAAGAGCCGCAATCCGGCCCCGCTCTCCTTTCTTCTGGAGTGGAACCCCCATGACCGCCAATTTCTCCCTGTCGCCGAACCAAACCTCGTTCGTCCTCCAGGCGAACAGTCAGCGCATTCTGGCGCTCAGCTTCCCGCATCTGCCAACGGACCGCATCGCCCGCAAGCGATGGGGGCTCTCCTGGCGTTCGAAAGGGCGTCCTGAAACGCCGCCTATCGTCTGTTCCGGCAAGCTCAACAATGCCATGCGGCTGACGGCACTGGACGAGTTGGCCGAGAGGCTGGGGTTGAGGAAGGAGCTGGGCGTTGCCGAAGCGCGCGCCATGTACCCCATGCTCGAGGTTGCGGAAGAGGATCCGGCGGCCGACCGCCGGTTGCTGGAGGCAATTGCCGACTGGTGCGACCGCTATACGCCGCTGGTGGCGTTCGACGGCAAGGACGGTCTGTTTCTCGACATTAGCGGCTGCGCCCATCTCTTCGGCGGTGAAAAGGCGCTTCTCAAGGATGTGCTGTCGCGGCTTTTCCATATGGGATTCGATGCTCGCGGCGCGGTCTCATCGTCATCGGGCCTTTCCTGGGCCGCGTCCCGCTTCGGGCAAGGCGGCGTGATCGGGGACGAGGCGGCGGAACATGTGCTGATGTCCTTGCCGGTTGCAGCCTTGCGGCTGGAAGGACAAACCGTCGCTGCCCTGAAGAAGCTCGGTCTGAAATATATCGGCGACGTCATCGATGCACCGCGAGCGCCGCTGACCCGCCGGTTCGGCCCGGAGCTGCTTCTGCGTCTCGACCAGGCGCTGGGACGTGAAGAGGAGCCGGTCTCGCCCCGGCGTCCTGTTGCCAGCCTCTCGGCCGAAAGCCGGCTGATTGAGCCCATCGGGACGGAAGAGCAGATCCTTGCCGTCACCAGGCAGGTCGCCATGTCGCTGCAGCCGTCGCTGGAGGCGCGGGGGGCTGGCGGGCGGGTGTTCGAACTGGTCCTGTTCCGCGTCGACGGCAGGGTCTTTCATATCTCCGTCGGCGCTTCGCAGCCGCTTCGCGAACCAAAGTTCATCGCCGGGCTTTTTTCCGAGCGATTGCAGGCGGTCTATGACGATCTCGATGCCGGCTATGGTTTCGAGATCCTGCGGTTGAATGTGTTGCGGCACGATCCCTTCAACGAGGCGCAGGGTGATTTCGAGGGTGACCGGCAGGGAGAGATTTCGCTTTCGGCCTTCGTCGACCGGGTCTCGGCCCGACTTGGTGCGGATTGCCTGCAAAGCTTTCAGCTTCGCGAGAGCCATGTTCCGGAACGCGCCGTCATCACGGTTCCTGTGATGGAGAGCCTTCCCAGGCGGAAGGCGGAGCAGGACATCCAACTTCCTTTCCGCGAAGAGCGCCCGCTGCGGCTCTTTGCAACGCCGGAGCCCGTCGAGACCATACTTGCCGAAGTGCCCGATGGTCCGCCGCAGATCTTCCGCTGGCGGCGCATGCAGCATCAGGTGGCAAGAAGCGAAGGGCCGGAACGGATTGCCATGGAATGGTGGATCGATGGGAATGACGCCGAGGCGCGTGACTATTTCCGCATCGAGGACGAGACCGGACATCGCTTCTGGATCTATCGTCGCGGCTTCTATGGTCGGGAACTCGATCCGCGCTGGTTCATGCATGGTGTCTTTGCATGAGAACCGCACCCGCATTTTGCGAGATCGGCGCGAGGACGAATTTCTCGTTTCTCGAAGGCGCCTCCAGCCCGGAAGAGATGGTCGTGCAGGCCGCTTCGCTGAAGCTCGGCGGCCTCGGCATTGCGGACCGGAATTCGGTTGCCGGCGTGGTGCGGGCACATGCGCAGGCGGAGCAGCTTGAGGAGAGATACAAAAACAGGGATGCGATTTTAGCCGAAGCGAAGAAGAAGGGAAAAACGGAGGTCATTCTCGATCCTATCCGGGTTCAGCCGGGCGCTCGTCTCGTCTTTTGCGATGGAACGCCTGATGTCCTTGCCTATCCGCGCAACCGGCGCGGCTGGGCAAATCTCTGCCGTCTTCTCAGCGCCGGTAATCTGAAAAAAGAGGCGGTCAAGGGGACCTGCATACTGACGGAAGCGGAGCTCGTGGAATGGGGGGACGAGATGATGCTTGCCCTCGTTCCCGATCGCACCCTTGTCGATCATCAGGCGGGTCAGTCGACGCTGGAAGATTATCTGGAACGGTTTCGCAGACGCTTCCGCAAGGCTTTTTTTATGGCGCTGGCGCCAGCCTATGATGGCCGCGACAGGCAGGTCTTTGCGGTGTTTTCCATGCTTGCTGCCCGAAATCGCGTGCCGTTGATTGCGACCAACCAACCACTTTACCATCATCCCGAACGCCGGCCGCTTTCGGATGTCGTGATCGCGATCCGGGAGCATGTGCAGATAGCGCAAGCCGGATTCCTGCTGGCGCCGAATGCCGAACGTTATCTCAAGGATTCACGTGAAATGGTCCGGATCTTCCGGGACTATCCTGGTGCGATCGAAAATGCGCAGGTATTTTTCGACAGCTTGACCTTTTCGCTGAAGGAACTGGAGCACAATTATCCGCCAGAAAACGATCCCGGCGAAACGCCGCAGGAGACACTCGAAAGGCTGACGAAAGCGGGAGCCGCAAGACGCTATCCCGAGGGTATCCCGCCCAAGGTGGCGCAACAGATCGATTATGAGTTGAAACTCATCGGAGATAAGAAATATGCCTCTTATTTCCTGACGGTGCACAGGATCATCCAGCACGCCCGCTATGAACTCAAGGTCTTGTGCCAGGGGCGCGGATCGGCGGCAAATTCGGTCATCTGCTATTGTCTCGAGATAACGGAAGTCGATCCTCAAAAGAGCACGCTTCTCTTCGACCGCTTTATTTCGATGGATCGCGACGAACCGCCGGATATCGATGTCGATTTCGAACATGACCGGCGCGAAGAGGTCATCCAGTTCATCTATAAAAGATACGGCATAGAACATGCTGGGCTGACGGCGGGGGTGACGACCTATCGTACGCGCTCGGCGGGCCGCGAGGTTTCCAAGGCCTTTGGGCTGTCGGAGGATGTCCAGTCGGCGATCAGCAGCCTCGTCTGGGGCTGGTCGGAGGATAATCTCTCGGAGCGGGACGCGAAGGCGGCGGGTCTCGACATCAAGGATCCGGTGACGCAGAACGTGCTGAAATATGCGTCCGAGCTCCTCGGCTTCCCACGCCATCTCACCCAGCATGTCGGCGGTTTCGTCATCACGCGGGACAGGCTCGACGAGGTGGTGCCGATCATGAAGACGGCGATGCCGGATCGCTACATGATCGAGTGGGACAAGGACGACCTCGACAACGTCAAGATCCTCAAAGTGGATGTGCTGGCGCTCGGCATGCTGACCTGCCTGCGGAAGGCCTTCTCGCTGCTTGAATTGCATTACGACGTGAAGAAGACGCTCGCAGACCTCGGCCACAAGGAGCATGGGGGTGAGGGCGAGCCGGTGTACGAGATGATGGGCCGGGCCGATACGCTCGGTGTCTTCCAGATCGAAAGCCGGGCGCAGATGAGCATGCTGCCACGTCTTAAGCCGAAGGTGTTCTACGATCTCGTCATCGAGGTGGCGATCGTGCGGCCAGGTCCGATCCAGGGCGACATGGTGCATCCCTATCTGAAACGCCGGGAGCAACGGGCCAAGAACATTCCGATCAAATATCCGAGCAAGGAGCTGGAAACGGTTCTGGAAAGAACCCTCGGCGTGCCCTTGTTCCAGGAACAGGCCATGCAGATCGCCATTACCGCCGCAGGCTTCAAACCGGCGGAAGCCGACAAGCTTCGCAGAGCGATGGCGACATTCAAGAGAACGGGTACGATCGGTAACTTCGAAAAGCGGTTCATCGAGGGAATGGTCTCAAAAGACTATGATCCGGAGTTCGCGAAGCAATGCTTCAACCAGATCAAAGGCTTCGGTGAATATGGTTTTCCGGAAAGCCATGCCGCCTCCTTTGCGCTGCTCGTCTATGCCTCCTCATGGCTTAAGGCCTATTATCCCGACGTCTTCTGCGCGGCGATGCTGAATTCCCAACCGATGGGCTTTTATGCGCCGGCGCAGCTGGTGCGGGATGCACGCGAGCACGGGGTAAAGATCCTGCCGGTCGATATCAATGAATCGAACTGGGATTGCGGTCTGGAGGAGGATGCCTTCGATCGGAATGCCATCGATTTTCGGCATCATGAGATGCGCGAGATCATCAAGACCCGCCATGCGGCGCGGCTCGGCTTCCGGCAGATTAAGGGCCTTTCGACGGACGATATGGAACGGCTCGTCGACAATCGAGGTGAAGGCTATAGTTCGGTGCGCGATCTCTGGCTGCGGTCCGGTCTGCAGAAATCCGTCATCGAGCGACTGGCGGATGCCGATGCGTTCCAGTCCCTCAAACTGTCACGACGCGACGCGCTCTGGGCGGTGCGGGCACTGGATGTGAAGAGCGCGGCCGAGGAACTGCCTCTTTTCGAGCAGGTCCGTCATGTCGACCTCCAGATCGAGCCTGTAGCGAAGCTGCCGGAAATGCTGCCGGGAGAGCAGGTTATCGAGGACTATCGTTATCTCTCACTGTCGCTGAAGGCGCACCCCGTCTCCTTCCTGCGCGAGGAATTGCGCAAGGCTGGCGTGACGCGCAATGTCGATCTGTTGAAGGTCGCGAACGGGCAGAGGGTGACGATCGCGGGCCTCGTGCTGGTGCGCCAGCGACCGGGTTCGGCCAAAGGTGTGATTTTCATGACGCTGGAAGACGAGACCGGCGTGGCCAATGCGATTGTCTGGTCGAAAATGTTCGACAAATACCGCTCGGTTGTGATGGGCGCCCGGCTGGTGAAAATCCGCGGCAGGCTGCAAAGCCAGAGCGGAGTGATCCATACCGTCGTCGAGCATATCGAGGACATGACGCCGGCGCTCGGTATCCTGCAACGCGAGGCCCGGCGTTTCGGCGTCTGCGAGCGATCGGACGAGGTGCTGAGGCCGGGTGTCGATCAGCGGCAGAGAAAGCTCGCGCAGGCACGAGAGAGGGCGGAGCTGGAAAAGCGGATGGTTGCCGCAAGCGGCCATGCGGTTGTGGCGGAAACAGCCCAAGTCATGCCGCGGGGGCGGAATTTCCATTAGAGAGTGATGCTAAAAAACGCCACGCGTCTTTCGGACGACGTTGTGCTGTACGCCTTTGATTTAGATAGAAATTCGGATTTCAGGCCAATTCTTCAAAAACTATCCGCCTCCGGAACGCCATTCGGCTGCCGCGACTGAATGACATGGGACTCGAATTTTTTCTTGACAGCCACCATCTTCTTTAGCAGAAAACACGATAGTCAGTGTCATGTTTGGAATGAAGACGTGCTCGTCTGCAGCTGCAATTATATAACCGATAAGGAAATCCGGGAGGTTATCACCAACCTTCTCGATGAAGACTGTTGGCAGCTTATCGTGCCTGCGAAGGTCTACCACGCTATGGAAAAACGCGGCCGCTGCTGCGGCTGTTTTCCCAACGTCGTCGACATCATTATCCAGACGACCGAGGAATATCACGCCCGTCGCCACTCGACGGACACCGAAATATTTGATTTCATGTCCCGCCTGAAACAATTCCATGAGGAAAACAGGAGAGCGGACATTGAAAGGCGACAAAAAGGTCATCGAGCGGCTTAACGAGGCGTTGTTCCTCGAACTCGGTGCGGTCAACCAATATTGGGTACACTATCGTCTTCTCGAGGACTGGGGCTACACCAAGCTCGCCAAGAAGGAACGCGCCGAATCCATCGAAGAGATGCACCATGCCGACCGGCTTGTTGCACGCATCATCTTCCTCGAAGGCCATCCCAATCTGCAGACCCTTGCACCTTTACGCATCGGCCAGAACGTCAAGGAAGTTCTGGAAGCCGATCTTGCCGGCGAGTACGACGCCCGCGCCGCCTACAAAAAGTCGCGTGATATCTGTCATGACGCCGGCGACTATGTTTCCATGAAGCTCTTCGAAGAGCTGCTGGCGGATGAGGAAGGTCATATCGACTTCCTCGAAACACAGCTTGAGCTGCTCGGGAAAATCGGCGAGAGCAAATACGGCCAGCTCAACGCCGATTCCGCCAACGAAGCCGAATAGAATTCGAACGACATGCCGGCCGCTCATGGCGGCCGGTGATCCTATTCCAGCCGCCGAGGCAAACGGAGGCGGTCATCCCGCCGTGATCAGTCTTCCGATTGAAGTGTTACCAAGTGCTGGAACTCGGCCACCACCTGGTCGTAGACGGCGCGCTTGAAGGGCACGATCAGCCCCGGCAGTTGCTGCATCGGCTTCCATTCCCAAGCATCGAATTCCGGTTCATGGCCGCCAGGCGGTGGGTTGATGGCGATCTCGCTGTCGTCGCCGTCGAAGCGGAAAGCGAACCAGCGCTGCGTCTGGCCGCGGAATTTTCCTTTTAGCCCGATGCCAATCAGTGCCGGCGGCAGATCATAGTTGATCCAGTCTCTCGCTTCGGCAAGCAGGGTCACCGTCTTCATGCCGGTCTCTTCGTAAAGCTCGCGGTAGGCGGCGTCCAATGGATCCTCGCCCTTGTCGATGCCCCCCTGCGGCATCTGCCAGAGCTGCGGCGAGCCGTCATATTCGGAATTGCCGTCAGAGATGCGCCGCCCGGCCCAGACGAGGCCATCGCGGTTCAGGATCATCACGCCGACGCAGGGGCGGTAGGGCAGATCCTCGGCTTTCACGGTCGCCTGGCTCATCTTCTTCTCCGTTCAGAAACTATTCTCAGGAATTCCTCTCAAGGATTCCTGGGGTCGTTGGAAAGGGCGGCAACGCCGACAATCTCGATGCCGCGCATCGCAGCCTCCTCGCTCCATTTGGCGATGGCGTCAACGCTCTCATCAAAAGCCGAGGCGACGCCGATCGCCTGCCCGTTCTTGCGGGCAATGCGCTCGAGTTCGTCGAGCTTCTTCAGGACGGCATTGATATCAAGCTGGCCGTCGAGCTGCAGGTCGGCGAAGGCATAGGGCAGTTCGGTTCCCTTGGCGATCGCCGCCGTCTTCGACTGCGCCGAGGTGCCATCGTCGAGAAACAGCAACCCGCGCTTGCCGATGTCGCGCATGACAGGCTCCATGGCGGCGGGATCAGACAGGAACCGGCCGCCGAGATAATTCATGACGCCGGTATAGTTGGTAATCTCACCCATCGCCTTGTGCAGGTTCTCGATGTTGCGGGCGGCCGACTTCGTGGTCAGCAGCGTTTCGGGGCCTGGATCGTTTGCCGGGTAATCAAAGGGTTCGAGCGGCACCTGGAGAAGGATCTCGTGACCGCCGCGGCGAGCTTCCTGCATCCAGCGCTGCAGGCTGTTGCCGCTTGCGGCGAAAGCGAAGGTAATTTCCTCCGGCAGTTGCGCGATAGCGCGCTGCGTTCCGGTCTGGCTGAGCCCGAGGCCACTGACGACGATGGCGATACGGACGCCACGCGCGCCGGACGAGGGACGCGCATATTGATCCATCGGCCGCCGGCCATCGGGGCCGACGATCGGCAGCCTGCCAAAAGGTGTCACTTCGAGCAGCGCGTCATTGGGCTGTGCTGCCATGCGCCGATCCTGGCCGATCTGCATGGCGTCGACCAGCACCGGCCCGCCGCCGTCGCGCGGGCGGGGGCTGTATTTGGTGACGACCGAGCCGTCGCCCGTGACCATCTGCTCGACATTGGCGCCCGAGCGCGGGTCGGCACGGGGCATACCGTCCGCCGCTTGGTCCGCGGTCGCTGTCGGCGGCTGAGGAGTATTGGAAGGGGGCGTTGCGGCTTGTTCGGCCGCTGGTGGTTTGGTGCGTTCGAGCTCGTCGCCGCGAAACGCCGTATAGAGGGAAAAGCCGCCTATCGCAAAAAGGCAAAGACTGGCGGCGATGCGGCCCAGGCGCAAGACACCCGGGCGCCGGCTGCCGGTTTTGCGGTTGCGGCCCAAAGGCGCATGCAGGTCCGTTCCCAATTTTTCGCCCGCTCCAAAACCGGGAAACAGCAGAAAAGGTCAAGGCCGGGCGCGATGCCCGGCCTTGAGCTGATCGATTACTTGGCGACGACGGCCTTGTCTGGGTTCGGCGGGAAGGCCGGATCGGTCTTCTTGCCGCGCAGAAGGTCGAGTGCGTAGTTCAGCTGAACGTCATCCTTGGGGTCCGGCGGGACATAGGCAACGGAGCCCGAACCTTCGTCGGTTTCGCTCTGGCCCTTGATGTGGCCGCGCAGGCTGGATTCGCCTTCGGTCACCATCTTGCCCTGCAGTTCCTGCGGCAGCGGCTCCTCGACCTTGATGTCGGGGGTGATGCCGGTACCCTGGATCGAGCGGCCCGACGGCGTGTAGTAGAGCGCCGTGGTCAGGCGCAGCGCGCCGTTTTCGCCGAGCGGGATGATCGTCTGGACGGAACCCTTGCCGAAGGAGCGCGTGCCGAGAACGGTGGCACGGCGCAGATCCTGAAGAGCGCCGGCGACGATTTCCGATGCGGAAGCCGAACCGCCGTTGATCAGCACGATCACCGGCTTGCCATCCGTCAGGTCGCCCGGGCCGGCATTGAAGCGGCGGGTTTCATCCGGATTGCGGCCGCGGGTCGAAACGACTTCGCCACGCTGCAGCAGGGCATCGGAGACGTTGATCGCCTGGTCGAGCAGACCGCCCGGATTGAGGCGCAGATCGAGAACATAACCCTTCAGCTTGTCGGCCGGAACGGTGTCCTTGATCTTCTTGATCGCCTTTTCCATGTCAGGATAGGTCTTCTCGGTGAAGGAGATGATGCGGAGATAACCGACATCGTCCTCGACACGCGACTTGACTGCCTGGACGGCGACGACGTCACGGACGATCGTCAGTTCGATCGGCTTGTCCGCACCCTTGCGGATCAGCGTCAGCTTGATCGGCGTGTTGACGGCGCCGCGCATCTTCTCGACGGCGTCTTCCAGCTTCAGGCCGCGCACGGACTGGCCGTCGATCTCGGAGATGTAATCGCCGGCGAGAACGCCGGCCTTGGCGGCGGGCGTATCGTCGATCGGGGTGATGACCTTGACCAGTTCGTCTTCCATCGTGACTTCGATGCCGAGGCCGCCGAACTCACCCTTGGTCTGGGTGCGCATGTCCTCGGCGTCCTTCGCATTCATGTAGCTCGAATGCGGATCGAGCGAGGAGAGCATGCCGTTGATGGCGTTCTCGATCAGCTTGTCTTCCGCAGGCGGCGTCACATATTGCGCACGCACACGCTCGAAGACATCTCCGAAAACCGAAAGTTCCTTGTAGGTCGAGGATCCGGCTGCTTCTGCCGGCACACCCGCCGAGTAAATGACGCTCATTGCGGTCGCACCCATCAATGCGCCGACCAGAACAAGAGAAGCCCTACGAATCATTGCGTGCCTTTCCAGTGTCTTTGGCGGTCCACCACGGCCGGGAATCGACCGGTTTACCGTCCTTTCGAAATTCAATGTAAAGCGTTGGCCGGTTCGTTTCCAGCGCCAATGCAGTTGCGCTTGCCACTCTTTTCGCGCCCATCACGGCAAGTGGCTCGCCGGAGAAAACGAATTTTCCCTGACGGGTATTGATCGTATCCATTCCCGAGAGAACCAGGTGGTATCCATCGCCCGCGTCGAGGATGATCATCTGGCCGTAACTGCGGAATGCGCCGGCGAAAACCACCAGACCATCCGCAGGCGCCGTCACCACCGTCTCTGGATTGGTGGCGACCGTCATTCCCATGGCTTCGTGCCCGGTGCCGTCGGCATCGCCGAACTGGCGCAGGATATCGCCCGTAACGGGCACCTCCAATTTCGCCTTCAATTCTCCGAAGGGATATGCGGGCGCAATGCGGTTTTTATCGGGCACGCCGCTGTCGGCGAGTGCCTTGGCCTGGGCGCGCTGCTCGTCCGTCAGCAGCTTGCGGTTCTCCTCCGCCAGGCGGGCGGCAGCGGCGGCATCCCGCACCGAAGCGATCTCGGATTCCATCGAGGCGACGAGGCCTTCGAGGCTGGTCGCCTTGCCTGCCAGTTCTTCGGAACGTTTCCTTTCGGCCCCGAGTTCGGCGGTGTTGCTGCGGCTGAGCTTGTCGTTTTCGGCAAGCAGCAGGTCCATGCGCCGCTCTTCCTCGATGCCGTTCGTCATCGTCCCGGTCAGGGAGGCCTTCTCGGCAGCGCTTGCGGTCTGCAATGCGGCAAGGCTTGCGAGGTCTGCGGCAAGCTTGTCGGTCTCCTTGCGGATGCCGGGTACGACGGCGCCGAGCAAAATGGCGCTGCGTACGGAGGCGAGCGCATCATCGGGGGTGACGAGCAAAGCGGGCGGCGGGTTGCGGCCCATGCGCTGGAGCGCCGCCAGCACCTCGGCCAACAGGCCGCGGCGCTCGTGCAGGGAACGGCGGATGCCATCCTCCTTGACACCGAGATCGGCAAGCTTCTTCTCGCTTTCGAGGATCTGCTTTTCGAGCGCCTTGCGGCGGCTGGCGGAATCGATCAGCGCCTGGCGGATGCTTTCGGTACTCTTTTCGAGATCGGCGATGCTCTGCTGAAGCGCGCTCACCTTGTCGGTGGAGAGGCTGATCGTCTTCGACAGGGTTTCGAGTTCGGCACGGGTCTGGTCACGCTTGGCGGCAAGTTCTGCGGCCGGATCGGGCGGCGGCGGCTCGGCTGCCGGCTGCGGGGCAGATTGTGCTGTCTCGGGCGCGGCATCCTGCGCCCGGACGATGAACGGATTTGCCGACACGACAATCACCGCCACACCGACGCCGGCGGCGATAGCCGGCAGGATCATGCGGTGTCGCCTGGTGGATGCTCTCGTCATGCGTGTTGGGGCACTTTCTCAAATCGCGCGGAGACTAAGCTGATTTGGTGCGCTTTGCCAGAAAGTTCGAAGGAGAACGGAGCGGCAGTCAAACACGGCTGCGTGACATTGCGACGCATTGGCCGACGCGGCATCAGACGCGGTGATAGGGGTGGCCGGACAGGATGGTGACGGCACGATAGAGCTGCTCGGCGATCAGGGTGCGCACGAGTTGGTGCGGCCAGGTCATCTTGCCCAGGCACAGCGTGGCGTCGGCACGATCATACAGGGAGGGATCGAGTCCGTCAGCGCCGCCGATCGCGATGGTCAGCTCGCGTTTGCCCTGGTCGCGGTAGGAGCCCAGCAGGTTTGCGAAGGCTTCGCTGTCGAGCGCCTTGCCGCGTTCATCGAGAAGAATGAGGATGCTGCCATCGGCAAGCGATTTCAAAAGCATCGCCGCCTCTTCGCGCTTGCGGGTCTCCGCATTTGAGGCACGGCTTTCGGCAACTTCGGCAACACGGGTAAGCTCGAGGCCGACGGCAGGGCCGGCCTTGGCGAAACGGTCGAAATAACGGGCGGCAAGATCCTTTTCGGGGCCGGACTTCAGCCGTCCCACCGCAAAAAGACCTATACGCATTCATCCGCTCCCGCTCATGCGGCACTTCGGGCGCACACTACGCCACCGGCCGGCTTGTGATGTTTTCCGGCCAGCCAATGCCACGTCTCAGGCGCCGGACAAGATGCCGGCACGCCTGTCAGTGCCGTGTTTCTTCTTCCATATCCGGAGCCGCCCACATCTTTTCGATGTTGTAGAACTCGCGGATTTCGGGACGGAACACGTGAACGATAATGTCACCGGTGTCGATCAGGACCCAATCGCCGCCTTCCTGACCTTCGACGCGGGCCGTACCGAGGCCGTCGTCCTTAAGATCGGTGAGCAGATGATCCGAGATCGCCATGACATGCCTGTTCGAACGGCCGGAGACGACGATCATGTAGTCTCCCAGCGCCGATTTTCCGGCAATGTCGATAGTGACGATATCTTCAGCTTTGGAGTCCTCGAGGCTGGCGAGGACGGTTTCTAGGGCACGGGCGGCGGCATCGGCGCCACGTTCCGCACTCTTCGGGATAACGGCGAACGTTTTTCCCTTGGCGTGTACTGTTGTCAGTGCTTTCCCTTTCCTGGAATGACAAACTATGCACAACACAGATCCGATCGAGACCGGATCATGGTTAAGATAGGCATCAAACCATTAATGTTTCAAGACATGCTAAGGTACGGAACGGCCGAAAATCCGATCTGCCGTTCGAATTGAAGTATTTGGCTGCCCGGGGCGGCCTCGTGCGGGCGGTGTACAGTTTCCATGCCGCAGCGTAAAGTGCGGCAAATTCCACGATCTCCAGATTCAATGACCGACTCAGCCGCAAAAACACTCGTGCCCGTCCTGCGAATCAGCTTCCCGGATGAAGATCGTCTCGGCCATGGCAAGATGGAACTGCTGGAGCATATCCGCCAAACCGGATCGATCTCGGCGGCGGGGCGGGCGATGGACATGTCCTATCGGCGGGCATGGCTGCTGGTCAGCGAGATGAACCGGATGTTTAACGAACAGGTGGTGGAATCGCAGCGCGGCGGACAGAAGGGCGGCGGCGCGGCGCTGACGCCGTTCGGCGAAGAATTGCTCGCGCGTTTCCGCCGGATGGAAAGGACGATGCGCACGAGCCTTGCCGACGATCTCGCCTGGCTCGAGGGCAAGCGCAACCTGCAGCAGGGCGAGCGCGGCTGATCAGGCCTCCAGGGCAACTGTCTTGATGACGGCGAAGACCGCCCTTCCCGGTCGAAGATCCAGACGCTCGCAGGACAATGTCGTGATCCGGGAAAGAATGATATCGCCGCCGCAATCGAGCCGGATTTCCACCGTTCCGTCCTCGGTCGACGACATCCCGTCTATCCTTGCTTCCAGGATATTCAGCGCGCTGAGCCCCTCGGGCCTTACGGTCGCCAGCATGACATCGCGGGAGGGGATGCGGATGCGGACCGTTTTGCCGGGCGCAAGGGCGGCTCCCGGGATGTGGAGCTGACAAGATTTCAGCGCGACCGTCGACAGGCGGTGCCGCACATCGAAGCTTTCCACCGTGCCTTCCAGCAGTGCGCCCGCCTCGCGCCGGTCGGAGGTGGTGGAGGGGCGGCTCAATATGTCGATGGCAGGGCCTGTCGCTTCCACCTTGCCGTCACGCATGACGACGACCTGGTTTGCCAGCTGCGCCACCTCGGCGATCGAATGGCTGACATAGACGATCGGTATGTCGGTTTCGTCGCGCAATCGCTGGAGATAAGGCAGAATCTCGGCCTTACGCGCCTCATCGAGGGCGGCGAGCGGCTCGTCCATCAACAGCAGGCGCGGCGAGGAGAGAAGTGCGCGGCCGATGGCAACGCGCTGCTTCTCGCCGCCGGAAAGTTTTGAGGGGCTGCGCTCCAGCAGCGTCTCGATGCCGAGCAGGTCGACGATGTGATCGAAGCTCTCGCTGTGTGCCGCTCTCGCCGCGAACCAGCGGCCATAGGAGAGATTGGCGCGAATGCTGAGATGCGGGAAAAGCCGCGCCTCCTGGAAGACATAACCGAAGCGGCGGCGATGTTTCGCGACGAAGATGCCGGTTGCGGTTTCGGTCAAGACCTCGCCGTCGAGGACGACGCGGCCTTCGTCCGGGTGGGCGAGGCCGGCGATGATGCGGATCATCGAGGTCTTGCCGGAGCCGGAGCGGCCGAACAGCGCGGTAACGCCGCGCTCGGAGGTGAAGGCGGCATCGAGCGAAAAGGCGCCGAGCCTCTGTTTTGCCTCGACGATCAGCGTCATTCCAGGTCGATCCTCCGGCCAGCGAGACGGGCGAGGAATTCGGAGGCGAGCAGGGCGGCCATGGAAATGACGACGGCGACGAGCGTCAGGCGGAGCGCACCGGCATCGCCGCCCGGCACCTGGGTGAAGGTGTAGATCGCCGACGACAGCGTCTGGGTTTCGCCGGGAATGTTGGAAACGAAGGTGATCGTCGCGCCGAATTCGCCCATCGCCTTGGCGAAGGAAAGGATCATGCCGGCGATGATGCCGGGCAGGGTCAGCGGCAGGGTGACCGTCAGGAAGACCCAGACAGGGCCGGCGCCGAGCGTTCCGGCCGCCTCTTCCAGCTTGCGGTCGACTGCCTCGATCGACAGGCGGATGCTACGCACCATCAGCGGAAAGGCCATGACGGCGCAGGCCAGCGCAGCACCCGTCCAGCGGAAGGAGAGAACAATGCCGAAATACTGGTCGAGCAGGTTGCCGATCGGACCACGGCGGCCGAACAGGATGAGGAGAAGAAAACCGGTGACGACGGGAGGCAGGATCAGCGGCAGATGAACGACGCCATTCAGCACCGATTTGCCCCAGAAGCGGCCGCGGGCAAGCACGAGGGCGACGAGGATGCCGAAGGGCAGGCTCGCCAGCATGGCGACGATCGAGACGCGCAGGCTGAGCAGGATCGCCGTCCATTCCTCATTGCTCAAGCCCAACATATCCAAATGCAGCGGTCTCCCTAGAAATCGAAGGCTTGCGAGCCGAGCCCAGTTTGATGACAAAGCTCGTTCTTTACCCGGCGTCATCCTCGACATCCGCCCACGTTATCGCCGACGGCCGCCCCTCATCCGCCTGCCGGCACCTTCTCCCCGCCTGCGGGGCGAAGGGGACATGCCGCGCCCTCTCCATTCCCCATCCGCTTTCGCATGGCACGTCCCCTCGCCCCGTGTACGGGGAGAGGGTTAGGGTGAGGGGCAGCCATCGGCGCTAACCGGGCAGCTGTGGCCTTGTGACTGACATCTGCTAATTATCGATCGATGCAGATGCTTAGGGCACAAGCCCGAGCCTGACGAAGGAGTAATTGGCCGACTTTGTCAGCTGAAGCTCACCTAAGTGAGCCCTCACGCTAAGCTGTCGCTGTTGATTCCGCAATCATTTCAGGCCTCGATCATTTCAGGATGGTGAAACCCTGCGCCGTGAAGAAGGCGGCTGCCTTGTCGGATTTCAGAAAATCGAGATAGGCTGATGCATCCGGGTTCTTGCTCTCGGCAAGGATTGCGATCGGATAGATGATCGGTGGATGCGAATCGGCGGGGAACGTGCCGACGATGGCGACACCCTTATCGGCTGCGGCATCCGTCTGGTAGACGATGCCATAAGGCGCTTCGCCGCGGGAGACGAGGGCAAGGGCGGCGCGCACGCTTTCAGCGCCGGCGACCTTGGTTTCGACCGATTTCCAGACGCCGAGCTTTTCGAGCGCGGCCATGCCGTATTTGCCGGCCGGAACCGATTTCGGTTCCCCCATGGCAAGCTTGCCGTCACCCAAAAGGCCGGCGAGATCGAAGCCTTGCTTGATCTCAACCGGTTTTGCCTTGTCCTTTTCCGCAACGAGCACAATCTTGTTGCCAAGCAGGTTGGAGCGGGTGTCGGCCTTGATCAGGCTCTTCTTGGCGACATAATCCATCCAGTCGAGATCGGCCGAGATGAAGACATCGGCAGGGGCCGCGTTTTCGATCTGCTTGGCCAGCGCCCCGCTCGCCGCATAGGAGGCAACAGCTTCCTTGCCGCTTTCTTTCGTCCAGGCGGCATTGGCGGCGTCGAGCGCATTCTTGAGGCTCGCCGCCGCAAAGACGGTAAGCTTTTCGGCTGCGGCGGCAGGCGCCGGAAGCGCTGTCGCGCCAAGCCAGAGGGCCGAGATCGCGGCGGTTGCCAGTTTCATCCATTGGCGGCGGTTTTGCATAATTCATTCCCCGGAGTTCGAAATATTGCGACGAATATAACGGGCCGCGCGCCTTGGCTAGGGATATATCCAAGAAAATATAACCGTATCGGAGCGCTCGCGTTCGCAGCGGCGCCATGTTCACGCATTCGTGAGGTGCATGGCTTCCGCCGAAAGTGAGATCAGCAGGGCGAAAATACCCGAAGTGAGTTTGCAAATCGCAAGGACTCCCCGGCGACCGAGGCCGGTTCCTTAATTTTTGCTAATAAAAACGGCAATGGTGAAGCCAAATCCACCTCGAGATTTGCATCTGATGCATTGCTGCAATGCACCAATCGATATTCACCTTCTTGTCGAATATGATAAAACATACTCATCGAAACGGCTTCTCCTCCTCCCATAGCCGTTCGATAGGGTCGACAACACTCCTCCTCCCAGTTGTCGATCGAGTTTATAAGCCCGACGGATCTCCTCCCCCGTCGGGCTTTCTCGTTTTCGGGGATCTTCTGAAATCAGGCTGGCGCATGCGTCTTGCTGGGCGCGCGGCGCTCTATTCGGCGTCGCTGTGCGACGAGCCGTTGCGGATTGCCGTCGAGCTCAGGCCGGAGCGCGGCCCGTGGATGAAGGTCCAGGCCGGCGCACGCTTCTTCCAGAGAACACGGGCGTCATCCTCATCGACACGGGCGAAATCGAAGGTCCTGGCCATTTTGGACGAGAGGAAGGACAGCGTCGCGCCCGGCCGATCGATCACCGCGATCGGAAAAGTGCGGGCAATCTCCTGCCATTTCTGCCATTTGTGAAAGGTCTGCAGGCTGTCTGCGCCCATGATCCAGATGAAATGCACATGGGGATTGCGCGCTTTGACGCGGGCAAGCGTGTTGGCGGTGTAGCTGACGCCGAACGTCAGTTCGAAGGCGGTGACCTTGATGCGGGGATCGCGGGCAACACGCTCGCTTTCGGCAATGCGCTCGGCGAGTGGGGCAAGCTGGTTGCGGCTCTTCAGCGGATTGCCGGGTGTGACCATCCACCAGAGCTGGTCGAGGCCGAGCCGCTTGATGGCGATCTCGGCGACGAGCGCGTGGCCCTGATGCGGTGGATTGAACGAACCGCCGAACAGACCGACGACCATGCCGCGCTCGCTGTGCGGCATGCGGAGATAGTGCCGGTCCACATTCTCGGTCGTCACGTCAGGGCCGCGTTTGTCCGGCGCCGTGCACCCGATATTTGAAAGAGGTGAGCTGTTCGACGCCGACAGGGCCACGGGCATGCATCTTGCCGGTGGCGATGCCAATTTCCGCACCCATGCCGAACTCGCCGCCATCGGCAAACTGCGTCGATGCATTGTGCAGCAGGATCGCCGAATCGACTTCGGTGAAGAAACGCGCGACGACGTCAGGGTCCTCGGCGATGACCGCCTCGGTATGGTTGGAGGAATATGTCTGGATATGGGCGATGGCGCCCGAAATGCCGTCGACGACAGCAACCGAAATGATCGCGTCGAGATATTCGGTCGACCAGTCCTCCTCGGTCGCGGGCTTCATGCCGGGGGCGACCTTCAGCACCGTTGGCGAAGCGCGGACCTCGCAGCCGGCCTCCGTCAGAACCTCGAGCAGCGGTGTCAGATGCGTGCCGATCGCGGCGCCATCGACGAGCAGGGTTTCGGCCGCGCCGCAGATACCCGTGCGGCGCATCTTGGCGTTGACGACGATCCTCTTCGCCATCTCGATATCGGCCGAGGCATCGACATAGATGTGACAAAGGCCTTCGAGATGGGCAAAAACCGGTACGCGCGCCTCGCTCTGCACGCGGGCAACCAGGCTCTTGCCGCCGCGCGGCACGATGACGTCGATCGCCCCGTCCAAGCCGCGCAGCATGGCGCCGACGGCGGCGCGGTCGGTAACCGGAACGAGCTGGATAGCATGCTCTGGAAGTCCCGCCGCCTTCAGACCTTCAACAAGGCAGGTATGGATAGCCTGCGATGAACGGCGCGAATCCGAGCCGCAGCGCAGGATGACGGCATTGCCTGCCTTGAGGCAGAGGGCGCCGGCATCCGCGGTGACATTCGGCCGGCTTTCGAAGATCACGCCGATGACGCCGAGCGGTGTGCGGACGCGCTCGATTTTCAGCCCGTTCGGCCGGTCCCAGGCAGCGATGACTTCGCCGACCGGATCGGTAAGGGCCGCGATGGCGCGTATTCCCTCGGCCATTTCCGCGACGCGCTTGTCGTTCAGCGTCAGCCGGTCGACGAAGGAAGCGAGCATCTCGGTTCCTTCGATGTCCTTCAGGTCCTTGGCGTTCTCGGCAAGAATATGCGCCTTGTTCGCCAGGATCGCATCGGCCATGGCATTCAATGCCCTGTTCTTGGCCTCGGTGGACGCAAAGCTCAGCGGTCGTGCGGCAGCCTTTGCCTTGCGGCCGATGTCGTTCATCAGCACGTCAATGTCAGGGCTTGGCGCAACGGTATCAAGCATAGCTCGCGTCCTTCTTCTGCCTTTCCGATTTCGAACCGACCTGCGCGGTCATCACCATGTCGTCGCGATGGACCATGGCGGCGCGCCCGGCATAACCGAGGATGGCCTCGATCTCCGCCGACTTGCGACCGGCAATCCGACGGGCGTCGTCGGCATCGTAGCTTACCAGGCCGCGGGCGATCTCGCGGCCGGCCGGGCCGATGATCGCCACCGTATCGCCGCGGCTGAAGAGGCCGGAAACGCTGCGCACGCCGGCGGGAAGCAGGCTCTTGCCGGCGCCGAGGGCAACGACGGCGCCGTCATCGACATGCAGTTCGCCTGCCGGCTGCAACTGCCCGGCAATCCAGGTCTTGCGGGCGGTAACGGGTGTGCCCGATGGGGCGAACCAGGAGGAACGCGCGCCGTTTTCGATCGCCGACAGCGGATTATCGGTCTTGCCGGAGGCGATGATCATCGCGCAGCCTGATGCCGTTGCAATCTTGCCGGCATCGATCTTGGTGCGCATGCCGCCGCGCGAAAGCTCCGAAGCGGCTCCGCCGGCCATCGCCTCGATCTCGGGAGTGATTTCCGCAATCGTTTCCAGGAACGTCGCGTTTGCATCGAGATGCGGCGGCGCGGTGTAGAGGCCGTCGATATCGGAGAGAAGGATGAGCAGATCGGCGCCGGTCATCGTCGCGACGCGGGCGGCCAGGCGGTCGTTGTCGCCATAGCGGATCTCGCTGGTGGCGACGGTGTCGTTTTCATTGATGATCGGCACGGCGCCGATCTTCAAAAGCTGATTGATGGTGGCGCGCGCATTGAGATAGCGGCGACGTTCCTCGGTATCGCCGAGCGTCAGCAGGATCTGGCCGGCGACGATCTCGTCGCGCGACAGGCTTTCCGACCAGGCGCGTGCCAGCGCGATCTGGCCGACGGCCGCTGCCGCCTGGCTTTCCTCCAGCTTCAGCGCGCCCGAGGGCAGGTCGAGCACCGAGCGGCCGAGCGCGATCGCGCCCGAGGAGACGACGAGCACGTCGATGCCCTTGGCCTTCAGGCCGGAGATATCGGCGCACATGGCGTCGAGCCAGGCCTTCTTCAGCCCGGCCTTGCGGTCGACCAGAAGCGCGGAGCCGATCTTGATGACGATGCGGCGGTAGCGGCCAAGCGGCTTACGGCTGGTCATCGTCCTCGCCCTCATCGGTGACGACCATGTCGCGATGGCGCAGCTTCGGCACCTTGGCCGGCTTCTCCTCGGTATTGGCTTCGACGATGATGTCGCGGAGCGCACGCAGCACCTCGGTCATGCCCTTGCCGGTGACGGCCGAAATCTGGAATGGCGTCTTGCCGCAGGCCTTGGCCAATTCCTTGGTCTTCTTCTTCAGTTCGGCATCGTCGAGCACGTCGATCTGTGACAGTGCCACGATCTCAGCCTTGTCGGTCAGCTCGTTTCCGTAGGCTTCCAGTTCGTGTTTGACCGTCTTATAGGCCTTGCCAACCTTTTCTTCCTGGGCGGAGATGAGGTGGAGCAGCACGCGGGTGCGCTCGACGTGGCCGAGGAAACGGTCGCCGATGCCGACACCTTCATGGGCGCCTTCGATCAGGCCCGGAATGTCGGCCAGGATGAATTCGCGCTCGTCGATGGTGGCGACGCCGAGATTGGGATGCAGCGTGGTGAAGGGATAGTTGGCGATTTTCGGCCGGGCGCGGGTGACGGCAGCCAGGAAAGTCGACTTGCCGGCATTGGGCAGGCCGACGAGGCCGGCATCGGCAATCAGCTTCAGGTGCAGCCAGATGGTTTTTTCCTCGCCGGGCAGGCCGGGATTGGCCCAATCCGGCGCCTGATTGGTCGAGGTCTTGAAGTGGGCGTTACCGAAGCCGCCATTGCCGCCATGGGCGAGACAGTAACGCTGGCCTTCGACGGTCAGGTCGCAGATCAGCGTTTCCTGATCTTCCTCGAAGATCTGGGTGCCCACGGGAACCTTGAGCGTCACATCGCTGCCGTTGGCGCCGGTGCGGTTCCGGCCCATGCCATGGGTGCCGATCGTCGCCTTGAAATGCTGCTGATAGCGGAAATCGATCAACGTGTTGAGGCCGTTGACGGCCTCGACCCAGACGTCGCCGCCGCGTCCGCCATCACCGCCATCCGGGCCGCCGAACTCAATGAATTTCTCGCGTCGGAAGGAAACGCTGCCGCCGCCGCCGTCCCCGGACTTGATATAGACCTTTGCTTCGTCGAGAAATTTCATTTTACTTCCAATATTCAGTGGCAGTTGGACGGCCCGTCTTGGCCCATTCGATATAGGCGGTTCCGACGGAGGTCAAAGATTATCGTGAATTTTGCGAGCTATAACATACAGTACGGCTTCGGTCTCGATGGCAGATACGATCTGGCGCGCATTGCCCGGAGCCTCGAGGGAGCCGACGTCATCGCGCTGCAGGAGGTGACCCGCGGCTTCTCCCGCAACGGTTTTGCCGACATGGTGGCCGATGTTGCAGGCTTCTTTCCCGACTATTTCTGGGTGTATGGGCCAGCCTGCGACATGCATGTCGAAGCTGATGAAGACGGGCTCCAGCCGGTACGCGGCACGCGTTTTCAGTTTGGCAACATGGTGCTGTCGCGCTGGCCGATCGTCTCGACCCGAACGCTGCTTCTGCCGCGCAGCCGGACGATCGGCAAGATCAACCTGCAGCGCGGCGCAACCGAGGCGGTAATCGCAGCACCCGGCGGTGCGATCCGCGTCTACTCCGTGCATCTCGACCATGTCTCCGCCGACGAGCGCATCCGCCAATTGGAATTCTTGAACGCGCATATCAATGCCTTCGTCCAGGAGGGTGGGTCGCTGACGGGAGGCGATGAATTCGATCTGCCGGAGCCGCCGCTGCCGGAGGATTATATCATCATGGGCGATTTCAACATGGAGCCGGAATCGCCGGAATATTGCGCGCTTGCCGGGGCTGGCGGCGGATATTACGGCCGCGTGGCGAGGATCGGCACGCCGGTCGACGCCTTTGCGGCGCTGGAGGCCTATCGCCCCGGGAGCTATAGCTGGATGGATCCCGAAGATCACGGCAAACGCATGCATCTCGATTACTGCTTCGTCAGTTGCGGCTTGGAAAGCCGATTGAAATCCGCCCGGATCGATACGCAATCCGAGGGCTCCGATCATTTCCCCCTATGGGTCGAGATCGGCGATTGACGGAGACGCCGCCAGTGCGGCGACGTCTCCTTTCTAGTCCTGGAGCATGATGTTGTCCGAAAACCGCATACACTTTTCGGCATCATGCTCTATCAGGCGACCTTCCGCGGCTGCAGCATGCCGGGCTGCAGCACGGTTTCGATGTGCGACACCATGGTGTTGCGGGCGAAACAATAGATTTCGCCGCAACCCGTCATGTGGAAACCGAGCTTCTCCTGCAGTCGCAGCGAAGCCGGGTTGTCGGCGAAGACGCCGGAATGGATCGGCGTCTCCGGCATGCGGCGCGAGAAGCGCTCGATGATGGCCGCCACCGCCTCGCTCATATAGCCGCGCCGCCAGTAATAGCGGTTCAGCCAGTAGCCGAGGTGCCAGCGACCGTGGCGCAGCTCGATCGACACGTTGCCGATATGGACATCGTCCTTATCGGTGATCGCCAGCGGCCAGTCGGGCAGGGTGCCCGAGGTGACCGGGATCAGCCAGTCCAGCGCATCCTGCCGGTCGAACGGCGCGGGTACGCGGGACAGCATGCGCGTGACCGCGAAATCAGAGAGCGATTCCGCGATCGCAGGCGCATCGCTCAGCCTGTGGGGGCGGAGCGACAGCCGGGCGGTCGAGATAACAGGCGCGGGGCCGGGTATCATCGGCTTGACCTCAGGCCTTTGCAGCGCAGTCGTGCTCATGCGATGTTCCCCCAGCTTCGGAGGGACATCCAGGTCTTACGGTCGAGCCTGTACCATTCGACCGGCACGTTACTGCCGAGCGCCAGCGAGGCGGCGAGCCCCGTTCCCTGGAACTGGAAGCCGCACTTCTGGATGACGCGGCGCGAGGCGACGTTCATGACCCGGCAACGGGCGTCGATCTGATCGACATCCTGGCGGGTTCTGAACACCATATCGACCAGGGCATGGCAGGCCTCGGTCGTATAACCCTTGTTCCAATAGGGCTCGCCCAACCAATAGCCGATCTCGACGGTCTTGCCGTCCGCATGCGGCTCGACGCCGCAGCAGCCGATAAAGGCGCCGTTTTCGGCCTTGGTGATCGCATAGACGCACTTGCCAATATCGCCATTTTTCGTGCGACGCACGAAGTCAGCAGCATCATCGGCGGTATAAGGGTGCGGCATACGCGATACCATGGTGGCGACTTT
Source organism: Rhizobium ruizarguesonis (assembly GCF_017357285.1). Lineage (NCBI taxonomy): Bacteria > Pseudomonadati > Pseudomonadota > Alphaproteobacteria > Hyphomicrobiales > Rhizobiaceae > Rhizobium > Rhizobium ruizarguesonis. The sequence goes on along the minus strand of NZ_CP071678.1, from coordinate 4,967,797 downwards.
GGCGTTGTTGGCGAGATGGGCAAGGGCGTCGATGTCTTCTTCGTGGGGCGCGCGCATGACGAGCCTTTCCGATAACAAGACAGGGCAATCGGTCCTTAACCGTTCCGGCCTCAGCCGTTCTTCGGAAGACCGCTGGTCTTCCCGGGGAGACCGTGATTGGTCTGCCCTTAACAATTCGCCTTGCATGGTTCAGTCCTCCTTGAGGGGTAAAGAAAAAGGGGAGATGGCGCCCCATCTCCCCTGTTTTCTAGACTGAACCTGATACGGCCAGCCGGGTCGATGAGACGCCGGCTGTTTTTGAGCGCTACCGGCTTATTCCGCTGCTTCCGCTTTCGGCATGACAGACACGTAGACGCGACCGTTGGCCTTCGTTCGGTAGTTCACATTGCCGGCGGTAAGCGCAAAAATCGTGTGATCCTTGCCGAGGCCGACGTTGGAACCCGGATGCCACTCAGTACCGCGCTGACGCACGATGATGTTGCCTGCGATGACGGCTTCGCCGCCGAACTTCTTCACGCCAAGGCGCTTGGACTGAGAATCGCGACCGTTGCGCGATGAACCGCCAGCTTTTTTGTGTGCCATTGGAGTTCTCCTTTAAAACCTTGTCCCGTTGATCTTACTTGGCAGCCACGATGTCCGTGATACGGACGACCGTGTGATGCTGACGATGGCCGCGCGAACGCTTCGAATTCTGACGACGGCGCTTCTTGAAGGCGATGACCTTCTTGCCGCGGTTCTGTTCGACGACTTCTGCCTTGACAGAGGCGCCGGTTACGAAGGGCGCACCGATCGCAGCGTCGGCGCCTTCGCCGATCACGAGCACTTCGGTGAATTCAATGGAGTCGCCAGCGGTGGCTTCCAGCTTTTCGATGGTCAGCACGTCGTTGGCCGCCACACGGTACTGCTTACCGCCGGTCTTGATGACTGCGAACATTTTTTATCCTTTCATGTTCGTTCCAGCGCTCCCCGCTAACCAGCAGGTGGCTGTCTTTTTATCAGTCGAAGTTAAGCAGGGATTTCAGAGGTCTAATCCTCGAACTCTTCCTGCCGGTGAAGCCCCGCGCAAGCGCGGGACAGCTAAGGCGCGGATTTCTCCAAACCTATTGCGCAGCCGAGATACGCGAGTGACAAAAAGGTGTCAAGGCAAAAGGATGGAATGCTTCGACTTTTCGGCTTGCCAGCCTGTCATTTGCCCGTTATGAGAACGCCCGCGCCGAACAAGCGCCGACCAGACCGCGGAGAGGTGGCAGAGTGGTCGAATGCACCGCACTCGAAATGCGGCATACCTGCAAGGGTATCGTGGGTTCAAATCCCACCCTCTCCGCCATAATTTCCCGGAAGCACTGAAAACGCTCAAGAGCTTGGGCTGTAAGGGTTTTGTAACCGTCGCTTTGGTACACAAAGGCGGTCCACATGGTTCTGAAAATGTCACGCCCGACTCGACACCCCGTAACCGGCATCTATCAGTTTCGAAAACGCGTTCCCGAACATCTGATTCCCCTTATTGGAAAGAGGGAGGAAAAGGTGAGCCTCGGTACACGCGACCCTCAGGAGGCCAAGATCGCTCATGGCCGGATTCTCGCTGCCACAGAGGCTAGGTGGCGGCAATTGGCTGCTGGGGTAATTTCCCTTTCGCAGAAGCAGGCCGTTGCTATGTCCGGGGAAATTTACAGAGCGATGATAACGGAAAACGAGGACGATCCGGGATCGCCACGTCTACGAGAGGCAGAGCTCATTGCCGATCATCTTCATTTAAGGCCCGAGAAGGTCAAGATTTTCCAACTGACCAAGGACGATGCCCTTTTTGAAAAGGTCCTCGAAACCTATCGAACGCGTCGCAATGACCGCGCGATCAACGATTATCTGAAACGGCATGGTTATCGGCTCGACGAACCCAGTTTCGAGCTCCTCCGCACTGCGGTTGCACACGCGGTGCTTCAGGCTAAAGAGCACTTGCTGAAACTGGCGAACGGCGACTATCGTCCCGATCCGGATGCTGATCGCTTTCCGACGCTTGACCTCGCCGCACGGAAAAAAGGCGCTTCCGATCCCGGCAAGTATAGCCTAACTCAGGTTTTCGAGGACTATGTTGCCGAGAAGAAGATCGCTCCGTCCACATACAAGAAGTGGAAAGGTCTCATAGCCAAGGTCGCGGCGGAAGTGCCTGATATTCGCGATCTCACTGGTGACTGGATCGTTGATTGGAAAGATCGCCTTTTGAAAGCCGGGTTAAGCGCCGGTTACGTTCGAGACAGTCATCTGGCTTGCCTGAGGACAACCTGTTCTTGGGCTAAGAGTAATCGGAGGATCATCGCCAACCCGCTCGATGGCATCAGAGTTGCTGCGCCTCAGACAACTACTACACGACAGAAATGGTTCACTCCGGAAGAGGCCTCGATCATTTTAAGGGGCTCGTTGGCACCGCCACCGCCACGAGCTACTAGGGAGATGGCGAGCGCCCGTCGGTGGATTCCGTGGCTGTGCGCCTATACCGGCGCTCGGGTCGGGGAGATTGCCCAGTTACGCAGACATGATGTCCAAGAGGACGACGGTCACCTCCTCATCTGGATTACACCCGAGGCTGGGTCGACAAAGAACCGGCATCCTCGATTTGTCGCGATTCATCCGCATCTCATCGAACAAGGCTTTATCGATTTCGTGAAAGGTCAGCCAAAGGGACCTCTTTTCTATGATCCTGCAAAGCACCGCGGCGGAAAAGCTGGGAATGCGCAGTACAACAAGGTGAGTGAGCGTCTCGCAGCGTGGGTCCGCGGACTCGGAGTCAAGGATAAACGGATCAGGCCGAATCACGCTTGGCGTCATTTGTTCAAGACTGAAGCCAGAGCAGCCTTCATGGATGTTGGTGCTCGCGACTACATGCAAGGCCACGTGCCCGCAACTGAGGGCGAAGCGTATGGAGGCTATAAACCCCATGTCCTTGCCCACGAGATCGCGAAGCTTCCAAGGTTCGAATTCATTTGACCGGCATCGCCCGAGCGCCTGCGCGAAGGCGATGAAACCAAGTCGCCCCGCGAGGGGCGTGAGGCCCTCCCCCGGGGGAGGGCCGCAGCACCGTCCTTTGGACGGGGTGGGGGCATTGAGAGCATTGTGCCTGAGGACAGCGCCACGTCGTTTCGGATACAGAGCTGATTTTCGGCGCTTGACCCATGCTCGGTATCGGCTGACCATGAAAAAACCGCCATCAACGGCCTCGCAACCCTCCGGCGGTTTCTCTCAAGGAATGTTCGATAATGATGAACGATCTTGAAATTGTTGTAAAGCCGCCGTTGACGGCTGAGTGACCGCCAGGCTGGGACATATCCCAGCCAAGCCGACGTCACCCCCAACCTTCAGACTCAAATTTGTTGACAAGCTCTTCGCTGAGAAGGGCTCCGCATTCGACCCCTACGAAGACACACAGACGCATACACGTGCCGCCGTCCAGCAGCCCTCCCAGCTTGTTCAGGACATGATTGCGGCCTCGGTGGCGCGCGCCCGCGCCCGTATCGCCGAAGGCGATGAGCAAGCCGAAGGCGCGCAGGCAAGGCCCAAAAAGGGCCGCCTTGGGAGTGGAGGAGCTACGGTTCCGCACCGCGGAAACGGAGTTTCTTCGCTCCCCCGTCAGGTCGACCAAACCTCTCTCCCTGGATCATCCACGGTAAAGCGCTGGAGTCTCTTATCCCGAATCCAACGGCTCTGCCGACCCGCCGAGGAAGGCGCTCGCGGCCCCGCCGTCGTCGGTTGCGGCATGCCTGGACACGACGCCACCAGCGTCAATATCCACCTCCGCACCGCGGCCGAGACCGGCGAAATCCGCGCCGGCGTATCTGGCATATACAGGTGCGGCTCGCCGTGGCTCTGCCCTGTCTGTGCTACGAAGAAAGCTCATGACCGAGCGGAGCGAGTTCAGGCCGCCGCCAATGCCACGTTCCAGCGTGGCGGACGAGCCGCGCTCGTTGTTCTCACCGCCTCGCATTCACTCGATATGTCGCTCGCCGAGATCAAGGGCCTCGTTGGGGGCGCATCGAGCGCCGCGAGGAAGGGCCGCGCCTGGACGAAGGCGGTCAGAGACTACGGCATTCTCGGCGTCGTCGTCGGCCAAGAAGTGACGTTTAGCGTGACGAACGGCTGGCACTATCACCAGCATCTCTCCGTCATGGTGGACGGCCCGGACGGCGAGGATGCCGAATTCTACGAGTTTCCCGATGCCTACGAGCGCGCCGAAGCGGCAGGCGCATGGATCGCCAGGGCCTACGCCGAGCAAGTCCGCGCCAAAGGCGGCAAGGTTTCGGACCGACACGGCTGGCATGTCCGGGTGGCGCGCGATGCCGCCGACGCCAGCGATTACACGGCCAAGGGCAGCATGGCGTGGGAGGTCGCCGGTGGCCATAAGGACGTGACCAAGGCCGAGACGTCGCTGACGCCGTGGGATATCGCCATCGCCGCGGCTGACGGCGATAGCGCCATGTTTGGCCGGTGGCGGGAGTATATGGAAAACATGCCCGGAACACGCTCTTGCGTCGTATCCGCCGCGCTTGCCAAAAAGCTCGATATTCTGCCGCTGGCTGACGACGGTGAAGGCGGCGAGCAGGTCTTGCACGACGCCGACGAAGTCGTGGGCCGCGTGGAAGCGCCGATGTGGCGCGTCTGGATGCGCCATAGTCTCGCGGCCACCTTCCTGTCGCGCGTCGAGTTCGAGGGCGAGGAAGGCTTTGATGCCGCCGTGAACGCCACCGAGCGGGACGCCGCGCCGCTCGAAGCCGAATATCAACGGCTCCGGGCAGAACGTTCCTTCGCCCGTCAGGTCGAGCGGCGCGAAGCGGATCGCGCTGACAGGGATACCGCCTTTGCCAAGACTTATGCGCTCGACCGTCTCCGACGTCTCGCGGATCGTCACGGTTCTCGGGATCGCATCACCCGCGTGATCGCCGAAGCCGCCGCCGTGTTCCCCGCGGCCCGCCCGCTCGAAGCGGCTGACCTTGTTAAGGCCGCCGCCTAGCCTTTCGATTGGGATAGCTAGACTTTTATGGTTTTTCTCAACGACATCTTTTTCGCAATCGATCAAAGAGAGTCCGTTTCAAAAGGAGAAGTAATAATGAAATGGGCTGCCCTAATCTCTTCAGTTCTTTGTTTCCTTTCTGGTCTCGGGGCGAGCGGCAGCGTCGCATCCACGATGTTCGCAGCCAGCGGGATACTGTTGGCGATAGCCATCTATTTTTTCTACAGCGACAGCCGTCCTCCATCTCCTTGAAGAATCGAATGCCGATCCGGGGACAGTCGGCCCCGGTTCCCGCCGTAACCGGCGGCGCTATGCTGAACCTCTTTCGGCTGCCCCGAGAGCCTGTCTCGGCATGCGCGAATTCCCGCGCCCTCCTCGATATCGAGGACCACTATGTTGGGCGCTCCGATGCGCTCTTCTTCGCCACAGACGCGGTTCCCGCGCCAGAATGGCCCACGGGTCCATTTTGAAGCTAAACGTGCTGTACGGGCGCGCATGGAGCGTCTTACAGCACTAATATACGTTCAGATGGATCAGACTACCCTGAATCCATCCTCCCACCCTCACCATCAAGCCTGCCAGCGTTCTCGCTCTGTCAACGCGATCGCGTCCTACACTCCGTTGCGGCCCCTACGGGGTGACTGCCGCTCCGAGCGCCGGCAATCTCGAAGGCATCGGGACGGGGAACATCAAGAAGACCGCGCTGCGCGCGGCTCCGATCCCTCCGGGGGGATCGAACAGGGAACAGGCCCTTCATCTCAGAATACCTAAAGTCGTACCGATCCCGTTTACCGCCTCTCCGGCACATTGCAACCTTGCCGCGTTCTGTCCTGGGCTCGATTCTCATACCGTGATATAAGTAATGCATAAAAATCAGCGAGAAAGGCGCTCCGATGGAAATCAAGACAACAACCATTCCGGGTTTGACCTTCGCCGTGGAGGTCGAGGAGGTTAATCACAGGGACGCCCTCGGTGGACTGATCTGCTACGTCGCCTTGCTCTACAAGGTGGACCCCAAGACGAAGGCCCGACTCCTTATCCGGCGTTCCCGCATTCCGGGCGCTGCCGACGACATGAAGCGCGAGTTTCGACAGGGCGGCATCCAGGCATTTCGCCGCCTCGAACAAGCCACTGCCTGAAAACAAGAGGGACACACATGCTCGTACTCCGCATCCTCACCCTTCCCATCGCCATGCTGACCTTCATCGCTCTGTACTCGGCAGCCATCAAGGTCCCGCATACGGTCGAGTTCGTCAGCGTGATCCTCTGGCTGGCGCTGCCGGTCATCCTGATCGCAAAGGCCGCGAGACGCATTTGGAAGTGAAATATTTTTCCAAGACTTCACCAGCTCCGAACCGCTTTCACGTCTACGTCGACGTAATTGAAGACCTCAGAGAGCGGTGGCGTCTTCAATTACGTCGAAATTAAAGAACTCGATCTACGTTCGGCTGAACGAGTTCTTTAATAAATTATTTCAATGGGTTAGCCTTCCCCGGTCTTGGATATCTTCAATCGTTCTGTATGCTGAGCCTCGTCATTACGACTGACATTGGTCATTAAATGGAGAGAGACTATGAGCAACACGAACATCACTGTAATCGACGAAGAGACGCGCAGGCAGCGGATCGCCCAGGCCTGGCACTACATGGTGCCGATTGACTTGATGCCACTGGAGGAGATGAACGCGGCGCTGGGCATGGTCGCGTATTCTATCATCAATGCGATTTCGGTCGAAGAACTCGGGCTCCTTGGAAGGTCGATGCTCGTCTACGGCGACTCGCGTGCCCGCGAGGCAATGTCCCTGTTCGATGAAGAGTAGGCCATGACCAGCGAAGTTTTCGTGAGCGCCGGCGTAATCGGCGCATCAGACGACATCGGTTTTCTTGAGCGGTTGCCGAGCGCGCATGCGCAACAACGCGACAGTGATCGTCGAGGTCGACAGATGACGGATCGGCGGATGGGAGCATTCGTTTCGGAACACAAGATAGGTAACGCGGAAATCCATGTCAGGGAAGAATACGGCCTCGGAGACTCTCACCGCATCTACGTGATGACGGGATCGGAACGAGTGCGCGATACGGCGGATTTCACCGAGTTCGCTGGACTGGCATTCGCCTAAGTGAAAACTCAAGATCAGGAAAAGGAACAAAGATATGGACTTGTATGTAATGCCCTGGAAACCCGACGCCGACGTTTGCGGGGAAGCCGCTGGAATGTCGTGCGACGGTCGAGTGCTCGACCTTGTCGTGACGTTTTGTGAGGATGGAACATTCTTCTGGGAGGTCGTGGACGACCACCTTGTCGAAGAGCGAGTTGCATCCGGCATCACCGCGAGCGCCGCCGAGGCCCGTCGCGCTGCCGAGACTGCCGCCCGCCGCGCGTTCATCCGCGCTGCTTGAGAAAGCATCTCACGGCGGGATTTTTTATTTGCCGCCGATCTCACGCCGTGAGACCATAGGCATAGATCGAAAACACGAGGTATCAGAATGGATTTCAACACTTGGAAAACCCTCGATCCCGTCGAGGACGTCGCCCGCAAACTCGGGTTCGATATCGACAGTTGCCGAAGCTGGGACGACTACAGCAGCCGCTTCCAAGCTGCCAACGACAGGGACGTGGGCCATCTGGTCAAGCGAGCTAAGGAGATCGCCGGCGTCCTTTCCACAGGCCAACTCCCTGTCCTTCAAGCCATGCTCCACGCTGCCGATTTTTCCCGGCAGGCCGACGAGATTTCCGCGGAGCGCACCTGGAGGCGTCTGGATAACACGTACGGCGACAACGCGACCGCAGTCGCCCTCGCCATCATGCGGCAGTGACGGAGTCAGACATGAAGACCATTGAGGAAATCACCGGCGACGTAGTCGAGGGGCTTGGACCCCGAGCGCAAGGCATGTTCGTGACCGACCTCAACGAACGCATTGCAGACCGAGTGCCTTATGTGACATCAGCTTGGTTGATCGGCGAGGCTTTGAAAACGGTCTACGGAGCACGTCGCCGGCGTTGGGAACACGGCCGAGTACTGGTCTATGATTTTCCACACCTTGGAGAGCTTGGCGGGTTGGAGACTGTTTAATAATGGCGAAGGCCACCACAGGCTTGGACCACAAGTCACGTCAGGCAGCCTATGCGGCCAAGAACCGGCGGAAGGCGAAAGCCATCCGCCGCCCCGACGCCCGTGCGATCGCCGACGCCTATCTGGCAGCCGTCGAAGGCGGAGGGCTGGAACGGATGATGCGCGTCTACATCGGGAAGCTCGCGCCACACTGCGACGTGGACGCCCGTACTCGGGACGCTGTGGAACTGGTGCGATCCGTCGCCACACTCGTTCTCCTAGACAAGGGCTATGATCTCGAACAGGTCAGGGACAAGCTGGCGTCCCTGACCTCCAATGGGGAGTGAGGTATCTCGCGGAGGTCATCAGCACAGGTTACGGTTTCAGGATGAGGCTTGATCATCGAAGCCGGGAAACGCGCTCTACGGCCTCGCCTGCGGCCCCATAGCATGGCTTCAGCGCCGGCGGCGTAATTCCTCTTCCAATCGTTCCAAAGCAGCCTGATCTCCGCCCAGGTCCTCCAAGCCGCCGCCCGAAACCTCTCCGCCTCGTCCGTCCACTCGCGGCTCATGCTGAGAAGACCGGCGGGGACGACGATGTCGTCGAGTGCCTTCATGTGTCACCTCGTCTCGACATTGAGGGTCAAGACGCCGTTGGCCCGTTGACCGGTCCCAGCGTCGGTGACGGACACGGCAAGCTCATGCTGCCCCGCAACGGACATCCCCGAAAATTGACGGGTTTGCGGATCGTAAGTCATCCAGTCCGGTTTCGCGGTTGGCTCCACCCGGACGATTCCCGTTGACCTGGTAACGACGACGCCCACCGTCAGGGGCTTGCCTGCTGCAAGCCGATTGGTCGGCGTGGTGTCCGGAGTGACAAACTCGACCTTGAGTGCGTGGGCGGGCACAGCGGCATCAAGGATCGAACCGGCGTTGGCCGGTAGGACGGCGATGGAAAGGAAAACGGTGGTCAGAATAGTTTTCATGGGAGCCTCAATCACGCGGAATGAATCGCAGGGGGTTTTCGAGGGTCGGTACACGCTCCCCATGTTTCCAGACTGTAATTTTGTAGTCGCCGGGTTGCGGTATACCACGCACCCTCGGCCCCTTCGGAGTGTACACAATCCGCAAAAAGCTCGGCACATCGCGATACTCATACCCGTTTGCCGGGATCATCGCCTCCGGGTAGCCGTCAACGATTTGATCGCCATCCGCCTCCCGATAATAGACTTCTTTCCGGGAATCGAAGAACCAGCAGGGCTCTTTTTGATAGCTCCCGTCGGGATAAACCCCACAATATTGTCCTGCAAGCTGATGCCCTGGCAAACGGACGTAGCGGGAACTGGGCTCGGCTGCTGCTGGCCTAATTGTGACCACGGACAGCGCGGCTGTGGCGAAGGTAAGAGCGGTCATCAGAGCCTTCATTCTTTGCTCTCCCGTTCTTCGGGAAGTCGCCACCACCCGACGCGCGATCCCAAGATTAGGGTCCACGAGATCAGGCCGGCGATGGGAAAGAGCAGGAAAAAAATCACCGATGCTCACCCAACCGATCGGGCCGTGTGCTTCCGCTAAGTTGAGTTCGCTTCTCATGCGTCGGTCCCCGCGCAAGACAGGGCATCGAGCCCCGCGACGACGAGAGCCGGCGCGGCACAGAACACCGTCAACGTGACGAGCGTGGCCGACAGGTGCGGCAACCCCGCCAATCCGCAGGCCAGCGCCAGAACAAACCCGCTCGTAGTCCAGATCATGAGTTTCTTCATTTCGATTTCCCTCCCTTTTTCGAAAGCCCTGGAAGACCAGTCTTGGGCAATGTGCCGCGTCCGGCAAGCGCCAACATTCCGCCGAACGCGCCGGAGACGAACCCGGCCTCGCCGTAAGAAGTACTTTGACCGAACCAAGCCAGCACACGGTCAGGGAGAGCCCATATTTGCCCGTAAGTCCTCATAACGACGTACCAGATCATGTAAGTCTGTCCGAAGGTCAGCAGGATGTAACCAGGAAGCCCGACGACATGCCCACCCGACTGCGCAAGGAATGCCGTTGCCCATAGCCGGTCCAGCATTCCGAGGACAGGGTTGAAGACTCCATATGCGGCAAAGATCGCGAGCATGGCCAATGCGGGCCGCAAGAAAATATTGACGGTGAAAAGCAGGCCGAGCTTGACGCTGTCTCCCGCGAAATCATCGTTGCCGTCCATCTTCAGCCAGCGAAGGCACCAGATCGGCAGGGCGATCATCGCTTCCATCAGCGAGGCAAGCAGGGCGACGCCGGATACGAGCATGAAGACGGCGGCATGAAGGGGATCACGTACGCCCTGAGCGCGCCGATGATCCAGATGGGGATGATCACGAACTTCGACCAGTCTAGGAAATAATTGACGGCGGACGCCCCGAAGAAATCCGCTATATCATTGCCCGCGATGCCCGCAATTGCGCCGCCCAAGGCGATCGCGGCGGTTACGCCCGCCATCATCGCGTGGCCCGAGGAAATGAGCGCCCCCATCTCGTCGCGATCCTGCCCGTTGTCAGCAGGGGTTGCCGCCCATTCAACTATCGAACGGGATATCGGCGCGAGGATTTTCGTCGCGAGGTCAGCGGTTTCGTCGCCTGCCGAGGAAAAATCGTTGGCGCTCAAAGCCTGGCGCTCGGCTTCGCCCGACACCTGCAACCGAAGAGCGGCGAATGCCTTCTGTATCGCTTCGCCAAAATCCCCATCGACGCGCGGCGGGGTATCTTCGGGCCTCTCGTTGGTCATGGACGTTGTAACGTCCGAGATTTGCGCCAAGGTTCTCCAATACATTCCCGTCGTCAGGAAACCCAGTTTGCGGGCGTCCTCGACAAGCGCGTCACGGGAGCCGGCCGCGATGGTATTGGCCTCTTCCTTCGCCGCCGCCGCTATTGCACGATCATAGGCGGCACCCATGGAGCGGATGCGCTGGACGAGATCAGGTGACAGCACATTGAACGTCACCGCCTTTGCCGCTGCGTCCGCCGAGGACAAGCCCGAAGTTTCGGCGGCAAGGCGCGCGTATCGGCCAGCCTCCGTCCGGAAGGCAACCACGAACGCCTTTATTGCCTCACGCCGCACCTTCGAAAAAGACGGGCGATCGTCGAGGGCGCTGAGCGAGAACTGGCCGCAGGTCGGACCATAGCCCCAGGTATGGCGGAACTCTGACCCGAAAATGCCCGTCCCCGTCTCAGCCCCCTCTGGATCGGGCAAACGCGCATTCCAGCCCCAAACGCTTCCGGCTTGATTGTAAACCGCCGCGCAAACTTCGTGCCGCAATATCGTCATCGCGACGCTCGACCCGTTCGAGGATGCGGGCGTTATGGTGACGCCCTCCTTGACGACGGTGGTGATGCCCGTATTCGACAGGGCATTGCCGAGATTGACACCAGGCCGGGCAACGAAGTCGCGGAGGAGGTAATGGACGCTAGAGAACCCTGTCTGCGGCATGGGGGCCAGCAGGCCGAGGCCGAGGACCACACGTAGCGGCGTCCATATGGTATGCCACCGCTCGCCAAGCGCCTGCCCGGTGCGGGCCGAGGCAACGATGCCTTGCACAGACTGGTAGGCGAAGAAGAGCCCACCAAGGAAGAAGAGGGCCGACGTGAGGACCTGGAAAACGCGGCCGTACATCGTCGTCGCTTCACTAGGAAGCACGGCATTGACCATCTGCCATGCGATATCGGTTGATGGCGGTTCGGCGAGGAGATCAATCATTTTGGGCCTCCTGGCATTTTCGGACCTTTCGGAGCGCTCGTTCCATCTGGACCGTCAGGCGTGGTGTCGTTCTTCGCATCGGCGTCGGCGTCGCCACTGAGATCGAGCGCCTTCATTTCGGCTTCAGTCAGCACGACAGCGACGACAGGCAAGGCCAGCCGCGGAGAGGGTTTCGGCTTCGCCGCTGATCCGGCCTTGCCCGCACTGCCCTTGTCGTCGCCGCCATCGCCGGCCTTCGCGTCGGCATCGGTCGGCTCGGCCACAGCTTCGAAATCGGCCACGCTCTTGAGTTCGGCCGCGCCGTCGAGGATCGTCTGGCCGATCCCCGCCAGTTCGGGCAGGCAATGCCAGATCGCCGCAAGCCACGGCTTCGCACACGGTTGCATTTCTTCTTCGCGGAGGATTTCCGCTCGTAGCCGGATACGCTCTTCCAGCGTCCGCCAGTCCGCCGCGTCTCCCGACGTCCCCAGCGTTTCGAGGTAGGCAAGAAGTGCTGGAGACTCCGCCTCTAAAAAGGTCTGCCGATGGTGTGTCGGTCGCCCGCGGACCAGCAGGCACCACCGCACGACGTCCACCGCCGCCCCGTGTGCCGGATCGAGGTGGGAAATTCCGATATCGCGCAACACCGCGCGCGCGTTCTTCCAGAAAATCTCTTCGCCTGCGTTCATCATAGCGTCATCCCTTCTGGCGTTGGTATTGCAGCCGGTTCGTCCAGCGCGGCGGCAAGCGCCCGTGACAGAACCCGTATTTCCTGCTGCGCAGCGAGGAGGCGTTGCCGCTGTTGGCGGAACGCATAGCTGGCATCGGCAGCCTTTTTCTCGAATTCACGCCGTGAGTTTCGCTCTCGACCGGCGGTGGCTCTGGCCTTCTCTGCGGCAGCCTTCGCAGCGGCGATCTCCGCGGCGTATTCCTGCCGGACACTCTCACGTAGAGAGGATTCCCGCGCTCCATCGAGGACAGCACGGACGGACCCGCCGAAGCCTTTCAAGCGATCCGCCGAAGCCTTCGTCTTCGCGGCATCCGCCCTGATGGCTGCCGCGTTGCGTTTGGTTCGATCGATGTAGGCGCGGCCCTTCGCTTCCACGACGGCAGCTCGCTCCACGGCCTGCTTGAGTGCCGCCGCCTGGGCCTTCTCCGCATGCCATTGCGCCCGTGTCAGGCGGCGCTTCCCCGCGCCAAGGCGTGTCAGGCCGGCGGGGATCGCTACTTTCTCGTGGTAATCGTCGAGCCAGCGCCGCATGCCGGCGACATAGGCGCGGTCGGCCCGCTTCCCCATGGCCTTCTTGTCTTCTCCGGGAAGCGGGCCAGCGGCGAGGACAGCGTTCTTGGCGGGGTAGCCGGGATGCAGCAGACCCGCCCGCATTTCCATGTCGTCGGGAAGCAGGTACGCATGGAGATGTGGGTGGCTTTCGTCAGTGTGGCGAATGACAGACACCAGCCTGTCCCCATGCCGCTCCCGAAGCCAGGCAATCGACCGTCGCTCCCAGTCGGCGACGTCGCGGCGGACATCGGCACTGGTGCGGTACTCGTCCATGGTCACCGGATGGCTGAAAATTAAGCCAGCCAAGGTGTTCTGGTCCTTGCGGATCGCCTTCAGCGTCGTCTTGCCGTTCTTGTCCGTCCGCGGGGTCTTGGCCGCCGCCGCCTGTTCGTCGTGCAGTGCACGCACCGCGTCGGCATCGATACCATAAACGACCTCTGGCGGCTTCGGCGACGTCACATGCACTGACGCCGACGGCACCCGCGAGACCTCATCAAAGATGTAGTCCGTCGTCCGCCCCGCTTTGCCGGAACGGCTGTAAAGCCCGATACGCGCGAACTGATAGGCCATTGCAGGCTACTCGGTCGGCAGTCCCGGCAAAACCCATTCGACCATGCGGCGGAGTTCTTCAAGACGCCGTCTTTCTCGCTCCGCACCCAGCAGGTTTAGAACCTCGCGGGCATTATTGATCGCGGCATTTCTGTCCGCCGCCAACGTATCGTAGTTTTCCTCAAATTCTTCGGGCAACGCCCGGCTGTGAAAGCCGAAGTCGTAGCGGCTCTGGTCGATCGCGCTGATGGTGGCCCCGATCGCCGCGATAGCCCGATCGATTTCGATGTCCGTAAAGATTACTGCCGACATTGTTTCCTCCTAGTATGTATTACTAGGGAATCGTGCTTGCCGGCGGTCAGGAAAACAAAGGAAAAGTGAACTGTATAGACCGAATACAGCTTATCACTGCGTTCTAAGCATCGGCTCTTCGAGGGGGCGATGTCGCCGCACTGGCGTCGAGGAAACCGGGTGTTCCCTTGGCGTTGCCTCCGTTGGATGCTCGGGCAGTTTCTCTGCCGCGGGGCTGAACATGCTGGTCCAGACTGCTGTGGCAAGGGCGAGCGAACGTACGATCTGCTACTTAACCACTTGTAAACCTCAACTATCTAGGCTCAAAACTATAATCCGCATGCGTCATCCCATAGAGATTTGACAATGAATGAAGGACATCGTGGATGGCTTGTCTGATGCTATCGCCCTGGACAATCCATGAACGCCATGCGATGCCAATCACATGAAACCAACAACTATCGACCTTTTCGCCGGATGCGGCGGCCTTTCGCTTGGGTTGGGTAAGGCCGGTTTCAAGACCCTGCTTGGCGTCGAGGCCCATCCTGATGCATTTGCAACCTACAAGCATAATCTATTGGACAGGCGCTCCGCAGCCCACAGCTGGCCCAGATGGCTGGAAAAACGGGCCTGGTATGCACAGGACCTTTTGGTACAACATCAAGCAGAACTCTTTGCCCTTCGCGGAAAGGTTGACCTGATCGCTGGCGGCCCCCCATGCCAGGGTTTCAGCATGAACGGCCTGCGTCGTCCGGATGATCCCCGAAGTCGCATGGTTGACGTTTACCTGGAGTATGTCGAAATTCTACGGCCACGTCTCGTCTTGCTGGAGAACGTCGTCGGCTTCCAGTCGATGAACCATCGAACTGGCGGGACCTACCGCGACTATGTGGCTCGGGTGCTGGATGATCTCGGGTATGACACATGGTGCGATGTCTTGCGCGCCGCGGATTGGGGTGTACCACAGCGACGACCGCGGTTCGTGCTCGTTGCGGCCATCAAAGGTGCGTTGTGCGGGATTGATCCAATTCAGAGAATGCGCGTGAGCCGAAAGGCTTTCCTCAAGGCAAGGGGGCTTGGTCCGGGGGAAACGGGTGCGAAGGCTGCGATCTCCGACCTTGAAGCAATTGATGGATTGGACCTCGATGCCGAATGGGGCCATCGCGGATTCAAGACCTTGCGGCGCGGGGCTACGTCATCTAGCCCTTTTCAGCAACTGATGAGAATTCGAAGTCCTGCCCAGCCGACCGACATGCGCCTGCCGCGCCATACTGAGGCGGCCGCTCAGCGCATGAAAAACATTCTCGATAACTGTGAGCGTGGTGTGTGTTTGCGACCAGAGGACAGGATGCGCCTCGGTATCAAGAAGCGGTCAACCACGCCGCTCGATCCGAACGTACCGTCTCCGACGATTGGGACGCTGCCTGACGACTTCATCCACTACTCTGAGCCAAGGGCAATGACTGTCCGCGAACATGCGCGCCTGCAGTCATTCCCGGATTGGTTCTCGTTTCAAGGCCCCTACACAACGGGCGGACCACGACGAAAGGACGCCTGTCCCCGTTTCACTCAGGTCGGGAACGCTGTTCCTCCGCTTTTGGCCGAAGCGCTTGGCGAAATGCTGCTAGGCTTGTTGCGGCAACGTGAAATGAATGAGATCGCTCATTTCGCGGAGGGCGTCGATGTGCGCCGCAAAGACCCGTCGGATTTCCGGGAAATCCCCGACACCGATCTCATCGCTTCCCTGTAGCACCCAGCCTGCTTCGCCCCTGATTTCAATGACGTGGCCAAGGATATTTCGCTTCTTGAGGACTTTTTTGTCGTATTGGGCGCTAAGCCGCCTCAATTCACGTAACCGTTCAACTTGCTCGGCACTGAGGCCGAATGGCCTGGGGTCGGCTGCAACCACCTGGGTGAGCCGTCGAAAATGCTTGAAGAGCTTCGTGCTGTCTACTGCCAATGTACCGAAGCGCGCATCCAGATCGACCTCAAGGGCTGCTTCGTACTTTTCCTTCATCGACGCTACAAATGTTAGGACGTCCTCGTCGAGTTCTGACACTTTCGCGGCGCAGTTTGTATCGCGCGCGGCCATGCACTGTATGGCCTTCTTCATGACATCATCGCATTCCGCGACAACCCGCATCGCCAGTCCCCGCATTCCCGAGAGCCTGTCCAGCGATCTTGCCGTTTGGTCAATGAGTCCGCCCGTCCGGTCAATGAAGCGTTCCCGAGCGCTGCAATAAACTCCTTCGACCTTTTTTTCGGCGATCATCTGGCGAAGGCTGTCTTCTGGGACGCTACCTGAATAAAATAGCATAGTAGTAGATGGGAACAATCTACGGATCGCAGGTGCGATATCGTCGCCGTTTTCATCCTTCAGGCGATAGTCAAGAAGTATAATGTCAAATCGGTGGTAAAGACCATGTTCTCTGGACAGTTCTTCTATTCCGGAGCTGTTCGGAATTACTTCTATTCTTGCAATAAAACCCGCCTCAAGGACGCGCCTCCGCAAATTTTCTTCTTCTTCACGGCTAAAGGAATCTTCAATCCAAAGAATTCCAAAGTCAAGATTCATGTTTATCCCCAAAAATAGCAATATCGAAATCGGCGCGGCTGCCATCACCAACAAGTTCGATCGTACCACCCATCTTCTGGATGATCTGACGGATGCTATATAAACCCAGTCCAGTCCCTGTGGCCGACCCAGTGTAGCCGCGTTCAAATATTTTGGCTGGATCGACTTTTCGTTGATCAATGCCTAAGCCATCGTCCGAAACTCTGATGACGACGCCATTCTGTCCCTTTTTTGCAGCCTTGAATTCGAGCTTGCTGGCCTTCGCCTTCCGGGCATTGTCTTGAAGGTTATCGACAATGACCGCGACATCGACCGGTGAGAACTCGCGGTGAAGTGACAAGCCCGACGCGTCGAAGGTGGCATGCGGCATCCCCGGAACCTCTGCCAGGCGTACCTCGAAGTACTCCTTGAGGAATTTCATTAGATCGCCACGCACTTCGTCAGTCTCCAAATCCACTCGGATGTTTGGAGCGAAGGAAAGCACGGTTCGCAGCCTATCGCCTGAAAGACTCGCTTCTGCTAGGGATACCGAAACTCGACGAGCCGATTGTCGGATCGAGGCGAAAATGTCCTCCACATCTCCCACATCTTCCAACTCAAACTCCTCGGGGAGTGTGGCACCGGAAAGTACATTCCTGATTTCATGCGCAGCGTTTGAGACCGCTGCGCGAATATGACCAGAATGAATGATGGCTTGGTGCATCAGTAGTTGGACACGCTCGACATCTACATCCTGGCTCCGTCCAAGAAACGCGGCTTGTTGTTCCAGTCGCTCGATTATGGCGTCGGCTCGCTGCCGTTCCTCAATGGCGCGCTGCGCAATCTCTCTCGCCTCTTCTCTCGAAGCACGAAGTTCCTCGATCCGCCTACGCGCGTCTTCCACCTGACGCAGGAGCGAGTTATCTCCCCTGCTCTCTGCGACCTCGGACATCGCCTTGAGCGCCGCGTCGGTCACCTGATCGGGATCGTCGGACACCCTGACCAATTCTTTGTCGTAGTATAGGATTTCAACGTCTTTGGTTCGAGCCAGTGTACCAATGACAGACAGAACCCGTTCCCGCGCCCTATCTGTCTCAAGACCCTCAGCTGTATCGCGTTCTTGATCGCGGGCGTCTGCCCAATTCACGCCGACGACATATCTTTCGAGCCGAAAGATCATGTACCTCCGGATTGCGTCGAACAGGGCGCGACTTCGGGCGTCCTCGACAAGTCCGGCGTCACGGCTCGACACTTCGCGGAACATCTTTGGAGGGGCCGTGACGTCAACCCGACCGATGATATCGCGGGTTCCAAGGTAACGAGATTGCCCTTGTTGCTTCCTTCGGTTTAGCCCGAAGGTATCGTCAAATTCTTCCCCTATCGGAAAAATTCGGAACCGATTGAGGAATAGAAATATGCTTCCAAACTCAATTGGTCGCACTCCCATGCGAACAGTAAACGTATGTTTCGCAGACCTGTTCAGGAAGTAGATGTGTCCTTCAACGCGGCAATCACTTAGGTCGCTTAATGGCGACGGCTCACGTATGGCGTAAATCTTCCGGCCACGGTCAAAAAGGGTGCTCGCGATCGTGCCGCCTTCTATCACGACCTCGATTCGACTTGTTTTTTCCTGCAGCAGTCCAGCGACGTCATTGCCAACCGGCCCGTCCACGCCTTCTATCTGCTCAGTGGAGCCATCTAGCAACCACGTTTGGACTTTCACATGGGTGGTGGTGCCAAACGGATCGATCAGCTTTGCTAGGTCTTTGCGCAGCCGCCGAATCCGATCAGCATTCCATTCCTGACGTGTGTTCCTGATTACCAGGACAGTACCATTCGCAGCAGGCGCGTTGGCATTTGCAACGGAAGGGAAAGCCCTAACGGTGCCAAGGTTCACCTGAACGTCTTGAAATTCATCGGTGCTGCTTGCTTCGAATTTCGTCCAATCAATTTCCAATCTTGATATGGACTTGCTGCCTTCCACTCGGCTGTATAGCTCTAATTGCTGCCCGAGGGTATCACAAGCGAATCTGCCGATGCCTTTGCTACCGGCAAACTGGCCAGCTGGCTTGATTTTGTCCCGGTAAGTATCGGGGTCAACAAGAGCCTTTTCCGAGTACGCAACGAACAGCCATTTATCGCGAATATCCTTTTGGGACATTCCGATACCGTCATCGACAATCGTAATTGTTCGTTCCCCAGGATCGAACTCAATGTCGACCTTCTTTGCTTTTGCGTCGAACGAATTCTTAACAAGTTCGAATATTGCGACAAACTCATTGGTCACGAGGTCGCGACCAATAATATCTTTTAGATACGAGCTGATTCGAAAAGTCTCTGTCCCCATGCCTTCTTTTACTCCAAATAAGCTGCTGCAATAGGGGCTAAGCCACCTCTACACGGAAAAATCGGCGGGACTGTATCGTCGACATTCAGTGGTTGCTGATGCTTTTGTGGCTGGTGTCTATATCAATGAATTTCCAAAGATGGAATCAAGCGTTCTGGTCCTCCCTTTGGGAAAGGCACGAAGCAGCGGGAGCAGTATTTGGTCGATTTTCTTACCCCGAGCGAACGCTCCACGCGCATGTCACGAATCCGCTCAAAGGATACCAAACCTGAAATCTCGCTTCGGAAGGCGGTACATCGGTTGGGTTTGAGATATCGGCTTGGTGGAGCGGGCCTCCCCGGAAAGCCTGATCTCGTTTTCTCCCGTCATAAGACGGTGGTCTTCGTGCACGGCTGCTTCTGGCATCGTCATCTGGAGTGCAAGGTGGCGTCAAACCCAAAATCCAATCCTGACTTCTGGAATGCCAAGTTTGAAAGAAATGCCGACCGCGATCGGAGGGTCACTTCAGACCTGGAAGCTCTGGGTTGGAGGGTCTTCGTCGTTTGGGAGTGCCAGGTATCCGCACGGTCACGCCTTGATCCCACAGCACTGCAGCTAGCGAGACAGATCACTGGCCACAGTTCCACGAGTCTTGACCTTCTGCCCGACCGCAGGATATGACGTGGGCCACAGCATTGGTACACACAGCATCAGGCCGACGTCTCGAAACCCCTTTGTTTCTGGGCTTTTCTGGCGGGTAGGCAGGAGTCCCACCCTCTCCGCCATCAAACATAATTATCATGCAATGAAGCACGTGCGAAAACGTGCGGTTTTGACGTGCGTCACATTTGACTGCGGGGCCATATCTGCGGCGCGGCTGAAGCAACCCGTCCCCAAGAGGCCGACGCAGGTGGTTATGGTCCGTTGATGATGCGATACACGGAAGCATTGCCCTCAACTCCGTGGAGTGAGGAACCAAACTCCACGACATGGTGGCCAGTCAGGAGATGAATGACACCTGGCGCCGTATAGAGCGCTTCCGAGATACAAATCTCGCCAGCATCTGCTAGAGATTGCACGCGGGCGGCAACATTTACGGTCTGACCAAAATAGTCGAGATTATCGTTTAATGTGACAGCTATCGATGGGCCGCAGTGTGCACCGATTTTGAGGATGATGCCCGGCTCACCATGTTCGAGATTGAAACGCTCGATTTCCTTTAAGATCTGCAATGCTGCTGAAACTGCATCTGTTGGACGAGAGAAGACGGCCATCACCGCGTCGCCGATCGTCTTTACGATGGCGCCGGAATGTTGCTGTGCCGTCAATTCGAGGAGAGCAAAATGCTCCCTCACCAAGGCGTAGGCGTTCAGGTCGCCCAGGCGTTCATACAGAGCCGTTGAACCTTTTAGGTCTGTGAAGAGGAAAGTCACTTGGCGAATGCCGAGCCCTTCCCGCTCGTCGATTCGCTCTGACCGGAACAAGCGTCTGAAGGTCTGCCTTGCTAGCAACATCCCGCCGGAGATATACGGTTCGAATTCGAGCTGCGGCTTGATTGTTAGGGCTGCCACCTCGGGCGGCCAGTTTATCAAAAGCAGCGAGCCACGAACGGGTCCTGTATTCTCCACCTCGATGATACAAGGGCCCGGCGATAAAACGGCCAGGGCCGGGGAAAAGCGTTGCCCATCATAGCTGACCCGCAGCAGCGTGGGCGCTGTGGCCGGCTCACCTGATATCGGCGTCATGAAGGCGGCTTGCGTTTGTACATTCACGCCGGAGAGAACACCAGGACCCAGCTCCGCCCGTAGCGTGACGCTCGAGCTCGGCGGCAGATAAGTGAGGCCGCGGACCAATCCGCGCAGGTAGTCTAGAAATCGAGCTTGCTGGCCGGGCAGCCTCCCGTCGTTGGCGAAGCGAAGCTTCCAGTGGAAGTCTTCGACCGAGAGCGAGTCGGGATCATGAAACGGTAGCCGCCGAAGATGCGGCGACACGGAGAACGTAACTTCGATGAAGTCATCGAGATCAGTTTCGCCCGATACGTCGCACAAGCCACAGACATAATGGGTCTTGAGCGTGCGCAAGGCGCCGAAACTGTCGAGCACCATTCCGGATTGGGGACAAAGCACATCCCAGGTCATCTCGAACAGGCCGCATCGGGTGGCATGGAGGAACAGGTCAATGGATTCCGTGTCAGTTATCGCGCGGTCACGTGCCAACGCCAGCGGATTGACACGATAAAGGGAGAGGTCGTCGCCGTCCCTAATTAGCGCTTCGAACTTAGAGATCACGCGCGGGCTCCAGGATCGAGCCTGCTCGATCTGGATCATCTTGCTTTCGAGTAGCCGATCGTCGACGCCAGTCATGGTCAAGTTGTCCGCAGGCGCTACGAGCGGAATTTCGGTGCGCCACCGGGATCGAGCTCCCAACGAGCGAAATACTCGAACCTTCACCTGCCGCTGTAGATTACCGGCCCCGATTCTACCGAATGAACCCTGCTGACACAAGGTCGTGGAAGGGAGCGGGGTTTTGCGAATACGCTTCCAAAGGCGTCCTACGCAGATCTTCACCACGTTGTTGGAAATCTGATGGCGGACGATCCGAAAACTCAGAGACCGCTGGCAAGCCTGGGTCCGGCGGCGTGGCACGCAGCTACATGTCTACATGGCTGTCTAGCTTGCGAAACCAGTCTTGAACCAGGGAATAAGCAGATGGGAAAATCGCGACACATGGATATTCATGGCGGTCGAGAACTGGCAGCAGACAGATAGGCGGGGAGATAGTCTCTGGCACACGGCCGGCGTCAATTGCCCAGCGCCTTCTTCACCCAGATTCCAACCTCATCGCCGCTGCTCATGTCGGACTGCACCAGCCCGTCGATCATGAAGGTCGGCGAGACATGGATGCCGTTCTGCCGGGCATATTTGCAGTGCCATTTGATCTCCCGGTCGAGATCCGGGATGGCGAAGGCTTCTTTCAGCTTGACGCCGCTGTAGGCTTCCAGGCGTTCGATGATCTGGTTCGGCGTCACATCCATATTCGGGCCGCCGGCATGGCGTTCAAACTCGAACTCCTCGCGATGGGCTGCAATGGCTGATATCACCTTCTTTGCTGTCTGCTTGCCGCCTTCCAGCGTTGAGGCTGCGATGATGCAGCGGACGAGGACGCCCGAATACATATGCCAAGGTTGCGACTGCAGGCGGATCTTCACGGTGATCTTGTCTTCGCCCGCCTGGCCGAGCAGTTGGTCGAGCTTGTTGAACGCTCTGACCGAGTAAGGGCAGGTCGGCTCCAGAAAGGCCTCGAAAATGCGCGGTCCATTGCCCCAAGTCAGCGGATCGGCGTGCCAGGCGGTGGTCGTCATGGAATTCCTCTGAAGGTGAGATATCTGAAGCGACTTAGGTCACCTGGCTCCAGAAGCCATGCCTCTTGCCGTGCCGACGTTTGAGTTCTGCGACATAGACGTCATGGGATCTTGCGTTGCCGAAGTCATTGATATGAGGCGCAAAGGACGCGCAGTCCGCAAGATGCCTCGCCGCATGCTTATAGCGGCTGGACCGGCCGCTATCGAGCGTGAAATCGATCATGGAGCGCAAGACGATGGTTGCCGCAAGCGGATGTTTCTCCGCCAGAGCTTCGGCCGCCGCCGGCATCAGCTCATAGAGATTGCCGTCCAGTTCCGCCTTCCGCCTCATCACGAGTTTTGCTGCCTCGGCAGGTGCCGGCCAATTCAGGAAAAATGCAAGTGCCTGGTGGACGTCCGGGAAAGCCTGTGCATAAGCGAATGCCTTCTCCTCGGCCTCGAGATCGTCGAAATCCGGCAGCCGCTTGAGGAAAGCCTTGAGGTGCTCGCCATGCAGCGACTGCTCGAAGCATGTCCACCTGTAGGACTGCGCCTCCTCTGCGCGCCCCAGGGCCTCGAGCGTCTCGACGCGCGCGAGCTGCCATTCGAATGGCCTATCAGCCTGGCTTGTCGTCTCGACCTCATTCAGCACCTCAAGTGCTTCCTTCGGCCGGCCGGCCGAGACCAGACGGTTGGCGATGTCGGCCGAAATCATCGGCATCTTGCGCGTTTTCTCGGATTGCTGAGCGATGTAGGCATCAACATCGCCCTGGGCGTCGGCAATTTCCTGCAAGGCTATGCGCACCGTCAGATCTCGCTGAGTGCCGTCGATCTCATCCTCGTAAAGGGGGCCCGCGCTGCCCCAGCCGATGATCTCGCGCTTGTCCTCCGCCGGCATGTCTTTCGGCTCCTTGGACCATTGGACGAAGAGGATTTTCAGGCAATCGAGACCATCCTTGCCGAGAGCTGGCGCCATCGCCGTAATCAGGTTATCGTACTGGCCGTAGCCATCGTCTTGCACGGCTTTGAACACCTTGTCGGCCAGGACATTGGAGCCGATCCTGGCGGACGCGGCGATTGCGGCAGCATCCTCGCAAGCCTGATGAAAACTTTCGATGAGAGAACTGCTGCTGTCGCTGGATCTCTCAAAGATCGAATTCGCCAGCGCGAGGAATTGCCATATCAGTTCGAAAGCCTCCTGGGGATCATCGGCGGCAACCGTCTCTGCGATCGTCTTGCGCTGCGTTTCCAGATCGCTCTTCAGCGCTTTCACTTTGCGCCAGTTGATGACAGTGCGAGCGCGGGCGATGCTGGCAAGCCGCTTTCGCACCTCACGCGCCACCTCGGCGCTGCCGTGATTGCCGGCAAGCTCCATTCGAAGCCGTCGCTTGTGGGCAGCACTGCCCATGCTGATCTCGACCAGCAGCTCGGCAAGGCGCTGCGCACCAAGGGATTCGAGATTCTTCGCATTGAGTGTTGTCTTGGCTGCCATCGGTCATCGCTGTCGTTTCTGCAATGACCCTACCCTGCAGGCGGTACGAGGCCAAGGTCCGGAATGTGTGCACGGGATAATCCTATGCGCCTCGCTATTAGCTAAAAACTAACGCTGCCTCGTAACGACTCCTAAAGCCGGTTTTGGCACCTTGTTGCCTGTCGAATATTGCTTCCAAATTTCTCGCTGGGGTTGATTATGAGTCATAATAAAGACGCCTGGGTCAGCCAGCGCGCTTATTCGCTATGGGAATCGGAAGGCAGGCCGGATGGGCGTGGGGAAAGCCACTGGGCGCAGGCGCTGAGGGAATTCGAGCAACTGGAGCTGACGAAGGCCTCGCCTGATGGAAACGATCTCATCGAGAAGCTGAAGGCAGCCGGGCGGCTGATGCGGATCTATGACGAGGCGGCGCCCGCCGTCGAGAACGACCGGCAGATCAAAGCGGCTCGCTAGGCCGTATTTATCAATCCCCTGAGTGCCGAAATATTCAGCGGCATTCCAGACGGACCACAGGTCTTGCCGGCAGGCGTCTTGCCACTTCGGCGAAACCGGCATCCAGAAACATCGATAGCGTTCCCGGATAGAGCTCGGCTCCGTTCGAAGCACGGGCTGCCTGATCGACAGGGTAGGCTTCGAGACATTCGGCGCCGTTCGCGCTTGCGAATTCAACAGCGTGTTTCAATAGCAGTCGCGACAGGCCCTGCCGCCGGAACGGCTTGCGGACGATGAAGCAATTGATCGACCAGACCGGCCTGTCATCGACCGGCGCAAAGGGTTTTGAACGGCGCAGCCGGTCGAACACCACGCGCGGCGCGGCGCCGCACCATCCAGCCGGCTCGTTCTCGTGATAGCCGAGAATGCCGGGCGGGCGCGGTTCGGCGACTAGGCTGCGGAACCAGTCGCGATTTCCCTCGCCCCATCCCGCCTTGTAGTCGGCATTCGGACGATACCAGTAGGCGCAGTGACAATTCCGGCCGTCGGCGCAATCGTCGAAGACCGCTTCTATATCGGCCAGGCGGTCGGCGGTGGCGGAGAAGAAAGAGAAGCGATCCTGCATCCGGGCAAATTATGGCGCGGGCGGACGATCGGCAAGCGGTCGCCCGTGCCGGCCGATCAGGCGAGGCTGGCCCTCCAGCTTGAATGCTCGTTCTTCAGCCGCCGACATCGTTTGGCTGTCGCCGCCGATCTTCGTCCGAGGGCGATCGTCCCGGCGCTACTGGCGTGCGGCCCAGCTCAGGCCCCGCCGCAGGATGAGGGGCATGTAGGGATGGTCGAATTCGGCTGCGACATGGCCGAGGGCGGAATAGAAGATGCGGCCAGCACCGAAATGGCGCTTGAAGACGACGGGCATCACGACATTGCGGGCTGCCGAATCGTAGGCGCCGGTGAAGGTGGTGGTTGCAAGGATTTCGACGGTGGGATCATAGTGGAGGTAATATTGCTCCGAACGGTAGTCGAAGTCCGGAATGCCCTCCATGACGGGATCGTCCTGGCGGGTGACGGCAACGCGGAAGTCGATGATATTGCCGGGATGGGCGACCCAGGTGACGCCGGAGACATAACGGAAAGGGGCGCTTTCCTTGAAGGACGTGGCGAGTGCGCCGTGATGGCCGGCAAGCCCGAGCCCGCCGCGCACCGCTTCGACCAGGGCAGCGGCATGAGGCTTTTCGAGCGTTTCGCCGGTAATGATGGGCACCAGCAGATCGGCCTTCGCCAGCGTCGGAGATCCGAACACGCCGAGATCGCCGGTTACCTCGACGGTAAAGTCGTCCTCGCGCAGGAGATCGGCGACGATATCGGCGCATTGCTCCGGCTCGTGGCCTTGCCAGCCGCCCCAAACGACCAATGCCTTCCTCATTCGCGCTCTCCCTACCTGATGGCTGCAGACCGTTGATCATCACATGGTGGTGCAAGCCCCTTAGATCGGGCGGCTATGCAAATCACGCGAATAATTTGTGTTTTCTGCTGATCCGGCACAAATTGCACGGGCGGCGGATCGCACCCGGTCGAGCGTGGCTTCGGCATTTGACGTATTGTCCGTTGACGCCGATCGCAGTTCCTTCTTTTTATTGACGTGTATCTCGTCTAGGTTTCTCCCATCTCTCAATGAATAGTAAGGGTGGTGCATGGCAGGTGAAACGGTTCTTGTCGTCGGCGGCGCCGGCTATATCGGCTCGCATACGTGCCTCGACCTGGCGAACAAGGGCTATGCGCCTGTCGTCTTTGATAATTTTTCGAACGGCCATCGCGAGTTCGTCAGATGGGGCCCGGCCGAAGAGGGCGATATTCGTGATCGCGCCCGGCTGGACGAGGTGCTGGCCAAGCACAAGCCGGCGGCGATCCTGCATTTCGCGGCGCTGATCGAGGTCGGCGAATCGGTCAAGGATCCGGTTTCCTTCTACGAGAACAATGTGATCGGCACTTTGACGCTGCTTTCGGCGGCACAGGCGGCCGGCATCAATGCCTTCGTCTTCTCCTCCACCTGCGCCACCTACGGCCTGCCGCAGAGCGTGCCGCTCGACGAGACGCACCGGCAGGTGCCGATCAATCCCTACGGGCGGACGAAATATATCGTCGAACAGGCGCTTGCCGATTACGACCAGTACAGGAGCCTGCGCTCGGTGGTGCTGCGCTATTTCAATGCGGCCGGCGCCGATTTCGAGGGCCGGATCGGCGAATGGCACCAGCCGGAAACGCATGCGATACCCCTGGCGATCGACGCGGCACTCGGCCGTCGCCAGGGTTTCAAGGTGTTCGGCAGCGATTACGAGACCCGCGACGGCACCTGTGTGCGCGACTATATCCATGTGCTGGATCTTGCCGATGCGCATGTGCGCGCCGTCGAATATCTGCTGAAGGGCGGCGATTCCGTCGCGCTCAACCTCGGCACCGGCACCGGCACGACGGTCAAGGAATTGCTCGGCGCCATCGAGGACGTGTCGAACCGGCCTTTCCCGGTCGAATATATCGGCCGTCGCGAAGGCGATTCGCACACGCTGGTCGCCAATAACGACAAGGCGCGCGATGTGCTCGGCTGGGTGCCGCAGTATGATCTGTCTGAGATCATCCGCTCCGCCTGGGACTGGCATGCAAAATCCAACCAGCATTGAGCCAACCAGCATCGAGAAAGCGCGCCGGCCGAACATCCTGCTGATCACGGCGGACCAGTGGCGCGGCGATTGCCTGTCGGCCGT
Source organism: Rhizobium ruizarguesonis (assembly GCF_017357285.1). Taxonomy (NCBI): domain Bacteria; kingdom Pseudomonadati; phylum Pseudomonadota; class Alphaproteobacteria; order Hyphomicrobiales; family Rhizobiaceae; genus Rhizobium; species Rhizobium ruizarguesonis. The sequence goes on along the minus strand of NZ_CP071678.1, from coordinate 4,941,017 downwards.
CGGCCATGGCTGCGTAAAGACGCCGGGTGTCGATGCGCTGGCGCGCGAAGGCACCCTCTTCCGGCGGCACTATGCTGGGGCGGCGCCCTGCTCACCGGCGCGGGCCACGCTCTATACCGGTCTCTATCAGATGAGCCACCGCGTCTGCCGCAACGGTTCGCCGCTCGATGCTCGCTTCGACAATCTGGCGCTGGCGGCCCGGCGGGCGGGATACGACCCGACGCTGTTCGGCTACACGGATACGGCGCCCGATCCGCGCGGGATGGATACCGGCGATCCGCATCTGACGAGTTATGAAGGCGTGCTGCCGGGTTTTACGGCCCGCCAGCTTCTGCCCGAGCACGAAAGACAATGGCTCTCCTGGCTCAAGTCCCGTGGTCATGCGGATGCCGTCAGTCGCGATATCCATATTCCGGTCGGTGCTGGAGCCGGAGACATTTCCGATGCGTCACCGGCCTATTCGCGCGATGAGACCCAGACGGCTTTTCTGGCCGGCGAGTTCATCCGCTGGATGGGCGAACAGGACAGGCCGTGGTTTGCGCATGTCTCTTTCTTACGTCCGCATCCGCCATTCTCCGTGCCGGAGCCGTTCAACCGAATGTTCACGCCGGGCGAGGGACCGGCTTTTGCGCGCGCGGCAAACCGCGAAGCGGAACAGGATAGTCACCCCTATCTCGCATATGCCATGCCACGCTCTGACAAGGGCAACTTTATCCACGGTGCAACGGGGCCGCTCAGCGGCTGGAACACCGAGGATTTTGCCGCGATCCGGGCGATCTATTACGGCATGATATCAGAGGTTGATGCACAGCTCGGCCGCATCTGGCAGGCCCTCAAGGATGCGGGCGCCTGGGACGACACGCTTGTTGTCTTCACCTCGGACCACGCCGAGATGGCGGGCGATCATTGGATGCTCGGCAAGGGCGGTTTCTTCGATGGCAGCTATCATATTCCGCTTGTCATTCGCGATCCCGCAAGCAGTGCTGCGGGTGGGGTCGTCGACAAATTCACCAGCGCTGCGGATATTTTTCCGACACTTTGCCAAAGGCTCGGCATCGACGCGAAGAACGGGCTCGATGGCCGATCGCTCATGCCGTTTGTCAGGGATGGGAGCGGACAGGGCTGGCGGGACGCGGCATTCTGGGAATTCGATTTCCGCGACATTGCGCATGGCGAGGCCGAGCAGCATTTCCGGCTGCGGTCCAACGAATGCAATCTCGCGGTGATCCGCGACGCGCGGTTCAAATATGTGCATTTTGCCGCTTTGCCGCCGCTGCTCTTCAATCTTGCCGACGATCCGATGGAACTCGACAATGTCGCGGCGGATCCGGCCTATGCGGCGATACGGCTCGACTATGCCGAGAAGCTGCTGTCGCTCCGAGCACGCCATCTCGACCAGACGCTCGCCTATACCGAATTGACGGAAAGAGGGCCGGTGACGCACCGGCCCTGATATTACAGCGCCGCGCGTCTTTCAGACGCGCAAAGGACGCTGTAACACTTTGAATCACCGCATAATTTTATCCTTAAATCGATTTCGATTTAAAGAATGATGCAGTGTTCTAGCCGAGCCGAACCGGGGTTCAGCCGAGATAATCGCGCTTGCCGATCGGAGCACCCTGGTTACGCAGGATGGCGTGGGCCGTCGCGACGTGGAAGTAGAAGTTCGGCAGGGCGAAGGTGGCGATATACTCGTCACCCGGCAGCACGATACCACTCTTTCCCGGCAGGGTGATCTGGCGGGTTTCTGTGCCTTCCAGTGTCTGCGCCGAGAAGCCGCCGAGATAGGCGCTGGTCTTTGCCAGGCGCTCACGCAGGTCGTCGAACGTCGTTTCGTTATCCTCGAACTTCGGGGCGTCGGTCGCCGTCAGGCGGGCGAGCGCAAATTTGGCGGTGTCGCTGGCGCGCTGATACTGGCCGGAGAGCGGCAGCATATCGGGCGCGAGGCGAGCGGCCACCAATATGGCAGGATCGATACTCTTTTCCTTCGCATAGGCTTCGGCCTTGTCGAGGTAGGTTTTCAGGCTGGCGAGGCCGCGCTGGAACATCGGAACGGTGAGGCGATACATCGAAATGGACATTTGTCCTGTCTCCAAAATCTTCAAATGATTGGGTCGCGGCGAGAGGTCGAAGGCGCCTGCGGCCGTGAGCCTGCCTTCGACCCTGCATAGATGGATGCTCGTTTCGCCTTTCACAACACCGACAATGCGGGCGTCGGTCCTGACGCCCGCATGGCATTGCGCCCTCATCCATATCTCGACGCCGCTAAAGAGACTTGACGTCGTTCCCAGAAAATGGAATGAATATTCCGCAGAACAGATTTAACGGTTTGTTTGTTCCGTTTTGCGGAGCGCCGCGGGAGAGGTGGCGCAGGGGAATGCGGCTTCAGAGCAAATGCCTGGAGCTCCGGCGTGAGGAGGGTGCAGCCGGGCACCGCTTTGTGGAGGAAGTAAAATGAAAAAGTTTATCCTGGGCACTGCGATGGCGCTCGTCATGTCGACGGCGGCTCACGCAGAAACCGTCGGCGTCTCGATGGCGAAATTCGACGACAATTTCCTGACGGTTCTGCGCAACGGCATGACCGATTATGCAAAGACACTCAGCGGTGTGACGCTGCAGGTCGAAGACGCGCAGAACGACGTTTCCAAGCAGCAGAGCCAGATCCAGAATTTCATCGCCTCCAAGGTCGATGCAATCATCGTCAACCCTGTCGATACCGATGCGACCACGGCAATGTCGAAGCTCGCGGCTGATGCCGGCATTCCGCTGGTTTACGTCAACCGCCAGCCGGTCAACGTCGACACGCTGCCGGAGAAGCAGGCCTTCGTTGCATCCAACGAGCAGGAATCCGGCACGCTGGAAACCAAGGAAGTCTGCCGCATTCTCGGCGGCAAGGGCAAGGCCGTCGTCATCATGGGCGAGCTTTCCAACCAGGCTGCGCGCATGCGCACCCAGGACGTTCACGACGTCATCAAGACAGATGAATGCAAGGGTCTGGAGATCGTCGAAGAGCAGACGGCGAACTGGGACCGCACCCAGGGCGCCGACCTGATGACCAACTGGCTCTCCAGCGGCATCGAATTCGATGCCGTGATCGCCAACAACGACGAAATGGCAATCGGCGCCATCCAGGCGCTGAAGGCAGCCGGCAAGGATATGAGCAAGGTTGTCGTCGGCGGTGTCGACGCCACGCAGGACGCGCTTGCCGCCATGCAGGCGGGTGATCTCGACGTCACGGTGTTCCAGGATGCCGCCGGTCAGGGCAAGGGCTCGCTCGATGCGGCGCTCAAGCTCGCCAAGGGCGAAAAGATCGACAAGAAGGTCTACATTCCCTTCCAGCTCGTGACGCCTGCCAACGTCAAGGACTTCGTCACCAAGAACTGAGGCGAACGCCACACTGGATGCGGGCTTTGCCCGCATCCTTTTCGTTTACCCGTATCCGGAGGAGATGATATGGCCGTCAGCCCGACAACCATGGCCGCCGTGCGCGCGAGCGGCGCAGTCCCGAATGCGGAATATCTCTTGAGTGCCGAGGGTGTCCGCAAGGAATTTCCTGGAGTCGTCGCACTCGACGACGTGCAGTTCCGGCTGAAGCGCGCCTCCGTGCATGCGCTGATGGGCGAAAACGGCGCCGGCAAATCGACATTGATGAAGATCCTCGCCGGCATCTATACGCCCGACAAGGGTGATATTCGCCTGAAAGGGATCGAGATCCAGCTGAAATCTCCGCTCGACGCGCTGGAGAACGGGATTGCCATGATCCATCAGGAACTGAACCTGATGCCGTTCATGACGGTCGCCGAAAATATCTGGATTCGCCGGGAACCGAAGAACCGCTTCGGCTTCATCGATCACGGCGTGATGCACCGCATGACCGAGGAATTGTTTACTCGCCTCAATATCGCCATCGATCCCGATATCGAGGTCCGGTTCCTGTCGGTCGCCAACCGGCAGATGGTCGAGATCGCCAAGGCGGTTTCCTATAATTCCGATGTGCTGATCATGGACGAGCCGACTTCGGCGCTGACGGAGCGCGAGGTTGAGCATCTTTTCCGTATTATCCGCGACCTCAGGGCCCAGGGCATCGGCATCGTCTACATCACCCACAAGATGAACGAGCTTTTCGAGATCGCCGACGAGTTCTCCGTCTTCCGCGACGGCCGATATATCGGCACGCATGCCTCGACCGACGTCACCCGCGACGACATCATCCGCATGATGGTCGGGCGCGAGATCACCCAGATGTTTCCCAAGGAAGAGGTGCCGATCGGCGAGGTCGTGCTCTCCGTCAAGGATCTGTGTCTCAACGGCGTCTTCAAGAACGTCTCCTTCGAGGTCAGGGCCGGTGAAATCCTCGGCGTGGCCGGCCTCGTCGGCTCCGGCCGGTCGAATGTCGCCGAAACGCTGTTTGGGGTGACGCCGGCAAGCTCCGGCTCGATCGAGCTCTATGGCAAGCCGGTGGCCATTTCTTCGCCGACCGAGGCCATCCGCAATCGGATGGCGTTCCTGACCGAAGACCGGAAAGATACCGGCTGCCTGCTGATCCTCGATATTCTCGAGAACATGCAGATCGCCGTTCTGCAGGACAGATATGTCAAGGGCGGCTTCGTGCAGCAGGGCGCAGTCGAGGCAACCTGCGAAGACATGGCAAAAAAGCTGCGCGTGAAAACGCCCAATCTGTACGAGCGGGTGGAAAATCTTTCGGGCGGCAATCAGCAGAAGGTGCTGATCGGGCGCTGGCTGCTCACCGAGCCGCGCATCCTTATCCTCGACGAGCCGACGCGCGGTATCGATGTCGGCGCCAAGGCGGAAATCCACCGATTGGTCACGGAAATGGCGCGAGATGGTGTGGCGGTGGTCATGATCTCGTCCGAGATGCCCGAAGTTCTCGGGATGAGCGACCGCATCATGGTCATGCACGAGGGACGCGTGACCGGTTTCCTCAATCGCGACGAAGCAACGCAGATCAAGGTGATGGAGCTGGCAGCGCAGTGATGCGTTGACGGCGATTGCCCAAGGGAGGTTTGACATGACTACCAAGGCAGCAGAGGGCGCGGCTCCGCTCGCAACCCGGCAAAGGCGGCGGCGCATACCGACGGAACTCAGCATTTTCCTTGTGCTCGTCGGCATCGCGCTCATCTACGAAGTGCTCGGCTGGATGTTCATCGGCCAGAGCTTCCTCATGAATTCGCAGCGTCTGACGATCATGATCCTGCAGGTCTCCGTCATCGGCATCATCGCCGTCGGCGTTACGCAGGTCATCATCACCGGCGGCATCGACCTTTCGTCGGGTTCGGTCGTCGGCATGACGGCGATGATCGCAACAAGCTTCGCCCAGTCGTCGACCTGGGGACGGGCCGTCTTTCCCTCGCTGACCGACCTGCCGGCTTTCGTGCCTATCGTCGTTGGTCTGCTGATCGGGGCGGCCGCCGGCCTCGCGAACGGCGCACTCATCGCCTACACGAAAATCCCTCCGTTCATCGCCACGCTTGGCATGTTCGTTTCGGCCAGAGGCGTGGCGAAGTGGTATACGAAGGGACAGCCGGTTTCCGGGATCACCGAGCAGTTTCATTTCATCGGAACGAAAGCCTGGCCGGTTGTCGTCTTCCTGGTCGTCGCGCTGATCTTTCATATTGCGCTGCGCTATACCCGTTACGGAAAGTTCACCTATGCCATCGGCGCGAATCCGCAGGCTGCGCGTGTTTCCGGCATCAACATCGAGGCGCATCTCGTCAAGGTCTATGTGATTGCCGGATTGCTTGCCGGCCTTGCCGGTATCGTCACAGCGGCACGTGCGGAAACCGCACAGGCCAGCATGGGTGTCGGATATGAACTCGACGCGATCGCCGCGACCGTCATCGGCGGCACCTCGCTCACCGGCGGCGTCGGGCGCATCACCGGCACCGTCATCGGCACCATCATTCTCGGTGTCATGACCTCCGGCTTCACGTTCCTCAGGATCGACGCCTATTACCAGGAGATCGTCAAGGGTCTCATTATCATCGCGGCTGTTGTCATCGACGTCTACAGACAGAAGAAACGCCGCAAGCACTGATCTCCGCATGCGATGGTTTTCTTGCGGGGGCTTCGGCCCCCGTTTCGTTTTCAGCGCCGACGGATTTCTAAAAAAAGAAGTGGCGAATTCCGTCAGCTTTTCTATTCTGCCGCTTCATTCGCCCTCTACAGCGCCGCGCGCCTGAAAAGACGCGCAAAGGACGCTGTAGCACTTTGAATGCTGCATAATTTTATTCTTAAATCGATTCCGATTTAAGGAATTATGCAGTAGGGCAGCGCAGGAAGACAGATGCAATTCGTATTTGACGGTCACAACGACGTTCTCCTTCGACTCTGGACACATTCAAAAGACGGCAGCGACCCGATCGCGGAATTCGTAGACGGCACGACGGTCGGCCATATCGATGCGCATCGCGCCAGAGAGGGCGGTCTTTCGGGCGGTCTCTGCGCCATCTACATTCCCTCAGGCGATCTCGTCTTCGCCGATCCGGATGCCGCCGGTCGCTATATCACGCCGATGGCGGCCCCTCTGGATCCGCTGCCTTCTCTTGCCATCGCCAATGAAATGGCCGCGATCGCGCTGCGGCTCGACCAAGCGGGCGCCTGGCGGCTCTGCCGGACGGTGAAGGATATTCGCGGCGCCATGGCGGATAATATTTTTGCCGCCGTCATGCATATGGAAGGCTGCGAGGCGATCGGCGCCGATCTCTCGGCGCTCGAGGTGTTTTATGCGGCGGGGCTGCGCTCGCTCGGGCCGGTCTGGAGCCGGCATAATGTCTTCGGTCACGGCGTGCCCTTCGCCTTCCCGATGTCGCCGGACACGGCGCCCGGTCTCACCGATGCCGGCTTCGCGCTGGTGAGGGAATGCAATCGCCTCGGCGTCATGATCGACCTTGCTCATATCACCGAGAAGGGGTTCTGGGACGTCGCGAAGACGACGGACCAGCCGTTGGTCGCCACTCATTCCAATGCTCACGCGCTGACGCCGGTCGCGCGCAACCTGACGGACAGGCAGCTCGATGCGATCCGCGAAAGCCGCGGGCTCGTCGGCATCAATTATGCCACCGCCATGCTGCGTGCCGACGGCCGATCGGACAGCGATACGCCGCTTGCCGACATGATCCGCCATATCGACTATCTCGTGAACCGCATCGGCATCGACTGCGTGGCGCTCGGATCGGACTTCGACGGGGCCACCATTCCTGAGGAAATCGGTGATGCAGCCGGCAATCAGAAGCTGATTGCCGCTCTCAGAGAGGTTGGCTATGCTAACGCTGACCTGGCAAAACTTGCCCGCGAAAACTGGCTTCGCATTCTGGCCCAAGCTTGGCGGGAGGACCACGCCTAAGCCTTTCGTATCCAATCAAAAAACAGGGGAACAGACCATGATGATGACCAAACTCAGCCGCAATTTTCGCCTGCTTTCCGCGGGAGCCGCTCTTTCGCTCCTGATGATGGCGGCACCCTCCGCCTTCGCCGAGACGCCGAAGGACACGCTGGTCGAAGGATTCGCCATCGACGACATCATCACGATGGATCCGGGCGAGGCTTTTGAGCTTTCGACGGCTGAAATCACCACCAACAGCTACAGCCTGCTTGTTCGTCTCGACATGGACGATACGTCGAAGGTGAAGGGCGATCTTGCCGAGAGCTGGAGCGTTTCCGATGATGGCCTCACCTATACGTTCAAGCTGAAGTCAGGCCTGAAATTTGCCTCCGGCAACCCGGTCACCGCCGAAGACGTCGCCTGGTCGTTCGAGCGCGCCGTCAAGCTCGACAAGAGCCCGGCCTTCATCCTCACCCAGTTCGGCCTGACCGGCGACAACGTCACGGAAAAGGCTAAGGCGGCCGATGCCAATACCTTCGTCTTCACGGTCGACAAGGCCTACGCGCCGAGCTTCGTGCTCAACTGCCTGACGGCAACCGTCGCTTCCGTCGTCGACAAGAAGCTGGTGCTGGAGCATGTGAAGGCGGTGACGCCGGATGCCGAGCACAAATACGACAATGATTTCGGCAATGAGTGGCTGAAGACCGGCTATGCCGGCTCCGGCGCCTATAAGTTGCGCGAATGGCGCGCCAACGAAGTTGTCGTGCTGGAGCGCAACGACAATTATTATGGCGACAAGGCGAAGCTCAACCGCGTCATCTATCGCTACATGAAGGAAAGCTCGGCCCAGCGGCTGGCGCTCGAAGCCGGCGACATCGATATCGCCCGCAACCTCGAGCCAGGCGACATCGACGCTGTTTCGAAGAATGCCGATCTGGCGACAACGAGTGCGCCGAAGGGCACGATTTATTATGTCAGCCTGAACAACAAGAACGAGAACCTGAAAAAGCCGGAAGTCCAGGAAGCCTTCAAGTATCTAGTCGATTACGATGCGATCGGCGCAACCTTGATCAAGGGTATCGGCGAGATCCACCAGACCTTCCTGCCGAAGGGCCAGCTCGGCGCGCTCGATGAGAATCCCTACAAGCTTGATGTCGCCAAGGCCAAGGAACTACTCGCCAAGGCCGGCGTACCCGACGGTTTCTCGATCACCATGGATGTGCGCAACAATCAGCCGGTGACGGGTATTGCCGAATCCATGCAGCAGACGCTGGCGCAAGCCGGCGTCAAGATGGAAATCATCCCCGGCGACGGCAAGCAGACGCTGACCAAGTACCGCGCCCGCACCCACGACATGTATATCGGCCAGTGGGGTTCGGACTATTTCGATCCGAATTCCAATGCCGATACCTTTACCGGCAATCCCGACAATTCCGATGCCGGCACGGTGAAGACGCTCGCATGGCGCAACACCTGGGAAGCGCCGGAGCTCGACAAGCAAGCCAAGGCCGCACTTCTGGAACGCGACGCCGCCAAGCGCGCCGCCATATATCAGGACATCCAGAAGAAGTACCTGGCAAACAGCCCCTTTGTCTTCATCTTCCAGCAGACCGAGGTGGCCGGCTACCGCAAGAGCGTGAAGGACTTCAAGCTGGGTCCGAGCTTCGACACCAATTTCGTCGGTCCGATCGCCAAGGAATAATCCGGCAGGATTGAGTGACTTGAGCACCGTCGAAACAACGCAGGAGGCGCGGCCCCGAAAGGGCCGTGCCGTCGCCTTTGCAAAGGCGGCAGGGCGGTTCCTGTTTGCCGCCGTCACCACCTATTTCGGCCTGCTGGCCGTCACCTTTTTCATCGGCCGCGTCGTGCCGATCGATCCCGTGCTCGCCATCCTCGGCGATCGCGCGCCCAACCATGTCGTCGAGCGCGTACGCCAGGAGATGGGCTTCAACCTGCCGCTCTATCAGCAGTTCTTCATCTATATCAAAGGCATCCTGTCCGGCGATTTCGGTAATTCGGTCCTGACGACCAATCCCGTCATGGTCGATATTCGCCGTGCATTTCCGGCGACGGTCGAGCTTGCGACGCTCGGAACGCTGATTGGCGCTTTCGTCGGCGTGCCGCTCGGTGTTCTCGCCGCGGTGCGTCGCGGCAGCATCGTCGACCAGGTGGTGCGCGTCATCGGTCTGATCGGTTATTCGGTGCCGATCTTCTGGCTGGCGCTGATCTCGCTCGTCATCTTCTATGCGCAACTGCGCTGGGTGGCCTTTCCCGGCCGCATCGACATCGTCTTCGAATATACGTTCACGCCGATCACCGGCTTCTATCTGCTGGACAGTGCCTGGCAGGGGCAATGGGATGTCTTCTACGACGTGTTCCGCCATATCATCCTGCCCGCTTCGCTGCTCGGCTACTTCTCGCTTGCCTATATCAGCCGGATGACGCGCAGCTTCATGCTGAACGAGCTTTCCCAGGAATATATCGTCGCCGTGCGCGCCAAGGGGCTTTCGGAAACGCGGGTGATCTGGGGCCATGCGCTGCGCAATGCCGCCGTGCCGCTCGTTACCGTCATTGCGCTTTCCTATGCCGGCCTGCTGGAAGGATCGGTGCTGACCGAGACTGTCTTTTCCTGGCCGGGCATCGGGCTCTACATCACCAATTCGCTGCAGAATGCCGACATGAATGCCGTGCTCGGCGGCACGATTGTCATCGGTACGGTCTTCATCGGCATCAACCTTCTGTCCGATCTTCTCTACCGGACGCTCGACCCGAGGACGCGAAACCGATGACGGTGACCGCCAGCCCATCCCAACCGATGAGCCGCCGCGAATGGCTGCTCTCCGACCGGCCGCAATCGCGCCTGCAGGCCCGCCTCGGCCGCACCTATGTTACCTGGCGGCAGTTCACGGCAAACCGACTTGCCGTCGTTGGTCTGCTGATCATCGTGGCGCTGCTTTTCATCGCCGCCTTTGCCGATGTGCTCGCAACGCATAATCCGGTGATCGGCGATCTGCGCAATGCCCGCCTGCTGCCGCCCGGCACGGGGGAATTCTGGCTCGGTTCGGATGACCAGGGCCGTGATATCTATTCCCGGCTGATCTACGGATCGCGATTGACGCTGCTTGTCGTTGCGCTCGTCGCCGTCATCTCGGCGCCGATCGGGTTGATCGTCGGCACCGTCTCCGGTTATGCCGGAGGCTGGGTGGATGCGACGCTGATGCGCATCACCGATATTTTCCTTGCCTTTCCGAAGCTGGTGCTGGCGCTCGCCTTCGTCGCAGCCCTCGGTCCCGGCATCCAGAATGCGATCATCGCCATCGCCATCACATCCTGGCCGCCCTATGCCCGCATCGCGCGCGCCGAGACGCTGGCGGTGCGGCGTTCCGACTATATTTCGGCGGTGAAGCTGATGGGCGCCTCGCCGCTTCGCATTGTCGTGCGCCATGTCATGCCGCTCTGCATTTCCTCGCTGATCGTGCGCGTGACGCTCGACATGGCGGGCATCATCCTGACGGCGGCCGGTCTCGGTTTCCTCGGTCTCGGCGCGCAGCCGCCGCTACCGGAATGGGGTGCGATGATCGCCTCGGGACGGCGCTTCATCCTCGATCAATGGTGGGTCGCGGCGATGCCCGGCATCGCCATCCTCATCGTCAGCCTCGGCTTCAATCTCCTCGGCGACGGCCTGCGCGACGCGCTCGATCCGAAGGAGAGCGGCCAATGACGACACTTCTGACGGTGGACAAGCTCAAGGTCAGCTACCCCACGCGCACAGGCGTGATCGAGGCCGTACGCGGCGTTTCCTTCACTCTCGGCAAGGAAAGGCTGGGCATCGTCGGCGAATCCGGTTCCGGCAAGTCGCAGACCGGACGGGCGATCATGGGCCTGACGCCGAAACACGGCATCGTCACGGCCGACAGGCTTAATTTCAACGGCATCGATCTGATCAACGCCTCCGCCGGCGAAAGACGCAGGCTGCGCGGCAAGCGTATCGCCATGATCCTGCAGGATCCGAAATATTCGCTCGATCCCGTCATGTCGATCGGACGGCAGATCTGCGAAACGCTGCGGACGCATGAGAAGGTCGGCAAGGCGGAGGCGCGCGAGCGCGCGCTCGCCATGCTGGAAGCGGTGCAGATCCGCGACCCGAAACGCGTCTTCGACCTGCATCCGCACGAGGTTTCGGGCGGCATGGGGCAGCGGGCGATGATCGCCATGATGCTGATTGCCGGGCCTGAGCTGCTGATTGCCGACGAGCCGACCTCGGCGCTCGATGTGACGGTGCAACTCGACGTGCTGAGGATCATGGACAAGCTGGTGTCCGAGCGCGGCATGGGGCTGATCTTCGTCTCCCACGATCTAAGGCTGGTCTCTTCCTTCTGCGACCGCATCGTCGTCATGTATGCCGGAAAGATCGTCGAGGAGCTGGCGGCGGCCGATCTTAAACATGCGCAGCATCCCTATACGCAGGGATTGCTGAATTGCATGCCCGAGATCGGTGCAAACCGCCATCCGCTGCCGGTGCTCGACCGAAAGCCGGAGTGGGCGGCATGAGCGCAGCTCTCCAAGTCGACAATCTCAGCGTCGTCTACGACCATTTTCATGCCCTGAAGGATGTCAGCATCGCCGTCGAACGCGGCGAATCCTTTGGCCTTGTCGGTGAGTCCGGCTCGGGAAAATCGACCTTGCTGCGGGCCGTTGCCGGACTTGCGCCGGTCAGCGGCGGTGCGATCAATATCGACGGTGAGCCACTGAAGGGCTCGAAGCGCAGCAAAGTTTTCTACCGGCGCGTGCAGATGGTCTTCCAGGATCCTTATGGTTCGCTGCATCCGCGCCAGACGATTGACCGGCTTCTGCTCGAACCGCTTGCAATCCACGGCATCGCCGACGGCGAGAAGCGTATCGCCCGAGCGCTTGACGAGGTCGGCCTCGGCAACGGTTTCCGTTTCCGCTACCCGCACCAGCTCTCCGGCGGCCAGCGCCAGCGCGTGGCGATCGCCCGGGCGCTGATCGTGGAGCCGTCGATCCTGCTGCTCGACGAGCCGACATCGGCACTTGACGCCTCGGTGCAGGCCGAGGTGCTGAACCTGCTGGAGCAGATCCGACGCGACCGCAAGCTCACCTTCGTGATGGTGAGCCATGATCTCGGTGTCGTCACCCATATGTGTGAACGGCTGGCCGTGATGCGCAACGGCGCCGTCGTCGAGCGGTTGAGCTCGCAGGAACTGGCGACGGGTGCGGTTCACGAGGACTATACGAGAAATTTGATGATCGCGAGCAAGGGTTTCGTCAAAGCCTGAAGGTCAATCTTTTCAAACCTTTGAAAAGAAAAGATCGGCGGCGGTGTTAAGGATAATGTTTCCCTAAAAGACGACCATTCGACTAGACTATTGACAGCTGCCTTGCTTCTGTCATGATCCCGTTAACGTTTGTTAGCTTTCGTGATCGATGGAGGTTGAAGCATGTTCTTTCTCGGTGGGATGACCATGGGCTACCTCGATCCTCCCGTAAGAACCGATCGCCGGGAACAGATTTCGGTATCCCTTCCCGCGGAAAAGGACCGTCGGCTGATCGAGGCTTCCTCCAACCCGCCTGAGAACGAGAGTGCCGTCGAGCGCTCGTTGATCTGGGCTTGGCGTACGCTCTGCTAAAAGGGCTGGTTGAATTTTCTCTTCCGTACGCTCTGGACGGAAATTTATCTCTACCTACTTGATAGAGAAAATAAGAATATAAGCGCGAGCCGCACAACCGGCCGCACGAGAACAACGGAGGCGACATATGGCAGATCTGGGTATTTCGCATGCTCACGTGAACCAGTATGGTTCCGTACCGACCAAGAAGCCGCTCACCACGCGCCACAGGCTTCAGACGATGCTCCACGGCGCAATCTTCACCGCGGCATTCCTGTTCGTCGTCGCCATGGTTTGCGGCGTCGTCGGATAATCCGGCGGATGATAAGCGTCGGCAGATGCCGGCGCTGCGGTGGTTTCCGCCTCTATTGAATTCCGGACTATTCAATTTGTCTCGGCATTCTCCTGACACTCGAATGTCAAAAGGAGATTGGTCACGAGATGACTTTTGTTATGGTTGATCGACGTTCCGATCCCCATCATCATTCTTCTCTATTTTTCACGCCATCTGAAGCGTCCCACGGCGGCCTTGATCTCGAGCGCAAGTGGCGTGGGCCGCCAGCCGCCCAAACCGCCGCCAGGCGCATGGTCAGGCAATCATGCGTCTTTCGTTTTTCTGAAATCGAACAGCTCTTGCATTGCCGGAACCAGGTGCCGGCATTTTCGTCATTTCCACTGCCCAGACAAGCTCGCTGGGCGGCGGCGCATGCCTTGCGACTTGAATTTTCCCAAGGATGTCCAAATTTTCGACATGGCTTTCGTGGAGAGGGTATCGATGGTCTCGATCACCCGTCGGGCCGCGTCCTGATCAGGGCTTAGCCCGTTTGCATCGCTTGCCAAGTGTCGTTCACCCCGGCTTCATCGATCTTTGAAGAATAGGGCTCCGTTCATGTAGCAGTCATGATAAGCAGTGCAAAAGGCTGAGCAAAACAGCCATAACTTCGTTTGGATCCAGAACCGAACCCATGTCTATTTCAAATCTTTCTCCGAGCCTTTCGCGCGAACCCGAGACGAAGCAGATCGATCATAACGATTCGATCCGCTCGACCTATCTTTCCATCGAGGACATCAAGGCGATGGGCGATGCGGTCGCCCGCAACGGCGTCGACAAGCTGCCGGCTTTCGCCCCCTTCGATTTCTTTGCGCGTCATAAGGAAAACGAGAAGGAAATCCTGCGCGTCTACCGGACCACGGCGACCGATGTCGAGGCCGGCGAGACCATCACGCCGGCGGCAGAATGGCTGCTGGATAATCACTATATCGTCGAAGAGGCGATCCAAGAGGTGCGGCGCGACTTCCCCCGCCGCTTCTATCGCGAATTGCCGACCATGGTCGTCGGCGGCGTCGAAGTGCCGCGCACCCTCGTGCTTGCCTGGCTCTATGTCGCCCATACCCACAGCACGATCTCGCAGGAAAGTCTGACGGCGCTGGTCGATGGCTTCCAGGCCAGCGAGACGCTCAGGATCGGCGAACTCTGGGCGTTGCCCTCCCTCGTGCGCTATGTGCTCGTGGAAAACCTTCGCCGTATTTCAAGCCGTGTCGAAGCCAGCCGCCGCCTGCGCCGCCGCGCCAACGAGGCGGCCGACGAATTGGTGCGCCTGACCGACCCAGCCGGGGCGGCCGCCTATCTGAAGACGCTGGAACCGCTTGCCGAGGACAATACCTTCTCGACGCAGTTCCTCTACCGCCTGCGCGACGGTTCGCAGACGTCGAGCCTGGCGATCACCTGGCTCGACGAGCGGCTGGAGGAGCTCGGCCGCAACACCGAAGAGGCGACGACGGCCGAACACAGCCGGCTGTCTTCCGGCAACGTGACGATGGGCAACATCATCCGCAGCCTTCGCGAGATCGATGATGCCGAATGGTCGGTCTGGGTCGAGCAGGTCAGCCATGTCGACAAGCTCCTCTGGGAGCATTCGGATTACGGCATCCTCGATTCCGGCTCGCGCAACAAATATCGCAAACAGATCGAGAAGCTGGCCAAGCGCTCGCCGCTGTCGGAAATGGAAATCGCCCAGCTGGCGCTCGACATGACCGATGCCGCCAAGGCCTCCGGCGAGCCGCAGCCGCATGAACCGAATGTCGGTGGCTTCCTGTCGGGCGCGCAGCGGCCGAAACTCGAAGCACGGGCGAACTATCGCCCGACAGTCATCCAGCATTTCGTGCGTGCCGTGCGCCGGTTCAACTGGCTGGCGATTGCCGTGCCTGTCATGCTGCTGACGGTCATCGCCATGGCGATCGTCGGCAAATTCATGGCGAATGCCGGCATGGGTGCGATCGAAATCGCCCTGCTGCTGATCATGTTCTCAGTGCCGGCATCGGAGGGGGCGACAGGTCTCTTCAACACCGTGCTGTCCTTCTTCGTGACGCCGGCGCGCCTCGTCGGCTACGAGTTCAAGGAAGGCATTCCGGAGGATGCGCGCACGCTGCTCGTCGTGCCCTGCCTGATCTCGAACCGCGACAGCGTCGACGACCACGTGCGCAATCTCGAGGTTCATTATCTCGCCAATCCGCGCGGCGAGATCTATTTCGCGATGCTCAGCGACTGGCCGGATAGCGAGGCCGAGGAAACGCCCGCCGATCTCGAGGTCCTCGATTATGCCAGGCGCGAGATCGCCAATCTCTCCGCCCGCTATGCCTATGATGGCAAGACGCGTTTCTATCTGTTGCATCGCCGTCGCCTCTATAATCCCTCGGAAGGCGTCTGGATGGGCTGGGAGCGCAAGCGCGGCAAGCTGCACGAGCTGAACATGCTTCTGCGCGGCGACCGCGACACGACCTATCTGCCGGGCGCCAATGCGGTGCCGGCCAATGTGCAATATGTCATGACGCTCGATGCCGATACGCGCCTGATGCGCGATGCCGTCACCAAGCTCGTCGGCAAGCTCTATCATCCGATCAACCGCCCGGTCATCAACCCGAAAACCGGCCGCGTCGAAAGTGGTTATGGCGTACTGCAGCCGCGGGTTACTCCGTCGCTGACGACGGGCAAGGACGCGTCGGTCTTCCAGCGCGTCTTTTCGATCAACCGCGGCCTCGATCCTTATGTCTTCACCGTTTCCGACGTCTATCAGGATCTCGCGGGCGAAGGCACATTCACCGGCAAGGGCCTTTATCAAGTCGATGCCTTCGAAGCGTCTCTGAAGGGCCGGATCGACGAGAACTCCGTGCTCAGCCACGATCTTCTTGAAGGCTCGATGGCGCGTTGCGCGCTCGTCACCGATCTCGAACTGGTGGAGGATTTCCCGATCCGGTACGAGGTGGAAACCTCGCGCCAACATCGCTGGGCGCGCGGCGACTGGCAGCTTCTCCCCTACATGTTCAATCCGAATTACGGCGTCACGGCACTCGGCCGCTGGAAGATGTTCGACAATCTGCGCCGTTCGCTGACGCCGATCGCCTGGTTCTTCGCCTCCGTGCTCGGCTGGTATTTCATGGGTCCGCTCGGCGCGCTTATCTGGCAGATTCTGCTGATCTTCTGCCTCTTCGTTGCGCCGACGCTGTCGCTCATCAACGGCATCATCCCGCGCACCAGCGATATCATCGCCCGCGCCCATCTCTATACGGTCTGGTCCGATATCACGGCCGCCAATGCGCAGGTTGCGTTGCGCATCGTCTTCATCGCCGATTCGGCTTGCATGATGGCGGATGCGATCGGCCGTTCGCTCTATCGCCTCTTCGTCAGCCGCAAGCTGATGCTGCAGTGGCGGACCGCCGCCAGCGTTCAGGCCGGCAGCCAGGGCACGTTGATTTCCTACTACAAGGCGATGTGGCATGCGCCGGCGTTGGCGCTGCTGGCGCTGGGTTTCGCAGCCCTCCCCGGCGACAACGCCTTCCTCGTCGGCATTCCCTTCGCGCTGCTGTGGATGTTCTCGCCGGTGGTGGCCTGGTATGTCAGCCAGTCGGCAGAGACCGAGGATCGGCTCGAGGTTGCCGATTCCGTGTCGAGCGAACTGCGCAAGATCGCCCGGCGCACCTGGCGCTATTTCGAAACCTTCACGACGGCCGAGCAGAATTATCTGCCGCCGGACAATATCCAGGAAACGCCGCATGTGATCGTAGCGGCGCGCACCTCGCCGACCAATATCGGCGTCTATCTGCTTTCCGTCGTTTCCGGCCGGCATTTCGGCTGGTTCTCCTTCGAGGAGACGCTCGAGCGGCTGGAGCAGACGATCGCGACGATCGACAAAATGGAGAAATTCCGCGGCCATCTGTTCAACTGGTATCACACCGATACGCTGCAGACGCTTGGGCCCCGTTATGTCTCGGCCGTCGACAGCGGCAATCTCGCCGGTCATCTGATCGCCATTTCATCGGCCTGTCGCAACTGGGCCGAGGCGCCGTCCGCCCATATGCAGGGCAATCTCGACGGCGTCGGCGACACGGCCGGCATTCTCGGCGAAGTGCTGGCGGACCTGCCCGATGACCGCAAGACCGTGCGCCCGCTGCGCCGGCGCCTGGAGGAGCGCATCGTCGGCTTCCAGAACGCGCTTGCCGCCGTCAAGCGCGAGCATGAATTCGCCTCGATCCGCATCATCAACCTCGCCGTTCTGGCGCGCGACATCGAGAAACTCGCCGCCAATCTCGACCATGAGGTCAAGTCGAAGCAGAGCGAAGAGGTCACCCTCTGGGCGGCATCGCTGGTGAAGGTCTGCGAGGCGCATATATCAGACAGCACCTTCGATCTTTCCAAAGTCGATGCGCTGAGGCCGCGCCTGGTGGCGCTGCGCGACAAGGCGCGCGATCTCGCCTTCTCGATGGATTTCGGCTTCCTGTTCCGGCCGGAGCGGCGCCTGCTGTCGATCGGCTACCGGGTCGAAAGCGGCGAACTCGACCAGGCGTGCTACGACCTTCTCGCCTCGGAATGCCGCCTGACCAGTCTCTTCGGCATCGCCAAGGGCGACCTGCCGACGGAGCACTGGTACCGGCTCGGCCGCCAGGTCGTGCCTGTGGGGTCGCGCGGTGCGCTGGTCTCCTGGTCCGGCTCGATGTTCGAATATCTGATGCCGCCGCTCGTCATGCAGGAACGCGGGGGGGGTATCCTCAACCAGACCAACAATCTGGTCGTCATCGAACAGATGAACTATGCCCGCAAGCTCGGTATTCCCTGGGGCATTTCGGAAGCGGCCTTCAATGCCCGCGACCACAACCTCAATTATCAGTACACGAATTTCGGCGTGCCGACGCTCGGCCTGAAGCGCGGCCTCGGCCACAATGCCGTCATCGCGCCTTACGCATCGTTGCTCGCCAGCCAGTACGACCCGCCGGCCGCGCTCGAAAACCTGCAGAGGCTGCGCAAGGTCGGGGCGCTCGGCAAGTTCGGCTTCCACGACGCCGTCGACTTCACGCCGACGCGCGTGCCGGAAGGCAAGAAATGCGCGGTGGTATACAACTATTATGCCCACCATCACGGCATGTCGATCGCGGCGGTCGCCAACGTCGCCTTCAACGGTCATCTGCGCGAGCTCTTCCACTCCGATCCCGTCATCGAGGCTGCGGAGCTGCTGCTGCAGGAAAAAGCGCCGCGCGACATTCCCGTCATGAGCGGCAAGCATGAATCCGACACGCCGGCCAGCATCCAGGACGATCTCTTGCGGCCGGAGCTCAGGAAGATCAGCGATCCGGCTTCGCGCGACCGCGAGCTCGTGTTCCTGTCCAACGGTCATTATTCGCTGATGCTGACGGCGACGGGTGCTGGTTATTCCCGCTGGAACGGTCTTTCCGTTTCCCGCTGGAAAGCCGATCCGACCGAAGATCGCTGGGGCAGCTTCATCTTCCTGCGCGATACCGCCACCAACGAATGGTGGTCGACGACATCAGAGCCGAAGGGTGTCGAAGGCGAAAAGATCAAGGTCGAATTTGCCGACGAGAAGGCGCAGTTCACCAAGACGGTCGGTGACCTCACTAGCGAGGTGGAATGCATCATCGCGACCGAGCATGATGCCGAGGCCCGCCGCGTCACCCTGCTCAACATGGGCACGGAAGACCGTTTCATCGAGGTCACCTCCTATCTCGAACCGGTGATCACCTCCGACGATACCGACAATGCGCATCCGGCATTCGCCCGCATGTTCGTCAAGACCGAGATCGGCAAGCGCGGCGACGTCATCCGCGCCGAACGCAACAAGCGCGACCCGAACGAGCCGAACATCAGCATCGCACATCTGATCGTCGACAATGCCGGCGACACCCGCCATACCGAATTCGAGACCGACCGGCGCAAGTTCATCGGCCGTGGCCGCAGCCTTGCCGATGCGGCGGCCTTCGATCCGGGCGCTACGCTTTCCGGCAGCGACGGTTTCATGCTCGATGCCGTCATGTCGCTGCGTCGCACCGTCCGCGTGCCGGCTGGCAAGAAAGTCAGCGTGATCTTCTGGACGATCGCGGCGCCGACCCGCGACGAGGTCGACAAGGCGGTCAATCGCTACCGTCATCCCGACGCCTTCACCCACGAGCTCGTTCAGGCCTGGACACGCACGCAGGTGCAGATGCGCCATGTCGGCGTCACCTCGCAGCAGGCGGCGGCCTTCCAGCATCTCGGACGCTATCTCGTCTATCCCGATATGCAACTGCGCAAGGACGAGGCGACCGTCGAGGCCGGCTTGCAGTCGCAATCGGCGCTCTGGCCGCTGGCAATCTCCGGCGACTTCCCGATCTTCACGCTGCGCATCAACGACGACATGGATCTCGACATCGCCCGCGAGGCGCTGCTGGCGCAGGAATATCTGCGCTCGCGCGGCGTCACCGCCGATCTCGTCATCATGAACGAACGCGCTTCTTCCTATGCGCAGGACATGCAGCATGCACTCGACGCCATGTGCGAGAACGTCCGTCGCATGGGTCAGGCAGACGGATTGCGCCAGCATATCTTTGCGGTTCGCAAGGACTTGATGGAGGAGAGCACCTATCGCGCGCTGATCGCGGCTTCGCGTGTCACGCTGCATACCAAGAACGGCAAGGTGGTCGACCAGATCAACCGCGCCGTGGCGCTGTTTGCACCCTCCAAGGAGGAACTGCAGGAGAACGAACGGGCCGAGCGCAACAAGCCCCCCGTCAAGCGTGTTGCACCTGTGCCACCGCCTGTCGTGCCTGCTGTCGTCATCGAGGAGGAAGGCGATCTCGACTTCTGGAACGGCATCGGCGGCTTTGCCCGCGATGGGCGTGAATATGTCGTTCGCCTGCCCGGAGGTCATGCGACGCCGCAGCCCTGGATCAATGTCATCTCCAATGACAGATTCGGCTTCCACGTGTCGGCGGAGGGCGCCGGATTCACCTGGAGCGCCAATTCACGCGACTATCAGCTGACCTCCTGGTCAAACGACACCGTGGTCAACCGTTCGGGCGAGGCGTTCTATCTCGCCGATCTCGACAGCGGTGCCGTCATGACGCCGTTCGCAGCGCTTTCCCCCCGCCCGGACATCCGTTTCGAAGCCCGCCACGGGCTCGGCTATTCCGTCTTCTCCAGCGTTCAGCATGAGATCGCGCTCGAGCTGACGCAGACGATCGACCGCGAAAAGCCGGTGAAACTGCAGCGCCTGCGCCTGCGCAACACCGGTTCGACCGGCCGCAGGCTGCGTCTCTACGGCTATGTCGAATGGATCCTCGGCAGCAATCCGGGACGCACGGTGCCTTTCATCCTGTCGAGCCATGACGAGGAGACGGGGGCGCTGTTTGCGACCAATCCCTACAGCATCGATTTTTCCAACCGCACTGCGTTCTTCGCGGCGAGCGAGACGCTTTCTAGCTTCTCGGCAAGCCGGCGCGAATTCATCGGCAAGGCGGGAACGATCCAGGCGCCGCAGTCCGTCATCTCCGCCGCCGCCCTTTCCGGCGCGACCGAACTCGATGGTGATCCGGCCGCGGCTCTTGCGATCGACATCGAACTTAGCGCCGGCGAGGAGCGCGACTTCACCTTCTTCCTCGGCGATACGCCGACGGAAGAAGAAGCGCGCACTGTCATCGCCGATATTCGCAAGGCTTCGTTCGACGATGCCGTCGAGGCGAACCGCGCCTTCTGGCGGGATTTCACCGGCAGGCTGCAGATATCGACGCCGGATCGCGGGATGAACAATCTCGTCAATACCTGGCTGCCTTATCAGAGTCTCGGCTGCCGCATCATGGCCCGCACTGCCTTCTACCAGGCAAGCGGTGCCTTCGGCTTCCGCGACCAGCTGCAGGACACGCTGGCCTTCGTGCTGCACGAACCCTCGCTTGCCCGCCGGCAGATCCTGAATGCCGCTTCGCGCCAGTTCCGCGAAGGCGACGTGCAACATTGGTGGCTGCCGGGAACGGGTGCGGGCGTGCGCACGCTGATTTCGGACGACGTCGTCTGGCTCGCTTACGCGATCCATCACTATTGCAACGTCACCGGCGACAAAAACGTCCTCGACGAGGAGATCGCCTTCCTGGAAGGGCCGGCACTGCTCGAAGGCCAGCACGACTCGTTCTACAAGCCGGAGATTTCCGAGGACAAGGCGAGCGTCTACGAACACGCGGCCCTGGCGCTCGATCTCGCCATCGCTCGCAAGGGGGCTAACGGCCTGCCGCTGTTTCTTGGCGGCGACTGGAACGATGGCATGAACCGCGTCGGCATCGGCGGGCGCGGCACCAGCGTCTGGCTCGGCTGGTTCCTGGCGGGCGCATTGCGCTCCTTCATTCCCTATGCCGAAGAGCGCGGCGACACGGCCCGTGCAGAGCGCTGGTCGGCGCATCTCACCGAGCTGAAGAAGGCGCTGGAAACTGCGGCCTGGGATGGCGGCTACTATCGCCGCGGCACGTTCGACGACGGTGCGCTGCTCGGCTCCAGGGAAAGCCCCGAATGCCGGATCGATTCGATCGCGCAGTCCTGGAGCGTGCTGTCGGGCGAGGGCGATCCGGCCCGCGCCGTCACGGCGATGGATGCGGTGCTCGATCAGCTGGTCGACGAGGATGCCCGCATCATCCGGCTGTTCACGCCGCCTTTCGTCAATTCCGCCAGGGATCCCGGCTATATCAAGGCCTATCCGCCGGGTGTGCGCGAAAACGGCGGGCAATATACCCATGCCGCGACCTGGGTCGTGATGGCGCTGGCGGAGCTGAAGCGGGGCGACGATGCCTTCCGCTGCTTCCAGATCCTCAACCCGATCACCCATGCGCTCGACAAGGCTTCAGCGGAGCAATACCGCGTCGAACCCTATGTCGTGGCGGCCGACGTCTACGGAAACGAGCCTTATACGTCGCGCGGCGGCTGGACCTGGTATACCGGGTCTGCCGGCTGGCTCTACCGCGCCGCCGTCGAGGGCATCCTCGGTATCCGGCTGAAGGACGGCCGGCTCTATGTGCGCCCGTCGCTCCCGTCGGAATGGGACGGTTTTGCGGCAGAGGTGGAGCAGGGCGACGGCAAATACCGCATTTCGGTCTCAAAAGCGTCCAATGACAGCGGCTACACTCTGTCGATAAACGGCTGCGAAGTCACCGATCCCGAAGAGGGATATCCGCTCGGATAACAGCGTTCTCCACGCTGAAAAACACGGCGATTCGCGACGGCCAAAAGGGAACCCTTTTGGCCGTCGTCGCGTTTGCAAATCGGATAATAAGGAGAGACCAATGGCAAGCACGCCGACCCACGCTATCGTCACGGGGCGCAGTTCCCTATCCGCAGCTGCGCCAGTGCGTGATACGAGGCTCGACGTCTTGCGCGGCGTGGCCCTGATCATGATCTTCATCAATCATGTTCCCGGACAGATCTTCGAATATGTGACGACGAAGAATTTCGGCTTCTCCGATGCCGCCGAGGCCTTCGTGCTGATCTCGGGCATTGCCGTCGGCCTTGCCTATGGGGGCCGCTTCCAGCCGGGCAACCGGCTCACGGTGGCGATCAAGGCGGCAAAGCGCGCCTTCACGCTCTATCTCGCCCATATGATCACCACCTTCATGACGCTGGCGCTCTTCATCTGCGGTGCCTGGCTGTTCCATCGGCCGGGATTGCTGGTCGAAATCAATATCCTGGCGGTTCTGATGAACCTGAAGGAAGGCATTCCGGCGCTGCTCCTGCTCGGCCACCAGATCGGCTACAACAATATCCTGCCGATGTACGGGGCGCTGATGCTGATGGTGCCGATCATCCTGCTGTTGAATGCGCGCAGCCCTTGGCTGGCGCTCGGCGTCTCGGGCACGGTCTGGCTGCTTGCGGGCATCTACGAAGTGGCACCGCACAACATGCTGATCGAGGGCTACTGGTTCCTCAATCCGCTCTCCTGGCAGTTCCTGTTTTCGATCGGCATCGTCTCGATGCTGCATATCAAGCGCGGCGGCACGATCCCGCAGCATCCGCTGCTGCTGACGGCCGCTGCCGGTTACGTCATCTTGTCCTTCGTCTGGGTGACCGGCCATCTCTGGATTTTCGGCAACTCGCTGGCAGCCCTTGGCCTGCCGCCTGTCATCACAGGTTTCGACAAGACCTTCCTGTCGCTGCCGCGGCTGCTGCATGTGCTGGCGCTGACCTATCTCGTTATCAGCATCCCGGCACTCTCGCGTATCCTGCGCCGTCCTGCGGACCATCCGCTGACGATCCTCGGCCGCCATTCGCTGAACATTTTCGTTGCCGGCACCATCCTTGCGATGATCGGCCAGGTGGTGCTCTACATCACCAACAAGGACCAACTGGTCGGTCCGCTCTTCGTGATCGCTGGGGTCGCGACACAATTCGCCTATGCCTATTATCTCGAGCGCAAGCGCCAGCAGGGAAAGGTCAAGGGGAAACTTGTCGCCGATACCGCCACCATCCCGGTTCCCGTCCGCATTGGCGGGACGGCAAATGCCTATCGCCGGAACGATCGGAAATAAGCATCGGGTTTGCCCGACATGAAGAAGCCGGCGGCCGATGGCCGCCGGCTCAATTTTTATGAACGAGGATGTTCACCAACTTGCCGAAGGGATCGCGCACGTAAAAGCGCCTGACGCCCCAAGGCTCGTCGGCCGGGCCGTATTCGATGGGGAAGCCTGAGGCCGACATCGCCTCGAAAGCGGCATCGAGGTCGTCGACCTCGATCGAGAGGTCGGGCACCTCAGTTCCGGACCCGCCTTCGCTGGCGATACTGAGTTGAACGTTCATCGAACGCGCGGCGCCGAACGTCGTGATCCAGCCGTGATCCATGATGACGTCAAGACCGAGGATATCCTGATAGAAGCGCCGGGCCGGGGTGATATCCGGTGCCTGGATATTGGCGACGATGCGCAGGACCTTCATGGCTTCGCTCCCCGTTGCTCTTTGACTGGCGGAGGCTAGGGGAGATCGGGGCGGGGATCAATCGTCCAAGCCCTGCGGAGACATTGCGGCGTTGGATATCCCTCGGCCATGCCGGGCATCTCCCCGACGGCCTTGATACATAGCTGTCAGATGTTCGGAGACATGTCTGACACTTCCGTGATGATTTCTCGGGAGGTCGGCATGGTCTGGTCTGGCGGAGAGATGCCCGGCAGGTACGACACTGTCTCTAGATTTTCGGGAAGGGTTTGAGGGGATGACCGCCTCGGCCTTCGTCTTCGCGATCGTTGCGCGCAAGGCATTGCTGTCATACGCTTTATCGCCGAGAATGCCTGACCTGTCTGGTTATTGAGAAGAGCGGCAGCTTGCGTGATCTCGCCGACTTGGCCGGCCGTCACGATAAAGCGCAGGGGACGCCCGAGCGCATCGGCCAGCATATGGATCTGGTCGTCAGTCCACCTCTGGAACGCCCCAGCGCCTGATCCTTGGCCCACCTTTTCCGCTCGCTGCCTGTTGATGGGCGCGCATGATGGTACTGTCGATCATTAAGTACTGATTGTCCCGGTCAGCAATGAGGGCATCAAAGACCAGCTCCCATACGCCGGCATGGCACCAGCGACTGAACCGGCGGTGGACCGTCTTCCACTTCCCATAGCGCTCCGGCAGGTGCTGCCAGTGTGCGTCCGAGCGCAGTATCCACAAACACCCGTTCACAAACAACCGGTTATCTACCCCCGTCCGACCCGGATCGCTGGCCTTACCTGGTAACAAAGGCGCAATTCTCGACCATTGCGCCTCGTTCAACTCGTATCGCTTCACTCCCATCAAAGGCCTCCGTGCTGCACACGATACCCCATGAATCAGTGATCAACCGATTTGGGAATCCTGAGTGTCGATTGGTCCTCAGTCCCAGAGCCAACAAAAAAGGCCGGAAGGAGTTACCTTCCGGCCTTTATCTTGAAACCCGAACCGATCAGGCGGCTTCGGTGGCGTGGGCCTTGCGGACCTCTTCGTCCGTCAGGATGCCGCTGGCGCGCAGCAGGGCGGCGAAGCGGCCGTTGCTGTGGCTAAGCTCGTCGAAGCTGCCCTGTTCGACCACACGGCCGTCGTCCAGGAAGAGCACCATATCGGCTTCGCGGACGGTCGACAGGCGGTGAGCGATGATGAAGGTGGTGCGGTTCTGGCGCAGGTTGTCGATTGCGGCCTTGACACGAGCTTCGGTTTCGACGTCGAGCGCCGAGGTCGCCTCGTCGAGCACCAGGATCGGCGCGTCCTTGAGGATGGCGCGGGCAATCGCGATGCGCTGGCGCTCGCCGCCGGAGAGCTTGTTGCCGCGTTCACCGACATGCGTATCGTAGCGATCCTCACGGGTCTCGATGAAGTCGGCGGCAGCGGCGG
Organism: Rhizobium ruizarguesonis; assembly: GCF_017357285.1. Taxonomy (NCBI): domain Bacteria; kingdom Pseudomonadati; phylum Pseudomonadota; class Alphaproteobacteria; order Hyphomicrobiales; family Rhizobiaceae; genus Rhizobium; species Rhizobium ruizarguesonis. The sequence goes on along the minus strand of NZ_CP071678.1, from coordinate 4,915,405 downwards.
CTTCGGCCGCACGGCGCATTTCCTCTTCACTGGCGCCTTCGCGACCAAGGCGGATATTGTCGCTGATCGAACGGTTCAGCAGGCCCGCATCCTGGAAGACGGTGGCGATGTGGCGACGCAGCGACTTGCGGGTCACCTTGGTGATATCGGTGCCGTCGACGAGGATCTTGCCGCCCTGGGCATCGTAGACACGCTGCAGCAGGTTGACGAGCGTCGTCTTGCCGGCGCCGGTCGGGCCGACGATCGCGACCGTCTGGCCTGCCTTCACCGAGAAGGAGACATTGTGCAGGCCCTGTGAGCTGTTGCCGAAGCCGAAGGAGACGTCGCGGAATTCGATCGCACCCTTGACGTCCTTGATCTCGCCGTTGCCGGCTGGCTCTTCACGTTCACGCACCGAGTCTTCAAGCGTATAGAAGTCCTCGAGCTTGGAACGGGCCTCGAAAATCTGCGTCGCGAACTGGCGCATCAAGTCGAGACGGCCGATCAACAGGTTGGCAAAGCCGATGAAGGCGATGACGTCGCCAACGCGCAACTGGCCGGCCTGGACGAGCATGGTGCCGATGATCAGGACCACCATCATCGCGATGGTCGACGCCATGCGGTTCAGTGCGCTGGCGATCGCCCACCAGTCGAGCACCGGATATTGGGCTTCGAGCAGACGGTCGGCGAAGGATTTCAGCGCTCGGGTTTCGGCCTCGATGCGATTGTAGCTGTGCAGGACCGAAACGTTGCTGATCGAGTCGCTGACATGCGAGAAGACGGTGTGATAGTGGTTCTCGACCGAAGCCTGGCCGTCCTTGGTGCGGCTCATGACGACGCGGCCGATCAGCCAATAGGCGATGGCGAGCACCATAAGCACGGCGGAAAGGCGCAGGTCCATCGACATTGCGGTCGGCACCAGAAGCGTAAGCGCGATGACCGTCGACAGGTGGTTGCGCATGAATTCCAGCCAGAGGCCGAACAGCGTTTCGCAGGCGCGCAGCAATGTATGCAGCGCGTTGGAGGTGCCGCGCTGATGGTGCCAGCCAAGCGGCATGGAAATGATGCGGCCGAAGGCTTCCGTCAACAGCGTCGCCCGCCGGCCATGGGCCAGCCGGTCGGCCTCGCGGGCCACTAGGACGAAGGCAATAGTGTTGAAGACGGCGAAAGTCGCCCACATGAAGAGGATGGGCTTGACCTCACCCTTGCCCGAAATCGCATCGATAATGCGACCGAACAGGATCGGCTCCGCGATGGTAATCGTCGCAAGAACAATGTTTGCGACAACGACCAGGGATACGCGCAGCTTGTAGGCGCCAAGATAGCGCAGAGCCCTTGCATAGACCTTGAATAGCGTCACGTCGAACCTCTTGTGCATCTGCGAAAACGGGATGATGCGATGCTACAAAAGCCTACCTGAACGGGCGATTAACGGAGCATTCAGGGTTCAGTCGATGTGATGATTAACACGATCGCACTATTGCAGGATGCGACGAGATGGCCATGGCGCTGAAATTGCCGTCCGGATATATCTCGCAACAATTTGCGCTTGCATTTTATTAAATGTTTAGCACAGCATTAAATTACAGACTGCATTTATTGAGGAAGACCGTTTCGCGACCAGTTCGACAAGCCGCCGACGGCCTCAGGCGGGCATCAGGTCCGGGCAAGGGGCATTTTTGTGAATATTAATTCGTTAATTCAATTACTTGTAATTCTGGAAGAATGTTCAAATCCTGCAGGCGTCATTACCGAGTTGGAGCAGCTCCTCCATGCTTGCGGCTTCGAATATTACGGCCTGCTACGCCATCTGCAGCAGAATCCGGTACAGCAGAATCCAGAGCCCTGGGCTGCGGCGCTTGCCGGCCGCTGGCCGGAACAATGGCCGCAGATATATGCCGCGAAAAAATATGCTCTGATCGATCCGATGCTGCGCTATCTCGCCCACGCGCAGCGGCCTTTCCGCTGGCGGGAGGCGATGGCGGCCTTCCACAAGGATGCGCATCAACGCCGCATGGAGCAGATGATGGTCGATGCCTTCGGGCATGGAATGGAGGATGGCTACATCTTTCCGATCCACGGACGCAACGGCATTCTCGCCAGCCTCAGTCTCGCCGGCAAGCCGATCGAGCTGTCGCCGGTGGAGATCGCACTGTTGGAGGCGGTGGCGCGCAAAGCCTTCTGGCGGCTGCTCGATCTGAAAGGCGAGGCGCCGGCGCTGGAAACCGTGTTGCCGGCCGATACGCCGCTGACGCGGCGCGAGATGGAAATCCTGCATTATCTCGCCGAAGGCATGACGTCGATGGAGATCAGCAAGATGCTGAAGATCTCAAACCACACGGTCGACTGGTATATGAACGGCCTGCAGGACAAGCTGAAGGCGAAAAACAGGCAGCAGGCGGTGGCGCTTGCCTTCCGTCATGGACTGATAAGTTAGAGCAATTCCGCTTCTCATCGAAGCGGAATTGCTCCGGTTTTTTATTTTGACGCAACTTCGGACGGAAAACCGCTTCGCACTTTTTCTGGAGTTGCTCCAGAATGTCGAAAAATTGCATTTCGCAGTCGCAAGATAAATTGAACTTTCTGTGACAAGAAGTTAAGAATTTCCTTCGCGGGTGCAGCATGCCCGCGTCTGAACGTCTGAGGAGACCGTTTTGCCCATTTCCAAGATTCTCGTTGCCAATCGCTCTGAAATTGCCATTCGCGTGTTCCGTGCGGCCAACGAACTTGGAATAAAAACGGTGGCGATCTGGGCGGAAGAAGACAAGCTGGCGCTGCACCGCTTCAAGGCGGACGAGAGCTACCAGGTCGGTCGCGGCCCGCATCTTTCCAAGGATATGGGTCCGATCGAAAGCTATCTGTCGATCGCGGAAGTGATCAGGGTCGCGAAGCTCTCCGGCGCCGATGCCATTCATCCCGGCTACGGCCTGCTTTCGGAAAGCCCCGAATTCGTCGATGCCTGCATCGAGGCCGGCATCATCTTCATCGGCCCGAAGGGCGATACGATGCGCCAGCTCGGCAACAAGGTCGCCGCGCGCAACCTGGCGATTTCGGTCGGCGTGCCTGTGGTGCCGGCCACCGGGCCGCTGCCGGAAGACATGGCCGAAGTGGCGAAGATGGCGGAAGGGATCGGTTATCCCGTCATGCTCAAGGCCTCCTGGGGCGGCGGCGGGCGCGGCATGCGCGCGATCCGCGATCCAAAGGATCTCGCCCGCGAGGTGACGGAAGCCAAACGCGAGGCGATGGCGGCCTTCGGCAAGGACGAGGTCTATCTGGAAAAGCTCGTCGAGCGCGCCCGCCATGTCGAAAGCCAGGTTCTCGGCGATACGCATGGCAATGTCGTGCATCTCTTCGAGCGTGACTGCTCGATCCAGCGCCGCAACCAGAAGGTCGTCGAGCGCGCTCCGGCGCCCTATCTCTCGGAGGCGCAGCGCCAGGAACTCGCCGCCTATTCGCTGAAGATCGCGGCCGCGACCAATTATATCGGCGCCGGTACCGTCGAATATCTGATGGATGCCGATACCGGAAAATTCTATTTCATCGAGGTCAATCCGCGCATCCAGGTCGAGCATACGGTGACCGAAGTCGTTACCGGCATCGATATCGTCAAGGCGCAGATCCACATCCTCGATGGCTTTGCGATCGGCACGCCGGAATCGGGCGTGCCGCGCCAGGAAGATATCCGTCTCAACGGCCATGCGCTGCAATGCCGCATCACCACGGAAGATCCGGAGCATAACTTCATTCCGGATTACGGCCGTATCACCGCCTATCGCTCAGCGTCTGGTTTCGGCATCCGCCTCGATGGCGGCACTTCCTATTCGGGCGCCATCATCACCCGCTTTTATGATCCGCTTCTCGTGAAGGTTACGGCATGGGCGCCCAACCCATCCGAAGCGATCGCCCGCATGGATCGGGCGCTGCGCGAATTCCGTATTCGCGGCGTGGCAACCAACCTGACCTTCCTCGAAGCGATCATCGGCCATCCAAAGTTCAGGGACAACAGCTACACGACACGCTTCATCGACACGACGCCGGAACTCTTCCAGCAGGTGAAGCGCCAGGATCGCGCCACGAAGCTCCTGACCTATCTCGCCGACGTCACCGTCAATGGTCACCCCGAAGCCAAGGACAGGCCGAGGCCGCTTGATAACGCGGCCGAGCCGGTGGTTCCCTATGCCAACGGCAATACGGTCAAGGATGGTACGAAGCAGCTCCTCGACACGCTCGGCCCGAAGAAATTCGGCGAATGGATGCGCAACGAGAAGCGCGTGCTTTTGACCGACACGACAATGCGCGACGGCCATCAGTCGCTGCTCGCCACCCGCATGCGCACCTATGACATCGCCCGCATCGCAGGCACCTATGCGCATGCGCTGCCAGGCCTTTTGTCGCTCGAATGCTGGGGCGGAGCGACCTTCGACGTCTCCATGCGTTTTCTGACCGAGGACCCGTGGGAGCGCCTGGCACTGATCCGAGAGGGCGCGCCGAACCTTCTGCTGCAGATGCTGCTGCGCGGCGCCAACGGCGTCGGCTACACCAATTATCCCGACAATGTCGTCAAATATTTCGTCCGCCAGGCGGCCAGGGGCGGCATCGATCTCTTCCGGGTGTTCGATTGTCTGAACTGGGTCGAGAACATGCGCGTCTCGATGGATGCCATTGCCGAGGAGAACAAGCTCTGCGAGGCGGCGATCTGCTATACCGGCGACATCCTGAACTCGGCCCGTCCGAAATACGATCTGAAATACTATACCGACCTTGCGGTCGAGCTCGAGAAGGCCGGCGCGCATATCATCGCGCTCAAGGATATGGCAGGCCTCCTCAAGCCTGCGGCTGCGAAGGTTCTGTTCAAGGCGCTGCGCGAGGCGACCAGCCTGCCGATCCATTTCCACACGCATGATACCTCAGGGATTGCGGCCGCGACCGTTCTTGCCGCTGTCGATGCCGGCGTCGATGCCGTCGATGCCGCCATGGATGCGCTTTCCGGCAATACCTCGCAGCCCTGTCTCGGCTCGATCGTCGAGGCGTTGCGCGGTACGGAGCGCGATCCGGGCCTCGATCCGGAATGGATCCGCCGCGTTTCCTTCTATTGGGAAGCGGCGCGCAACCAGTATGCCGCCTTCGAAAGCGATCTGAAGGGTCCGGCATCCGAAGTCTATCTGCATGAAATGCCGGGTGGCCAGTTCACCAACCTCAAGGAACAGGCCCGCTCGCTCGGCCTCGAGACCCGCTGGCATCAGGTGGCGCAGGCCTATGCCGACGCCAACCAGATGTTCGGCGATATCGTCAAGGTGACGCCGTCTTCCAAGGTCGTCGGCGACATGGCGCTGATGATGGTGTCCCAGGACTTGACGGTTGCCGATGTCGTCAGCCCCGACAAGGAAGTCTCCTTTCCGGAATCGGTGGTCTCGATGCTGAAGGGCGATCTCGGCCAGCCGCCGTCAGGATGGCCTGAGGCGCTGCAGAAGAAGGCGCTGAAGGGCGACAAGCCCTATACCGTGCGTCCCGGCTCACTGCTCAAGGAGGCCGATCTCGATGCGGAGCGTAAAGTCATCGAGACGAAGCTCGAGCGCGAGATCAGCGACTTCGAATTCGCTTCCTACCTGATGTATCCGAAGGTCTTCACCGACTTCGCGCTCGCCTCCGATACCTACGGCCCGGTCTCGGTGCTGCCGACGCCCGCCTATTTCTACGGTCTCAAGGACGGCGAGGAACTGTTTGCCGATATCGAGCGCGGCAAGACGCTTGTGATCGTCAACCAGGCGATGAGCGCAACCGACAGCCAGGGCATGGTAACCATCTTCTTCGAGCTCAACGGCCAACCGCGCCGCATCAAAGTGCCGGACCGGGCCCATGGGGCGACAGGGGCCGCCGTCCGCCGCAAGGCCGAACCGGGCAATGCCGTTCACGTCGGTGCGCCGATGCCGGGTGTCATCAGCCGCGTCTTCGTCTCGCCCGGCCAGGCCGTCAATGCCGGCGACGTGCTGGTCTCCATCGAAGCGATGAAGATGGAAACGGCGCTGCATGCGGAAAAGGATGGCACGATTTCCGAAGTACTGGTGCGGGCGGGCGATCAGATCGATGCCAAGGACCTGCTCGTCGTCTACGCAGGTTGAACAACAAGTGGCCGTCGTTGAACAGCGCCCTTGAGCGCCTTTGCGAACCGGCTCCATTCACCCGATCGTGTACGATCGGCCTGTCAAAAAGCTGAGAGTTAGCAGCCTCCGCGCCTTGCCCGGCGTGGAGGCTTTCTCATAAACTTGGCCATCCGCCCCCAAGACCAATCCAGGAAACAATATCCATGAGCAAGTTGAAGATTGCCGTCATCGTCGGCAGCACGCGTATTGGCCGTTTTGCCGAGCATCCGGCCAAGTGGATTGCCGCTATCGCCGCCGAGCGCCAGGACATCGAGGTCGAGGTTCTCGACCTGCTCGACTACCCTATGCATTTTTTCGGTGAGCAGCGTGCCACCACCGCTGAAAGCGAGACGGCAGAGCGCTGGAAAAAGAAGCTGCGTGAATTCGATGGCTTCATTTTCACCGTCGCCGAGTACAATCACGCTCCGACGGCCGTTCTGAAGAACGCCATCGACCTCGGCGAGTTTATCCAGAAGCCGGTCGGTTTCGTCGGTTACGGCGGCGTCGGCGGCGCACGTGCGGTCGAGCATCTTCGCCTGATCTTCGTGGAAATGGGGGCGGCTTCGGTGAAAACGGGCGTGCATATCGCGCTTGGCGAATATCTTGGCGTCCTCAAGGAAGGCAAGAGTCTCAGCGATTACGCGCATCTCAACGAAGCAGCGAAGAACCAGCTCGACCAGCTCACCTGGTGGGGCAATGCGCTGAAGGCGGCGCGCTCGGTCGTCACGGCCTCCTGATTGGAGTTCCAGCAATGCCGGGATGTTCGCATCCCGGCATTAGATCCGGATGATTTTAGAACCAGGTCGGCCTAAAATCTGAATCCGGATCTAAATCAAAGAAATAGAGCATGATGTCGTCCGAAAACCGCTCACACTTTTCGGCATCATGCTCTAGCTCAGATATCGTAAGTATGGGCGGCGTTGATCGTCGAGATGAAGCGTTTGGTGCGCTCGCGCTCCGGCGCACTGAAGATCGCCTTGGCGCTGCCCGTTTCCACCACGCTGCCGGCTTCCAGGAAAACCACGTCATTGGCGATCTTCGAGGCGAGCCGGAGATCGTGGGTCGCCATCACCATCGTCGTGCCTTCGCTGGCAAGTTGGCCCAGCACATCGACCACTTCGGCCGAAAGCTCGGGATCGAGGGCGGATGTCGGCTCGTCACAGAGAAGCACGCGCGGCGACGGCGCCAGTGCGCGGGCGATCGCGACGCGCTGCTGCTGGCCGCCCGACAGCGTCGAAGGCCAGGCATCGGCCTTGTGCGTCATGCCGACCTTGGTCAGCAATTCCATCGCACGCTCGCGCGCTTTTTCCTTCGGCCATCTCAACACCGTCACCAGGCCTTCCATGACATTCTCGATCGCGGTCTGATGCGGGAATAGCTGGAAGTTCTGGAAGACCATGCCGGTCTGGCGGCGGATCTTCTGGATCGCCTGCCAGCTCGTTCGTTTGCCCGGCGCAAAGGCCAGCTTCTCCTCCCCGAGGCGGATAGAGCCGGCGGTCGGAATTTCGAGCAGGTTGATGCAGCGCAGCAGCGTGCTCTTGCCGCCGCCGGAAGGCCCGACCAGCGCGGTGACGCTGCCTTCGGGGATGCGGATACTGATATCCTTGAGGATGATGGCGTCGCCGAAGCGTTTTTCGATATTGGAAAGCTCGATCATGCATTTGCCTCCAGCATGCCGCCATAACGCGCGAAGCGGCGTTCCAGCCGCACCTGCAGCTGCGAGAGGACGGAGCTCAGGACGAGATAGATCAGCGCCGCCTCGATATAGAGGATCAACGGCTCATAGGTGGTGGCGACGATGCGTTGCGCCGCCTGGAAAAGCTCCGGCACGGTGATGGCCGCGGCAAGCGAGGTGTCTTTGACCAGAGAGATGAAGGTGTTCGACAAAGGCGGCACGGCGACACGAGCGGCCTGCGGCAGGATGGTGCGGCTCATCGCCTGGCGCCAGCTCATGCCGATCGAATAGGCGGCCTCCCATTGGCCCTTCGGCACCGAGGAAATGACGGCGCGGATGATCTCGGAGCTGTAGGCGCCGATATTCAGCGTGAAGCCGATGAGGGCGGCAGGGAAGGCATCGAGCAGGATGCCGAGGCTCGGCAGGCCGTAGAAGATGACAAAGAGCTGAACGAGCAACGGCGTGCCGCGGATGACCCAGACATAGAAGCGCGCGATGGCGGAAAGTGGCGTCGGCCCGAAGAGCCGGGCGATCGCGGTGGCGAGCCCGAGGGCCAGGCCGAAGACGAAGGATAGCAGGGTCAGCGGAATGGTGAAGATCAGCCCCGCCCACAGGAGCGAGGGCAGCGATTCCGCCATCAGTTGGAGCCAGTGCGCCAAGGGAGTTCCCTCTCGTCGGTTGCTACGTTGAAATGGAATACCCCTCCCCAACCCCTCCTCACAAGAGGGAGGGTTTATCGGAGGCCCGGACGCACCAAATAGCGACCCCGCTGTTGGCTGAGAGGCTGTTTTGAGATGAGAGCAGCAGCATCGAAACCCCTCCCTTTGTGGGGAGGGGATGGGGAGGAATTTAAATTACTTGGAAACGTCCTGGCCGAAATACTTGTCGGCGATCTTCTTGTAGGTGCCGTCGGCCTTGATGTCGGCAAGCGCCTTGTTGATTTCGGCGAGAAGCTCCGGCTCGTTCTTGCGGATGATGACGCCGGAGTAGTCGGCATTTTCCTGCTCGGCGACGATCTTCACCGGCGCGTCCGGCTTGTGCTTCTTGAAATCGAGGAAGGAGAGGCTGTCGTTGATCGTGGCGTCGGCGCGTTTGGTCAGTACGAGCTGGATCGACTGATCAAAACCGTCGGTGCCGACGAGCTCGGCACCGGCTTCGGTTGCGAGCTTGCCGAAGTTGCTGGTCAGCGACTGTGCGGCCTTCTTGCCCTTCAGATCGGCGAAGGACTTGATGCTGCCGTCGCCGTCGCGGGCGATTAGTACGGCCTTGGAAGCGATATAGGGCTCGGAGAAATCATATTTCTGCTTGCGGGTTTCGGTGATGCCGACCTGGTTGATGACGGTGTCGTAGCGCTTTGCGTCGAGGCCGGCGATCAGGCCGTCCCACTTGCCTTCGACGAACTCGGCCTTGACGCCGAGCTTGGCGGCGATCGCTTCGCCGATCTCGACATCGAAGCCGACGAGCTTGCCGCTTTCGTCATGATAGGTGAAGGGCGCATAGGTGCCTTCGGTGCCGATCTTGAAGACGCCGGCCGATTTGATGGCGGCGAGGTTTTCACCGGCATGGGCAGGCAGGAGGGCCGCAGCCTGAATGAGGGCGGCGGCGGCGACGGTTTTCAACCAGTTCATTGTTTCATCCATCCTTGGGAGGTGCTTCGGGTGAGGATAGTTGGCAGAAAATTATGGCGCCGGAAGCGTAGAAAACTGCGAATAAAAGCAGCAACTGCAAATATTTTTCTCAAACGGCCGCTCGAACCATGAATCCGGCAGAATCAGGCATCAAGCGGTGATGCGGCGGCGCAGCCTCTCGCTGACGATGATGATCAATCCGGCGCCGAGGATCATCGCTGCGCCGACAACCACATTCTGTGTCGGGACGTCGGCCCAGATCAGATAACCCAGGAGGAAGGCCCAGACGAGAGAGCTATATTCGAATGGCGCAAGCACGGAGACGGGCGCCTGGCGCATGCCTTCGAAAAGAGCGAACTGCGCGCAGCCGGCAACGACGCCGGTGGCAATGAGGAGCGCGAGCTGCGTCATATCGGGGGTCTGCCATGTCCAGATCACGGCAATGCCGGTCATGGCAAGAAAAAAGACGTTGGAAACGGTGAGCTGGATAATGGTCTTCTCGTGCAGCGAGGTCTTGCGCAGCAGCACCATGGCGGAGGCCCAGAGCACGGCTGCCTGCAGCGCTAGATAGACCGGCCAGGAGATGGTGAGGCCGATCGGATTGCAGGCAATGAGAACGCCGACGAAGCCGACGCCGACGGCCAGCCAGCGCGCCGGCGTGACTTTCTCCTTCAGGATGACCCAAGCCAGCAAGGTGCCGACGACAGGTGCGGCGTAATAAAGCGTGGTCACTTCGGCAAGCTGCAGGCGGCTTGCGGCGGAATAATAGGAAAGCCAGGCGCAGAGCAGAAGGATACTGCGGGCGACCATCGGCTTGATGATCGGCGATGTCATCGTCTGGCGGACGAGCTTGCCGCGACCATAGGCGAGAGAACCGACGAGGATGGTGAGACTGCGGAAAAACAGGATCTGCCAGACGGGAATGCTTGAAACCAGGATCTTGATGATCGCGTCGTGGAAGGTGAACGCCATATAGGCGACGGTCGTGAGCAGGATGCCCAGGCTGACGGAGTTTTTCACGGGGAGAAAGCACCAGGTGGCGGATATGCCGGCGGGAATCGGGATTGAGCAATCGATATTCCCGCCTTCAAGACCGGTCAATAGGGCATATTCGCTCTGGTAGTGCAGCTTTGTTTCCGAACGTCAGAAAACGTGTAACCGTGCATATTGCCTGCATGATCATAAGCGTTTATGCACGTTTTCGGTTTATGAGATCTCGATCCGGTAGGAACATGCAGGATTTTTTGTTGCGAGAGCGCCAAGGCGTGATTTCCGAGAGGCTGCGGCTGAATGGCCGCGTGCTGGCGACGGAGCTTGCGCTCGAATTCGGTGTCTCCGAGGATACGGTGCGGCGGGATCTGCGCGAGATGGCGGCGGCAGGGCTCTGCGAGCGGGTCTATGGCGGCGCATTGCCGGTCTCGCCGGCGCATGGAAGCCTGACGCAGCGTATCGGCTTTGCCGCTGACCGGAAACAGGCGCTGGGGCGCGCTGCGGCAAAGCAGATTGCCGCCGGCTCGACCGTGTTCTTCGATGCCGGCAGCACCAATCTGGCGATTGCCAATGCGTTGCCGGCCGAACTAGCACTGACGGCTGCGACGAATGCGCCGGCGATTGCCGCGGCGCTGATCGACAAGCCTGCCGTCGCCGTCATCCTGATCGGCGGAATGGTGGACCGGCAGACGGGCGGTTCGCTCGGCGCCAAGGCCTTGCGGGATATGGAGCAGATCTCGCCCGATCTCTGCATTCTCGGCGCCTGCGGCGTCGATCTCGAGGCCGGCATCACGGTGTTCGGCTTCGAGGATGCGGAGTTCAAGCGGTTTGCGACATCCAGGAGCAAAAGGGTGCTGGTGGCTGCAACCTCGGAGAAATTCGGCACTGCGGCCCCCCATAGCATCCTGCCGGTCGCGCATTGCGAATGCCTGGTCGTCGAGCACGATGCCGATCCGGCCATTCTCGCCGGTTACCGCGAGCGCGGATGCAGGACTGTTCTCGCCGAGAAAACGAACTGAGGCGACGTCATAGAGTTTAGGGAGACCGGGCCAAGCAAGCCCGGCAATGAGGAAAGACCGGAAATGGATAGTCATGTGAGTACGCCGGGAGCCCGGAGCGGCTTCATTACCAGAAGCAGGGCGGCGGTTTCCCTGCTCTTTCTCATGAACGGTTTTGTCGTCGGCTGCTGGGCGCCGAAGATCCCGGATTTTGCCGAGCGTCTGGCGCTGACCAAGTTCGAGCTTGGGCTGATGATCCTCGTCTTCGGCGTCGGCTCGCTGGTCATGATGCCGATCGCCGGTGCGCAGATCGCCAAACACGGCTCGCGTGTCGTCGTTCAGGTACTGGCTGTCTGCTTGCTGCCGTTGCTGCTGGCATTGACGCTCGCGCCAAATGTGCCGACCGGGGCAATCTCGCTCTTCCTGTTCGGCGGCTTCATCGGCGCAATGGATGTGGCGATGAATGCCAATGCGGTGTCGGTCGAGAAATCCATGCGCCGCGCCATCATGTCGTCCTGTCACGCTTTCTGGAGCCTTGGCGGACTGATCGGCTCCGGTCTCGGCGGCATCGTGATTTCCAAGCTCGGCGTGCTCGGCCATGCGCAACTGGCGACGGTGCTGGCGGCAATCTTCCTTGCCGTCGCGTGGCCGATGATCCTTGCGGATCCGCCGCATCCTGACACCAAGAAGGAAAAGACGAAGCTGCCGATGGTGCCGCTGCCGTGGCTGCTCGGGTTGATGGCGCTGTTCAGCATGGTGCCTGAAGGTGCGGTTCTCGACTGGGGCGCACTCTATCTCCGGCAGGAAATGGATGCATCCGTGGCACTATCCGGTCTTGGCTTCGCAGCCTTTTCGGCGACCATGGCAATCATGCGCTTTGGCGGCGACCTGGTGCGCGACCGTCTGGGCGGCGTCAAGACGCTGCGCATCTGCACGCTGTTTGCCATCGTCGGCATGCTGCTTGCAGGCCTGGCACCCAATGCCGAGATTGCCATCCTGGGCTTTGCCTTTTGCGGTATCGGCATTTCCAACATGGTGCCGATCGCCTTCTCGGCGGCGGGCAACATACCCGGCCTCAAGCCCGGCATCGCCATCTCGGTGGTCACGACCATGGGCTATTCCGGCATGCTGGTTGCGCCATCGTTGATCGGCTTTGTCGCCGAGCATATCGGCTTTGCCGTCGTTTTCATGGCGCTGCCGGTGCTGCTCATCGTCGTTCTCCTGCTCTCCAAGCTGGCCCATTATGCCGACGGCACGACCGGAGGCGGTCACTGAGCCGCCTCCCAACAAAAGTGATATCAGGGGCGGTTGACAAGAAAGCGGTCATGATCCACCTGAAAGGCACTGTTTCTAAAGCGCGTCGCAATCTTTCAGATTTGCTCCTCGCGCCTTAGGTCTTTATTTTTCGCATGTCGTTATCGCAAAACCGCTGCACACTTTTGCGCGACATGTTTTAGGGGTGCAAGAACTCTTCATGTTGTCAGCCGCCGATTTTGATCCGAAACCACGCCGCGCTTCCGTTGCCGTCGATGTCGGCGGCGTCATCGTCGGCGGCGGGGCGCCGGTCGTCGTGCAATCCATGACGAACACCGATACGGCCGACGTCGATTCCACCGTCGCGCAGGTCGCCGCTCTCCACCGGGCGGGCTCGGAGTTGGTGCGCATCACCGTCGATCGCGACGAGAGTGCGACCGCCGTGCCGAAGATCCGCGAGCGGCTGCTGCGCCTCGGCATGGACGTGCCTTTGATTGGCGACTTCCACTATATTGGCCACAAGCTGCTCGCCGATCATCCTGATTGTGCCGCGGCGCTGGCGAAATACCGCATCAACCCCGGCAATGTCGGCTTCAAGGACAAGAAGGACAAGCAGTTCGCCGAGATCATCGAGATGGCGATCCGTTATGACAAGCCGGTGCGCATCGGCGTCAACTGGGGCTCGCTTGATCAGGATCTGCTGACGGCGCTGATGGACCAGAATGCCGAAGCCGGGTCGCCGCTTTCGGCCCGGCAGGTGACGCGCGAGGCGATCGTGCAGTCGGCGCTGCTTTCGGCAGCCCTTGCCGAAGAGATCGGCCTGCCGCGCAACCGCATCATCCTGTCGGCCAAGGTCAGCCAGGTGCAGGACCTGATCGCCGTCAATTCCATGCTTGCCGAACGCTCCAATCATGCGCTGCATCTCGGCCTGACTGAAGCCGGCATGGGCACCAAGGGTATCGTCGCCTCGTCGGCGGCGATGGGCTTCGTGCTGCAGCACGGCATCGGCGATACGATTCGCGTGTCGCTGACGCCGGAGCCGAACGGCGACCGCACGCGCGAAGTCCAGGTGGCGCAGGAAATCCTGCAGGTCATGGGCTTCCGCCAGTTCATACCCGTCGTTGCGGCCTGTCCGGGCTGCGGACGCACGACGTCGACGGTGTTCCAGGAGCTCGCTCAGAACATCCAGAACGATATCCGCAAGAACATGCCGGTCTGGCGCGAGAAATATCCCGGCGTCGAGGCACTGAACGTCGCCGTCATGGGCTGCATCGTCAATGGGCCGGGCGAAAGCAAACATGCCGATATCGGCATTTCGCTTCCGGGTACCGGCGAGACGCCAGCGGCCCCCGTCTTCATCGACGGCCGGAAGGCGTTGACGCTGCGTGGTCCCAATATCGCCGCCGACTTCGAAGCGCTTGTCGTCGACTATATCGAGAAGCGTTTCGGCCAGCGGACGGCGGCGGAATGAGCGCCCGCAAGTTCGCATGAGCCGGTACTGGTCGCCAATCGTCAGCAAGCTTCGGCCCTATGTCGCGGGCGAGCAGCCCCGCATCGCGAACATGGTCAAGCTCAATACCAACGAGAGCCCTTACGGGCCGTCTCCGAAGGCGCTCGAGGCGATCAGGGACGCGGCGGACGATCGTCTGCGGCTCTATCCCGATCCCTCCGCCATGGAATTGCGCGGGACGATCGCGGCCCATTTCGGCCTGACGGCGGAAGAGGTATTCGTCGGCAATGGCTCCGACGAGGTTCTTGCGCATGTGTTTCAGGCGCTGCTGAAACATGAACGGCCGCTTCTCTACCCCGATGTGACCTACGCCTTCTATTCGACCTATAGCCTGCTATACGGCGTCGAAGCGATCGAGGTGCCTGTTGATGATGGGTTCCGGATCCGGCTGGAAGATTACGACAGACCATGCGGCGCGATCATCATCCCCAATCCGAATGCACCGACCGGTATCGGCCTGCCGCTTGCTGGTATCGAAGCACTTCTTGCCGCCCATCCGGATGCGGTCGTCGTCATAGACGAGGCTTATGTCGATTTCGGCGGTGAAAGCGCCATCCCGCTGATATCCACGCATCCCAATCTGCTGGTAATCCAGACCCTGTCGAAATCCCGTTCGCTTGCAGGTCTGCGCATCGGCTTCGCGCTGGGACAGCGGCCGCTGATCGAGGCGCTGGAGCGGGTCAAGGACAGTTTCAATTCCTATCCGCTCGATCGTCTGGCGCAGCTTGCCGCGACGGCGGCGATCAAGGACGAGGCGTGGTTCGAGACATGCCGGAGGAAAATCATCGCCAGCCGGGAAAGCCTCGGTTCTGAACTTGAAGCTTTGGGTTTCGAGGTCTTGCCGTCGCAGGCGAATTTCGTTTTCGCGAGGCACGAAAGCCGTTCGGGAGCAGCGCTTCAAGCCGCCCTACGGGAGCGCGGCATTCTCGTCCGGCATTTTGCCAAGCCGCGTATTTCGGACTTCCTGCGTATCAGCATCGGCACGGACGAGGAGTGTGCCCGTCTGGTTTCCGCCCTTGAGGAGATATTGGCCGCCTGACCAGGAAAGGCTCTAGTTCTTCCGGTCGGCGATGAAATGCGCCGCGGCGGTAAGGGTCGAGGCGCGGGCGCCATAGGGGGCCAGCAGCGCCTCGGCATCGCGGACATGCTCACGGAGCTGGGCCTCGGCCCATTCCATGCCGCGCAGGGCCACAAGCGTTCCCTTGCCGCGGGCCGCATCCTTGCCGGTTGCCTTGCCCATGGTCGCCGCGTCCGAGGTCAGGTCGAGGATGTCGTCGGCAAGCTGAAAGGCAAGGCCGATCTTTTCGCCGAAGGCGCGCAGGCGGCGGCGATCTTCCGGCAGGCTTGCCGAGATGACGGCGCCGGCTTCGCAGGCGAAGCGGATCAGCGCGCCCGTTTTCATCGCCTGCAGCCGGATGATGCCGGCCTCGTCAGGGACCTGCCTTTCCGCCGCGAGATCGAGCGCCTGGCCGCCGGCCATGCCGCCGAGACCGGCTGCGCGGGCAAGGGCCAGCACAAGCGATGCCTTGCTCGAATCGGGAAGGGTCGTTTCCGGCGCGGCGATGATGTCGAAGGCATAGGTCAGCAGGCTGTCACCCGCGAGGATTGCCGTCGCTTCGTCGAATTTTATGTGCACCGTCGGTTTACCGCGGCGCAGGTCGTCATCGTCCATGGCCGGCAAGTCGTCATGTACGAGAGAATAGCAGTGGACACATTCGAGTGCGGCGCCGACGCGAAGTGCCGCCTCAGCGTCGCCGCCGAGAAGGGCTGCACTTTCGACGACGAGAAACGGGCGCAGCCGCTTGCCGCCGTTCAACACGGCATAGTGCATGGCATCGCGCAGCGTCTCGGGCCTGGCGATTTCATCGGAAAGAGCATTTGCTGAAAGCAATGCGTCGAGCAGCGCCTCGATCTCGCGGGCGTTGTTCTTCAGCCTCGTCTCGAAAGTGTCCCGGTTCGCGTCCATGGGCGCTGTTTGGCATGAGCGCCCCCGGGCTTGCAACGGAATTGTCGATGGCGGCAGCAAGATTCGCCACGCACTCTGGCATAAGCTCTGCACAGGCGTTATGAGAACGACAGGAGCGAAATCGGACTGGGGACATTGGATATAGCGCCAGAGAGAGAGGACAGCGTCGACATGCCGGCTCGTCGGCGATGGTTCGAAGACCGGCGTGTGTTGAAACGCATTGTTCTTGCCGTGCTGATCGTGCTGATCCTTCCCTATGCGCTGATCCTTTTCTATCTGCTGCCCTTCATTCACCCCGTCTCGACGCTGATGCTGCGCGATCTCGTGCTGCTGCGTGGTTACGACCGGCAGTGGGTGTCGCTGGATAAAATCGCCCCGGTTGTGGTGCAGTCGGTGATGATGTCAGAGGACGGACAGTATTGCTTTCACGGCGGCGTCGACTGGGCGGAAATGCGCATGCTGGTCGAGGATACGCTGAAAGGCCAGGCGACGCGCGGCGGCAGCACGATCCCGATGCAGACGGCGAAGAACCTCTTCCTCTGGAACAGCCGCTCGTTCGTGCGCAAGGCGCTGGAACTTCCGCTCGCGGTGACCACGGATTTCGTCCTGTCGAAACGGCGGCTGATGGAAATCTATCTCAACATCGCCGAATGGGGTCCCGGCATCTACGGTATCGAGGCGGCGGCCCAGCATCATTTCAAGGTGCCGGCCTCGAAGCTGACGCGGCGCCAGGCATCGCTGCTTGCCGTCTCGCTGCCAAACCCGATCGACCGCAATGCCGGCAAGCCCGGACGAGGCCTTCGCCGGCTCGCCGGCGTGATCGAGAGACGCGCACAAGGTTCGGGCGATTACATCAAGTGCATCTATGACTGAGATCAGAACTTGTCGCTAGAACAGGATGATTTTAGGCCGGGTCCGCCTAAAATCTGAATCCTGTTCTAAATTATATAGTTAGAGCGGCAAGTGTCATCTGACATTCTTGGTTCTGCCATATGGGCGAATGCAGTCCAACCAGAGCCCCCGAGTCGCCCATGACCATCACGACATTTTCGCCCGAGCTTCTCTTTTGTTCGAAGAGGCACAATCCAACCCCGCCCGCCCATCTCGGCAGCCGCTATGGCAAGGTCGGCGGCTTTCTGCCGGAAGCCGGCAACACCATCGTTTGCCATCTCGAAAAGGGCTCGCAGACGCAGTCAGTACTGATCGAGGCGCGTGAGAAATATCTGGCGATGCCCGAGGCTCCGCAGTTCCTCTTCACGCCGATTTCAAGCATTCACATGACGCTTTTCGAAGGTGTCATCGAGACCAGGCGCCGCCAGGATTGCTGGCCGGGCGATCTCCCGCTCGATACGCCGATCGACGACATGACCGCGCTGATGGCGGCCAGGCTGGAAGGTTTCTCGATGTTCGACCCCTTCAAGGTCGCCATCGCCGAAGCGCGTCCGTCAGGCCTGCTCGTCGACGGGGCCACGGCGAACGACCGCAAGGTCATGCGCGCCTGGCGCAGCGCACTGGCCGATCTTCTCGGCTATCGCCAGCCGAACCATGAGGACTATAAGTTCCACATAACCTTCGCCTATGCGATCGAACGGCTGGAGGACGAAGCCTTGCCGCGCTGGCAGGCGATGCTCGATGACGTGGCCGACGATATCCGCCGCAAGGCCGCTGTTTTCGAGCTGACACCGCCGGCATTCTGCATGTTCGAGGATATGAACCATTTCCACGAATTGCTGATCTTCGATTTCGAAGCCTGAACGGGAGAGCCTCATGGACAAACCGACGCTTTACATCGCCAACAAGAACTATTCCTCCTGGTCGTTCCGGCCGTGGATGGCGCTGACGGCTGCCGGAATCGATTTCGAGGAAGTCTTGATCCCCTTCGACGATGCGGGTGGCAATCCCAATATCAAGGCGGTATCGCCGACCGGGCGGGTGCCGCTTCTCAAGCACGGCGCATTGAAGATCTGGGAATCGCTGGCGATCATCGAATATGTCGCCGAACTTTATCCGGACGCCGGCCTTCTGCCGAGGGATCGGGCCGAGCGGGCGCTCGCCCGCTCGGTTTCGATGGAAATGCTCTCGAGCTTTCGGGCGCTGCGCAGCGCCTGCCCGATGAATATCCGCCGGCCGAAGGGCAAGATCGCGTTGCCGGATGGTGTCGACGCCGATATCAGCCGCATCGAGACGATCTGGCGCGACCTCCTGCAGCAATCCGGCGGACCGTTTCTCTTTGGCGCGTTCAGCGGGGCGGATGCGATGTTTGCGCCTGTCGTCAACCGGTTCGACATCTATGATCTCGTCAGCCGAAACGACATCCTGGCCTATATGGAGACCATGAAGGCGCATCCGGCCTGGCGGAAATGGGAAGAGGCGGCCCGCGCCGAGCCTTGGATCGTACCGGAGGACGAAGTCTGAGCCTGGAATCATCGGCTTCGCAAAAAATACGCATGGGGACTGGTCAAGGCCACCCCTTGCATGTATAAGCGCGCCAAATTCCGAAATCGCGACATGTCCGTTTCGGCCGCCAGTGTGGCCGTGGGAATGTTTTGCCCGCAAGTGGAGTAAGAGAAATGGCTGTACCGAAGAGAAAAACAAGCCCGTCCAAGCGCGGTATGCGCCGTTCGGCAGACGCCCTGAAGGCTCCGACCTACGTCGAAGACAAGAACTCCGGCGAACTGCGTCGCCCGCATCATATCGACCTGAAGACCGGTATGTATCGCGGCCGCCAGGTTCTGACGCCGAAGGAAAGCGCATAATTTCCCGATCCGGCTTGTCCGATCAAAGTTTTAAGGCCGGCGTCACGCCGGCCTTTTGCATTTCGACGATATAATATTTGCAATGACTTGCAGTCAGGCAACGGTTTGCGGCAGTATTCTTCCATGATGCGCTGGGAGATTGCAGATGATAGCCGCCATGCCCCTAATGATTATCCCGTTTATTCTTTACAATCTTGCGATGCTGGGCCTGATGGGCGATGGCGGCATTCCGGCACTGCAACATGATATCATCGTACTGTCGATGATCTCGGGCGCCATCTGGAGCATGGCGCTCGGCGATCTTTTCATCGTCATCGCACTTGTCGTGCTGTTCTTCGAAATCCTCAAAGCGACCAGAACCGGTCCCGGCAATCTCGTCAACCACATGCTGTCGATGCTGGTGTTCATCGCGTTCCTGGTCGAGTTTCTGCTCGTCCGGGATGCTGCGACGCAGGTGTTCTTCATTTTGATGACGATCGCTCTGATCGATGTCATCGGCGGTTTTGCCGTGTCGATCCGGAGCGCCGGGCGGGATGTCTCGATCGGATTATAGGTTGTCGAGCTTGTTCTGAAGGGCGCGGAGCTGTTCCTTCAACTCGTCGATATCCTTGGCCTCGGCCTTGCGGCTTTCCTTGGCGGGCGGCGTCATGAAGGGCGAGAACATCTGCATCGCCTGCTGAAACAGCTCGGTATTGCGGCGAACATGGTCCTCGACCATCTGCATCGGCAACTGCAGGTTCTTGCCGAGCGGCGTTTCGCCGAAGGCGCGGGTCACCTGCTCGCGCATCTGGGCCTGCTGTTCGGTGAAGGAGCGCATCGAATGTTCGAGAAAGCTCGGCACGACCATCTGCATCTGGTCGCCGTAATAGGTGATGAGCTGGCGCAGGAAGGAGATCGGGAGCAACGTGTTGCCGGTCTTCGATTCCTGTTCGAAGATGATCTGGGTCAGCACCGAATGGGTGATGTCATCTCCGCTTTTTGCATCTTGTACGGTAAATTCTTCGCCCTTCTTCACCATCTCCGCCAGGTCTTCCAGCGTCACGTAGGTGCTGGTGCCCGTGTTGTATAGGCGGCGATTGGCGTATTTCTTGATAACGATCTGACCCTCATGCTTCGCCATATCAGTCTCCTGAACCCCCGTCTGATTTATGGATATTCCTCCACTTGAGACTGTAAACGCAAAAGAAGGCCGGTGACAATCTCTTTGTGCGATGCGGCAAACCTTTCACAGAGCAGATGAATCGGGCTTTCGCGGAAGGCTGCCGGTCTTCGCGTTTGACTTGTGCTCCAAGCTTTGCCAGTTTCCACTTATGTAAGTGAGACGAAAACGAGGAGCGTCCCCATGAGCAATCCATCCATCGTCATCGCCAGCGCCGGGCGAACAGCAGTCGGCGCCTTCAACGGCGCTTTCGCGACAGTCCTCGCGCATGAGCTCGGGGCGGCCGTCGTCAAGGGCGCTCTCGAGCGCGCAGGCGTCGATCCCGGCGAGGTGGATGAGGTGATCCTCGGCCAGGTGCTTTCCGCCGGTGAGGGCCAGAACCCGGCCCGCCAGGCGGCGATGAAGGCCGGTATTCCGCAGGAAGCGACGGCCTGGGGCGTCAATCAGCTCTGCGGCTCGGGCCTGCGCGCGGTCGCGCTTGGCATGCAGCAGATCGCCACCGGCGACGCCAAGATCATCGTTGCCGGCGGCCAGGAATCCATGACGATGGCGCCGCATGCCGCGCACTTACGCGGCGGCGTCAAGATGGGCGACATGAAGATGATCGACACGATGATCAAGGACGGCTTGACCGACGCTTTCCACGGTTACCACATGGGCATCACCGCCGAGAATGTTGCGCGCCAGTGGCAGCTTTCGCGCGATGACCAGGATCAATTCGCCGTCAGCTCGCAGAACAAGGCGGAGGCAGCGCAGAAGGCCGGTCGCTTCGTTGACGAGATCATCCCCTACGTCATCAAGACACGTAAGGGCGACGTTACGGTCGATGCCGACGAATATATCCGTCACGGCGCTACGCTGGAGGCGATGGGGAAATTGCGCCCGGCCTTCGACAAGGACGGCACGGTCACGGCCGCGAACGCGTCCGGCCTCAACGACGGCGCCGCTGCGGCGGTGCTGATGAGCGAAGCGGAGGCGGTCCGGCGCGGCATCCAGCCGCTCGCCCGCATCGTTTCCTGGGCAACGGCGGGTGTCGATCCGCAGATCATGGGCACTGGACCAATCCCGGCGTCGCGCAAGGCGCTCGAGAAGGCCGGCTGGTCGGTGAACGATCTCGATCTCGTCGAAGCCAACGAGGCCTTCGCGGCGCAAGCCTGCGCCGTCACCAAGGATCTCGGGTGGGATCCGTCGATCGTCAACGTCAACGGCGGGGCGATTGCGATCGGCCATCCGATCGGCGCCTCCGGCGCGCGCGTTCTCAACACGCTGCTGTTCGAAATGAAGCGCCGCGGCGCGAAGAAAGGTCTCGCCACGCTTTGCATCGGCGGTGGCATGGGTGTGGCCATGTGCTTTGAAGCGCTTTAAATAGCATACGATCCATGTTTGATTGAAGATCCCGCCAAGCGGCGGGCGAAAAACAAAAGGGGAGCGGAACATGAGCAGAGTGGCTTTGGTCACCGGGGGCACACGCGGCATCGGCGCGGCAATATCCATGGCACTGAAAAATGCCGGATACAGGGTCGCCGCCAGCTATGCCGGCAACGACGAGAAGGCCAAAGCCTTCCACGACGTTACCGGCGTTCCGGTGTTCAAATGGGATGTTTCGGATTACCTCGCCTGCGGCGAGGGAATTGCCAGGGTCGAAAGCGAGATCGGTCCGGTCGAAATCCTCGTCAATAATGCCGGCATCACCCGCGACGCGATGTTCCACAAGATGACGCAGCAGCAATGGCATGAGGTAATCAATACCAACCTCACCGGCCTGTTCAACATGACGCATCAGGTCTGGACCGGCATGCGTGACCGCAGCTTCGGCCGTATCGTCAATATCTCGTCAATCAACGGGCAGAAGGGCCAGATGGGCCAGGTGAACTATTCGGCGGCCAAGGCGGGCGATCTCGGCTTCACCAAGGCGCTGGCTCAGGAAGGCGCGAACAAGAACATCACCGTCAACGCCATTTGCCCCGGTTACATCGGAACGGAAATGGTGCTTGCCGTGCCGGAGAAGGTGCTGAACGAACGCATCATTCCGCAGATCCCCGTCGGCCGTCTCGGCGAACCGGAAGAGATCGCGCGCTGCGTCACCTTCCTCGTCTCCGACGATGCCGGCTTCATCACCGGTTCGACGCTGACGGCCAATGGCGGACAGTTCTTCGTCTAGGCATTGCTTCTTCGACTGAACAGTACGGATTAGATTCAAAACAATGGCGCGTCCGGCAGGACGCGCCATTGCTGTTTATCGATGTCTGTCGGTGATGCCGGCGGCGATCTTGTGACCGAAGTGGTGGTGCGTTTTCGGGAAGATCAAGAGCGGCGGTCGGTGTTCGGATGTCGCTGTGTCCGAACTCTGGCCGGCACTTTGCGCAGCGAGCGGTCTTCGCGGCTGAGGGCTGATATCGTGGTCGTCAGGAAAGCCGACGCGATGAGAACGACGACGAGAGAATTCAAGAAAATCTGGGTCATTGGAGGCGTTCCTTTCAACTGCGCTCGGCGGCTGTGCCTGCCGCTGCACTCGTGAAAGAAATATGTGCCTGCCCGTTGGGCGGTGGTAGATTTGACTTTCGCAACCGATTGTCAACGTCACGTTGACGAATGGACCAGCAAAGAAAACGGGCGCCGAAGCGCCCGTTGGGAGTCCGAGATGCTTTTGCCGATCAGCAGCGGGCCTCGTAGCGGCGGCCGTAGCGGTCGCGATAGACGCAGTAGCCGCGGCGTTCGACCGAGTGGCCGATCAGGGCGCCGGTCAGGCCACCGGCAACGGCGCCGACGGCTGCGCCGCCCCAGCTGTTGGTGACGACACCGCCGATGACCGCACCAGTGCCGGCGCCGATCGCCGTGCCTTGTTCGGTCGCTGTGCAAGATGCGAGTGCGCCGACGAGCGCACCAATAAGAACAATCTTCTTCATCATGTCGTAACTCCCCAGGTTAGTTGGCCTTTAGACGCGGCCCATTAGTACAAGGATAATGATAATCACGAGAACTAGCCCCAAACCGCCAGAAGGTCCATAGCCCCAGCCACGGCTATAACCCCAATTCGGCAAGGCTCCGATCAAGAGCAGAATGAGGATAACAAGTAGTATTGTGCCAAGCATGGTGTGTTTCCTTCATTTCACCGGCAATTTGGATGGACGAGAAACACGCATTGGCGATTTTTGTTCCCGGTTGAGCTCCGAATTGTGAGGAGCCCTGATTCAGGGTTTAATTTCCGTCATTTCGGAAAATTGCCGCTATGGTTAAAAAGACATGCAAATACAATATGTTGCGGTGAACAAAGCGGGAAAATCGAGATGTCGCCGATTCGTCAGCGATTCGTTCCGTGTTTGATCGGAGCCCCAACATGGGCCGCCTTGACTTAACGCCGTCTGAATCCAGCTCTCGAAAGATTAGTGCCGATGCGACGCGGCGGGGCAAAGGGATCTGCCATCGATCCGCATCTAGCATCCGGACCTGAGGCCGCTACCAGATGTGGCCGTGAACGAAAGGTGAAAATGGTGGAGTCAGCGATTCGTCTCCGATTCGTTCCGGCTTTGGTCGAGAGGTTAATTTCGGGCGGATTTTCGCCCGTTCAACATGGGGGCGGGAATCGTCACCCGCGACCTCGAAAATGCAAACGGGAGAGAGTCTCGCGATTCAGCATCTAGTGGGAAAAAGTGATTCAAAATCAATACTTAGCCGTGAACAAAAGCTGAATCAGCGAGAGTCAGCGATTCGTCGCTGATTCGTTCTCACGCTGTTCCGAATCGGAAATTCGGGCATTCCGCACGACTCGCAAAGGTCGTAATCCCCGAGGCATTTTGAAATCTGCCCTTGCGTTTGCGGCGGCAGCTGTCCATGTGTTCTCTGCTTCCATCCAGGAAGCAAGATTTTCCTGGGGCCACCCGCCTCATTTGCATGGACTCATGACTCTGACTTCGCAGCCGATGATTCTGAGCGGGCGCGGTGTGACCGCGGTGCTCGGGCCGACCAATACCGGCAAGACCCATTATGCCATCGAGCGCATGGTCGCGCACGGTACGGGCATGATCGGCCTGCCGCTCAGGCTACTGGCGCGCGAGGTCTATACGCGGGTGGTGGAGAAGGTCGGCGCGCAGAATGTGGCGCTGGTCACCGGCGAGGAAAAGATTTCGCCGCCCAATGCGCGTTTTTCCGTGTGCACCGTCGAAGCGATGCCGCGCGAGACCAAGGCCGCCTTCGTCGCGATCGACGAGGTGCAGCTCGCCGGCGATCTCGAGCGTGGCCATATCTTCACCGACCGCATCCTGCATCTTCGCGGCCGCGAGGAAACGCTGTTGCTCGGCGCGGCGACAATGCGGCCGATCCTGCAGCAGCTCCTGCCCGGCATCAATATCGTCGAGCGGCCGCGGCTTTCGCATCTTTTTTATGCCGGGCAGAAGAAGATTACCCGACTGCCGCAGCGCTCGGCCATCGTCGCCTTCTCCGCCGACGAGGTCTATGCCATCGCCGAGCTCATTCGCCGGCAGCGCGGCGGCGCGGCCGTCGTGCTCGGTGCGCTGAGCCCGCGCACCCGCAATGCGCAGGTGGCGCTCTATCAGGCGGGCGACGTCGAATATCTGGTGGCGACCGATGCGATCGGCATGGGCCTCAACCTCGATGTCGATCACGTCGCCTTTGCCCAGGACCGGAAATTCGACGGTTACCAGTTCCGCAATCTCAATCCGGGCGAACTCGGCCAGGTCGCCGGGCGTGCCGGGCGGCACGTGCGAGACGGGACCTTCGGCGTCACCGGACAGGTCTCGCCTTTTGACGAGGAGCTGGTGCAGCGCATCGAGGGGCACGAATTCGACAACGTCAAGGTTTTGCAGTGGCGGACGACGGAGATGGACTTCTCCTCGATCGCATCGCTGCGCGCCAGCCTTGAGGCGGCACCGCGTGTGCCGGGGCTGACGCGGGCGCTGCCTGCGGTCGACCAGCAGGCGCTGGAACAGCTTTCGCGTTATCCCGAGGTCATCGATCTCGCTGACAGGCCGGCGCGCGTCGAAAAACTCTGGGAGGCTTGCGCGCTTCCCGACTATCGGCGTATCACCCCAGCACAACATGCCGATCTTATCTCGACCCTCTTTTCCGATCTCGTCCGCTATGGCACGGTGAACGAGCAGTTTCTCGCGGAGCAGGTTCATCGCTCCGATCGAACAGATGGCGAAATTGACACGCTTTCGGCGCGAATCGCGCAGATAAGGACCTGGACCTACGTTTCGAATCGGCCCGGTTGGCTTGCCGATCCGACACACTGGCAGGAAAAGACGCGGGAAATCGAAGATCGATTGTCCGACGCGTTACATGAAAGGTTGACGAAACGCTTTGTTGATCGCAGGACATCTGTGCTCATGAAGCGCCTGAGAGAGAATGCGATGCTGGAAGCTGAAATCAGTGTGAATGGCGATGTCTTCGTTGAAGGACATCATGTAGGGCAATTGAGCGGATTCCGCTTCACGCCGGTGGCGGGAACGGAGGGACCGGATGCCAAGGCGGTTCAGGCTGCGTCGCAGAAGGCGCTCGGGCTCGAGTTCGAAGCCCGCGCGGCCCGGATGCATGCCGCCGGCAACAGCGATCTGGCGATCGGCTCGGATGGTTTGATCCGGTGGCTGGGCGATCCGGTGGCGCGGCTTTCGGGCAGCGATCACATCATGCGTCCGCGCGTGATCCTGCTGGCTGACGAGCAACTGACGGGTAATGCGCGCGATCACGTCGCCGCCCGCATCGAGCGCTTCGTCAATCATCATATCAGCACGGTGCTGAAGCCGCTCGACGACCTGTCGCGCGCCGAGGACCTGCAGGGACTCGCCAAGGGGCTTGCCTTCCAGCTCGTCGAGAATCTCGGGGTGCTCTTCCGCCGCGACGTGACCGAGGAGGTGAAGTCGCTGGACCAGGAGGCCCGTGCTTCCATGCGCCGCTACGGCGTGCGTTTCGGCGCCTATCATATCTTCGTTCCCGCACTTCTGAAGCCGGCGCCGGCCGAGCTCATTACGCTGCTCTGGGCGCTGAAGAATGACGGTTTGGACAAGCCGGGCTACGGCGATCTCATTCCCGTGCTTGCCGCTGGCCGCACCTCCGTGGTCACCGATCCGAGCTTCGAGCGGATGTTCTACAAGCTGGCCGGCTTCCGTTTCCTCGGCAAGCGTGCCGTGCGCATCGACATTCTGGAACGGCTTGCCGATATCATCCGTCCGTTGCTGCAGTGGAAGCCTGGTCAAAACAACCGTCCGGAGGGCGCCTATGACGGCCGTCGCTTCACGACGACGACGGCGATGCTGTCGATCCTCGGTGCGACACTCGAGGACATGGAAGAAATCCTCAAGGGACTTGGCTATCGCGCCGATGCCGTGAAGGCGGAAGAAGCATCGGTCCATCTTGCGACGCAGGATGCAGCCTCAACGCCTGCCGTCAGCGCGCAAACGCCCGTGGAAGAGACAGCCGAAAGGGCCGACCACGACGATGCCGACGGCGCCGCTGAAGAGACTGCTGCCGAGCCATCCGCAACCGAGGCGGCTTCGGCGGTCGTCGACGCGCCCGTGACGGAAGCGGTCGAAACAGCCGCTCCGGCTGAACCGATCGAGACATCCACTCCTGCGGAAGCCTCAGTCGCCGAAGAAACCTCCGCTCCTGCTGAAGCGGTATCGGCTCCCGAGGAAGCAGAAGCCGGCGAGCCGGTAGAACCGAAGCCGGTTCTTCTGTGGCGTCTCGGCGGTCGCAACGACAATCAGCGCCAGGCGCGCGGCGGGCATGGCGAACGCCGTGGCGGCCAGGGCCAGGAGCGCGGTCAAAACCAGGAGCGCGGCGACCGCAATCGCCGGCCGGGCGGCGGTGAAGGCGGCGAGGGCAATCGCGGTGGCGACGGCCGCGACAACAATCGCCAGAACCGTGGCAAGGACGGCGCCGGTCGCGATGGCGGCCGACCACAGCAGGCAAGGGGCGATCGCAATAACCAACCACGGGGCGACCAGCCGCGCGGTGACCGGCAGGATCGTGGCGATCGCAAGGATCGCGGCGAGCGTAACGATCGTAACGACCGCAATAACAATCGTGGCGGCTCACAGCCGCTGCGCTTCGAGGCTAAGCCGCCGCGCAAGGAGAAGCCGATCGATCCGGATTCGCCTTTCGCCAAGCTCGCAGCTCTCAAGGAGCAGATGAAGAAGTAATCATGAGCGTGGAGACACAGCCGACAAGCGGTTCGCGCCAGCGCATCGACAAGTGGCTGTTCTTCGCGCGCATGGCGAAGTCGCGCTCGTTGGCGCAGAGCCATATCCAATCGGGCCATGTGCGCATCAACGGCGAGCGTTGCAACCATCCGAGCCAGATGGTCAAACCGGGCGACCGTATCGAGCTCAAGCTGGAGCGGCGCGATGTCGTTCTCGTCGTGCGCCTTGCCGGCGAGCGGCGGGGGCCTTACGAGGAGGCGCGCCTGCTCTACGACGACCAATCCCCGCCGCCCGATGAGGCAAAACGTCTCACGCCCTATGAGCAGGCGATCCGGGCGACCGGCGCCGGCCGTCCGACCAAAAAGGAAAGACGTGCAATCGACAGGCTGATGTCGGACGAGGATTAGAAAACTCTGTCTGCGGCGGCGGTTTTTGCAGATCGTTTATCCTTGAAATCCGGCGCTAAAGCCGATACGTCACTGACAACCTGCCGGAAGCGTGCTTGCCTCCCAAGCCTGCTCACGCTTTTCCTCCGGCACGGGGATAGGCGCGACGTTCCAGGTTGCCCGGCCCCATCCGCATGGAAATCCTGGAGTTCTTCATGACCTATGTCGTGACCGACAATTGCATCAAGTGCAAATACACCGATTGCGTGGAAGTCTGCCCTGTCGACTGCTTCTACGAGGGCGAGAATTTCCTCGTCATCCATCCTGACGAATGCATCGATTGCGGCGTCTGCGAACCGGAATGTCCCGCCGAGGCGATCAAGCCCGATACCGAGCCGGGCCTCGACAAATGGCTGAAGATCAACACCGAATATGCCACGATCTGGCCGAATATCACGGTCAAGAAGGACCCATTGCCTGAGGCCAAGGAAATGGATGGCGAGACCGGAAAATTCGAGAAATATTTCTCCGACAAACCCGGTTCCGGCGATTGAGACAGTGCCCACATTCGGCCTCCGGATTCGGGCGACCGTAGCTCAAAACGTTTTAAAAGCTGCGTGAGGCATATGGGTGACATGTGTTGCCCGCATGACTCAAGCGAAGCAAATTATTGATTTCCTCATATTTTTATGATAGGTTTCGGCTACTGTTCCATTTGTGGCATGACGCATGCCCAAAACCATCACGAAAGCAAAACAAATCCGTACACGGTTTCCGTGACATATCAACGCTTTGAGCGCCGGGTCCCAAGATCGAGCGCAAGAAGTCTTTGCTTTTGCCCGATGGGACCAGAGTGAAGTCACCCGACGGATACTACCGTCTCACCCGGGCCTGACTGACCCGGCTCCGGCCGCCGCCGGAAGCGTAACAGGGAGTTTTTGAATAGAATGACGACTCAGCAGAAAAAGCCTTCTACAGCACGTCACGGCTTCAAGACCGGTGAATCGATCGTCTACCCCGCTCATGGCGTCGGTACCATCACCGCTATCGAAGAGCAAGAAGTTGCCGGCATGAAGCTCGAACTTTTCGTTATCGATTTCGAGAAGGACAAGATGCGTCTCAAGGTTCCGGTCGCCAAGGCCATGAGCATCGGTATGCGCAAGCTTTCGGAAACGGATTTCGTCGAGCGTGCTTTGAAGGTTGTGCAGGGCAAGGCGCGCGTCAAGCGCACTATGTGGTCCCGCCGCGCCCAGGAATATGATGCCAAGATCAATTCCGGCGACCTGATTTCCATCGCTGAAGTCGTGCGCGATCTCTATCGTGCCGAGAACCAGCCCGAACAGTCCTATTCCGAGCGCCAGCTTTATGAGGCTGCGCTCGATCGCATGGCGCGCGAAATCGCCGCCGTCAACAAGATGTCGGAAACCGAAGCCGTCCGCCTCGTCGAGACCAATCTCAACAAGGGTCCGAAGCGCGGCAAGGCGATCGAAGAAGACGATTCACAGGACGAAGCCGCATAAAGCGACCCTGTTTTTCTATCAAAAAACCCGGCCTTCGCGCCGTGTTTTTTTATTGGAACTTTTTTCCGACTGCCGCGTTTAACACACGTAATTGCGGACTGCTCGTCGGGCAATGCCTCAGCGAGCGAACTGCTATTCCGTCAATGTTCGATGAGGAGCGGATCATGCCTTTTCTATATTGCCCATCCGGCAAGGTGAAGATACAGGTCCAGCCCAGCCGTCTTACCGGCACATGTTGAGAAATAGGGCCTCCCCCTGAAAAGTCCAGGGGCGAGGCTTTTATGCATTCAGAGCACCATTCAATCCGGACAGCGATGTTCCGGAAGATGAGTTTTATTGTTCATTTCAGGGCGAGAGGCCTGTTTCGGGAGATCGAAATGAAGAACATGTCTGCAGATCGGCGAATGATCAAAATCGCGATGGCCGCCCCTTATCTCGCCCGTCAGGAAGAGCATGATCTCGCCACCCGTTGGAAGGATCACGACGACCGCGGCGCGCGCAACCAGATCGCCATGGCCCATATGCGTCTCGTGATATCCATGGCCGGTAAATTCCGCAATTTCGGCCTGCCGATGAGCGATCTGGTGCAGGAGGGCTATGTTGGCCTGCTGGAAGCGGCCGCTCGCTTCGAGCCGGAGCGCGACGTGCGCTTTTCGACTTATGCAAGCTGGTGGATCAGGGCTTCGATTCAGGACTATATTCTGCGCAACTGGTCGATCGTGCGCGGCGGTACGAGTTCGGCGCAGAAGGCGCTGTTCTTCAATCTGCGCCGTCTTCGCGCCAAGCTCGCCAAGGGTGACACGCAGCTGACGCTGCAATCCATTCACCAGGAAATCGCCGCGGCCCTCGGCGTCAGCCTCTCCGATGTGCAAACGATGGATGCCAGGCTTTCCGGCAACGACGCTTCGCTGCAGGCGCCTTCGGTCTCCGGCGATGCCGAGAGCGCGGAGAAGATGGACTTCCTCGTTAGCGACGATCCCCTGCCGGACGAGCAGGTGTCCAACATGATCGACGGCGAGCGCCGCCGCGTCTGGCTCGCCTCGGCGCTGAAACATCTCAACGAACGCGAGATGAAGATCATCAGCGCCCGGCGTCTGGCGGAAGACGGCGCCACGCTTGAAGAACTCGGTGCCGATCTCGGAATTTCCAAGGAACGTGTGCGTCAGATCGAAAGCCGAGCGATGGAGAAGCTTCGCAGCGCGCTCGTCAGCGCCGATCCGCATATGGCGGCCTACGCCTGACCTAAAGCGCGTCGCTATCGCAAAACCACTGCACAGTTTTGCGCGACATATCCCCCTCCAGCAGCACAGACTGGCCCGGCGCAAGCCGGGCCTCTTTTATTCTGCGATGATCTTGACGCGATCGCCTGTGGAAACGGCTGCCCCCGTGGGCAGGGCGTTGATGAGCTTGAAGAGATCGAGCTTGCGGTCTGTGCCCATCATGCGGGCGGCGAGCGTCGAGATGTTCTCACCCGGCCGGACGGTGACGACGCGGATGCGCAGCGGCTTCAGTGAGGCTGCCTCTGCCGGCGTCATGCGGCGGAAACTCGCGCGCAAGACATTGGCCGTTGGCTCAAGGGCGTCGCTGCCTTTCGGCACGGCGGTCAGGAAACGGAAGATCTGCGAATTGTTGCGGATCACGGTGACATCGAAATCCCAGCGGTCGGCGCTGGCGCGCGCGGTGGCTGCTTCCATGCCGTTGATGGTGATCGGCTGGATGGTCGACGGGTCGAGGCCGGTCACCCAGCCGCTGGAGATATAGTTGGTGAGGCTCTGGTTCTGATTGTCGGCGACGCCGTCGAAGCGGACGGCGATGTCGTTTGGGCCGGTGGCCATCACGGCCTCGACCTTGTTGTCGATGTGGAAATCCGGCGGCACGTCGAAGCGGATGCCGAGGCCGCCATGCAGGAAGGTCTGGCCGCGCACATAGCCTTCTTCCGGGCTGTCGCCGTAGAGCAGTCCGTCTATGCCGTCGAGATAATAATCACGGCCCTTGTCGCCGACCGAGCCTTCCTGGCCGAAGGCGCGGGCGTGGGTGCGGGCAAGCTCTATGCGTTGCGCCGAATTCGGATGGCTCGACAGGAAGTCGAGGCTCTGGTCGGCTTCGGGATCAACCGACATGAAGCGACTGTAAGCGGCCATCGAATCGAGGAAACGGGCGGCGGAATAGGGGTCGTAGCCGGCTTCGCCGAGCATGCGCACACCGATGACATCGGCCTGCAGTTCCTGCTGGCGGGAGAAGGCGGCGAGCCGCAGCTTGCCGCGGGCAAGCGCCTGCTTGCCGGCGATGTCGCTGGAAAGGACTTCGGCGACGACGCGGCTGGCGATGACCTCAGCCTCTTCGCGCTTCTGCCGCTCGATGCCGTGGTTTGCGGTGACGTGGCCCATTTCGTGCGACAGCACGGCGGCGACTTCCGAGGCGTCGTTGGCAAGGGCGAGCAGGCCGCGGGTGACGTAGAGATAACCGCCCGGCAGCGCGAAGGCGTTGATCGCCGGCGAATTCAGGATGGTGATGCGGTAGGACTGGCTCGGATTTTCCGACACCGCCGTCAGCGCGCCGGCGATGCGGGCGACGAGACGCTCGGTCTTGGCGTCCTTGTATTCGCCGCCGTAGCTTGCCACGATGCGCGGATGCTCACGAGCGCCCATCGCCGCGCGCGGATCGTTCTTCTGCACCTCGTCGACGATCTGCGGATTGGAAGAAGGCGAAACACTCGGCTGATAGGATTGATCGATCAGCGTTTGGCAGCCGTTCAGCGCCATTGCGACGGCCGAAAGCAGCATCAGGCGACGGGCGAAACGCTGCGGCGCGGAGATGCCATCACTGGAAAGCGCGGGCGATTTCCACGTCGTCAAGCTGTCCAGTCTGTTTCTCCGCATCATGTCGCTGTTTTGCCGGTTTGCCGCAGACTCGGACCGACCATGGCAAAGGGAATTCAACAGGTGCGCACCCCTGATCTCGCACTGCACAATCGGCCGATACAAGTCCTTGCTGTAGCTGATTTACGCATCGGTTGCATAGCGAGACTCTGTTTAAATGTGGCGCCGTTGCATTTTGGCAAGCCTCAGGCATTAAGGCCTCCCTTCGCTCGGATGAAATTATGGCGAAAGTTCCGTCACAAAGCGGAGATTCGTCGACGGCGCGGAAAAAGAACGGCCCGATTGAAGCAACCGGCTCGATAGCGACAGTCCTGCGGGAAAATTGCAACCCGTGATATGTCCATCGAGAAGGAGCGCCTTCTGATGAAGCATTCTCTCGCTGTCGTGATTCGACTATTCCGCAGCTTCCGCCGCCGTTGGTTGCGGCTTCATCGTCTCGCCGGCGCGGGGCAGCTGCACAGGCTTCAGCATGATGGCGGCCGCAAGGCCGATCAAAGCAATGGCGCAGGAGGTCATGAACAGCGGCGAGAAAGCGGCGGCATAGGTATCGGCGACGGCCTGGCGGCTCGCTTCGGGAAGGGCGGCCATCATTTTCGGCGTCAGCTGCTTGATATCGGCGACGCCGGGAATGGAGCCGCCGACCTTGCCGAGCTCAGAGGCGATGATGGCGCCGTAGATGGAAATGGCGATGGAGGCGCCGCCCATGCGCGACAGCGTCACCGAGCCGGTGGCGGCGCCGACGTCGCGGGCGGGTGCTGCATTCTGTACGCCGATGATGGGAACCTGCTGGGCAAGGCCGATGCCGATGCCATGCAGCATCATGATCGCGCCGATGAAGGCGATCGGCGTTCCGGCGTGGATCTGCGACATCAGCGCAAAGGCGGTGGCGCTGCAGGTGAGGCTTGCGATGGCGAAGGGTTTGTAGCGCCCCGTCTTCGAGATGATCCGACCTGCGGAAAGCGACCCGCAGACGAGGCCGCCGGTCAGAAGGATGAAGAGCAGGCCGGCGGCAGACGGCGAAAGGCCGGTCGTGGTCTGCAGGAAGAGAGCGAGATAATTGACCATGCCGATGGCGATGGCGCCGCCCGTGATAGAGATCACCAGAAGCAGGCTGAACGTCGAATTGCGAAACAGCTGCAGGGGAACGATCGGTTCCGGCGCGCGGCGCTCGACGAACACCCAGGTGACGGCGCAGACGACGCCGAAGGCGACGATGCCGATGCTCTCAGGCGAGATCAATGCGCCGAACAATTCGCTGCTGTCGGTGGCAAGCACGATGCTTGTCGTCGTCATGGCAAGCAGGAGCGCACCGGCATAATCGATCTTCGGGCGGCGATGCGGTTTGCGGTACGGCAGCATGAAGGCAAGGCCGATGAGCACGACGAAGCCGATCGGCACGTTGACGAGGAAGATCGAGCGCCAGCCGAAGAGATCGCTCATCGTGCCGCCGAGCACGGGGCCGATCGCGCCCGATGCCATCAGCACAAGGCTGGAATAGCTTTGGTAGCGAGCCCGCTCGCGCGGCTCGAACAGGTCGGCGTTGACGGCGAAGATCGACACCATGATGCCGCCGCCGCCAAGGCCCTGCAGCACGCGGGCGGCGATCAGCGTGTCCATCGAGACCGCCAGGCCGCAGACTGTCGATCCGACGGTGAAGATCATGATCGCCGTCATCATCACGTATTTGCGGCCGAACAGATCGCCGAGCTTGCCGTAGACCGGCATGACGGCACTCAGCGACAGGAGATAGGCCGAGCCGATCCAGCCGAAGCGCTCGAGATGGCCGAATTCGCCGACGATCGTCGGCAGAGCCGTGGAGACGATCTGATTATCGAGCGTCGCCATGAACATGGCCGTCATCAGGAAGAAGAAGAGAATAAGCCGGCGACGAGGATCCGTCACGAGCGGCGCAGGCGCGAGTTGCATGTCCATGGGATGCATCGTTCCGGGTTGATGCACTTTTATGTGCTAACAGCATATAGTTGTCAATGGCACATTAATGACATCGGCATATTCAATTTTTGAATCGGCTCTGTTATGGTCCTGTGATGAGTGAAATCCTGACCAAGACCCTTTCTGCGGAGCCGGCCGAGCCGGATCGTGAAAACGTGCCGCGTATCGGCCGGAGCATGGCGCGCATGCGGCTGATGACCGGGCGGCGGCTGATCGGCCGGCTGGCGATCCAGAGTGCTGCACCAGGCCTTGAGCTTTCGCATCTCGACGTGCTCGATGCCGTGCGCAGGGCGCAGCCTGCCGGCGAGGTCACCGTTGGGATGATCGCGGAGATGCTGCGCATTGATCCGTCACGGGCAAGCCGGGTGGTGGCCGACATGGTCGGGCGCAACGTGCTGCGCCGCGAGGCCTCGCAGGCCGATGCGCGGCGGATCGTCGTCGTCATGACCGAGGTCGGGCAAGACCTGCTCGCCGAGATCGTCGCGCAGAAGCTTGCGATCATTTCCGAGATCGTTTCCGACTGGCCGCAGGAAGATGTCGAGCGCTTCGCAGCGCTTTTCGAGCGCTTCATCGGCGGTTACGAGGCGGTTTTCCTGTCGCGCGACAAGGATACACCGGGCTAGGCGGCGGTTCAAAGTGATCGAGCGTCCTATTGGTGTTGGACGCGAGGCGCTTTCAGGCAAGCGGCGCCCCTTCCCCTCGACCCCCCGTTTGCGCTAAGGGCAATGCCCATGAGCCAATCCACCTTCACCATTCTGCTTGGCGGCGAACTCAGCCTGACGGAGCGCCTGCGCGGTGCCATCGCCGACAGCCGCTTCATTGCGGCCGACGGCGGCATGCGGCATGCGGCAGCACTCGGTATTACGCCGGAACTCTGGGTCGGTGATTTCGATTCGACGCCTGATGATCTCGCCGATGCATTTCCCGATGTGCCGAAACAGCCTTATCCGGCAGCGAAGGCGGCGACGGACGGCGAGATCGCAGTGGCGGAAGCAATCGCGCGCGGCGGGCAGCGGCT
Source organism: Rhizobium ruizarguesonis (assembly GCF_017357285.1). Taxonomy (NCBI): domain Bacteria; kingdom Pseudomonadati; phylum Pseudomonadota; class Alphaproteobacteria; order Hyphomicrobiales; family Rhizobiaceae; genus Rhizobium; species Rhizobium ruizarguesonis. The sequence continues at coordinate 4,880,437 of NZ_CP071678.1, read as the reverse complement.
CATCCTCGCCGGCGCGCTCGGCGGCGAACGTTCCGATCACGCGCTTCAGCATCTGCTGTCGGCCGTCAGCCTGGCGGAAGAGGGTTTCGACCTGCTGCTGACCTCGGGCAAGGAAGAGGCCGTGCCGCTGGTTGCCGGTACGATCGAACTCGACCTTCCCAAAGGCAGCCTGTTTTCCGTGCCCGGATTCAGCGAGCTGAGAGGGCTTTCCATCGAGAATGCGCGTTATCCGCTCACGGATTTCCATCTGCCTTTCGGCTCGTCGCGCACCATTTCCAATGTTGCGGAAGGCACCGTTCGCTTTTCGCTCGGCAGCGGCCGGGCAATCGTGCTCGCCCGGCCCTATGATCTTTCCGGAGTCTGATTTTTGGCCCCTCCCATTCTGAAACTCGACGATATCTTCCTGAGCTTCGGCGGCGCACCGCTTCTGGCGGGTGCTGGCTTGCAGATCGAGCCCGGTGACAAAATCTGTCTCGTCGGGCGCAACGGTTCGGGAAAATCGACACTGCTGAAAATTGCCGCCGGCCTGGTCGAGGCGCAGTCCGGCGAGGTTTTCCGCCATCCGTCCTCGACAGTGCGCTATCTCGAACAGGCGCCGGATTTTGCCGGCTTCAAGACGGTGCAGGCCTATGCCGAGGCCGGCCTCGGGCCAGGTGATGACCCCTATCGTGTCACCTATCTGCTGTCGCATCTCGGGCTGACCGGGGATGAAGACCCCAAAATGCTGTCCGGTGGCGAATCGCGGCGCGCAGCCCTTGCCCGGGTTATGGCACCCGAGCCGGACATCCTCCTGCTCGACGAACCGACCAACCATCTCGACCTGCCGACCATCGAATGGCTGGAAGGCGAGCTGCAAAAGACGCGCAGCGCCTTGGTGCTGATCTCGCACGACCGGCGTTTCCTCGAAAAGGTCTCGACGGCAACCGTCTGGCTCGACCGTGGCACCTCGCGCCGGCTCGACAGAGGCTTTGCACATTTCGAAGCCTGGCGCGACCAGGTGCTGGAGGCCGAGGAACTGGAGCAGCACAAGCTCGGCAAGTCGATCGAGCGCGAGGAGCACTGGCTGCGCTACGGCGTCACGGCGCGGCGCAAGCGCAACATGCGCCGTCTTGGCGAGCTGCAGACGATGCGCTCGAACTATCGCGGCCATAAGGGGCCGCAGGGCACAGTGCAGGCGACGGTTTCGGACGCGCAGGAATCCGGCAGGCTGGTGATCGAGGCCGACAAGATCACCAAGAGCTTCGGCGAGCGGGCAATCGTCACGCCGTTTTCGATCCGCGTGCATCGCGGCGACTGCATTGGTCTGGTCGGACCGAACGGCGCCGGCAAGACGACGCTGCTGAAGATGCTGACCGGGCAGCTTTCGCCGGATAGCGGCATCGTTAAGCTCGGCACCAATCTGGAGATCGCGACGCTCGACCAGAAACGCGAGGATCTCGATCCCGAGGATACGCTTGCCAACTATCTGACGGACGGGCGCGGCGAAAACCTGCTCGTCAACGGCGAACAGCGCCATGTCACCGGCTACATGAAGGAATTTCTGTTCCAGCCGGAACAGGCGCGTACACCGATCAGAAATCTCTCCGGCGGCGAACGCGCCCGGCTGATGCTGGCGCGCATCCTTTCGCGCCCGACAAACCTCTTGATCCTCGACGAACCGACCAACGATCTCGATATCGAAACGCTCGATCTCCTGCAGGAGGTCGTCGCCGGCTTTCCCGGCACCGTCATTCTCGTCAGCCACGACCGCGATTTCCTTGACCGCACCGTGACCTCGACGATCGCACCCGCCGTGCCGGATGCGCCTGATGGTCGCTGGATCGAATATGCCGGCGGCTACTCGGATATGCTTGTACAGCGCAAGGGCGCGCTCGAGGAGCGTAAAAAGGCCGAGAAGGCGGCGGAGAAGCCGAAGACGCAGCAAGCAACAGCTTCAGGCAGCACGAAGGTCAAGCTCTCCTTCAAGCAGAAATTCGCACTGGAAAACCTGCCAAAGGAAATGGCGAAGGCCGAGGCCGAAATCGCCAAGCGCGAACAGGTGATGGCAGATCCCAATCTTTTCACGCGCGATCCTGCAGCCTTCAACCGGCTTGCCGGCGAGATGGAAAAACTGCGCGCCAGCCTGACTGACATGGAAGAGGAGTGGCTGGAGCTCGAAATGCTGCGGGAAGAGCTGGAAGGCTGAGATCTTCTCGAGGCCGAAGGCTCACTTTTCCTTGATTCGTCAGTGTGTCGTCCTGCGGCATAAGGTGCCGTCCGGCAGCCGGGGATATTGCCGATCGCAATGGCGACAAGGAAAAGTCATATGTCTCGCAAGCCTTATTCCGGAATTTTCACGGCGTTTGTCGCCGGCAGCCTCGTCGCGCTTGCCCTGTCGCAAGCCGCAGAGGCGCAGGATGCCCAGCGCATTCGTGTTCGCGGCGCAATCGAAAGCCTCAGCGGCGATACGCTCGTCGTCAAGACGCGCGAGGGCAACGATGCGACGGTCGCGCTGAAAGCCGGCTGGAAGGTCGGCGGCATTAGACAAGCTTCCGTCGAGGATATCAAACCCGGCGATTTCGTCGGCGTCGCTTCGCTTCCGAAGGGCACGGGCCCGGACGGGGCGATCGAGGTGCTGATCTTTCCAGCGTCGATGAAGGGAACTGGTGAGGGCAACCGTCCCTGGGATGCGCAGCCGAACAGCCAGATGACCAACGCGACTGTCAGCAACGCCGTCAAATCCGTCGACGGCCACACGATCACGCTGACCTATCAGGGCAAGGAAAAGACCATCTCGATTGCCGATGGCACGCCGATCGTGACGTTGGCGCCTGCGACCAAGGATGATCTGAAGCCCGGCGCTGGCGTTGTCGTCACTGGCGAGAAGGCGGCGGATGGCAGCATCTCGGCCAGCCAGATCGCCGTCGGCCTCAACGGCGTCATACCGCCCATGTGACGGATGCGCTGCAAATCTTAGTTTTATGCGTTGCCGTTCAATCAAACAGCTACACCGCCTTTTACGGCGCGTCTTTTGAGACGCGTAAAGGGCGCTGTAACACAGTGCAGTAGCGGCGTTTTACAGCGCCGGCGCGGGCACCGCGGCAGCGCCGACACTGGCGCTGGCGCCGGTCTGGACGACAGGCGGCGGTTCCTCGGATTTTGACGGCAGCGCCTGCAGATGCAGCACGCGCGGCTTCAGCGCCTCGAGATAGGCCTCGGAGCGGCCGATATAGATCATGCCGCTTTCGGGCATGGAGGTGAGCAGTTTGGCCATTGTTTCCTGCCATTCCGGCTCCATGCCTTCCAGCACTTCGTCGAAGATCATCCAGCGCGGGCGTACGAGCAGCAGGCGGGCGAAGCCGATCGCCTTCTGTTCGTCGCTGTCGAGCAGCTTGTCCCAGCGGGCACGGGTGTCGAGCCTTGCGATCAGCGAATGCAGGCCAGCCTTGTCGAGGGCCGCCTCGACGGCTGCTTTCTCGTATTTCTCCGGACTTTCGGGAAAGGCCAGCGCCTCGCGCAGCGAACCGCCGGGGACATAGGCAACCTGCGGAACGAACACCATATCGTCGATCGGTGGCAGACCCATCGTGCCGCTGCCGCACGGCCAGAGGCCGGCCATCGCCTGGAACAGCAGCTTGCGGTTGACGCTATGATCGCCGTTGATCATGATTTTTTCGCCGGCCTTGATCACGACATCGGTTTCGCGCAGGCGGAAACCGCCGCATTCATCGATGTCTTCGCCGATCTTAGCGACGATCACCACATCCTTCAGCGTCAGCGTGTCGGGCGCGGCATTTTCATAGGCGATGCTGTCCTTCAGGTCGAAGTCCTCTTCCATCTCGACCAGCGCCTGGCGGAAATCGGTGACGCGCATCAGCGTGGCGCGCCATTCGGCGATCGGGCCGAAATTGGCGACGTACCAGCGCAGCGCCGTGTTGACCTGGTTGAAGGCGCCGACGGACATCATCAGCTGGCCGAGGGTGAGGCCGCCGGAGAAATAGGCCGGGGCGGCAACGATGATCGGGATGACGATCACCAGCCAGCCGTAGCCGGCCGAAACCCAGGTAAGGTTGGTATTGGCCATGGCGAGCCGCTTGACGACCCTCAGCACCGAGCTGATGTCGGTGTTGATGCGCCGGCGCTCGTTTTCCTCGCCGCGGGCAACGGTGATTGCCGGCATGTTTTCGTTGGCGTGCATCAGCGTGAAGCGAAGCTCGGCCTCTTTCGAAAAACGATCGGCATTGAGCTTCACCAGCTTGCGGCCGACGACCTGGCTGAGCACCGAGGCGGAAGCGGCATAGAAAATCGCCGCCCAGACCATGTAGCCCGGAATGGAGAAGCTGTGGCCGCTGATGCGGAAGATGAAGCCGCTCGAAAGCTCCCAGAGCACGCCGATGAAGCTCACCAGGAGAATGGTCGACTGCAGCAGGCCGAGAACCAGCCCTGTCGTGCTTTCGGCGAGGTTGCGGGAATCCTCGTGCAGACGCTGGTCCGGATTGACGCCGATCAGGCCGCTGGAAGCGAGCCGCAGCGCCCGCTTGCGCTTCAGCCACTGGTCGACGAGATCGCGCGACAAGCCTTCGCGCATATAGAGCGCCGTCATCTGGTTCAGCCAGGCCTGCAGCACGTTGAGAAGCAGCAGTGTGCCGGCGATCATCGCGAAGATTTCGAGCTGGTGGAAGAATTCGCCGAGGTCGCGGCGCTCCAGCGAATCATAGAAGGGAGCATTCCACTCGTTCAAAATGACCTGGCCGTAGGATGTCACCAGGATGACGAGGATCAGCACGGTCGCCAGAAACAGCACCTTGCCACGCACTTCCGAATTCCAGAATGCTGAGAACATGACGCCGAGGCGATATGTCAGGCTGAGATCATACCCTACCCTATCCTGCCTCCGGATGCCCGGCCTCCCCTCGATTTTATCTGCCATTACGCTTTTCCAAATCGCCCATGCCCCTATAAATAACATGGTGGCGTTACGGGTCTATCAACAGATTCTATCATTCATTAAACTGTGATGATGCGGCAGAGGTCACTTGACTGCAGTCGACAGTTGATTCGCGACCCGACTGGGTCTAATTAAAGCGCTCCGTGGTGATTTGGCCGGCCGGCTTGCAGCCACGTTAAAAAAGTCGCTAAAGGGCCGCGTGCGGACCGGTAGCGATTTTTTTCGCCGCCGGTTTTTTGTTTTTGATCGAGTGACCGCAATGCCCATCAAGATCCCCGATACGCTGCCCGCCTTCGAAACCCTGGTTCAGGAGGGTGTGCGGGTGATGACCGAGACGTTGGCGATCCGTCAGGATATCCGACCGCTGCAGATCGGGCTGCTCAACCTCATGCCGAACAAGATCAAGACCGAGCTGCAGATGGCCCGCCTTGTCGGCGCCTCGCCGCTGCAAGTGGAGCTGTCACTCATCCGCATCGGCGGCCATAAGGCGAAGAATACGTCCGAGGATCATCTGCTTGCCTTCTACCAGACCTGGGAAGAGGTAAAGCACCGCAAGTTCGACGGCTTCATCATCACCGGGGCGCCGATCGAGCTTTTGCCCTATGAAGATGTCACCTATTGGGCGGAGATGCAGGAGATTCTCGACTGGACGGAAACGAATGTCCATTCGACGATGAACGTCTGCTGGGGCGCGATGGCGGCGATCTATCATTTTCACGGCGTTCCGAAATACGAGCTGAAAGAGAAGGCCTTCGGCGTCTACCGCCACCGGAACCTGAAACCTTCCTCGATCTATCTCAACGGCTTTTCTGACAATTTCGAGGTGCCGGTGTCGCGCTGGACCGAAGTGCGCCGCGCCGATATCGAGAAGTCCGAAAGCCTGGAGATCCTGATGGAATCAGCCGAGATGGGCGTGTGCCTCGTGCACGAGAAGAAGGGCCGGCGGCTCTACATGTTCAACCATGTCGAATATGATTCCACCTCGCTTTCCGACGAGTATTTTCGCGACATCGATGCCGGCGTGCCGATCAAGATGCCGCACAATTACTTCCCGCACAACGATCCGGCGCTTGCGCCGCAGAACCGCTGGCGCAGCCATGCGCATCTCTTGTTCGGCAACTGGATCAACGAAATCTACCAGACGACGCCCTTTGATGTGGAAGAGATCGGCACGGACCTCTGACCGTTGCCGATCGCCCCTCGAGCCGGTGCCGCTGCATCACCGCTGCGGCATTTTCTTTCTGATCCGCCGGTTGCGGATTGAAGCAAATGCGGGCAGGTTCCTGTCCTGAACCCTACCACACCGCGCGTCTTCATCGGACGTGCAATGCACACTTTGAATCGCTGCAAATTCCTCAAATCGATTCCGGATTGAGGAATTTGCAGCAGGGATAGAATGGACGGTCAATGATGTCGGATAAGTTGGAGCGGGACGTTCTCGGGCAGACGAAGGCGGGCGAGACCGTCTATCGCGTCGTGATCAAGGGCGGCGGGCTGACGGCCAAGATCATAAGCTGGGGCGCGGTCATCCAGGATCTGCGTCTCGAGGGCCATGACGCGCCGCTGCAGCTCGGCTTCGATGATTTCGACAGCTACCCCCTTTATTCGTCCTATTTCGGCGCGACGCCCGGCCGCTGCGCCAACCGCGTCGGTGGCGGCAGGTTCATGCTTGACGGCAAAGACTATCAGCTCGAGCAGAATGAAAACGGCGTCACGCATCTGCATGGCGGCAGCGACAATATCGCCAAACGCAATTGGACGATCGTCGAGCATGACGTCGACCGCGTGGTGCTGAAGATCGTCGATCCCGATGGCCGCGCCGGCTATCCCGGCAATTGCACCATCCAGGCGACTTTCTGGGTGCATGGCAACGGTGAACTGTCGATCACCTACGAATCGACCAGCGATCAGCCGACGCTCGCCAATGTCTGCCAGCACGCCTATTTCAATCTCGACGGTCGCGAAGATGCGCTTGGCCACGATATCATGATTGCCGCCGATCATTATCTGCCGACCGATGAAAAGCAGGTGCCCACCGGCGAGATCCGTTCCGTCGAGGGCACCGAATTCGATTTCCGCGAGATGGCGCCGATGAAACGTTTCGTCGGCAGCGAACAGATGTTCTACGACCATAACTTCTGCCTGTCGGGCGAGCGCACCGCCAAGCGGAGTGTCGCGCTTGCCCGCAGCCTTTATTCCGGTGTGTCGCTGGAGGTGCGCAGCACCGAGCCAGGCGTCCAGTTCTATGCTGGCTTCAAGCTCGATACCGGGGCTCCCGGCATCGGCGGGCGCAAATACGGTCCATTCGCCGGCTTCTGCCTGGAGACACAGGTCTGGCCGGATGCCATCAATCACCAAGGTTTTCCGAATGCGATCCTGCGCCCCGGCGAAGTGCTGCGCCAGGAGACGGATTATATCTTCACCAAGAACTGAGCATCCTCCAGCGGACGCACGGCTGTCAAATTTGAGCGCTATGAAACCCTTGCCGGTCCGCCGGCGAGGGTTTTTTCTTTCTGCGCTCGATTCTGTCTTGCCGATTGGTTCTAGATAGGTTCTATTGTGCGCCCATGGATAGAACCAGTCTGATAGCGGAACTGAACAGCCGCGGCCTGCGTGACGAGGCGCTGACCGGGCCGCTCTACAAGCGGTTGGCGCAGACGCTGACCGGCCTCATTCAGGAAGGGCTGCTGAAGCCCGGCACCGCACTGCCGGGCGAGCGCGACCTTGCCGAGGCTCTGAAGCTCGGCCGTGTTACCGTGCGTACCGCCTATCGCGATCTGATGGTATCCGGCGCACTGGAATCGCGCCACGGAAGCGGTACTTTTGTGTCAAGCAGGGTGGAGCGCATGGAACAGTCGCTGTGGCGGCTTTCCTCTTTCTCCGCCGACATGCGTTCGCGCGGGCGTCTGCCAGCCGCACGGATATTGTCGCGGACGGTCAATACGCCGTCGCCGGAGGAATCCTTCCTGCTCGGTCTCGGCGGCGATGAGCCGGTGCTGAGACTCGACCGCTTGCGCCTTGCCGACGGCCTGCCGCTGGCGATCGAACGCGCCGTGGTGCCGATCAAGTTCCTGGGGCACGATGCCGGCGGCGAGGGATCGCTTTACGATGCGCTGACGGCCAGCGGCCACAGGCCCGTGCGTGCGCTGCAGCGGCTGACGGCGGTCACGCTCGACCCGTCCTCCGCCGCGATCCTGAACGTCAAATCAGGCGCGCCGGCGCTTCTGATCGAACGTGTCTCGCGCTTGGAAGACCAGCGCGTCGTCGAATACACCCGCTCGCATTATCGCGGCGATGCCTATGATTTCGTTGCCGAATTGAGAATCGGAGATGACCTATGAATGACAACCAGTCACTGATGCTGCAGGAAGCCGGCCAATCGCCAGAGGTGGTCGCCACGCTTCTTGAAAAGGAAAAACCGGTCTTTGCCGAGATTGCCCGGCTGTTTTCGTCCGCCCGCCCGAGCGTGGTGACGACGGCGGCGCGCGGCTCCTCGGACCACGCCGCCACCTTTTTCAAATATCTGTTCGAAATTACCTGCGGTGTTCCGGTCGCCTCGGTCGGTCCGTCGATCGCTTCCGTCTATGGTGCGGCGCTGCATCTGAAGGGCGGTGTCCATTTCACCGTCTCGCAGTCGGGTGCCAGCCCCGACATCGTTGCGCTGCAGGACTCGGCGAAGAAGGGTGGAGCGACGACGATCGCCGTCGTCAACGTCACCGACAGCCCGCTTGCGAAACAGGCCGATATCGTTCTCGGTCTCAATGCCGGTGCTGAAAAGAGTGTCGCGGCGACAAAATCCTTCATCGCCTCGGTCGCCGCCCTTTCCGGGGTGACAGCTGCTATCGGCGGCGCGTCTGATCTGCAGGCTGCGCTCGGCAAGCTGCCGGAGGCACTGTCGGCAACCGCCGGGATCGACACGGCGGCAGCCGAGGAGGTGCTCTTCAACGCGACCTCGCTCTATACCGCCGGCCGCGGCCCGGCCTTCGCGATCGCGCTCGAAGCGGCGCTGAAGGCCAAGGAAACCTCCGGCCTGCATGCCGAGGCCTTCTCGCTGGCGGAACTGATGCACGGCCCCATGCGCCTGGTGCAGCCGGGCTTCCCGATCGTCGCTTTTGCGCCCGACGATGCGGCCTTCGCCAACAATGTCCAGGCGTTGGAGCGCCTGCAGAAGCTCGGCGCCACCACCGTCGGCTTCTCGGCGCAGCCGCTTTCCGGTGTTCATCTGCGCGTGCCGACGACGGGCAACGGCCTCGTCGACCCGCTGGTGTCGCTGCTCGTCTACTACCGGCTGATCGAGTCGGTGACGCGCCGCAAGGGCTTTGATCCCGACAAGCCGGCAAACCTGCTCAAGGTGACGGAGACGGTCTGATGGTCCGCAAGATCTTCCTCGGCGCCCGCATCTTCGACGGCGAGCGCTTCCATGACGACAAAGCCCTCATCGTTGCCGATGGCCGCGTCGAAGCGATTGTCGCGAGAAACGATCTGCCGGACGGCGAAGTGGTGACGCTTGCCGGCGGTGTTCTGTCGGCCGGCTTCATCGATGCGCAGGTCAATGGCGGCGCCGGGCGGATGCTGAACGACGAGCCTTCCGTTGCCTCGATGGATATTATCGCCGGCGGGCACCGACCCTATGGCACGACGTCGCTGCTGCCGACGCTGATCACCGATACATCAGAGGCCTCCATTGCCGCCATCGAGGCGGCCAAGGAGGCAGTGAAAATGAACCACGGCGTCGCCGGCCTGCATCTGGAAGGCCCGCATCTGGCGCCTGCGCGCAAGGGCGCGCATCTGGCCGAACTGATGCGGCCGGTGGAGGACCGCGATGTCAAAGCCTTCATCCGGGCGCGCGAGGCAATCGGCACGCTGCTGGTCACCATGGCCGCCGAGCAGGTGACGGTTGCCCAGGTGCGTGAGCTTGCGGAAGCCGGCGTCACCGTCAGCATCGGCCATTCCGATTGTTCGAGCGAGGCGGCGGAGGAACGTTTCGATGCCGGCGCGCGGGGCGTCACGCATCTCTTCAACGCCATGAGCCAGTTGGGACACCGTGCGCCCGGTCTCGTCGGCGCGGCAATCGATCATCCCTCGACCTGGTGTGGCATTATCGCCGATGGCCATCATGTCGATCCGAAGGCCTTGCGCACGGCGCTGCGCGCCAAACGTGGCGAAGGCAAGCTGTTCTTCGTCACCGACGCGATGTCGCTTGTCGGATCGGAGAAGGATTCGTTCACGCTGAACGGGCGTACCGTCCGGCGCGAAAGGGGCGGTTTCTGCTCGAAGCTGGTGCTGTCCGACGGCACGCTGGCCGGTTCCGACGTCGACATGATCTCGACGATCCGGTACGGCGTCACCTATCTCGACCTGACGCTCGCCGAGGCTTTGCGCATGGCGACCCTTTATCCGGCCCGGTTCCTCCGGCTTGCCGATCGCGGCCATCTCTCGCCGGGCGCGCGTGCCGATCTCGTGTATCTCACCGATGCGCTTGCCGTCACCTCCACCTGGCTCAGCGGCGAAGCGGCCTGAAATCAAGGAGAAGTGGGATGACCGACATTACCGATGCCTATTTCTCCAACCTCATCGGTCGGCTGGAAGAACTGAAGCAGACGCTTGCCCAGCCGATGGCGCAGGCAGCAGCCGTCATCCTCGATGCTGCCCGCAGCGACAAGCGTGTCTATGTCTTCGGCACCGGCCATTCGCATATGCTGGCGGAAGAGGTGCACTATCGTGCCGGCGGGCTCGCATTCACCGTGCCTGTACTCGTCGGCTCGGCCATGCTGCATGAGGGCGCGGTCATCAGTTCGGTCTATGAGCGCACGCAGGGCCTAGTGCGGCCGATGCTGGAGCGTTACGGCATGCAGCCGGGCGATGTCATCATCATCGCCTCCAATTCGGGCGTGAACGCCGCGCCGATCGAGGCCGCCGACTATGCGCGCGAAATCGGCGCAAAGGTGATTGCCATCACGTCGATCGCCTATTCCTCGGCGATTGCCAACGGCCGCCGGCGGCTCGCCGACGTGGCCGATGTGGTACTCGACAACGGGCTGCCACCGGGTGACGCCGTTGTCGATCTCGAAGGCACGGGGCTTCGGGTTGGGCCAGTCTCGACGGCCGTCGGGGTGACCGTCATCAATGCGATCTTCGCCGAAGTCGCCTCGGAGCTTTCGAAATCCGGCGATGCGCCAATTTATCTCAGCGCCAACATGCCGGGCGCTGCCGAGATCAACCAGAAGCTCGTCAAGAAATACCGGCCGCGCAACCCGCATCTCTAGAGCACGATGCCGAATAGTGTGGCGGCGGATACAAAAAAGGCCGGCGCGAGCCGGCCTCTTCGATAGGCTGAAACCAGGATCAGTCCTTGGCGCGTTCGACGTAGGAATTGTCTTCCGTGGCGATGACGACGCGGGTGCCGGCATTGATGTGCGGCGGCACCATGGCGCGCACGCCGTTCGACAAAATCGCCGGCTTGTAGGAGGACGATGCCGTCTGGCCCTTGACGACCGGTTCCGTCTCCATGATTTCGAGCGTGACGTGGCGCGGCAGTTGGAGCGCCAGCGCAATACCTTCATGCATCGAGAGGATGCAGGACATGCCTTCCTGCAGATAAGCCTTGTCGTCACCCATCGTGGCGACATCGACGACGACCTGATCGTAGCTCGCCGGGTTCATGAAGTGGAAGCCTTCGCCGTCTTCATAGAGAAACTGGAAGGAGACGTCCTCGACGAAGGCGCGCTCGACCTGTTCGGTGGTGCGCCAGCGCTCGGAAACCTTCACGCCGTCGACGATGCGGCGCATATCGACCTGGGTGACCGGCGTGCCCTTGCCCGGATGAAAGTTCTGGGCGGTGAGAACGACGTAGAGCTTGCCGTCGACATCGAGAACGTTGCCCTTGCGGACCGAAGAGGCGATGACCTTGACCATAAGACTTCCTTGTAACTCGGCTTTCGGCGTCGTAGATGACTGTCGAGACGCCCCCGAAGACGCAAATGTTTTTCTTGGGGGCGCAACTAACCTAAAATCCGGGAAATAGCCACCCCCCATACCGGCCTCTCCGGCGAAGAAAGCTTGGAATGAACTCTTCGGCGAAAGCGTCCCCCTGGTGGACCCCGTCCGTGCATGCCGACCGCCGTCCGTTCCTGATCGGGCGCAATGCGATCCAGGCGGCGTTGCGCGGGTTTTTCGCGCGCGAGGATTTCATCGAGGTGGATACGGCGGTGCTGCAGGTCTCTCCCGGCAACGAGGCGCATCTGCATGCCTTCGCCACGGAAGCACTGACGACGGATGGGCAAAAGGCGCCGTTCTACCTGCACACCTCGCCGGAATTCGCCTGCAAGAAGCTGCTTGCGGCGGGCGAGGAACGCATTTCGTGTTTTGCCCATGTCTACCGCAACCGCGAGCGCGGGCCGCTGCATCATCCTGAGTTCACCATGCTCGAATGGTATCGGGCCGGCGAAAGCTACGAGAGCCTGATGATGGATTGCGTACGGATCCTGGCGCTTGCGGCCGAAACGGTGAAGACCGGGAAGCTTGCCTATCGCGGCGCCGAGAGCGACCCCTTTGCCGGGCCGGAGCGGATTGGGGTTGCCGAAGCGTTCGAGCGTCATGCCGGCATCGATCTTCTCGCCTCGGTCGCCGCCGACGGTTCGACCGACCGCGACCATTTGGCCGCTGAGATGAAGCGCGTCGGCATGCGTGTTGCCGATGACGACGGCTGGGCCGATCTCTTCAGCCGGGTGCTGGTCGAAAAGATTGAGCCGCATCTCGGTTTCGGCCGCATCACCATCCTCGACGAATATCCGATCTCGGAGGCGGCACTTGCGCGTCCCTCGGCACGCGACTCGAGGGTTGCCGAACGTTTCGAGCTCTATGCCTGCGGCGTCGAGCTTGCGAACGGCTTCGGCGAGCTCACCAACGCTGCCGAACAGCGGCGACGGTTCGAGATCGAGATGGCCGAGAAGGCGCGGGTCTACGGCGAGACCTATCCGATCGACGAGGATTTTCTCGCTGCGCTGCCGCTGATGCCTGAGGCAAGCGGTATCGCGCTCGGCTTCGACCGGCTGGTGATGCTGGCGACGGGAGCATCACGCATCGACCAGGTGCTTTGGGCGCCGGTGGCGGAGTATGGAAGATGAATGCCGTCAAACCGATCAAGAGCGTCGACGATCTTGTGAAGGCGGGGCTGGTCGCGCCTGCCGATCGTGCAAGGCTCGAGGAGGTTGCGGTGCGTTACGCGATTGCGCTGACGCCTGCGATCAGCAAGCTCATCGACCGCACCGATCCCGATGATCCGATCGCTCGGCAATTCGTGCCTGATGCAGCCGAACTCACGATCGCCCCGGAAGAACGCGCCGATCCGATCGGCGATCATGCCCACAGCCCCGTCGAAGGCATCGTTCACCGCTATCCCGATCGTGTATTGCTCAAGGCCGTGCATGTCTGCCCGGTCTATTGCCGCTTCTGCTTCCGGCGCGAAATGGTGGGGCCGCAGGGCCTCGGCACACTCGATGCCGCGGCGATGCAGGCCGCTTTCGATTATATAAGCGGTCATGAGGAGATCTGGGAGGTCATCCTCACCGGCGGCGATCCGCTGGTGCTTTCGTCGCGCCGGCTCCACGAGATCATGGAGGCGCTTGCCGGGATCGCGCATGTGAAGATCGTGCGTTTCCATACGCGTGTTCCGGTCGTCGATCCCGGGAAGATCGATGCGGCGATGATCGCGGCACTGAAGGCGAGCGGCAAGACGGTCTATATCGCGCTGCACGCCAACCATGTGAGAGAGCTGACGCCGGAAGCGCGGGCGGCCTGCGGCCGCCTCGTCGATGCCGGCATTGCCATGGTCAGCCAGTCGGTGCTGCTCAAGGGCGTCAACGACGATCCCGCCGTGCTTGCGGAGTTGATGAAGGCCTTCGTCGAAATCCGCGTCAAACCCTATTACCTGCATCATCCGGATCTGGCGCCCGGCACCGGTCATTTCAGAGTGACGATCGAGGAGGGGCAGGAGATCGTCGCGGCGCTGCGCGGGCGGATTTCCGGTCTCTGTCAGCCGGCCTACATCCTCGATATCCCAGGCGGTCACGGCAAGGCCGTCGTCACTGGGAGCGCGATCCGGACGACAGGCGACGGATGTTATTCCGTCACCGATTATCGCGGTGGCGAGCATTCCTATCCGCCTGCCGATTGAGACAAAAAGCGACGCTTTGCGTGTCATTTCTGTACTCTCCACGCCAGAAACCAGAGTGCGTCGCAGCGTCGAAATTACCTTAAGTAATTGATATAAGATGGTTTTTTTACGACAATTCGGAAATGATCGCTAAAATCCTAACTATGAGCCTTAGTCATATTTAACTCAATAAATTAGCGGAATGTTCTGTTTTCCGCACTAAAAGAACGCTCATGACAAGGCGATGAACGCCGGTTCGGGATCATGAGAATCTTGGAGTGATGGGATGAATAAGGCAATCCGCGACCTCGTAGCTAAATTCGGCAAGCTTCCCGGGTCGATCGACCAGGTTGCCGACGACGCCGATCTTTATGCGGCAGGTTTGACGTCCTTTGCTTCTGTGCAGTTGATGCTTGGCCTCGAAGAGGCCTTCGACATCGAATTTCCCGACAATCTCCTGAACCGCAAATCCTTCGCGAGCATCTCGGCCATCGCCAGGACCGTCGATCTCATCCGGGACAGCCGGAAGGTCGCGTGATGAATTTCCCCGTCAAGATCATGCAGGACGGTCTTGTCGCAAGGGCGGCCCGCGTCGCCGAAATCGCGGCGAAGCACGCGGATACCGTCGATGCCGAAGCCCGTTTCCCCCGGGAAGCCGTGGATGCGATGAAGGCCGAAAGGCTGCTCGGCATCCAGGTGCCGCGCCATCTCGGCGGCGAATCCGCCTCGATCACCGAGATCGCCGAATTGTGCTCGATGCTCGGTCAGGTTTGCGCCGCAAGCGCCATGGTCTTCGCCATGCACCACATCAAGCTGTCGAGCCTCGTTGAACACGGCGCCGACAGCGAATGGCATCGCGGTTTCATGCGCCGCATCGCCGCCGAGCAGCTGCTGATCGCATCCGCCACCACCGAAGGCGGCATCGGCGGAAACCTGCGCAACAGCATCTGTGCGGTCGAAGTCGATGGCGACACGTGCCGCCTCGAAAAGGATGCGACCGTCATTTCCTACGGCTCGCATGCCGACGCCATTCTCATCACCTCGCGTACCCACGCGCAGGCGGCTTCCTCCGATCAGGTGCTGACGGCCTTCCTCAAGGACCAGTACACGCTCGAGAAAACGCATGTCTGGAATACGCTCGGCATGCGCGGCACCTGCTCCGACGGCTTCCTGTTCAAGGGCGAAGCGCCGGCTTGCCAGATCCTGCCGAAGCCTTTCGCGGAGATCGCGGCGCAGTCCATGCTTGCCTCCTCGCACCTCTTATGGAGCGGCGTCTGGTACGGCATCGCCGTCGACGCCGTTGTACGCGCCCAGGCTTTTGTGCGTGCCGCAGCCCGCAAGGCGCCGGATGCCCAGCCGCCGGGCGCGCTACGCCTCGCCGAGGTTTCGAACCTGCTGCAGATGGTGAAATCCAACGTGGTTGCCGGCCTCAAGGCCTATGAGGATGCCAAGGCCGACGCCGACAGGCTGTCTTCGATGGGATTTGCGGTGGCGATGAACAACGTCAAGATCGCCTCGTCCGAGACGATCCTGGAGATCGTCAACCATGCGATGCTGATCTGCGGTATCATGGGCTACAAGAACGGCACGCCCTTCAGTCTTGGACGCCATCTGCGCGACGCGCATTCCGCACAACTCATGATCTCGAATGATCGCATCCTCGGCAACACGTCGAGCATGCTTCTTGTCCATAAGCAGGACACTAGCCTACTGGGGTGACAGTCATGGATATGCAGACCTCGTTTCTGGACCGGCTTTTCGAATCCGGTCTGCTGATCGATACCGGCATCGACGGGCTCTACGGCCGCAGCGGCCAGTTCGAAGACGTGATCGCTGCCTTCGAGCGCCTGATCGACACGTTCGGCGGCTCCGATGGTGCCGAAGCCATGCGCTTTCCGCCCGGCATGAACCGCGCCTTCTTCGAAAAGAGCGGTTACATGAAGAGCTTTCCGCAGCTCGCCGGCACGGTGCACAGCTTCTGCGGCAGCGAGCTCGATCATGTCAGCCTGCTGCAATGCATGGAAGTCGGCGAAGACTGGACCAAGGGGCAGGAGGCGACCGACATCGTGCTGACGCCGGCTGCCTGCTATCCGCTCTATCCGACGATCGCCAAGCGTGGCAACTTGCCGAAGACGGGCGGCCTCTTCGACCTGCAATCCTATTGCTTCCGCCATGAGCCGTCGAAAGACCCTGCCCGCCAGCAGTTGTTCCGCATGCGTGAATATGTCTGCATGGGCACAGAGCTGCACGTCACCGATTTCCGCCAGCGCTGGATGGATCGCGGCGTCGAGATGATGAAGGCCGTCGGCCTCGAGGTGACGATCGACGTCGCCAATGATCCGTTCTTCGGCCGCGCCGGCAAGATGCTCGCCAATAATCAGCGTGACCAGAACCTGAAGTTCGAGCTTCTGATCCCGATCACTTCGGCCGCCAATCCGACCGCCTGCATGAGCTTTAATTACCATCAGGATGCCTTCGGCACGAAGTGGGGTCTCAATCTTGAAGACGGCAGTGTCGCGCACACCGCTTGCGTCGGCTTCGGGCTGGAGCGCATCGCCCTTGCCCTCTTCCATCATCACGGGCTCGATGTGAAGCAATGGCCGGCCAGCGTACGGAAAGCGCTGTGGGGCTGAGCAAATCGATGACATCGGTATTCCCGGGAATAGACCCGGAGGCCTACTGGCCGCACGCGCTGCATTCCAGCGAGCGCGCCTGGCCGGAAACCAATTGTTATATCGATCTCTGGATCGAGGTTCTGGCGACATCAGGCGTTGCGCCAGAGGCGATGCTGGGTTTTACCCTGACGCAGGATTTCGAGGGCGACCAGTTCACCTTCTTCAAGGTGCCGCTCGAGGATCTCGAAGCGCTCTACGGCATTCGTGCGACCGAGCTTGCCATCTACGACCGTGTCGAACGCCATGTCGAGGTTCAGATCGCGCGGGCCCGCCTTTGCCTGATCGAAATGGATTCCTTCTACATGCCGGATACGCGCGGCACCGCCTACCGGCAGGAGCACGGCAAGACGACGGTTGCGATCAACCGGCTGGACGTTGCGGCCAAGCGCGTCGATTATTTCCACAATGCCGGCTATTTTCGTCTCGAAGGCGAGGATTTCGACGGGCTGTTCCAGCTGCATCTGACGGAAAACGACCCGCCGTTCCTGCCCTACACGGAATTTGCGCGGTTCCCGGAAAAGCCGGCTGATGAAACGCATCTGCGTTCGACCGCGCGGCGGCTTGCCGGCTTTCACTTTGCCCGGCGTCCCGGCGAAAACCCGATCCGCGCCTTTGCAAGCGTCTTTCCGCAACAGGTCGAAGCGGTGGCGGAACGGCCGTTCGGCTTCTTTCACAAATACGCCTTCAACACGCTTCGCCAGGTGGGCGCCAATTTCGAGCTGGCGGCCGATTACCTCACCTGGCTTTCCCCTGTTGAATTCGCGGTGGCCGCCGAGCATGCCAGGCGCATTTCGGAGGTGGCGAAATCGGTGCAGTTCCAGCTTGCCCGCGCCGTCACCCGCAAGAAGTTCGAGCCGTTGCAGGCAGCACTTGATCCGGCCGCCGATGCATGGGATTCCATGATGGCGTCGCTTGCGGGGCGAATCTGAGGCCGGAGATCTGACCATGCGGGGGCGTTTGGCGAGCATCGGTGCCGAGGAAAGTCTACTTTCCGAAGGCTGGAACCTGATCCTGACGGAGCCGGGCGCCTGCGCCGTGCCGCACGACATCCCGCTCTCCGCACAGTTCATTCCAGCACCCGTTCCCGGCACCGTCGCTGCAGCGCTTGAAAAAGCCGCGCTCTTCGACCGGGAAAATCCCGAGCCGCTGAACACGCGGGACGCCTGGTATCTCTGCCGGCTTTTCGATACCGAGCCGGGTGACGCGATCCTGCGTTTCGCAGGGCTGGCGACGCTCTGCCATGTCTTCCTGAACGGCCAGGAAATCCTGTTTTCCGAAAGCATGTTCACGGCGCACGAGATTCCGGTGACGCTTTCGGGCGGCGACGAGCTGGCACTGTGCTTCCGGGCGCTCGGTCCCCGCCTGTCGGAGCCGGGCCCGCGCGCGCGCTGGCGGCCGCAGATGATCACGCCGGCGGGCTTGAAGAATTTCCGCACGACGCTGCTCGGCCATATGCCGGGCTGGTGCCCCGATATCCATGCCGTCGGGCCATGGCGGCCGATTTCGATGGTGCGGCGTCATCCCGTCTCGATCGACAATGTCTCCATCCGCGCCGTATTGGAGGAGAGTGGCGTCGGCCGCCTCAGCGTGTCCCTGCATAGCAATGCCGAGAATCCCTCAATGCTGCTGCGCTGCGGCGGGATGGAGCAGCCCTTCGAAAAGGTCGGCGACAGTCATTACTCGGCTATCCTCAAGCTTTCCGACATCGAGGCCTGGTGGCCGCACACGCATGGCGCTCCGCGTCTCTACGAGCTGACGCTGGTTTCCGGCGGCGTGGAATATCCGCTCGGCAGGACCGGCTTCCGGCGCATCGACGTCGACCGCGGTGCCGATGGCGATGACTTCGCGCTCCTCGTCAATGGTGAACGCATCTTCTGCCGTGGTGCGGTGTGGACGACGGCCGACATCGCGCGATTGCCGGGCGGGCGGGCGGATTATGAGCCGTTCCTGCGGCTTGCCGCCGGAGCCGGCATGAACATGATCCGCATCGGCGGCACCATGGCCTACGAGACACCAGATTTCTTCACGCTCTGCGACGAGCTCGGCCTGCTCGTCTGGCAGGATTTCATGTTCGCCAATTTCGATTATCCGCGCAACGACAAGGCTTTTCTCGGCCACGTGCATGCGGAGGTCGAGGAATTCCTGCACGGCGTGCAGGCGTCGCCTTCGCTGGCCGTGCTCTGCGGCGGCAGCGAAATCCACCAGCAGGCGGCAATGCTCGGCCTGCCGGCGGAATTCTGGAGCGGGCCGGTCACCGATGAAATCATTCCGGCAGTCGTCGCGCGCATGCGCCCCGACGTACCCTACGTGCCGAACTCGCCGTATGGCGGGGCGATGCCCTTTTCGCCGAATGCCGGTATTGCGCATTATTACGGCGTCGGCGCCTATATGCGGCCGATTGCCGATGCGCGCCGCGCCGACGTGCGGTTTGCCTCTGAAAGCCTCGCCTTCGCGCATGTGCCGCAGCAGAGGACGCTGCAGCGACATCTCGACGTGCCCGCCGTCCACAGCCCGCTATGGAAGGCCCGCGTGCCCCGCGACCGCAGCGCATCGTGGGATTTCGAGGACGTTCGCGACTTCTACCTGCAGCTTCTCTACGGTTTCGATCCGGCTGAGCTGCGCCGCGAAGATCCGGAACGCTATCTCGATCTCTCCCGCGCCGTCACCGGCGAGGTGATCGAGGAGACTTTTGCCGAATGGCGGCGCAAGGGCTCCGCCTGCAACGGCGCGCTCGTCTGGACGCTGCAGGACCTGCTGCCCGGCCCCGGCTGGGGGGTGATCGATTCCACCGGAGAGCCGAAGCCGGTCTGGTATGCGATGCGCCGTGCATTCCGGCCGGTTCAGGTGGTCTTCACCGACGAGGGAACGAACGGTCTCGACGTGCATGTCGTCAACGAGACCGATGCCGCGCTCGACGTCGAGCTCGAGGTTGTCTGCCTGCGCGGCGGAAAACAGCAGGTCGTCAGCGGCAGCAGGGCCTTTAAGCTCGCGGCAAGAGACACGGAGCGCCTTGCCTGCACCGCGCTGTTCGGCGCTTTCTTCGATACGACCTATGCCTTCCGTTTCGGGCCGCCGGCGCATGATGCAAGTGTGGCGCGCCTGCGCTCGCTGGCAGACGGCGCCATTCTCGCCGAGAGCTTCCACTTCCCGTGCGGACGGGGGAAGGCGCTCCATGACGCAGGGATCGAAGCATCATTCAGCAGAGACGGCGACGGCTGGTTCGTCGATCTCAGGACCGACCGGCTGGCGCAATCGGTGCATATCGACGTCGAAGGCTATCGGGCCGACGACGACTGGTTCCACCTTGCCCCCGGTGCGATGCGGCGTGTGAAGCTCCACGCGCTGTCCGGCGTGGAAAGCGATATTCCGCCTGCGGGCGAGATCAAAAGTCTAGGCAGTTCGCATCGCGTCGCAATCGAGGGCTGACGCTTGTGCGAAGGATGATGCCGATCCATTGGGAAAGACCGTGATTTGAGAACGATATACCGCCTTCTGCGCGCCCATGTCCTGCAGCGGCTTATCCCGCGGTCGCGTCTTGCTTTCAATCCGCGCAGGCCGGTGGAAATCGTCGGCTATCTCTCGATGGCGGTCGGCGTCGGCGAATCGGCAAGGCTCTGCGCCGGCGCGTTGTCGGAGGCGGGGCGGGCGATTTCGCTCTCCGACGTCAGCACGCATCCTGACGAGAATTCCTTCGCCGGATGGATGCCGTCGCATCTTTCCACCGAACCTGCGGGAAGCCGGATCTGGCATCTCAATCCGCCGATGCTGCCGCGCGCCATCCTGAAGAAGGGCGTAGCGAATTTCACTCGCGCTTTCAACATCGGTTATTTCGCCTGGGAGCTCGAAGTCGTGCCGGCGGAGTGGCGCAATGCGATGCATTACATGAATGCCGTCTTCGTGCCGTCGGAATTCACCAGGCGGGCGATTGCGCCCCTCACGGCGGCACCCGTCATCGTGGTTCCCCATCCCGTCACCGAGAAGCCGGCAACGGAAGGCATGCGCCAGAAATTCGGCATCGAGGAAGACGCCTTTCTCGTCAGCTTCATCTTCAGCGCCGGCTCCTCGATCAACCGGAAGAATCCGCAGGCCGTCATCGAGGCCTTCCGGATATTCGCCGCAGAAGCTCCAAGCGCCTTCCTGTTGATGAAGGCCAGTGGCGATATCGGCAAGGATGAGGGCCTGCGCGAACTGGTCGCCTCGGTCGCAGGCAATACCCGGATCAGGATCGTCACCGACAGGCTGTCGGACTCCGATATCAACGGCCTCATCCGCTGCTCAGACGCCTATCTTTCGCTGCATCGTTCCGAGGGTTTCGGGCTGACGGTTGCCGAGGCGATCATGCAGGGTACGCCGGTCATTTCCACGGCCTGGTCGGGAACAGCGGATTTCTGCGATCCCGACAATAGCTGGCTGGTTGCCTCTCCCCTCATTCCGGTGGTCGACACCCATCCGGAATTTGCCGGGCTCGAGGGCGCGGTCTGGGCCGATCCTTCTCCCGAAGTGGCGGCCACGCACTTGCGGGATATCTTCCGCGCGCCAGAGCGTGCGCGAGAGAAGGCGGAGAAGGCGCGAGCGTTCCTGCTGCGCTACCTCGCGGACAACAGCTATGACAACGCGCTTCAGACGCTGGCGGCGATGCAGACCAGCTAAGCTGAGGTCGTCACTCCGCTTTATTTTAACATTTTCGCATTAGAGATGGCAGGTATGCGGCGGTAGGCCGATCCTGACGGATGGACAGATGTCGAAGGGTATTATCGCAAACTCGGTGATGAACGGGGCGGCAGGCATGCTGCTGCTTCTGACGGGCTTCGTTTCCTCGATCATAACCGCGCGGTTGCTCGGGCCGGAAGCCAACGGCATCGTCGCCTTTTCGCTCTGGCTGGTGGTGACCGGCGCGTCGATCGCCGAGCTCGGCTCCAGCATCACGCTGCTGAAGACATTGCCGCAGCTTTCGGCGGAAGGCTTCGACGCGCGCCGCCGGCGGGGTTTTGCCGCCATCCTCGTCAGCTTCATGATGTTCTCGACCGTCGTGCTGCTGGCGCTCTACGCGTTGTTCTTCCTGACCTCCGAAGAGATGCACTGGGCCGATACGGCGCCATCCGTCGCTCTGGTCACGGGCGTGCTGTTCTTCGTCCAGGCGATCGGTTCCTTCGTCAAATTCTACCTGATCGGCGAAAAGAAGCTGGGCGCCTTCTTTAAGCTGACGGTCGCCGTCTCGATCGTGCAGCTTGCCGGGGTTGCCGTCGGCGCCGTCTTCTATGGCGTCGAAGGCGTTCTCGTCGGCTATGCGCTCGGCCAGCTGGTGCTGTTTTTCGCCACGCTGCCGATCCTTCTGGCGCGGCGCGACTGGTGCGGGGTCTCGCTGAAATATCTCGCCTCCTCCTCCGTCATCCTGTCGATCCAGTTCATCATCGATTCCATTTTCCTCAACCGGCTCGAGCTGCTCTTCCTGCAGCAATTCTGGTCGGTGGAGATGGTCGGCTATTATGCCGTCGGCCTGTCGATCGCGAATATCGCGCTGCAACTGCCGATCCAGATGACCGGCAGCCTGCTGCCCTATTATTCCGAGCGGCGCCACAGCAGCGACGATTCGACATTGCCGGTCGAGGTCTTTGCCGCCGTCACCCGAAGCATGGCCTATATCGTGCTGCCGATGAGCCTCGGGCTTGCCGCGATCTCCAGCGAATTGGTGATTGTGGTGTTCGGCGAAGCGTTCCGCCGCAGCGGGACGGTGGTGGCGCTGCTTGCGCTCGTCGCTCCCGCCTATACCTTCATGCAGATCCTCAGCCTCTACCTGCTGTCAATGGACAGGGCCCGCTCCCGCCTGAATATCAGTGTGATAGGTGGCCTACTGATGGTAGCGGGTTGTTTACTGATCGTACCTAGGCTTGCGGCCGAGGGCGCCGCAATCGTGCGCATCCTCGTATTCGTTGCGATGTCGATGATGATGATCAGACAGACAGGATTCGGATCCCAGCTTTCGGGTCTCTACGCAAGCCTGACGAAGGTGACGCTCGCCTCCGTCCTCTGCGCTTGCGGAGCGACTTCCGTACTGGAATTCGTCCAGGGTCCGGCCGGATTGGTCGGCGCGATCATCGCCGGCGCATTCGCCTATTTCGCAGCACTCCGGGTGCTGCGCGCCGTGCCGGGCGAGGATGTCGAAGTCATGCGCTCCATTCTCGACAAGATGCCGTCCCTGCTGCGGCGACCGGTCGGCAATGCAATCAATTTCATCGCGCCGCGGCTTCCCGGTGATCCCGATCGCGCCAAGGTCGCGCCCGGCGAATTCTCGCTGGAACCGGCCGAGGGTGCGGGGCGCAGCGCTGCCCTGCCCGTCGTCTTCGATGGTACGATCGGGCTGTTCATGCCTGAGAATCCTCTCGCCAAGAAACGTTCGGCCGCCGTGCTCTTCGTCAGCCCCTGGGGTTTCGAGGAGATGTGCAGCCGCAAATTCTTCCGCGTCGCGGCCGAGCATTTCTCGGATATCGGCGTGCCGAGCCTGCGCTTCGACTATCGCGGCACCGGTGATGCGCTCGATTTCGCCGCGCTGCCGGCAAGGCTGGAAACCTGGGAAGATTCGATCCGTGCGGCCGCGGATAAGCTGAAGTCGCTGAGCGGCTGCGACCGCATCATCCTCATCGCACAGGGCCTCGGCGCGACGCTTGCCCATCGCGTCGGTTCCTCGATCGAAGGCGTCGACAGCCTCGTCATGCTGGCGCCGGTGCTGAGCGGCCGGGCCTATCTGCGCGAACTCACCATGTGGTCCAAGATCATCGATGCCGATCTCGGCCTCAGCAAGGAGCATGTCCAGACCGCCAAGGTGCAGATCGCCGGGCTCGTCATGCCTGAAGAGATTGCTGCCGAGCTCGGCAAACTCAGCATCGCCTCGCCGCAAGGGCTCGGAGCCTCCCGCTATCTGATCCTCGAACGTCCGGCCAAGGCCGAGGATACCGGCTTTGCCGATGCGCTGAAGGCGCTTGGCGCCGATGTCGAGCAGACGGCCTTCGAAGGCTATGACGAGCTCGCCACCAATCCGCTGTTTGCCAAGACGCCGATGGCTGTCGTCGCGCTGCTGACGACGTGGCTGGAGACAACGACGACGGAGACATCCGCCGCCCATTCGCCGACGGCGATCGACAACCCGCTGCTTGCCGGCGATCATTTTGCGGAAACGCCGGTCCGTTTCGGAAGCCATAATCATCTGGTCGGTGTCGTCAGCCGGCCGCTCGGCGAGATCAAGGGCAACGCCGTGCTCTTCCTGTCGACAGCCTATGACCGGCATGCCGGCTGGGGACGGACGACGGTTGATATGGCGCGCGAGCTCGCCCGCCAAGGCGTCGTTTCGCTGCGCTTCGATTCCGCCAATGTCGGCGACAGCCCGCCGCGGCCGGATGCGCCGGAACAGGTGCTTTATTCGGACACGCAGACCGGGGATGCGGTCGCAGCGCTCGACCTGCTCGAAAGCGTCGTCGCCGGCCCCGTCATGGTCGCCGGCCGATGCAGCGGCGGCTATGTCGCCTTCCGCGCCGGCGTCGCCGACGAGCGCTTGAAGGCTGTCGTGTCGATCAATCCGTTCGTCTATTACTGGGATCCTGACATGCCGGTGCGCAGGGAGCATGTCGTCTCCGTTCCCCGTAGCCTCGATGATTACAGCCAGCGCCTGGCGCGGCTCGACACGCTGAAGCGGCTGCTGCGCGGCCAAGTGGATGTCGTCTCGGCGTTGCAGAACATCGTCATCGCCGCCGGCCGCCGGCTGTCGCCGTGGATCGCGCCGCTGCTCGAGCTGCTTCCCGACCGGCGTCATATCGCCCGCGAGGTTCGGCACTCCTTCGCGTTGTTCGGCAAACGCAAGGTGCCGCTGACGCTGATCTACAGCGAGGGCGATGTCGGACTCGACCATGTCTTTTTCCACTTCGGGCCGCGCGGCGCCAGGCTTTCCCGCTATCCGAACGTGCGGCTGCTGATGCTGCCGGATGCCGACCACAATCTGACGCCGCCGCAATCACGCAAATTCGTGCTCGACGAGATCATCCGTCTCGCCAGAGCATGACCTGAATTTCAGCGAAAGCATGTCGCGCAAAAGTGTGCAGCGGTTTTGCGCCGAAGACATGCGGAAAACAAAGACCTGAAGTCCGGCAAGCGAATCTGGAAGACCGCGACGCGCTTTAGGCGGGATCAGATGCTTTCTGCGGCGACGACATCAAGCGATCTGTAGAGATCGATATAACGTCCGGCGACGATATCCCAGGAATAGCCGCGGGCGGCATTGAGAAGCTCGGCTCGAACGGTGTCCGGTTGGCGCGAAAGGTGTTCATAGGCCGTTTCGAGCCCCATGGCGGCACTCTCAGGATTCGTGAAATCGGCAGGCATGAGAACGGGATGCCGGGCAGCAAGCGTCGTAAAGGCATCGTTGGCGTTCAGCACCGGCAGGAGACCGGCGCTCATCGCCTCCAGCGCCACCAAGCCGAAACCTTCATATTCCGAGGCGGAGGCGAAAATCGAGGCTTCTGCGATGATGCGCCGGATCGTGTCGTTCTCGGGCGACACATGCAGGGTGACGCGGCCGGAAAGATGACGGCTTTCGATTGCGCCTTCGACATCCGCCCGGTTCAGGTCGGATTCGGCGCCGACGATGTCGAGATGCCATTCCGGGTCACGGGTCTTCAGCATGGCCATCGCATCGAGCAGGTGGTCCAGCCGCTTGTTCACTGAAAACCGGCCGATCGTGACGATGCGGCGCTTTGCCCGGCGCGAAGCGGTGTCGGCGAACTTGCCGATATCGGCGCCGTTTTCGATCAGGAGGCTGTCGGGCACGATCTCGGAAAACTGCCTGAGGTCGGAGGCGCTGCAGCAGACGACGCGGCGGTAGGCCATCGCCGAAGCACGGGTCAGCGTCTGGAACCAGATCTTCTTGATCGTCGCGTATTTCCGCGTGTGGAAGAAGCCGCCATGGGTGGTGACGATCATCGGCCTGCCGTGCAGCAGCCGGCCCCAGGCGAGCGCATCGAAGAAGAAGTCGATGGCATGGACATGCACGAGATCGGCATCGGCGAGATGGCGGAAGACCTGTGGCGCCAGCGGATAGCGGCTGGTGCCGGACCAGGGAATGCGCACCACCTCGATACCATCGATATCTTCGCGAGGCGGCAGCTTGTCCTGCGGCGCGGTGAAGAGCGAATCCAGCGTGACGACGCGCACGCGATAACCGCGGCGTACGGTCTGGCGGGCGAGATTGGCGACCACGTCTTCGAGGCCGCCGCGGTTGGGCAGGAACTGGCGCACGACATGGACGATCAGCGGGGCTGTTTCCAACTGCGGCTTCGCGCGCGCCCAATCTGCCTCGACGATCGACATTTTCCACCTATCGCTGCACGTGCCGGCCTGCACTGACGCGGGCCCGTGATAGCAACGACCAGACATGCCCGGCGTTAAGGCGCGGTTTAGGCGACGTCCTGCCAAGGCGATTCTTCGCGAAAAAGGTTAACCGTGTCTGACGGGGATTCAGAATGCCTTGAAGGTCAGAGTCGTCAGCGAGCGGACGATGCCGGGAATATTGGCGATGTTGTCGTTGATGAATTTGCCGATATCCTGGCCTTCCTCGATATAGACCTTCAGCAGCAGATCGTAGTCGCCGCTGGTCGAATAGAGCTCCGAGACCAGTTCGGTCTGGTAGATGGCGTCGGCGACCTCATAGGTCTTGCCGGGTGCGCATTGGAGCTGGACGAAGATCGGCTTCATGGAGATTTCCTGCAAAGTTGTTTGGCCGATATAATGGTCGAAAGCGCCATGCCGATGCAAGCCGTTCGTCACGCAGTCGGATTGGCGGCTGCTTCCGCGATGATCCAGTCGCGAAAGGCGGCAAGCGGTGCGTAGTCGGCGCGCTCGGGCGGAAAGGCGAGATAGTAGCGCTCGCGGCTTTCCATTTCGCGGTCGACAGCGGCGACGAGATCGCCGCGCCTGATCTCCTCCTGCATCAGGAATGTCGGCAGCAGGGCGATGCCGAGGCCGGCGATCGCCGCTTGCGCAGCGGTGGCGAACTGGTCGAAGAGCATGCCGTGCACGTTTTCGAAGGAAACGCCGTTGCTGGCGAACCATTGCTCCCAGGCGTCAGGGCGCGTCGTCAGATGCAGGAGCGGAACGGCAAGCAGATCCTCCGGCGCTTTGATAGCGTATCGTTGCAGAAAATCAGGGCTGCAGGCCGGCACCGTGCGCTCCGACATCAGAAGCGCGAGCTCGGCGCCTGGCCAGTGCGGGTGGCCGAAATGGATGGCGGCGTCGATCGAATCGAGGCGGAAATCGAAGGGCGAAAGCCGAGTCACCAGATTGATGGTCACGCCGGCATTGGCGGCGAGGAAGCGTCCCAGGCGCGGCGCCAGCCAGCGCGTGCCGAAGGTTGGCAGGATGGCGAGGTTAAGCGTGCCGCCATGCGGATTGGCGCGCAGGTTCAGCGAGGCGCTCGATATGCGCCGCAGCGCCTCGCGAATCTCGCGGGCATATCCGTCGCCGGCAAGCGTCAGCCGCATGGTCTGGCGTTCGCGCAGGAAGAGCTCGACGCCAAGCTGCTCCTCCAGCGCGCTCACCTGGCGGCTGACGGCGCTCTGCGTCAGATCGAGTTCGCGCGCCGCTGCCGTCACGCTGCCGGTGCGGGCAACCGCCTCGAAGGCGGCGAGATGCGAGATCGATGGCAGAAAACGTCTAGACGTCAGCATGGTCATTCCGTTTCAGAATGGGCTATTTCCGAAATAGCGATATTTCCAGCTTTGTCGCGCGTGTAAAGAGGTTCATCCTGCAAAAACGGAATGAGCCGGAGTTTCTCAATGCCGCAAGCCTTCGTTTCCCCAGACCGCATCCGATCACTGTTTACCGAGGCGATGTCGCAGATGTACCGGACAGAGGTGCCGCAATACGGCACGCTGATCGAACTGGTGGCGGATGTGAATGCCGGCTGCCTCGAAAGGGATCCCGATCTGCGCGCGCGCCTGGCCCGCGCCGGCGAGCTGGAGCGCATCGATGTCGAGCGTCACGGCGCTATAAGGCTCGGTACGGCAGACGAACTCTTCACTATCCGCCGGCTGTTTGCGGTCATGGGCATGCAGCCGGTCGGCTACTACGATCTTTCGGTCGCCGGCGTGCCGGTTCATTCCACCAGCTTCCGGCCGATCGACGAGGCAGCGCTCAACGTCAATCCATTCCGCGTCTTCACCTCGCTGCTGCGACTGGAACTGATCGAGGACGAAGGGCTGCGCGGCGAAGCCGAAGCCATTCTGGCGAAACGGCGGATCTACACGCCGCGCGCCGTCGCGCTGATCGAGCGCCACGAGCAGAACGGCGGCCTGACCGAGGCGGAAGCGACGGAATTCGTCGCCGAGGCGTTGGAAACCTTCCGCTGGCATGGCGAAGCGACAGTCAGCGCCGACACCTACAAGCGCCTGCACGACGCCCATCGGCTGATCGCTGACGTCGTCAGCTTCAAGGGACCGCACATCAACCATCTGACGCCGCGCACGCTCGATATCGACGCCGTCCAGGCCCGCATGCCGGAACGCGGCATCACGCCGAAGGCTGTCATCGAAGGGCCGCCGCGCCGGCATTGCGATATCCTGCTGCGACAGACGAGTTTCAAGGCGCTGGAGGAAACGATCGCCTTTTCCGGTGACGACGGTGCCATTAAAGGCACACATACCGCCCGCTTCGGCGAGATCGAACAGCGCGGTGTGGCGCTGACGGCGAAGGGCCGGGTGCTCTACGACCAGCTGCTCGCCTCGGTTCGCGGCGAGGTGCAGGTGGGCGCCGGCGGCGCCAAGGCCGGCGCCTACGATCACGAACTCGCCGCGCGTTTCAAGGCACTGCCGGACAGCTGGGACGAGCTGCGCAGGGCGGATCTGGCCTTCTTCCGCTATTCCGCGACGCCTGCGGGCATTGCCGCCGCGGCCGGCAGCAGGCTGCCCAGCGATCCGGAGGCGCTGATCGCCTCGGGTTATCTTGCCTTCACTCCGATCGTCTACGAAGACTTCCTGCCCGTCAGCGCGGCCGGCATCTTCCAGTCGAACCTCGGCACCGACCAGCAGCAGAACTATGCGACCCGCTCGAACCGCGACGCCTTCGAGGCAGCACTCGGCGCCACCGTCCAGGACGAGCTGGCGCTCTACGCCGAACGCCAGGCCGCATCGCTGGATTCGGCACTGGCCGCGCTCGGCCTTGCGGGCCTGCCGCTGAAGACCGTTGCGTGAAATGGCTGCTTCAACACTTTCTTTTATGCATTAGAGTACCCGCGATTTCGCTCTGATCGGACTGAGCCATGCTGAATGATCCGCGCTCCCACGGCCTCTGGGAAAAGACAGCGCCCGAAGCGCCGACGACCTCGCCTCTCGAAGGCGCGATTTCGGCCGATGTCGTCATCGTCGGCGGCGGTTACACCGGCCTCTCTTCCGCCCTGCATCTTGCCGAAGCCGGGTCGAAGGTGGTGCTGCTGGAGGCCAAGGAGATCGGCTTCGGCGGTGCCGGGCGCAATGTCGGACTGATCAATGCCGGCATGTGGGTGATGCCGAACGATCTGCCCGGTGTGCTCGGCCCGGTGCATGGCGAACGTCTGCTCGATCTGCTCGGCAATGCGCCGAAGCTCGTCATGGAGCTGATCGACAAACATCAGATTGCCTGCGAACTCGAACGGAACGGCACGCTGCATTGCGCGGTTGGCGCGGATGGGCTGAAGGAGATCGAGGATCGCGCGGCGCAATGGTCCGCCCGCGGCGCAGCCGTGACGCTGCTCGATGCGGCGGAAACGGCAAAACGCATCGGCAGCGATGCCTATACCGGTTCGCTGCTCGACAAACGCGCCGGAACGCTGCAGCCGCTTGCCTATGCGCGCGGCCTTGCCCATGCCGCCGTCAAGGGTGGCGTCGCCATTCACACGTCCAGCCCGGTCATCGCAACGGAGCGCAATGGCAGCCGCTGGACCGTGAAGACATCAAGCGGCGAAGTCAGCGCCGAGTGGATCATCGTCGCGACGGATGCCTACAGCACCGGTCCGTGGGAGCAGGTGCGCAGCGAACAAGTGCATCTGCCCTATTTCAATTTCGCCACCGTGCCGCTGGGCCACAATCTGCGCCAGTCGATCCTGCCAGGGCGGGAAGGCGCATGGGATACCAAGGAGATCCTTTCCTCCTTCCGGATGGATCAGGCCGGCCGTCTCGTTTTCGGCAGTGTCGGGGCGCTGCGCAATACCGGACTGGCCGTACACAAGGGCTGGGCCAAACGCGCATTGAAGCGGCTCTTCCCTGTTATCGGCGACGTTGAATTCGAGTGTGAATGGTATGGCCAAATCGGCATGACCGACAATGCGCTGCCGCGCTTCCACAAATTCGCACCTGGTGTCGTCGGCTTTTCGGGCTACAATGGCCGCGGCATTGCCCCCGGTACGGTCTTCGGCCGTACGCTGGCGGAGCATATCCTCGGCCGGCTTCCGGAAGCCGATCTGCCGCTGCCGTTGACTTCGCCCACCGAGCCAAGCTTCCGTGCACTCAAGGAAATATGGTACGAAGCCGGCGCTCAGGTCGCCCATTTCGCCGATGCCCGCTTCTAAAAAGCGATGCACGCTTCTGAGAATAATAAGATTGGAAACACGACAATGACCATCGCCGTCCTCGATCTCGCCACCGAAACCGCCAAACTGCTCGCCGAACTCGGCGTCGATGCCGGCCGCTATCACGGCGGCACGCTTTCCGTCACCTCGCCGGTCACCGGCAAGGAAATCGGCAAACT
The DNA here is from genome assembly GCF_017357285.1 of Rhizobium ruizarguesonis. Lineage (NCBI taxonomy): Bacteria > Pseudomonadati > Pseudomonadota > Alphaproteobacteria > Hyphomicrobiales > Rhizobiaceae > Rhizobium > Rhizobium ruizarguesonis. The sequence goes on along the minus strand of NZ_CP071678.1, from coordinate 4,849,920 downwards.
CAGGGAACATTCCGTTTCCGAGACGAAGGCGGCGATCGAAGCGGCGCACCAGGCCTTCCTCGAATGGCGTGCCGTGCCGGCGCCGAAGCGCGGCGAACTGGTCCGCCTGCTGGGCGAGGAACTGCGCGCCTCCAAGGCGGCGCTCGGCCGTCTCGTTTCGATCGAGGTTGGCAAGATCACTTCGGAGGGTCTGGGCGAAGTGCAGGAGATGATCGACATCTGCGATTTCGCGGTCGGTCTTTCCCGTCAGCTCTACGGCCTGACGATCGCCACCGAGCGCTCCGAGCACCGGATGATGGAAAGCTGGCATCCGCTCGGCGTGATCGGCATCATCTCCGCCTTCAACTTCCCGGTTGCCGTCTGGTCGTGGAATGCTGCACTTGCGATGGTCTGCGGCAATTCCACCGTCTGGAAGCCCTCGGAAAAGACGCCGTTGACGGCGCTTGCCGTGCAGGCGCTGTTCGAAAAGGCGCTGAAGCGTTTCGTCGCCGAGGGCGGCACGGCGCCGGCCAATCTGTCGACGCTGATTATCGGCGGCCGCGAGGTCGGCGAAGTGCTGGTCGATCATCCGAAGATCCCGCTGGTTTCCGCCACCGGCTCGACGGCCATGGGCCGCGCCGTCGGTCCGCGCCTGTCGCAGCGTTTTGCCCGCGCCATTCTCGAACTCGGCGGCAACAATGCGGCGATCGTCTGCCCGTCGGCCGATCTCGACCTGACGCTGCGCGGCGTCGCCTTCTCCGCCATGGGCACGGCAGGCCAGCGCTGCACGACGCTGCGCCGTCTCTTCGTGCATGACAGCGTCTACGACCAGCTGGTGCCGCGCCTGCAGAAGGCCTATGGCTCCGTCACCATCGGCAATCCGCTCGAAAGCGGTACGCTTGTGGGACCGCTGATCGACGGCCAGGCTTTTAAGAACATGCAGGCAGCGCTTGGTGAGGCGAAATCGGCCGGCGGCACGGTGACCGGCGGCGAACGCGTCGACAATGGCTCGGCTGAGGCCTTCTACGTTCGCCCGGCGCTTGTCGAAATGCCGGATCAGACCGGCCCCGTCGAGCACGAGACCTTCGCGCCGATCCTCTATGTGATGAAATACAGTGATTTCGACGAAGTGCTGGCGCTGCACAATGCGGTGCCGCAGGGACTGTCGTCGTCGATCTTCACCAACGACATGCGCGAGGCCGAAACCTTCGTCTCCGCCCGCGGTTCGGATTGCGGCATCGCCAACGTCAACCTCGGACCATCCGGTGCCGAGATCGGCGGCGCCTTCGGTGGCGAGAAGGAAACCGGCGGCGGCCGCGAATCCGGCTCGGATGCTTGGAAGGCCTATATGCGCCGCTCCACCAACACGATCAACTACGGCAGAACGCTGCCCCTTGCGCAGGGCGTCAAGTTCGACGTCGAATAGGCGGCTGCAAAAGGCTGCAAAAGAGGGGCGGCGCTTGGGAGCGTCGCCTTTTTTCCAAATCGAGATTTATTCCCCTGTAATATGAAATATTTAGTCAAGATATTGTGATGGCTTTTCCGGCCAAGACAAACTTGAAATCTGCAGTCAGGAAAAATATACGCCTCTCATCGCCCTTGGAGAGCTCGGGTGACATCGCCACGGAGGCCATCATGAACATTGCTCTTAACCGTTTTTCCCTCGCGCTTGCTGCTTCGCTTCTCTCTGCCACCGCGCTCGCAGGCAGCGCCAATGCGCAGGACGAAGGTCTCGTTGTTTACAATGCCCAGCACGAAAGCCTCGGCCGCGAATGGATCGACGCCTTCACCAAGGAGACCGGCATCAAGGTCACCATACGCCAGGGCAGCGACATGCAGTTCGCCAACCAGATCATCCAGGAAGGCGACGCCTCTCCAGCTGACGTATTCCTGACCGAGAATTCACCGGCGATGACGCTGGTCGATGGCGCGGGCCTCTTCGCCCCCATCGAAAAGGAAACGCTGGATCAGGTTCCGGAGCAGTATCGCCCGGCTGACGGCATGTGGACCGGCATTGCCGCCCGCACCACGGTCTTTGCCTATGACAAGACGAAGCTCACCGAAGACAAGTTGCCGAAGTCGTTGCTCGACCTCGCAGATCCGGCCTGGAAGGGTCGTTGGGGTGCGGCCCCCGCCGGTGCCGACTTCCAGGCCATCGTTGCTGCCCTGCTGCAGCTCAAGGGCGAACAGTCGACCGCCGACTGGCTGAAGGGTCTCAAGGAAAACGCCACGCCCTATAAGGGCAACAGTGTCGCCATGAAGGCCGTCAACGCCGGCGAAGTCGAAGGCGCGGTTATCTATCACTATTATTGGTTCGGCGATCAGGCCAAAACAGGCGAGAACAGCAAGAATGTCGGCCTGCATTACTTCAAGAACCAGGATCCGGGCGCTTTTGTCAGTGTTTCGGGCGGCGGCGTCCTGAAGTCCACGCAGCACATGAAGGAAGCCCAGGCTTTCCTGAAGTTCCTCACCAGCAATGCCGGCCAGGCAGTCCTCAAGGACGGCGATTCCTACGAATATGCCATTGGCAAGGATGCGCCCTCCAACGACAAGCTCACTCCGCTTGCCGACCTCAACGCTCCGAAGGTCGAAGCTTCGACCCTCGACAGCAAGAAGGTCGTCGAACTGATGACGGCCGCCGGCTTGATCTAACCTTTCTGCCGCAGGCGTCTTCCGGCCAAAACTATTGCATTTGGCTCAAGAAAACCTTAGGGCATGACGATATCCGGCAACCGCCTTTCAAAGGCGGTTGCCTTCCTTTTTCAGCGTGTAAAGGCATCGGCCTTGCTGCAGGACAACAGATTGCTCGCATCCGGCAACCAGGCGCCGGTCGCGCCGAGGGCCACGCGAATGGCTTTGCCGCGCGGACGTATGCCGCACGCTTCGGTGATCCTCCTCGCAACCGTTGTCGCGATCTTCAGTCTCGTGCCGCTCGGTTTCATCGGCTGGGTCACCTACGATGTCGGCTGGGAAACGGTGAAGACCCTGGTCTTCCGGCCGCGCGTCGGCGAACTTCTTGTCAATACGATTCTCCTGGAATCGATCACCATCCCGCTGTCGATCGCGCTTGCCCTGACGCTTGCCTGGCTGACGGAGCGGACGGACATTCCTTTTGCGCGGCTGTGGGCGTGGCTGGCGATCGCTCCGCTCGCCGTGCCTGCCTTCGTACACAGCTATGCCTGGGTCAGTCTGGTTCCCGGCATGCGCGGCCTGCAGAGCGGCGTCTTCGTCTCGGTCATCGCCTACTATCCGTTCCTCTACCTGCCGGTCGCCGCAGCGCTGCGGCGTCTCGATCCGGCCATTGAGGATGCCGCTGCCTCGCTGGGCCTTAATCCCTGGCGCGTCTTCTTCCGCGCCGTGCTGCCGCAGCTGAGGCTTGCCATCTGCGGCGGTTCGCTGCTGATCGCCCTGCATCTGCTTTCGGAGTACGGCCTGTTCGTCATGATCCGGTTCGACACGTTCGCGACTGCCATCGTCGACCAGTTCCAGTCCTCCTACAACAGCCCGGCCTCCAACATGCTCGGCGGCGTGCTTGTCGCCTGCTGCCTTTTTCTACTCGGCTTCGAGGTGCTGGTGCGCGGCAACGAACGTTATGCCCGCGTCGGCTCGGGCTCGCCACGTCCCACGGACCGCCGCCGGCTGGGCTGGTTCGTGGTGCCCGCGGTTTTGCTGCCTGTCATTCTCGCGGTACTGACGCTCGGCGTGCCGCTGGTGACGCTTGGCCGCTGGCTCTATCTTGGCGGTACCGATATCTGGCGCATCGAGGTCGGCAGCGCCTTCCTGCAGACGATCGTGCTTGCCATTGTCGGCGGCGTGCTGGCGACGATTGCCGCAGCACCGATGGCCTGGCTTTCCGTGCGTGCGCCCGGCCGCTTCCAGCGTGTGCTTGAAGCCTGCCATTATTATGTCGGCTCGCTGCCGGGCGTCGTCGTGGCGCTGGCGCTGGTGACGATCACCGTGCGTCTCGTGTTGCCGCTCTATCAGACCTTCGCAACGCTGCTCGTCGCTTATGTGATGCTTTTTCTGCCGCGCGCCATGGTCGGGCTGCGCGCCAGCATCGCCCAGGCGCCGGTGGAGTTGGAGCGCGCCGCGATGGGTCTCGGCTGCACTCCGGGCCAGGCAGTGCGGCAGATCACCATGCGGCTTGCAGCACCGGGAGCGGCCGCCAGCGTCGCGCTGGCCGCACTCGGCATCACCAATGAACTTACGGCGACACTGATGCTGTCGCCCAACGGCGTCGATACGCTGGCGACGAAATTCTGGTCGCTGACCAGCGAGATCGATTATGTCGCGGCCGCCCCTTACGCCTTCATGATGGTCGTGCTGTCGCTGCCGCTCACCCTGATGCTCTATACCCAATCGAAACGGACCGCCGGCCAATGACGCTGCTCACGATCGAAAACATCAGCAAGCGCTATGGCCCCGTCCAGGCGCTGAAGGATATTTCGCTCGAGGTTTCGGCAGGCAGCCGCACCGCCGTCGTCGGCCCGTCCGGTTCAGGCAAGACGACGCTGCTGCGCATCATTGCCGGCTTCGAGCAACCCGAGGTCGGCAGGGTGACGCTGGATGGCGACCTGCTGGCGGACGGTCCGGCGACAGTACCGGCCCACAAGCGCGGCATCGGCATCGTCTCGCAGGACGGCGCGCTGTTTCCGCACTTAAGCGTTGCCGAGAATATCGGCTTCGGCTTCGAGCGAAGGGCCCCGGATCGCGAGCAGCGCGTACTTGAGCTGCTCGATATGGTCGAGCTCGACCGCGGCATGCTGGTGCGGCGCCCGCATCAGCTTTCCGGCGGCCAGCAGCAGCGTGTGGCGCTCGCCCGTGCGCTCGGCCGCAAGCCGCGGCTGATGCTGCTTGACGAACCGTTCTCGGCACTCGATACCGGCCTGCGTGAAAACATGCGCAAGGCGGTTGCGCGCGTGCTGCAGGCGGCCGGCATCACCACCATTCTCGTCACCCATGACCAGGAAGAGGCGCTGACCTTTGCCGATCAGGTCGCGGTGCTTAGGGAAGGACGGCTGATCCAGGCCGGATCGCCGCAGTCATTGTATCTGCATCCACGCGATCGCGAGACGGCGCTGTTCCTCGGCGATGCCGTGCTGCTTCCCGCGATCATCCGAAACGGCCTCGCAGACTGCGCCCTCGGCCGCGTTGCCGTCGAGGGCAGTCGTCAGGGCAAGGCGGAGATCATGCTGCGGCCCGAGCAGATCCGCGTCGTTGCCGATGAAAGCGATCGCAAATATGGCGGGCGTGTCGTCGAGGTGGAATTCGGCGGCGCGGTCTGCACCGTTGCGGTTTCGCTGGACGGCGTTGCGCTGCCGCCGATCCTGATCAAGACCTCGAGCGTTGCGCTTCCGGCGCGAGGTGATCTCGTTCGCCTCGATATCGCCGGCAAGGCGCATGTCTTCGAGAGCTAAACTAAGAGCCCGCACCTCCTATTGGACGCGCGGGCTCTGTTGTTTTAGTTTTCGCGTCATCCTTTCCGGAAATCCATTTCGATTTCCGGGCTTATGCGCTAGCCGAACTTGCGCACCACTTCTGCCGGCTCGATGCCTTCGAGCCAGCCGCCGGTAAAGCCGGCGCGCTCGAGCCCGAGGCGGATGACCGGCGATTGCCGCATCAGTTTCCAGATGAAATCCGAACGGTCATTCTCGATGGTCATGACGACAAGGCCCTGGTCGATGCCGACGGTGCGGTCGTCGACCCAGCCTTCCGGCCGCTTGGTCTTGACCGTCGGGTTGAAGCCGCCGGGAAAGCCGCCTTCCAAGAGCAGGTTCGGATAGGTGGTCAGAAGCGCCTTGGTGCCGTCGAGAGCCGCCTGCCGGTCGTAAGGCAGGCAGGCAAGTGCTGCCCAGGGTGCGATCGTGCCGTCATCCGGGCCGAGCGGTGCGCCGCGGGCGGCATAACCCAGAACCTTCGGCTGGCGGCCGCCACGCATGCGTCGTGTCGGCGGCGGGCCGTCACAGGCAGAGAAACCCCAGATATTCCTGTTATAGCCGACGAACTGGCCGGGATTGCGTTCGGCATAGTCACGCTGGACGTTGATCATCACCTGCGTATTGCGGAAATAGTCCCAGTTCCGCTCCGCCATCGGCTTATCCTGAATGGTGCGGAAATCGATCCAGGCATGCGAGAAGAGGTGGATGAAGAGCGGCCCGGCATAGAGATAGGACTGCTCGCCGTGCAGCATCCAGGAATAGCTTGACGTGAAGGCGTCGTAGCTCGATTGCGGAATGGGGTGCGTCGGCGACGCGAGCGCCAGCGTATAGAGAATGATCGCCTCGTCGAAGCCGTGATAGCGCCAACGCAGGAAGCCGGATGAGGGCTTCCAACCCATGGAAATGGTGTCGCCCTTGTTCAGCGCCCAGCGCCAGTCAACGCGCTCGTAGATGAAGGTGGCGAGTTCACGGATTTCAGTCTCCGTCTCGTCGTCTTCGCGATTGAAATATTGCGCTGATGTCAGGATGCCGGCGACAAGCAGCGCCGTATCGATGGTCGAAAGCTCGCTGTTCCAGGCGCGATGGCCGGTATCCATATGCAGGAAGTGATAGAAGAAGCCGCGGTAGCCGGTCGCGTGGCGTTCCTCGCCCTGACGCGCCTCGGCGAAGAAACGCAGCGTATTGACCGTACGCTCGGCCGCTTCCTCGCGGCTGATCCAGCAACGCTCGACACCGACGGGATAGGAGGAAAGCGCAAAGCCGACGGCCGCGATGCTCGCCGGCACACCGCCGATCGAGGTATCTGCCACCAGGCCATTTTCGGGATTGGAATATTTCAGGAAGTACTTGAACGCCGAATGCTGCAGCCTGTCGACGAGCGCTGCATCAATGTCTTCAATCCGTTGCAGCATAGGCTCCTACCCAACTGTTGCATCGCCCCATGCTTCAACATGGTGGCCGTCCCCGGGCAAATCAAACCTTTTTGATTCGCAAGGATAAGAGAACACAAATGGGTGGAATCGGTCGTTAATAATTATCGGTAAAATAATATCTAGCATAAGTCATATAAGCGGTGCAGCAAAAATGACGGCCCGCGCGCCACCAGCACGGGTTATTTTCCCGCAATACTTGTGTATCCTCTGCTCCAGAGAATGGGTTTCCGCGCTCAGGCGGCTTCATCGACCCGCACCAGATGGCCTGCCGTCACTTCCCGGTATCGGCTCGGCGGCGCCACGTAGCCAACCGGACGAACGGGGCTCTTGAGCTCGTCGGTTCCGAGGTTGCGCTTGATGCCGCGCCGCGAGGGGTCGGGAACAGGCACGGCTGCCATCAGCTTCTTCGTGTAGGCGTGCTGCGGATTGCTGAACAGTTCCGCGCGCGGACCAATCTCGACGATTTCGCCGAGATACATCACCGCGACGCGGTGGCTGACGCGCTCGACCACCGCCATATCGTGGGAAATGAACAGGAAGGCGAGGTTGAGGCTTTGCTGCAGGTCCATCAGCAGATTGCAGACCTGCGCCTTGATCGAGACATCGAGGGCCGAAACGCTTTCGTCGGCGACGATCACCTTCGGATCGAGTGCGAGCGCGCGAGCGATGCAGATGCGCTGGCGCTGACCGCCGGAGAATTCGTGCGGATAACGTTTCATCATGTCGGGTTTCAGTCCGACGCGTTCGAGAAGATCGGCCGCCTTGTCGCGGGCCTGAGCGCCGCTGCCGAGGCCGTGCTCCGTAATCGGTTCGGCGACGGCGGCGCCGACGGTCATGCGCGGGTTGAGGCTGGCGAAGGGATCCTGGAAGATCATCTGGATGCTGCGGCGCATCCGTCTGAGACTGACTGCGTCAAGGCTCAGCACGTCATAACCGTCGAGGCTGACACTGCCGCCGTTCGGCTGGACGAGGCGGGTGATCGAGCGACCGGTGGTCGATTTGCCGCAGCCGGATTCGCCGACGAGCGACAGCGTCTCGCCCTGGAAGAGATTGAAGGAGACGTCCTCGACCGCATGGATCGCTCCCGTCTTGCGGCCGAGCAGCCCGCCGCGGATATCGAAACGGGTAACGAGATTCTTGACTTCGAGGATCGGCGTCCGGCGGCGGTCGACGGTGTCGGCCACCTCGACCGGCTCGCGCCGTTCGCCGGTCGTGGTATCGACGACCGGGAAACGCAGCGGCCATTTCCGGTCGGCCATCGAGCCGAGGCGTGGCACGGCCGAGAGCAAAGCGCGGGTATAGGGATGCCTGCCGCGATGGAAGATGTCGTCGGTCGTGCCGGTTTCCACAGCCTCGCCGCGATACATGACGATGGTGCGGTCGGCGATTTCGGCGACGACGCCCATGTCGTGGGTGATGAAGAGCACGGACATGCCCTCTTCTTCCTGCAGCATCTTGATCAGGTCGAGGATCTGGCCCTGGATCGTCACGTCGAGCGCCGTCGTCGGCTCGTCGGCGATCAGCAATTTCGGCCGGCTGGCGAGCGCCATGGCGATCATCACGCGCTGGCGCATGCCGCCTGAGAACTGGTGCGGATATTCGTCGAAGCGCGAGGCGGCGTTCGGGATGCGGACCTTTTCCAGCAGGCGCACGGTTTCGGCCCGCGCCTCGGCCTTGCCGATATCGCCGTGGCAGGTGAGCGCTTCGGAGATCTGGCGGCCGATGGTGAAGATCGGGTTGAGGGATGTCATCGGCTCCTGGAAGATCATGGCGGCGTCGTTGCCGCGCACCCGGCGCATCTCCTTTTCCGGGAGGGCGAGAACATCCTTGCCGTTCAAGGTGATGGCGCCATCGATGCGGCTCGATCCCTTGGCGAGAAGCCGCATGATCGAAAGGGAGGTGACGCTCTTGCCCGAGCCGCTTTCGCCGACGATCGCCACCGTCTCGCCTGGCATGACGTCAAAGGAGACGTCGCGCACCACCGGCTTCCAGTCGCCATCGACGAGGAAGGCGGTCGTCAGGTTCCTGACCGAGAGAACAGGAGAGGCGGAGGCTGAAGAAACATCACTCATATCGTTCCCTTGGTTTTATCTAATTCACATCTTCAAAGGCGTGGCGAACGAGGCGGAAGGCCCGCCTTCCGCGATGCGGGCCGCTTCCAGCGCCGCGATCTTTTCATCGATCTCGCGCCTGTCAGTCATGCCGTTCGGATTTTGCCGCGTCGCCATCGTCTCCGCGACATGCAGATAACGTTCACCCGCCACCGTATGCAGGCGGACAAGTTCGGCGAGCGGATCGGGATGATCGTCGGCGCGGATGCTGAGCCAGGGATAATCCTGGTCGCGGTGGATGACGAGGGCGGCGGACTGCCTGCCGCGCTTGTCGCCGCCGGCATCCTCGCCTGCCTGCATCGCCAGGAGCAGGCGTTCGGCCAGCGGCTTGTCCATCGCATTGTTGTAGGTGGCGAGCGTTTCGGCGACGACGTCAGGACCTGCGAGCATGTTGCCGGCGACTGAGACGTTTTCGTCGATCAGATGCCCCGCCCAGTCGATGCATGCGGCGCCGGTGAAGGCGGCGTTGCGCCCCTTCGCATCGATGAGGTGCAACTGCCGCTGATTTCGGCCGGCGTCACGCGCGGTCAGCTCGGCGATAATCTCCTCCGGCGCCTTGCCTGCAGCCAGCAGCGACAGGCCGTCGAGGCCGTAAAGCGGGCTGACGAAGGCCTGGGTAGCAACGGCGCCGATGCCGCCGCGAATATGCGGCACCAGGGCGCCGACGGCAAAGAAGCGGGTCGCGACGGCGATGCCGAGATGGCCGGTCAAGGGATCACGGGCGACGATGGACCAGGTCATGGCTATCTCCCGATCGCATAGGCCTGCATCAGGCGCGGGGTGGCCGCGGCGCGCAACAGCCCGTCGGCATCGCGTCTTGCGGCAGTCAGCCGGCCGATCGTCCAGGGATCGGCGACTGTCAGCTTGTGACCCTTGCGACGCAGGGCATCGAGGACATCAGGGCCGAAATTCGCTTCCGCCATCAGGCTGCCGGGTTCGCGGGTGCGCGGATAGAAGGAGCCCGGAAAATGCGAGGTGTGGAACAGCGGCTGGTCGATCGCCGCCTGCAGGTTCAGCTTGTGATGCGCATAACGCAGGAAAAAGGAAAGTTGCCACTGTTCCTGCTGATCGCCGCCCGGTGTGCCGAAGGCGAGCGTCGGGCGGCCCTCATAGAGGCCGAGCGAAGGCGTCAGCGTCGTGCGCGGCCGCTTGCCGGGAGCAAGCGACGTCGGCAGGCCTGATTTCAGCCAGAACATCTGGGCGCGGGAATTGAGGCAGAAGCCGAGGCCGGGCACGGTCGGGGAGGATTGCAGCCAGCCGCCGGACGGGGTGACGGAGACCATGTTGCCGTCGCGGTCGATGACGTCGATATGCACGGTGTCGCCGCGCTTTTCGGAAAGATGCGCCATGGTCGGCTCGTAGACGGCGCCGGTCTTCGAATCCGCGCCGAGCATCGTCATCGTCAGATCATGCTGCGCTTCGAAGCCAGGCACGATGCCGGGACGAAGATCGAAGGAGGCGTCCGCGCCGACCAGCTTGCGGCGCTCGGCGGCATAGGTCTCCGACAGCAGATGCGCGATGGGAATCTCCGAAAAATTCGGATCGCCGTAATAGACTTCGCGGTCGGCGAAGGCGAGCTTCATCGCTTCGACGACGGTATGGACGAAATCGGCGCCGGCGGGATCCATCGCGGCGAGTTCGAAGCCTTTGAGGATCGACAGGGTCTGCAGGAAGACCGGACCCTGGCCCCAGGGGCCGATCTTGGCGATCGTCCAGCCATGATAATCATAGGTCAGCGGTTCCTCGATCGTCGCCGACCAGTTCGCCATGTCGTTGGCGGTCAAAACGCCCTTGTGGCGGTTGCCGCTTGCATCCATCACCTCTGCGGTCTTCAGATAGTCGTCGATTTTCTCGGCGACGAAGCCGCGATAGAAGGCGTCGCGGGCCGCCTCGACCTGCGCTTCCCGGCCGCTTTTCGCCTCGGCCTCCGCGATGATGCGCTTCCAGGTTTCGGCAAGCACCGGATTCCTGAAATTCGCATGCGCTTCGGGGGCGCTGCCGCCAGGCAGCCAGGTCTCGTAGGAGGTCGGCCATTCCTTCTCGAAGAGGGCGGCGAGCCCCTTGATGGTGGCGGAGACGCGCGGCAGCATCGGATGGCCGTGCTCGGCGTAATAGATCGCCGGTTCCAGCACATCGCGCACGCTCATCGAGCCGTAGTCGCGCAGCATCAGCATCCAGCCATCGAAGGAGCCGGGGATGACGGTCGCAAGCAGCCCATCGCCGGGGATCAGGCTCAGCCCTTCCGCCGTGTAGTGTTCGATCGTCGCACCGGCGGGGGCGGGGCCTTGCGCGCAAATGACCTCGACCTTGTCCTTTTTCTTCGAATAAATCACCGCAGGCAGGTCGCCGCCCGGGCCGCAAAGATGCGGCTCGACGATCTGCAGCACGAAACCCGTCGCCACCGCCGCATCGAAGGCGTTGCCGCCCTTTTCGAGAATGCTCATGCCGACCGCCGAGGCGATCCAGTGCGTGGAGGTGACGACGCCGAAGGTGCCGAGGATTTCTGGACGGGTCGTGAAAGCGGTCATGTCAAATGTCCTTTCAAGAAATCATGCTTCGCGCGGATCGAGCGCATCGCGCAGGCCGTCGCCTAAAAGATTGAAACCAATGACGACGAGGAAGATCGCGGCACCCGGCCACATTGCCATCCATGGCGCCTGGGAGAGGAAATTTTTGGCGACGTTCAGCATCGAGCCCCAGCTCGGCGCCGGCGGTTGCTGCCCGAGGCCGAGAAAGGAGAGGCTCGCTTCGGCGATGATGGCGGTGGCGATGGTCAACGTCGCCTGGACGAGGATCGGTGCAAAGACGTTCGGCAGGATGTAGCGGGTGATGATGCTCGATGACCGGAGGCCGATCGAGCGGGCGCCCTCGACATATTCCTCGGTCTTGACCGAAAGCACCTGGCCGCGCGTCAGCCGCACGAAGACGGGCATGGCCGAAAGGCCGATCGCAATCATCGCATTGGTCAGACTCGGACCGAGAAAGGCTGCGAGCGCGATCGCGGTGATGAGGAAAGGCATGGCCAGAAAGGCTTCGGTGATGCGAGAGATCACCATGTCGATCCAGCCGCCGAAATAACCGGAGATAAGGCCGAAGGGCACGCCGATGATAACGGCAATGGCTACCGAGAAGACGCCGGCCATCAGAGAAGCCTGCGCGCCCCAGATCATCCGGGAAAGAATGTCGCGGCCGATATCGTCGGTGCCAAGCCAATGGGCGGCGGACGGGGCCTTGCGGATTGCCGACCAGCTTGTGGCGTTCGGATCGGGAATCGGAAGAAGGGGAGCGGCAATTGCGAGGATGGCGAAGAAAGCGATGATCGCAAGGCCGACGAGGGCGCCCTTGTTGGCCTTCAGCTTGCGCCAGGCGCGGCTCGGCGTGCGGTCGGCGGCCGGAATGCCGGTCTCTCCAATCGCGGTCATAGAGCGGCCCTCATGCGCGGATTGAGCAGGACGTAGAGAATGTCGGCCAACAGGTTCATCAGGATGAAGCCGATCGCCGTGCAGATCACCACGCCCTGGACGACGGCGTAGTCACGGTTGAAGACGGCGTCGACGATGAGCTTTCCGAAACCCGGAATGGTGAAGATCTGCTCGGTCAGTACGGCGCCGGCGAGCAGTTCGCCGAAGAGCAGGGCGGTCAGCGTCACGATCGGCAGCACCGCATTGCGGAAGCTGTGTTCGAGCACGACAGTGCTTTCCGGCAGTCCCTTGGCGCGGGCGGTGCGGATGTAATCGGCGCTGAGTACGCTAAGCATGGCCGAGCGGGTATGTCGCATCAGCGTCGCGGCCAGCGCATTGCCGAGCACGAAGGAGGGCATCAGCATGGTTTCCAGCGAACGAAGCGGATTGCTGAAGAAGGGTTCGTAGCCCGATGCCGGCAGCCAGCCGAGATTGACCGAAACCAGGAGGATCAGCATGATGCCGAGCCAGAAATTCGGGATCGACAGACCGGTCAGCGCGATGATGTTGGCGAGATAGTCGATCATCGTGTTCTTCTTGACGGCCGCCAGGATGCCCATCGGCACGCCGATCGCAAAGGCGAATATCATCGACATGATGGCAAGCTGGATGGTGACCGGCAGCTTTTCGCCGACGAGTTGCAGAACCGGCTGGTTGGTGCGCAGCGAGATGCCGAGGTCGCCCTGCAGTGCGGCACCCAGCCAGCGGACATATTGATAGGGCACGGGATCGTTCAGCCGGTATTTCTCGCGCAGGAATTCGAGAACCTGCGGATCGCGTTCCTCGCCGGCCATGGCAAGGATCGGGTCGCCGGGCAGCAGCTTCTGCAGCGAGAAGACGAAGATCGAAATGATCAAAAGCGTCGGTATGGCGACCAAGAGCCGTTTGGCGATGTAGGTATACATGGGCGATCCTGACACGACTAAAGCATGTCGCGCAAAAGTGTGCAGCGGTTTTGCGATAACGACATGCGTAAAACAAAAAGCTAAAGCGCGTGACGCGAATCTGAAAGATTGCGACGCGCTTTAGAATCATGCGGCGGAGGGTTTCCGCCGCATGATTTGCTGGATCCAGATGATTTTAGGCCGGAGCGGCCTAAAATCATCCGGATCCAAATCAAAAAGTAGAGCATGATGTCGTCCGAAAACCGCTCACACTTTTCGGCATCATGCTCCAGGGATCAGCCGGCTTTCTTGACGCCGACGAGGCGGATCATGCCATCCGGCGACGGAACGAAGCCGGTGATGTTCTTGTGCAGCGCCCAGATCCAGGACTGATGGCCGAGATAGATGATCGGCAGATCGTCGTTCAGGATGACGGCGGCGGCATCATACTTCTGCTTGCGCACGGCCTCGTCGGTCGACGCACGGGCTTCGTTCAGCAGCTTGTCCACCTCGGCGTTGCAGTATTTCGTGTCGTTGATGCCGCCCTTGCAGGTGATGAACTGATGGATGTTGCCATCGGGATCGACGCGGCCGGACCAGTCAGAACGGCTGAGCTGATAATTTCCGGCGGTCTGCTCGCTCAGCAGCGTAGCGAATTCCGTCGACTTCAGGCTGACGTCGAAGCCGGCTTCACCGACCATCGACTGGATGATCTGCATCATCTGCATGGCGACAGGATTGTTCGGGATCTGCAGCTCGATCGGCACACGGTCGAAGCCGGCTTCCTTGATCAGCGCCTTGGCCTTGTCGAGATCGCGGGCGGGGACGGGAATATCCTTGTCGAACCACGGGCTGCTCGGCGGAAAGGGCTGGTTGCCGGAGATGGCCGTGCCTTCATAGACGATCTGGTTGACGGCATCGCGATCGATCGCCAGCGAGAAGGCCTGGCGCAGGCGCTTGTCCTTGCCGAACGGATTGTCGGCGCGCGCACCATTGCCGATATTGGTGTAGAGCGCCATGTAGCCGGTGCCGACGGCATCGGCATAGACGAGGCTCGAATCCGCCTTCACCGCTTCAGCATCGGTCGCGGCCAAACGCTCGATCATGTCGAGATCGCCGGACCGCAGGTTGGCGAGGCGCACCGTCGTATCCGGGATCGGCAGATAGGTGAGCTTGTCGATGAAGATCTTGTCCTTGTTCCAGTAGTCCTGGAACTTTTCAAGCACGATGCGGTCCTGCTGGACGCGCTCGACAAACTTGAACGGGCCGGCGCAAACCGGGTGATCGCCGAACTTGGCGCCGAGCTCCTTGGCGGCCTTCGGCGAGACGATCATGCCGGCGCGGTCGGAAAGCTGGGCAAGAAGGGTGACGTCGGGCGCCTTGAGGGTGAACTTGACCTCGTATTCGCTTGTCGCCTCGACCTTTGCGACCGAGGTCAGTTCGCTCTTGCGGCGTGATTCCGGCAGGGTGATGTTGCGCTCGATGGTGGCGACGACGGCTTCGGCGTTGAAGGGGGTCTCGTCATGGAACTTAACGCCCTGGCGGAGCTTCATGGTGAGCTCTTTGCCGTCGGCCGACCAGCTCCATTCGGTGGCAAGCTGCGGCACGATCTTCAGGTCCGGTGAGACGTCGACCAGCTTGTCGCACATCGCGGTATAGACGATGCGGCCGACGAAGGTGCGCGACTGCGCGGGATCGAGCACGTCGGCATCGTCCTGCAGGCCGATCTTCAGGTCGACGGCGAAGGCAGGAAGTGCAAACAGTGCGCCTGCAACGGCGGTGGTCAGCAATTTGGCGATCTTCATTCCATTCTCCTCTGTCTATTTTTGTTTGGTTTTTGCTTCCATTCCGGCGGTTATGGCCCGCCCGTATTTTTTCTCCCGGCTCACCTCCCCTGTTCAGGCGAGGGTCTTGTCGGCCTCCGTTTCGCTGTGGTCGAGCGAGGTGATGCGGACGAGGCTTTCCTGCAGCGTCAGCAGATGCTGGCGCATCGCTTCGCCTGCCCTGGCCGGATCACGAGCGGCGATCGCATCGACGATCGCCGTATGCTGGTTAAAGGTGACGGGCCGCGTCCGGCTGGCGCTGCGGGCGCGCTCGCGGATCGTCTGCCAGGCCTCGTCCTGGCGCACCCGGTTGATGACGTCGAAGATGGTGAGGAAAAAACCGTTGCCGGCGCATTGGGCGATCTGGCGGTGCAGCGCCCCGTCCCAGAGTTCGCGCCCGTCGGCATCGGTGCTTTCGTAGATCTTCTTCACCAGATCGTACATGCGCTCGATATCGGCGGCCTTGGCGCGCATGGCGGCAAGCTGGGCGAGCTGCGGTTCGATGCGCAGGCGCACTTCCATGACTTCCATGAGATCGGTGCCGGCAACGATCGAGCCGACATGATCGCTCCAGCCATCGGGGCGCGGGCCGGCATAGGTGCCGGAGCCCTGGCGGCGCCAGACGCGGCCCTCGGCCTCCAGCACTTCGAGGGCGCGGCGGACAGCACGGCGGCCGACGCCCAGCATTTCCGAAAGGGTGCGCTCGGTCGGCAGCTTGCCGTCGGCGTCGAGACTGTCGGACCGCAAGAGAGCCCTCAGCCTCTCCAGCGCATAATTCGAATTGCCCTGCGTCTCATCCATCGGCATTCGCTTAAATGGTCCGTACCAATTTTCTATTGGTTCAGTGCAAACCAAAACGCAGCGACCGTCAAGCGCTTTTTTGTGCAAATGGAAATCTGCCCGTTTTTTGCTCAAGCCCGCAATTGACCCGATATGGGAAACGGTCGATCGCGCCGACAGGGCGGCGGCGCGATCGACACTATCATCCAGAAAAACGCAATTGGTTCAGGTGAATCTCAGGCCGGCGTCGAGCGTGCGGAAAGAAAGACCTGCGGCTCGAAGGCGAAATCCTTGTCGAAGGGATAGGTCGGATGCTGCTTGCGCAGCCGCGGCAGGCGCTCGACGAACTGGTCGACGACACCTGTTGATAGCGCCATCAGGTTCGGATTGGCGAGCGGCGCCAGTTCCGGCGAGAGATAGCCCGATTTGACGACGATGATGCTTGCCTGGTGCGGGTCGAGGCCGAGCCGGGTGAAATCGGCGATATTGTGATAGGGCCGGCGCTTGGCGGAAAGCACGAGATCGATGCCGCCGGTCGAAACCACCGCCTGGCGGTCGGTCGGATCAGAAGTTTCGTGCAGGAATTTGACGATGAAGCGGGCGATAACCGGCCTGCTGCCTTTGGTATCGAGCGAGGCGCCGACGCTGAGCTCCAGTTCCGCGCCGATGCCGGCGGCATAACAGGCCTCGGTCCCCGCCTTGTCGGCGATGCCGGCGAAGACGACGCCGGTGGCCTCCCTGGCGATCAACTCGGCCAGCACATCGGCCCGGTCCCCGACACCGCCACCGGTGGGGTTGTCGCCGGATTCGGCAAGCACAACAGGGGCAGTCGAGCTTGCGATCGCCCTTTCCACGCATTCCTCGACCGAGCCGGTTTCGCAGCCGAAGACAAAGTCTTCGCGCGCATCCCAATAAGCCCTCGCGAGGCGTTTCGCCTCGCGCTCCAGCACGGTGCGGTCGGTGCCGGTCATGATGGCGGCGGCGGTGGCGCGAGGTTCGTCGGCCCAGACATAACCGACCATCAGCGATGCATCCCAGACGCCATCAATCGCATCGATCCCGGGCAGCATGTCATAGAGGCTCTTTGCCGGCTCATCGACGGTGCTGGTGCGCTCGCCGGGCAGCACGACGGGGATCGGCGCCCAGAGGAGGCTCGGCCTCTCGCCGGTTTTCAGGCTCTTCACCAGCATGGAGACGGAGCGGCGCATCGTCTCCTCGACATCGATATGCGGCGCGGTGCGATAGGTGGAATAGATATCGAGCGCATCGATGATGCGCTGGGTGACGTTGCCGTGCAGGTCGTAGCTGGCCGAAACCGTGCAATCCGCGCCGACCAGCGCACGGGCCGCGCTGATCCAGTCGCCCTCGGCATCCTCCATGCCCTCGACATACATGGCGCCGTGCATGGCGAGATAGAGGCCGTCGAGCGGCAGCATCGGCTTCAGCCGCTCGAGGAATTCACCCTTGAAGGCCTCGTAGGTGGCGCGCGAAACCGGGCCGCCGGCAATGGCGCGGGCGTGGATCGTCGGCAGGAACTCGGCGTCATAATCCCTGAGGAAGGCGAAATAGGGAGACGCCAGCAAGGCCTCGCCACGTAATACTCGAAAATCCTTCTCCTCGTTCAGGACGGGATTGTATGTGCTGCATTCGGTATGAATGCCACCGACGGCGATGCGCATGGGAAACCTCAGTTGATGTTGGGAGCAGTCAGAAAGTTGTAAGTGGCGTCGGCGGCGCCCGGGCCTTCGAGGCCAGTGCCGTCGTCAAGAATTTCGCCGGTCATCTGACACCAAGCGCGGGCTCGCCGCAAGCTGTGCCTGCCCATCTCATCACAGCGCGATCGGTCGCCTGTCGATCACCATGATCAGAAAAATCATCGCGCTTGTCGAGGCCAAGCAGGGTGGCGTTGCCATGCCGCGGGTCGCGGGATGCACGCAAAAGATCGCGTCAAGCTCAGCAGTTTTCGCTTATGGCTGCGAGGAGTACCCGCCTCTCTGATTCGCCGGATCGACGAACTTGCGGATCGGCAAACACCAAGGTCGCAGCTTATATGCGCGACAAAGATATACTAAAGCTTTGATATTTTGGGAAACTGGAGCGGGCGAAGGGATTCGAACCCTCGACCCCAACCTTGGCAAGGTTGTGCTCTACCCCTGAGCTACACCCGCTCAATCCGCATCGGTCCGGGGTAGTTGTTGGACCGTGGGCGCCGCCTCGCGGCGACCGGCGCTATATGGCCTAACGGGTTTTCAAATGCAACAGGGAAATGACGGAGAGGTGAAGAAAAATTCTGATGCGCGCAGACGCCCGGCGGAAAGGCCGCAAATGCGGGGCAAAGCGTCGGTCGCAAAGATTGCCAAACGATGTGGACCGACTTAATCAGGACGCCTCGCTTTTTTCCCTTCCTGCCCAATGGATTGCCCCATGTCAGAAAATGCCCCGAAGACAAGAGAAGAATTGTTTGCCTTTCTCGATGGGCTCGGCATTGCCCATAAGACGGTCGACCATGCGCCGGTCTTCACCGTGGCGGAATCGGTGGCCCTGCGCGACGAGATCCCCGGCGGCCACACCAAGAACCTCTTCATCAAGGACAAGAAGGACAGGTATTTTCTGCTGACCGTGGAGGAAAATGCCGAGGTCGACCTCAAGCAGGTGCATAATTTGATCGGCGGGTCCGGCCGGGTCTCCTTCGGCAGGGCGGAAAAGCTGATGGAATATCTCGGCGTCATCCCTGGGGCCGTCACCGCCTTCGGCGCGATCAACGATACCGCAGAGAATGTCACCTTCGTGCTCGATGCCGAGCTGATGCGCGAGGAGATCGTCAACTGCCATCCGCTATCCAACGATGCGACGACCTCGATTGCGAGCAGCGATCTCATCCGTTTCATGGAAGCGACCGGACATAAGCCGCTTGTCTTGAAAGTGACGTCCTGACATACGATTTTAGCGCTAAAGCGCGTCGCGGTCTTTTAGATTCGCTTGCCGCGCTTTAGTCTTTGGTTTTGCGCATGCCTTTATCGCAAAACCGCACCATAGTTTTGCGCGACATGCTTTAGCAAAGACGCCGGCAGGATCGGCGCGGCGGGAGATACCTATGAGCGGCAGCGACAACCCCTATAACGCTTCCTTCGGAAATCAGATGACGGCGACGACAAGCTTCAGTGCTACGCCGGAACCTGCCGGCAGCTACATCACGGAGACGACGACCGCGAATTTCGGCAAGGATGTGATCGAGGAATCGCGCAAGCAGCCGGTGCTGGTCGATTTCTGGGCACCCTGGTGCGGTCCGTGCAAACAGCTGACGCCGGTCTTGGAGAAAGTGGTCAACGAGGCCAAGGGCCGTGTCCGGCTGGTCAAGATGAATATCGACGACCATCCCTCGATCGCCGGCCAGCTCGGCATCCAGTCGATCCCCGCCGTCATCGCCTTCGTCAACGGCCGTCCTGCCGACGGTTTCATGGGCGCGGTGCCGGAAAGCCAGATCCAGCAGTTCATCGACCGGATCGCCGGTCCGGCCGGCGCCGACGAGGCGGCCGAAATCGAAGCGGTGGTTGCGGAAGCGGCGGAACTGCTTGCCGCCGGCAATATCAACGAGGCCGCTCAGCTCTACGGCGCCGTGATGCAGGCCGATCCCGAGAATGCCAAGGCGCTTGCCGGCATGGCTGAATGCATGATCGCCGCAAACCAGCATCAGCGGGCGCGCGAAATACTGACGGAATTGCCGGAAGAGCTGGCGAAAGACGCCGGCATCCAGGCCGTGCTGATGAAGCTCGAGCAGATCGAGGAGGCCCGCAAGCTCGGCGATCCCGTTGCGCTCGAGCGCGAGCTGGCTGCCAATCCCGATGACCACGAGGCGCGGATCAAGCTTGCCAAGATCCGTAATGTCGAAGGCCGGCGCGACGAGGCGGCCGACCATCTGCTGCTGATCATGCGCAAGGACCGTGCTTTCGACGATGACGGCGCCCGCCGCCAGCTGCTGCAGTTCTTCGAGGTCTGGGGCTTCAAGGACCCAGCGACGGTTGCAGCGCGCCGCAAGCTTTCGGCGATGCTGTTCTCCTAGAGCGGTTCTGCTTTTTCATAGAAGCGCAGCACCGCGCCAGCCTTTTGTTTTTACGCAATTCCTGGGGAAACGGCATCGCATTTTCCTGGAGTTGCTCTTGAGCGCCGCGCGTCCAACAGGATGCGCTAAGCGCGCTCTATCACTTTGAATCCACCTATGATCCTTTCCGAAAATCGATTCCGATTTTCGGGGTATGCGTTAAGTTTCGAGCATCTGCCCTTGCGTTTTCGGGCGAGGGCACCACATTCTCGTGAGGACGGGCATGCCCGTTACAAGAATGCGGGACGGTTTCATGCAAGTCGGGAATGCCAGATACCTGAAGCCGGGCGATCTGCCTGATGCCATCGCTGTCTTCCCCCTGACCGGCGCCCTCCTCCTGCCGGCCGGGCAGCTTCCCCTCAACATTTTCGAGCCGCGCTATCTGGCGATGCTGGATGCAGCCCTGACCGGAAACCGGCTGATCGGCATGGTGCAGCCGGCACTCGGCGAACATGAGGACAAGGGCAGCGAGCCCAATCTTGCCGCTGTCGGCTGCCTCGGCCGCATCACCTCCTTCGCGGAGACCGGCGACGGGCGCTATATCGTATCGCTGACCGGCGTCTGCCGCTTCCGGCTGCTGGAAGAGAAATCGACCAGCGATCCCTTCCGGATCTTCCGTATCGCCCCGTTCATCGCCGACCTCTCGGCCGCGAACGAGGAGGAGGCGGTCGACCGCGCAGCGCTTCTGACCGCTTTCAAGGCCTATCTCGATGCCAACAAGCTGGAGGCTGACTGGGAGAGCGTCGAGCGGGCGAGCAATCTGACGCTGGTCAATTCGCTGGCGATGATGTCGCCCTTCGGGCCGGCGGAAAAACAGGCGCTGCTGGAGGCGCCGGACCTGAAGACGCGGGCCGAGACGCTGATCGCCATTACCGAAATCGTGCTGGCGCGCGTCTTCGGTGACTCCGACACGGTTCTGCAGTAGACTTCAGCCATGGATGAAAAACTCAGCCGCGTCGATCCAAAGCTGCTCGATCTCCTGGTCTGCCCGCTCTCCAAGGGCCGGCTTTCCTATGATCGCGAGCAGAATGAGCTTGTCTCGGAAAAGGCGCGGCTTGCCTATCCGATCCGCGACGGCATTCCGATCATGCTGGTGTCCGAGGCCCGCCGCCTCGACGACTAAAGCGCGTTACGATCTTTCAGATTCGCTCCTCGCGCTTTAGAGCCTTTCCTGGTCAGATTGAAGCATTCTGTTGGCTCAAACGGAGTCGGATGGTCGACCGGCCGGCGCGCGTCGTAGTCCAGTTCTACGGCCAAGCCGGCCGGCCGATCAGGCGGCCCGTTTCAGCCAACCCGAAGGGCCGGGCATCTTTCCGCCAGGATCAAAGGCGATCGGCGCTCGGACGTACCTTGGGGTATGCCCTTCGCCAATCGCCTCTGCCCTGACGAAAACCCGCTCCGGCAGAATGCTCCAAGCTGACCAGGAAAGGCTCTAGGTCCTTTTTTTACGCATGTCGTTTCGCAAAACCGCTGCACAGTTTTGCCGGGAATTGCGTAAAAACAAAGGTTAAATCGTCTCCCCGGCAAGCAGGCGCGGATTGTCCTTTGCCGTCGTTCCGGCCGCCTGGCCGATGAAGAAGGATTTGAGGCGCGGCAGCCGGTCGACGATGCCGAGGCCGACGTCGCGGGCGATGCGGATCGGCGTCGCGTCGTTGGAGAAGAGCCGGTTCAAGACGTCCGTCGTCACCCCCATGCGGAAAGTGTCGAAGCGCCGCCACGTCTGGTAGCGCTCGAGAATGTTGATCGAGCCGATATCGAGGCCGACGCGATCGGCGTCCACGATGGTTTCGGCAAGTGCCGCCACATCCTTGAAGCCGAGATTGAGGCCCTGACCGGAAATCGGGTGGATGCCATGGGCGGCGTCGCCGGCCAGCGCGAAACGCGGCGCGATGAAGGAGCGGGCGAGCGTCAGGCCGAGCGGGAAGGCGCGCTTGTCGCCGATCACTTTCAGTGCGCCGAGCTTATGGCCGAAGCGGCGTTCGAGCTCTTCCTCGAAGATCAGGTCGTCGGCGGCGACCAGCCGGTTGGCATCCGGCGTGCGCTCTGTCCAGACGAGCGAGGAGCGGTTGTTCTTGAGCGGCAGGATGGCGAAGGGGCCGGCCGGCAGAAAATGTTCCTCGGCGCAGCCGTCATGCGGCCGCTCGTGTTCGACGGTCGCAACGATGCCGGATTGGCCGTAGTCCCAGGTGACGGTCCTGATGCCGGCGAGATCGCGCAGTTTCGAGCGCACGCCGTCGCAAGCAACCAATAGCTTGGTTTCCAGCGTACCACCGTCCGAAAGCGTAACCGTGACATGAGTGTCGTGGGTCTTCAGCTCCGTGGCGCCGAGCCCGTGGCGGATGTCGATGCCGAGCCGCTCGCAGGCGCCGCGCAGGGCTGCGACCATCGCGACATTCGGGATCATGTGGGCGAAAGGCCGGCCATCGGCCACTTCGCCGTCGAAGGTCAGAAAAACCGGACGCACCGGATCGGAGGTTTTGGAATCGGTGACGATCATTTTGGTGATCGGCTGGGCTTCCGGCTCGATCTCGTTCCAGATGCCGAAGGCCTCGAGCATTTTCGCCGCCGCCGCGATGATGGCGGAAGCGCGCGTATCGTTTTTCCAGACATTTTCGGGGGCCGCCTCGACGACGGCGACATTCAGATGCGGCGCGGCCTGTTTGACCGCGACAGCGGCGGAAAGGCCGACATAACCCCCGCCCACAACCAGCATGTCCAGCATCGCGCCGCTCCCGTACCTTGTGCCTCAGATGTGCTCTATATAGATCATCGCAACTTCACTTCCTACCGCTGGGAGACATAGAAATGACGAGCGCGACATCAGGGCCTTCGGCGATGGAGACGCTGCTTTCGACGCTCGACCTCGAACCGATCGAGGTCGATATCTTCCGCGGCCGCAGCCCCAAGGCCGGCTGGCAGCGGGTCTTCGGCGGCCAGGTGATCGGCCAGGCGCTGATGGCGGCGCAACGCACCATCGACGGCGAACGTTTCGTCCATTCGCTGCATGCTTATTTCATGCGTCCCGGCGATCCCACGGTGCCGATCATCTATCAGGCGGAGCGCATCCGCGACGGATCGAGCTTCAACACGCGGCGTGTCGTCGCCATCCAGCACGGCAAGGCGATCTTCGCGCTGTCGGCCTCCTTCCAGGTGGAGGAGCCGGGCTTCGAGCACCAGATCGCGATGCCTAAGGTCGAGATGCCGGAGGCGTTGCTCGGCGAGCAGCAGATCAAGGAACAGTATCTCGCCCATGCGCCGGAAGCGATCCGAAAATACTGGCAGCGCGAGCGGCCGATCGAGATCCGTCCGGTCTCGCTGACGCATTATTTTTCCGACAGGAAGCTCGATCCCAAACAGGACGTCTGGGTGCGCGCCACCGGGCCGGTTCCCGACGACCGGCTCTATCAGGCGGCGGTGCTTGCCTATCTTTCGGACATGACGCTGCTCGATACGTCGCTTTATGCGCACGGAACGTCCATCTTCGACCAGAGCCTGCAGGTGGCGAGCCTCGATCACTCCATGTGGTTCCACAGACCCTGCAAGCTCGACGATTGGCTGCTTTATACGCAGGACAGTCCGTCGGCTTCGGGCGCCCGAGGGTTAACCCGGGGTAGCCTATTTACACGATCTGGTAGCCTGATCGCATCGGTCGCGCAGGAAGGCCTGATTCGGAAAAAGGCAAATGAATAAAAAATGTGCAACTTTATAAATTTGCGCGTTATTTGTGCGCTTATCGGCCGATCATTTGCCTGTTTATTGGCACTCTTTATTATAACCTTTACTTTTCAATAACTTACGCCTTGCCTCGAATCTGGCACGTCCCTTGAATGTGTATTGGCCGGTCGCTGTTCAGGAACGTCAGCGGCAAGGAGAGTCGGCTCCGCGCCGAGGATAACGAAGGATGGGAAACCAGATGAAAATTGTGATGGCCATTATCAAGCCGTTCAAGCTCGATGAGGTCCGCGAAGCCCTTACGGCGATCGGTATTCAGGGGCTGACCGTAACCGAAGTGAAGGGCTACGGGCGCCAGAAGGGGCACACCGAAATCTATCGCGGCACCGAATATGCAGTCAGCTTCCTGCCGAAGCTCAAGATCGAAATCGCGGTTGCATCGGAACTCGTCGACAGGGCGGTCGAGGCCATAGCGGCATCGGCCAAGACCGGTCAGATCGGTGACGGCAAGATCTTCGTCTATTCGATCGACCATGCCGTGCGCATCCGTACGGGCGAAACCGATTCAGAAGCGCTGTAAGAACGGCAGATCAAGGAGCTTTTTCCAATGTCAATTTCGAAGTTTTCTTCCACCTTTGCGCGTCTTTGCGCAGCTTCGGCCGCCCTTCTGGCGCCGGCCGTTGCTTTCGCGCAGGAGGCTGCACCAGCTGCCACCGCCGCTGCTGCTCCTGCTTTCACCATGGACAAGGGTGACAATACCTGGATGCTCGTCTCCTCGGCGCTCGTCCTTCTGATGACCATCCCCGGCCTTGCGCTTTTCTACGGCGGTCTCGTCCGCGCCAAGAACATGCTCTCGGTGCTGATGCAGGTCTTCATGATCACGGCCGTCGTGGCGCTGATCTGGGTGACCTACGGCTATTCGCTCGCCTTTACCGATGGCGGCTCGCTGAACAGCTTCGTCGGCGGCTTCTCCAAGGCGTTCCTCGCCGGTGTCAACACGTCGTCGCTCGCCGAAACCTTCTCGAAGGGTGTCGCCATTCCGGAATACACCTTCATCGTGTTCCAGATGACCTTCGCCTGCATCACGCCTGGCCTGATCGTCGGCGCGTTCGCCGAGCGCATCAAGTTCTCGGCAGTCATGCTCTTCGTCGTGCTCTGGGTCACCTTCATCTACTTCCCGATGGCGCACATGGTCTGGTTCTGGGGCGGTCCGAGCTCCTACACCGCGCCAGCCGGCCTGATCTTCTCCTACGGCGCAATCGACTTCGCTGGCGGCACGGTCGTTCATATCAATGCCGGTATTGCGGGCCTCGTCGGCGCCATCATGCTCGGCAAGCGCACGGGCTATAAGAAGGAAATCATGGCTCCGCACTCGATGACGCTGACCATGGTCGGCGCCTCGCTGCTCTGGGTCGGCTGGTTCGGCTTCAACGCCGGCTCCAACCTCGAAGCCAATGCCTATGCCTCGCTTGCCTTTATCAACACCTTCGTCGCAACGGCTGCCGCCGCTGTGTCCTGGTGCATCGTCGAAACCCTCACCCGCGGCAAGGCTTCCATGCTGGGTGGTGCTTCCGGTGCCGTCGCCGGTCTCGTTGCCATCACCCCGGCAGCCGGCTTTGCCGGCCCGATGGGCTCGATCGTTCTCGGCCTCATCGTTTCGCCGGTCTGCTACTTCTTCGTCGACGTCGTGAAGAACAAGTTCAACTACGACGACAGCCTTGATGTCTTCGGCGTCCATTGCGTCGGCGGCATCATCGGCGCTCTCGGCACCGGTATCCTCGTCAACCCGGCGCTCGGCGGTGCAGGCATTGTCGATTATTCCACAGCCGATTTCGCGGCCTCCTATGCCGGCACGGCAACCCAGGTCATGAACCAGGCCAAGGGCGTGCTCACGACGCTGCTGTGGTCGGGCATCGGTTCGGCGATCCTTTACAAGATCGTCGACGTCGTCATCGGCCTGCGTGTCACCGTTGAAGCCGAACGCGAAGGTCTCGACCTTTCGACCCACGGCGAAGCCGCCTACCACGCTTCCTGATCACAGGGTTTGCGGCGCCCGGCAAAAGGGCGCCGCTTCATGGCCCGTCGCGGCCTATCTAACCATAGACCGCATTTCGCCCGGACCTTCCAAGGTTCGGGCCTTTTTCATTTCCCTGTCCGGAATTGTCGTCCAGCCATGCATGGTTAACATCGCTTTAACCCGGCTCTGATTAGGTAGAGCGGACGCATTTTGGCACGGCGAAGCTTCAGCGATTCGCGTGTCCTCAGGCATTGGACGGGTTAGACACATGGCAAGAAGCACGTCGCCGGCAATGGATGGCCGTCCGGATCGGTTCTCCTTCTCGGCATTCATGCTGCGGCAGATCCAGGCACTCATCGGCTTTGCGATCTTTCTGCTGCTGGCGTTCTGCGTCGCGGCGCTGGCGACATGGAACGTTGCGGATCCGAGCTATTCCTATGCCACCGCCAACCTGCCGACGAATATTCTCGGTTACAGCGGTGCCGCCTTTGCCGATATCGTCATGCAATTCCTCGGCCTTGCCAGCGTCGTTTCGATGCTGCCGATCGTCGCCTGGGCGCTGACGCTGATTTCTGGCCGCCGCTTCAGCCGTATTCCTGCCCGGATCGGCGCCTGGTTTGCCGGTTCGGTCCTCTCTTCCGCCGTCATCGGCTGTTTTCCGCCGCCGCTCACCTGGCCGATTCCGAACGGCATCGGCGGCGTCGTCGGCGACATGATCCTGCGTTTTCCCGCACTCTTCGTCGGCGCTTATCCCACAGGCACCTTCGCCATGGTCGTCGGCTGCATCTTTGCCGCGCCGACCGCCTGGATGATGCTGTTTGCCGCCGGCCTCGTCGGTCGCAGCGACGCCGATGAGGAGATCGAGGAGGATTACGTCGATACACGCAGCAAGGCCCGCGTCGTCGGAGACGAGGACGAGGAGGAGGACGAGTCGCGCTGGGTCGCTTTCAGCGGCGCGGTGACGCATGCCTGGTACATGAGCCAGGGCCGGCTGCGCCGGCTCTTCGGCATGGGGCCGCGCAAGCGGCGCCAGGGCGATTACGAATCACCTTATGATTTCAACGATGACGAGTTCGGTACGTTGAACGAACCCGTTCGCGCCAAGGCGCCGACCGTCCGCGGTGAGCGCATGGAGCCCTCGATGGAACCATCAATGGGGCCAAGGGCGGCTTCGCCGCGGCGCATCGTCTCCGCGCCGTCGCTGTCCATCGATGACGACGATGATAATGACGACGACCTGCCCTTCGATAACGACATGCCGCCGCGCCCGGCCGATATCCTGCCGGACGACGATGACGACGACTGGATGATCCGCGCGCCGGCAAAGGCGGCCGGCAAGCCGGAACCGCGCGTCATCCCCGTGGTCGCACGCCCGAAGCCCAGCGCCCGCATCGAGCGGGAGGCGCAGGGCTCGTTCATCCGCCCCGAGGGTTTCCAGCTTCCCTCGATGCATCTGCTCGCCGAACCGAAGAACGTCGTGCGCGACTCCACGCTTTCGGCCGATGCGCTGGAACAGAACGCCCGCATGCTCGAAGGCGTGCTCGAAGATTTCGGCGTCAAGGGCGAGATCATCCATGTCCGCCCCGGCCCTGTCGTCACGCTCTACGAACTGGAGCCGGCGCCCGGCATCAAGTCGTCGCGCGTCATCGGCCTTGCCGACGATATCGCCCGCTCGATGAGCGCCATTGCCGCCCGCGTCGCCGTCGTGCCCGGCCGCAACGCGATCGGCATCGAATTGCCGAACCAGACGCGCGAGACCGTCTATCTGCGTGAACTCATCGCTTCCCGGGATTTCGAGGGCAGCAAGGCGAAGCTCGCCATGGCGCTCGGCAAGACGATCGGCGGCGAAGCCGTGATCGCCGATCTTGCCAAGATGCCGCATCTGCTCGTCGCCGGCACCACCGGCTCCGGCAAGTCGGTCGCCATCAACACGATGATCCTGTCGCTGCTCTACCGCATGACGCCGGAACAGTGCCGGTTGATCATGATCGACCCGAAGATGCTCGAACTCTCCGTCTATGACGGCATCCCGCACCTGCTTTCGCCTGTCGTCACCGATCCGAAAAAGGCCGTCGTCGCGCTCAAATGGACCGTTCGCGAGATGGAAGAGCGCTACAAGAAGATGTCGAAGATCGGCGTGCGCAACATCGACGGCTTCAACACCCGCGTCGAGCAGGCGCTGTCGAAGGGCGAGGCGATCTCGCGCACGGTGCAGACCGGCTTCGACCGCCATACCGGCGAGGCGATGTACGAGACCGAGGAATTCGATCTGCGGCCGATGCCCTATATCGTCGTGATCATCGACGAGATGGCCGACCTGATGATGGTCGCCGGCAAGGATATCGAAGGCGCCGTCCAGCGTCTGGCGCAGATGGCGCGTGCGGCCGGCATCCACGTGATCATGGCGACACAGCGTCCGTCGGTCGACGTCATCACCGGCACGATCAAGGCAAACTTCCCGACCCGCATCTCCTTCCAGGTGACCTCGAAGATCGACAGCCGTACCATCCTCGGCGAACAGGGCGCTGAACAGCTGCTCGGCATGGGCGACATGCTCTACATGGCGGGCGGCGGGCGTATCCAGCGCGTGCACGGCCCGTTCGTTTCGGATGTCGAAGTGGAAGAGATCGTCTCCTACCTGAAGACCCAGGGCTCGCCGCAATATCTCGACGCAATCACCGCCGATGACGACGAAGACGGCGATTACGGCGGCGGTGGCGGCGGTCCGGCCGGCACGTCCAATCTTTCCGAATCGGAAGATCCCTACGACCAGGCGGTCGCCATCGTGCTGCGCGACGGCAAGGCGTCGACCTCTTACGTCCAGCGCCGGCTCGGCATCGGCTACAACCGCGCCGCCTCGCTCGTCGAGCGCATGGAGAAGGAGGGCATCATCGGACCGGCCAACCATGCCGGCAAACGCGAGATCCTCGTTCCCACAGAAGGCGACATCCTCGACCGCTGACAGAACAGGCATATATTTCCGATACAGCCGCTTTTGCGGAAACCTGATAGCGTCGAAGCCGTTACCTCTCGCAGGCCGATCGCAACGCCTTGAAGACGCCGCCTTTCGGCAGCATGCAGATCGCATAAAGGAGATTTAGATGAGTCACTCCGATACCTTCCTCTCCGGCCTGGCGGTAACGCGCCGCGACCTTCTCGGCGCCT
Organism: Rhizobium ruizarguesonis; assembly: GCF_017357285.1. Classification (NCBI taxonomy): domain Bacteria; kingdom Pseudomonadati; phylum Pseudomonadota; class Alphaproteobacteria; order Hyphomicrobiales; family Rhizobiaceae; genus Rhizobium; species Rhizobium ruizarguesonis. The sequence goes on along the minus strand of NZ_CP071678.1, from coordinate 4,821,058 downwards.
TCGCCGTCGCTGCGATGGCGAGCGCCATTCCCCTTGGCGCTTACGCGCAGGCGGCAGCTCCCGCCTCCGGCACCGCGCAGGCGATCGCCGATCATTTCTCCGGCGTCACGACGATGCAGGGTGAATTCGTGCAGTTCGGTCCGCGCGGCGAACAGACCGGCGGCAAGTTTTTCATCCAGCGCCCGGGTAAGTTGCGCTTCAACTATGACGCTCCGTCGCCGATGCGGGTGATCGCCGACGGCAGGAACGTCGCCATCGGCAATACGAAGCTGAAGACCTGGGATCTCTATCCGCTCTCCAAGACCCCGCTCAGCCTGCTCCTGGCGCAGCATATCGACCTTTCGGCCGGCATGGTGAAGGGCGTGAAGGAAGAGTCTGATCTGACGACGATCGCGCTGGGTAACAATACGGTGTTCGGAAACTCGACCATCACCATGATGTTCGATCCGAAGACCTACGACCTGCGTCAGTGGACGATCACCGACAATCAGGGCAAGGACACCTCGGTGATGATCTTCAACGTCAAAACCGGCATGCAGTTCGACGATCGCGTCTTCCGCGTGCCCTATGAGACCATTCCAGGCACGCCTCAGTCGCGCGACTGAGACCTTTTCGGTTGATCGCCGGCCGCTTTGACATGCGGCCGGTTCCCTCGCGTCCGCCTTTGTTCTAAAGCCCTTTCATGAAAGCGCATCGCGGGGAAACCGTTGCACAGTTTGCGCGATACGCGTTGGGCGTGAAAGGGCATGGGCATGGGCTTTTCGATCACCACCTGGAACATCAACTCGGTGCGGCTGCGCATGCCGATCGTCGAGCAGCTCGTTCTCAAGCACAGGCCCGATATCCTCTGCCTGCAGGAAACCAAGGTGACGAACGACCTGTTTCCGGCGGCACCGCTCAGGGCGATGGGCTACAATCACATTATCATCCATGGCCAGAAAGGCTATCATGGCGTGGCGATCGCCTCGCGCATTCCGCTAACCGAGGATCACCGGCAGGATTATTGCGGCGTCGGCGATGCGCGCCACATCTCGGCGATCTTCGAGCACGGCAATCGTCGAGTCCGGCTGCATAATTTCTACGTCCCGGCCGGCGGTGACGAGCCGGATCGCACGATCAATCCGAAATTCGGCCACAAGCTCGATTTCATCGAGGAGATGAAGCTGCTGAAAGCCAATGGCGAGGCCAACACCTCAGCCATCCTCGTCGGTGACCTCAACATCGCGCCGCTGGAGCATGACGTCTGGTCGCACAAGCAGCTTCTGAAGATCGTCAGCCATACGCCCGTCGAAACCGAAGGGCTGCTCGAGGTGATGAAGCGCGGCGCCTGGCTCGATCTCATGCGCCAGCATGTGCCTGAAAACGAGAAGCTCTACACCTGGTGGAGCTACCGCGCCAAGGACTGGGAGGCGGCCGATCGCGGCCGCCGTCTCGACCATATCTGGTCATCGTCGGATCTCGGGCCGCATCTGAAGCGGATCGAAATCCTGAAGGAGGCGCGCGGCTGGGATCGCCCCTCCGACCACGTGCCGGTGACGGCGCATTTCGATTTCTAGCGCATCCTCTCGGACGCGCGGCCTCTATCAAGATCAGCTGAAGCGGTAGAACTGGCTTGCGGCCTTTGCCGCAAGCTCCGCAAGATTGTCGCGGATGCGGTTCTCGATCAGCCGGGCCGCGTCCGGATATTCTTCGATCAGCCGGTGGAAGAGGGCGCGGGTGATGCGGATGATGCTGGTGTCCTCGCGCGCTACCGCGGTGAACTTGCGCTCCACCAGCGTGACCAGCGCCAGCTCGGAAACCAGGGTTCCGGGACCGGCGATCCCCTCTGTCCTCTGCATGCCGTCGCTGCTCGTCGCGCTCAGTTCCAGGCTGCCGCTGAGGATGACATAGGCGCTCTCGGCGGGTGAGCCTTGGCGAAACAGCATCTGGCCGGCAGCGATCATGCGCCGGTCGGCGCCGAAGGCGACCAACCGCAGTTGATCCTCGTTCATGTCCTTGAACAGAGGAAGCTGCGCGAGCATGTGGATGTCGTCGGTCAGCGCCATGCGGGCTTTTCGCCTTAGAGCAATTCCAGCAAAAGTGCCTAGCGGTTTTGCCAGGCAAAAGCGTGAAACGCTTTTGCCGGGAATTGCGTGAAAACAAAGAGATAGAGCATTTCCGTGATTCGGAGAAAAGGAAAATGCTCTAGGGTATGATCTTGTAGCCGCCGTTTTCCGTGACGAGAATTTCGGCATTGGAGGGATCGCGCTCGATTTTCTGGCGCAGGCGATAGACGTGGGTTTCCAGCGTATGCGTCGTCACGCCGGAATTATAGCCCCAGACCTCTTCGAGCAGCACGTCGCGGGTGACCACTTTCTGTTCGGCGCGGTAGAGATAGCGGATGATCGCCGCTTCCTTTTCCGTCAGTCGGATCTTCTGGCCGTTATCGGTGGTCAGCAGCTTCTGGCTCGGCTTGAAGAGATAGGGGCCGACGGTGAAGGTCGCATCCTCGCTCTGCTCATGCTGGCGCAGCTGCACACGGATGCGCGCGAGCAGAACGGCGAAGCGGAAAGGCTTGGTGACATAGTCGTTGGCGCCGGCTTCGAGGCCGAGGATCGTGTCGGAATCGGTATCGTGGCCGGTCAGCATGATGATCGGCGCCTTGAAGCCGCCCTTGCGCAGCAGCTTCACTGCCTCGCGGCCGTCCATATCGGGCAGGCCGACATCCATGATCAGCAGGTCGATCGGCGTCGAGCGGGCGGTCGAGACACCTTTGCCGGCGTTGGCTTCCTGCAGAACCGTGAATTCCTCATACAGCGACAATTGCTCCGTCAGCGTCTGTCGAAGGTCATCGTCGTCATCCACCAGAAGAATGGTGCGTGCGGTCATGCCGTTTGCGTCCTCATGTTAAGTCCCCTAGTCCTACGCCAAATTCCTGGTTTGGCAAGGATCGGGCAGCGGGCTGTTGCCGGGTCGGTTTCGATATGATTTCAATCGAAGCCCCAGACAAGGCACGACATGCGAGAAAAATGGAAAAAGCAAGGCAGAGGCGGGGTGTGACGCCGTCGACGATGGTGGTGCGCGCTGCGCCGGGGCGCAAGAGCCGGGCGATCGTCCGGCTCGGCGCTATCACCGTGCCTGCTGCGATCGGCCGCTCCGGCCGCACCGTGATGAAACGCGAGGGGGACGGCGCCACGCCGATCGCCTCGATGAGGCTGATATCCGGCTTCCGGCGCGGCGAGCGGAACGGCCTGCTCGTCACTCCGCTTTCCATCCGCCGCATCCGCCCCGACATGCTCTGGTGCGATCAGTCTGATAACGCCAGCTACAACCGCCTCGTCCGAGCGCCGTTCGGCGCAAGTCACGAGGAGATGCGGCGCAGCGACGGGCTCTACGATATCTGCCTGGTGATGGACTGGAACATCTCCTCGCGTGCGCGCAATCGCGGCTCGGCGATCTTTTTCCATCTCATCAGGCCGGGCTACGAGCCGACGGCGGGCTGCGTGGCGGTGAGTCTCGGCAACATGCGCCGGCTCCTGCCTTATCTTCGAAAGGGAACGATTGTCCGGGTTCTCTGATTGTATTGTCGAGATGGTCGCCTATATGCCTTCGGTGACCGAACGCTCCGGCTGAAATGCGTTCAGGGACGTCCGCAAGCGCGGGCTCAAACCATGCCTCGTCCAATTCTTCAAACTCCCGGAGATATATTGTGACCGCTCAACCCATCATCACTTTCCATGACGGACATTCCATTCCGCAGGTCGGCCTCGGCGTCTGGCAGACGCCGCAGGACATTGCCGCTCCCACCGTGCGCACCGCGATCGCCGCCGGCTATCGCCATATCGATACCGCTTCCGGCTACGACAACGAAGAGGGCGTCGGCGAAGGCATCCGCTCTTCCGGCCTCGACCGCAAGGATATCTTCGTCACCACCAAACTCAGGAATACCGACCAGGGCTATGACAATACGCTGCGCGCCTTCGACGGCAGCCTGAAGAAGCTCGGTTCCGAATATGTCGACCTCTATCTCATTCACTGGCCGTCGCCGCATCGCGGCCTCTATACAGAGACTTGGAAGGCTTTCGCCCGCATCCGGGAAGAGGGCCGCGCCCGCTCGATCGGCGTGTCGAATTTCTATCCTGAACATCTCGAGCGCATCATCGGCGAGACCGGCGTCGTTCCCGTCATCAACCAGATCGAGCTGCATCCCGATTTCCAGCAGAAGGCGGCGCAGGCGGCTCACCGGAAGCTGAACATTGCCACCGAATCCTGGAGCCCGCTCGGCCAGGGCAAGTTCATCTCGAACGCTGTGATAGGCGAGATCGCCAAAAAGCATCAGAAGACGCCGGCTCAGGTCATCATTCGCTGGCACATCGATACCGGCCTCGTCGTCATCCCGAAATCCGTGACGCCGTCGCGTATCGAGGAGAATTTCCAGGTGTTCGACTTCAAGCTCGATGCCAATGATATGGCTGCGATCGCCAAACTCGACAGCGCCAGCGCCCGCATGGGACCGGATCCGATGACGGCAGCCTTCTGATTAAGCAAGCCAATGAGCGGCCGCGCGAGTGAGATCGCCCGTAGCGGCCGTTTCATCAAGGAGGCATGCAGCCTTCAGTCAATAATTGCAATTGGACGATCCGTTGGTCGGGGCGAAGCCGTAACTGCAGCTATTGCCCAGGCTCTGCGGTCTTCCAATTGAGCCGGTATAATCGTCGAAGGCGCGTGAGGGATACCAATAACCGTTCGCGCTCTTGACATAGCCTGGCCGGCCGCTGCTGTAGCCGCGGTATCCGTTGAGTGACGGTATCTTCTTCTGTGCGACCTGCAGCAGTTGGCCCGAGGCGACCGTGACCGGCGGTATGGCTGGATGCATCGGCGCGGCGCCGACGGCGTCGATCGATGCCAGCGGTGCAAACATGATCAGGCTGGCTCGCAGTAAACTCGCTACTAATTTCTGCCTCATGGCGCTTCCCCGATGGCGCGGTGTTCGCCGAAGCCTGAACGGTATCTGTCGCGTGTCGCGCCTGATTATCGATGAGGCCACAGGAATTTATCGATGTCGATTGCCCGAAAGGATGAAATTGGGAAGGCGGGCGATGCACAAACGGGCTCGCCCGCCACGACTTAGTTAAATCGGAAGCAATTTACAGAATTAGAGCATGTCGCGCAAAAATGTGCAGCGGTTTTGCGACAGCGACATGTGCAAAAACAAAGGCCTAAAGCGCGAGGAGTGAATCTGAAAGATCGCGACGCGCGTTTTGGTGCGGCAATTCAGAGGGCTGGAGAGCACTTTGCGCGTCGGAGAAGGCGCGGGGCTGTGCAGGTCGCAACATCTGGGCGTCGAAGCGACAGACGTCATAAATACAAAGCCGCCCGATGCGCATCGGGCGGCTTTCAATCTCATCCGTTGGCCGGATCAGATCAGTTCCACTCGCGGATATCGACGAAGTGCCCGGCGATCGCGGCTGCGGCTGCCATTGCCGGCGAGACGAGGTGCGTGCGGCCCTTGAAGCCCTGACGACCTTCGAAGTTGCGGTTCGAGGTCGAAGCGCAGCGTTCGCCCGGCTTCAGGCGATCGTCGTTCATGGCAAGGCACATGGAGCAGCCCGGCTCGCGCCAGTCGAAACCGGCGGCCTTGAAGATCTTGTCGAGACCTTCGGCTTCCGCCTGTTCCTTGACGAGGCCGGAGCCCGGCACGATCATCGCGTCGACGGTCGCGGCAACCGTCTTGCCTTCGACGACCTTGGCGACTTCGCGCAGATCCTCGATGCGGCCGTTGGTGCAGGAGCCGATGAAGACGCGGTCAAGCGTGATGTCGGTCATCTTCGTGCCGGGCTTCAGGCCCATATAGTCGAGCGCACGCCACTTGGAGGTGCGCTTGGTTTCGTCCTGGATATCGTCCGGGTTCGGAACGATGCCCTGGACGGAGATGACATCCTCGGGCGAAGAGCCCCAGGAAACGATCGGCGGCAGGCTGGCGGCATCGAGTACGACGACGCGGTCATAATGAGCGCCCTCGTCGGTCTGCAGCGTCTTCCAGTAGGCGATCGCCTGTTCCAGTGCCTCGCCCTTCGGCGCGCGCGGCTTGCCCTTGATGTATTCGAAGGTCTTTTCGTCAGGGGCGATCAGGCCGGCGCGGGCGCCGCCTTCGATCGTCATGTTGCAGACGGTCATGCGGCCTTCCATCGACAGCGCGCGGATCGCTTCGCCGGCAAATTCGATGACGTGGCCGGTGCCGCCGGCGGTGCCGATCTCGCCGATGATGGCAAGGATGATGTCCTTGGCGGTGACGTGCGGCGGAAGCTGGCCGTCGACCCGCACCAGCATGTTCTTTGCCTTCTTCTGGATCAGTGTCTGGGTCGCCAGCACATGCTCGACCTCGGAAGTGCCGATGCCGTGCGCCAGCGCGCCGAAGGCGCCATGCGTCGAGGTATGGCTGTCACCACAGACGATGGTCATGCCGGGCAGGGTGAAGCCCTGTTCCGGACCGACGATGTGGACGATGCCCTGGCGCTTGTCGCTTGCCGAATAATATTCGACGCCGAATTCGGCGGCATTGGTCGCCAGAGCTTCCACCTGGATGCGGCTTTCCTCGTTCTTGATGCCGAGATGGCGGTCGGGCGAGGTCGGAACGTTATGGTCGACGACGGCGAGCGTCTTTTCCGGCGCGCGAACCTTGCGGCCGGTCATGCGCAGACCTTCGAAAGCCTGCGGTGAGGTGACTTCGTGAACCAGGTGGCGGTCGATGTAGAGAAGACAGGTGCCGTCTGGCTGTTCGTCGACCAGATGATCGTCCCAGATCTTGTCGTAGAGGGTACGCGGTGCGCTCATGGCGTTAAGTCCGTTTTTCTAAAGCTTTTGGAAAATCGAGAAATGGCAGATCAGGCTCCGCCGGCCGTCATTCGATCAACGAAGTCGGCTGTTGAGCGCGCCGGACACGCATGCAAAGAACCGCGCCGGCAGGCGATAATGGTCCTGCAGCACGAAAATATGCGCACCAATGCATCTGAACTTGGATTCCATGGCCCTGCATATAGCGATTTTTCGCGGCGGCTTCAATTTGAATCATCAGCAGACGCTCTGCGGCCTCTCAGCGGCGCGGCGGGTATTGATCGCTTACCGCGACTTCATCCATTTCTCCGTCCGCCGCAGCGCCAGTGACAGGCCGATCGTCAGGATCAGGTAGATATAGGTGACGATCGAATAGGTCTCGAAGAAGCGGAAGGAGCCGGCGGCATAGACCTTGCCCATCTGAGTGATGTCGGCGACACCGAGCACGGAGACGAGCGAACTGTCCTTCACCATAGAGACGAAATCGTTGGAGAGCGGCGGGAAGATTACCCGGATCGCCTGCGGGAAGACGACGGAGCGGAAGCGCCGATAGCGCGAGAGACCGAGAGCCTTGGCCGCCTCGATCTGGCCGAGATCGACCGACTGGAAACCGGCCCGGAAGATCTCGGCGATGAAGGAGGAATACCCGACCGTCAGCGCGATGATCGCGCGCCACATCAGCGACAGGTCGCGCACCAGGATGGGCTCGGCCACGCCTGATGTCACCAGCGGCGAAATTAGGAAATTATAGGCTGCGACCAGAGCCGGCGCGCCGACGAAGGCGACGTAGAACAGCAGCACGAGGATCGGTATGCCGCGGATAATCTCGATGTAGAATCGCGCAATCTGACGCAACACCTGGCTGTCAGCCATGCCAAGCAGGCAGATGCCGAGGCCGAGCACGGTGGCGAGCACGAAGGCGACTAGCGTGACGAAGACGGTAATGCCGACACCGTTGACGACGGTGCGGAAAACCTGGGCATAGATATCGTTGGCGACGATGACGGCGGCAAGGACAAGGCCGATCGCGACAAGCGCGACCAGCCACCAGGGATAGTCGTCCTTGACGTGTCTGTCGGGAGATGGTCGCAACGCCATTAGTGGCTGCTCGGCGTCATTCGCCCATCTTGTAGTCGAGGAACCACTTCTTGTTCAGCCCATCCAGCGTGCCATCGGCCTTGAGAGCGGCGATGGCCGCATTGACCGGGGCGACAAGGTCGGACCCTTTCGGGAAGATGAAGCCGAAATCCTCGGTGCCTAGCGGTTCGCCGACCAGCTTCAAGGCGCCGTTCGAGGCATCGACATAGCCCTTGCCGGCGGTGCCGTCGGTCAGCACCACGTCGACGTCGCCGGCCTTCAGGGCCTGGACGGTGGCGCCAAAGGTTTCGAAGAGCTTGATGCGCGGGTTCTGTTCGTTGCCGTCGAGCACTTCGTAGACGGCGGTGTAGAAAGGCGTGGTGCCGGGCTGCGCGCCGACCAGGCCGTCCTTGAATTCGCCGAAGGACTTGGCGTCGGTGAAGCGCTTCTCGTCGCCGCGCACCAGCATGAACTGCTGCGAGCGCATGTAGGGGTCGGAGAAATCCACTTTCTGCTTGCGGTCTTCCTTGATGGTGATGCCGGTCATGCCGATGTTGTACTGGCCGTCGGAAACCGCCTGGATCATCGCGTCCCAGCTGGTGTTCTGGTATTCAACCTTGAAATTCAGCCGCTTGGCGATCTCGTTCATCGCATCATATTCCCAGCCGATCGCCTTGCCGGATTTCGGATCGACGAACTGCAGCGGCGGATAGGCATTCTCGGTCACGACGACGACGCTCTTGCCGCCGAGATCAGGCAGTTCGGCGGCCGATGCGGCCAGGGGCAGAAGAGCAAGGGCGGCGAAGCTCGCAAGAACGGTACGGCGAAACAACATTGAACGGTTCCCTAAAATTGAACGGCAAAAACTGTCACGGAAGATAGGCCTGAGGCAAGGCCGCCGGCTGCGTGCTGAAACAAAAAATAGAAAAGGCGACCCGAAGGCCGCCTTTCCAAGCAAAGAATTTTGCGTAGCGCAGATCTTATTCTGCTGCCGGTTCCGCTGCAGCGGCGGCTGCTTCTGCGGCAGCCTTTTCAGCAGCGGCCTTGGCTTCCGCAGCTTCTGCTGCTGCCTTCTCGGCGGCGAGCGCCTGGGCTGCTGCAACCTTTTCAGCTTCGATGCGTGCCTTTTCCTCGGCAATGGCGGCGCGCTCGGCGTCGTTGAGCTTGCGGGCGCGGACGCCGGTGTCTTCAACGATACGGGCAGACTTGCCGCGACGGTCGCGCAGGTAATAGAGCTTGGCGCGACGGACCTTACCGCGGCGAACGACGTCGACGCTTTCGATCATCGGCGAGTAGACCGGGAATACGCGCTCGACGCCTTCGCCGTAGGAGATCTTGCGGACCGTGAAGTTTTCCTGCAGGCCGCCGCCGCAGCGGGCGATGCAGACGCCTTCATAGGCCTGAACGCGGGTACGGGTGCCTTCCGTGACCTTCACGTTGACACGGACGGTGTCGCCCGGGGAAAATTCCGGAAGCGTGCGCTTGGCTTCGATCTTGGCGGCCTGTTCGGCCTCAAGCTGCTGAATGATGTTCATCGTCTTAACCTTTGGTTCTTCTGAAACAGCCAGAGCGCTCAACACTGATCCTTCGGAACTGGCCTCAGGACTTTGCCCGTCAAGGGCGGGAGCGGATTCGCCATTCTTTGTTTGCTGGCAGACGGGGATAAACCCCATTTCCGCGTGCGCCAATACACGAAAGGCCAGGGCTTGTCATCCCTTGGGCGGCATTTTTGTGAAAGGGGCTGCGAAATCAGCCGTTTTTCTCACTTTACAGCGCCGCGCGCCTTTTCAGACGCGCAAAGGACGCTGTAAAACTTTAAATCTACGTGTCGTGCTTTCCGAAAATCGATCCCGATTTTCGAGTCGATACGCTAGTCCTTTTCGAGCAGATCCGGCCGCCGCTCCCGCGTCAGCCGCACCGCTTCCTGATGCCGCCATTTCTCGATGGCGCCGTGGTTGCCCGAGGTGAGGATCGCGGGGATTTCCCGGCCTTCCCATTCCTGCGGGCGGGTGTAATGCGGATGTTCCAGCAGTCCGCCTTCGAAGCTTTCGTGCAGGCCGGAAAGGTCGTTGCCCATGACGCCGGGCAGGATGCGGACGATCGCATCGAGCACGGTCAGCGCCGCCGGCTCGCCTCCTGATAGCACGTAGTCGCCGATCGAGACCTCTTCCAGTCCGCGCGCCTCGATCACCCGCTGGTCGACGCCCTCGAAGCGGCCGCAGACGATAGTGACGCCGTCGCCGGCCGCGAGCTCGCGCACACGCTCCTGCGTCAGCGGCCGGCCGCGCGGGCTCATCAGCAGCCGCGGGCGGGTATCGTTTTCTGAGGCGCTGTCGATCGCACGTGCAAGGACGTCGGCCTTCAGCACCATGCCGGCGCCGCCGCCGGCCGGGGTGTCGTCGACGGTGCGGTGTCTGTCGGTGGCGAAGTCGCGGATCTGCACCGTGTCCAGCGACCATTGCCCCCGCTCCATCGCCTTGCCGGCGAGCGAGAAGCCCAGATGCCCCGGAAACATTTCCGGATAAAGTGTCAGCACGCTCGCCCGGAAAGCCATCACTTCTTCTTTTTCGGCTTGTCGGGAGTGAATTTAGAAAGCTCTTCCGGATCGTCGACCAGCCCCGCCGCCAGCGGATCGATCAGCAGCGTGCCGGCCTCGAGGTCGATTTCCAGCACCGAGGCTTCGGAGAAGGGGATCAGCACCGGGCGCTTGCCCGGACCTTTGAGCTCCAGCAGGTCGCCGGCGCCGAAATCGAAGACGCCGGTGACCGTGCCATAGCTGACACCCTTGTCGTCTCGCGCCTCGAGCCCTTCGAGATCGGCATAGTAGAACTCGTCGTCCTCCAGCTCCTCGTCCGGCAGGTTGTCCCGCTCGATATAGAGTTCAAGCCCGTTCAGAGCCTCGGCGGCATTGCGGTCGTTGACGCCGCGGAAACGGACGACGACGACATTCTTCATCTCGCGGATTTCGAGGACTTCGAAACTGCGGCCGTCCATGCTGTGCAGATGGCCGTAGTCGCCAAGCGCGCCGGGATCGGCCGTATAGGCCTTGGCGCGCACCTCGCCGCGGAGGCCTTGCGCGCCACCGATCGTCGCCATCAGAACGGGGTTTTCAAGCTTTGTCATGGGTTCCTTCATGTGAAGCCGAAAGACAGGTTTCTCATAAACGAAGTGTGGGCGATTGGAAACGAAAACGGGCGGCATGTCGCCATGCCGCCCGCTCGAAGGGAATGTCGCGATTATTCCGCGGCGTCGGCAGCAGCAGCCGCAGCGTCGGCGACCTTCTGAGCCTTTTCGGCGGCGCGTTCCTGGGCGCGCTTGCCGGGCTTTGCCTTGACCGGGTTGTTCTTGACTTCGCGCTTGGCAACGCCTGCTTCATCGAGGAAGCGCAGAACGCGGTCGGTCGGCTGGGCGCCGTGTTCGATCCAGTGCTTGATGCGCTCGGCGTTCAGCTGAACGCGCTTCTCATCGTCCTTGGCAAGCATCGGGTTCCAGGAACCGAGGTTTTCGAGGAAGCGGCCGTCACGCGGGCTGCGCGCATCGGCGAGAACGACGTGGTAATACGGGCGCTTCTTGGAACCACCGCGGGCGAGACGAATTTTCAGTGCCATGTTCTTTAACTCCTTGGGCTTTTCTTGACCGCTTTCTTGAGCGGTACGGTTATCGGGCTGCAGCGCTTTGTTCAGCGTGATCCGCAGCGATCTGCTCATGATGCCGGATGACTTCCTTGATGACGAAGTTCAGGAACTTCTCGGCGAAATCCGGGTCCAGATTGGCGGCTTTCGCCAGCTGGCGAAGGCGTTCGATCTGGTATTCCTCGCGCGCCGGGTCGGCCGGCGGCAGATTGTATTTGGCCTTCAGCACGCCGACCTCTTTGGTGCAGCGGAAGCGTTCGGCCAGCATGTGCACGAGAGCGGCATCGATATTGTCGATCGACTGACGATAGCTCGCGAGCTGGGCTTTGACGTTTGGATCAATCATGGGGCAAGCGATCCTTTCACTTCTTCTTCGGCAATCCGGGCAACCCCGGGAAACCACCGCCAAGGCCCGGCAGCTTGGCGCCGCCGAGGCCCGACAAACCACCCGGCAGACCGCCGAGACCGGGCATACCCCCACCCGGTTTTCCAAGCCCCGCCGCTTCCGCCTGCTTCTGCAAGGCCTCGAGCTGCCGGGGATCGATATTCGAGAGATCGGGCATGCCGCCACCCATGCCGCCCATGCCGCCGCCGAGCCCCATCTTGCCGGCAAGGCCGCCCATCATCTGCTTCATCATGCCGCCTTTGCCCTTGCCGCCCATCATCTTCATCATGTCCGCCATCTGGCGGTGCATCTTCAGAAGCTTGTTGATGGCGGCGGCATCGGTGCCGGAGCCGGCGGCGATGCGCTTCTTGCGCGAATGCTTGAGCAGGTCGGGATTGGTGCGCTCGGCCTTGGTCATCGACTGGATGATGGCGATCTGGCGACCGAAAAGCTTGTCGTCGAGGCCGGCTGCGGCCATCTTGTCCTTCATGCCGGCCATGCCCGGCATCATGCCCATGATGCCGCCCATGCCGCCCATCTTCTGCATCTGGCGCAGCTGGTCGGCGAGGTCGTCGAGGTCGAACTTGCCCTTGGCCATCTTGGCGGCCATAGCGGCCGCCTTTTCGGCGTCGATGTTTTCGGCCGCGCGCTCGACGAGCGAGACGATGTCGCCCATGCCGAGGATGCGGTCGGCGATGCGGCGGGGATGGAATTCCTCCAGCTCGCTCATCTTCTCGCCGACGCCGATCAGCTTGATCGGCTTGCCGGTGACGGCGCGCATCGAAAGGGCGGCGCCGCCGCGGCCATCGCCGTCCATGCGGGTCAGCACCAGACCGGTGATGCCGACGCGTTCGTCGAAACTGCGGGCGAGGTTGACGGCGTCCTGGCCGGTGAGGCTGTCGGCGACCAGCAGGATTTCATGCGGGTTCGACCGCTTCTTGATGTCGGCCATCTCGACCATCAAGGGCTCGTCGATATGCGTGCGGCCGGCGGTATCGAGGATGACGACATCATGGCCGCCAAGCTTGGCCGCCTGCACGGCGCGGGCGGCGATATCCGTCGGCGACTGGCCTGATATGATGGGCAATGTGTCGATATTGGCCTGCGCGCCGAGCTGGCGAAGCTGCTCCTGGGCTGCCGGACGGCGCGTGTCGAGCGATGCCATCAGCACCTTCTTCTTCTCGCGCGTCGACAGGCGATGGGCGATCTTCGCCGATGTCGTCGTCTTGCCGGAACCCTGCAGGCCGACCATCATGACGACGACCGGGGCCGGTGCATGCAGGTCGATGCCGACGCCTTCGCCGCCCAGCATCTCGATCAGTTCGTCATGCACGATCTTGACGACCATCTGGCCGGGCTTGATCGACTTCAGGATCTCGGCGCCGACGGCCTTTTCACGCACGCGGTCGGTGAAGGAACGCACAACGTCGAGCGCGACGTCGGCCTCCAGCAACGCACGGCGAACCTCGCGCAGCGCTGCGGAAACATCGGCTTCCGAAAGCGCGCCACGGCCTGTCAGTCCATTCAGAATGGATCCAAGACGGTCCTGGAGGTTTTCAAACATCGGCTCTTCCTTGATACGTTTCGGGCGGGTTCTTACCTGCCCGGAAACGTCGTGCTTTTCCTTGACGAAAACAAGACGCAAAGCCAAAAAGCACCCGAGGGCGCGTCGCGCTGTCGGGTGTTGACCTCCGGGATCTCAGGTCCCGGTCGGCGGCTCGGAGTCATGTGGCTCGTCGCGGATTGGGCGCGATAAACAGGAAAGCCGCGCGAAAGTCAAGGCAATGCGGACAAATGACCACATGGCAGCTAGGTGACGAGAGGACGCTAGTGTCTCATCCAGCGGTTGCAGCAAAAGTACATACTCAAACGAAGTGATGTATTGGCTTGCGCAATCTGCCAGCGTTTCGGGTTTTGCCGATAAATATTGCCACTCCGGCGGCCGAATTCGCTGTCAACGCCAGTTGCAAATTATTCTGCTTATGATTCTATTTTTCTACTTAAGTGCGTCCTGTAAAATGATTCGTGAATATCCTTGATGCCGAATGAATCGGCGGAGATATCGAATGCTAAATCCTGATATTGAGAGCTGGGCGCTGGCGCGGGCCCATCATATTGTCCTGAACGAAGGCCTGAATCTTGCGAAGGCGGCACAGGATCTGGATCGCAAGCGGTCCCGCTCGCTGGTCTACGAGCTGAGAAAGGTCATCACCGCAGCTATTGTCGAAGCCCATGCTGCGTCTTTCGATCCCGACGGTGCACAGCGGTAAAAGCCAAACTGCCTCGAAAGGGTCGGCAGACCGCAACGCCTGCCCAGCACTCACCCACTGGTAATTCCTTCGCATTTCCGCCATATACACCGGAAAGACAGACGGAATGATACCCATGAGCGCAACGGTCGAATTCGCGAGGATGAACGGGCTTGGCAACAAGATCCTGGTCGTCGACATGCGCGGCCGGCCGGACAAGGTGACGCCGGCGGCGGCGGTCGCACTCAATGCCGATCCGCAGACTGAGTTCGATCAGATCATGGCGATCCATGATCCGAAGGCCGAAGGCACCGATGCCTTCATCGATATCCTGAATTCCGATGGCTCGAAGGCGCAGGCTTGCGGCAACGGCACGCGCTGCGTCGTGCAGGCGCTTGCTGCCGAGACCGGCAGGAAGGTCTTCACCTTCCAGACGGTCGCCGGCATCCTCAACGCCGTCGAGCACGGGGACGGGACGATCTCCGTCGATATGGGCCGGCCGGTGTTCGATTGGAACAGGATCCCGCTGGCGGAAGAATTCCACGACACCAGCCGCATCGAACTGCAGATCGGCCCGATCGACAAGCCTGTGCTGCATTCGCCGTCGGCGATGTCGATGGGCAATCCGCATGCGATCTTCTGGGTGGACAGGGATGTGATGTCCTATGATCTCGCCCGCTTCGGACCGCTGCTCGAAAACCATCCGATGTTTCCTGAGCGCGCCAATATCACTCTGGCACAAGTGACCTCGCCGACATCGGTGACGACACGCACCTGGGAGCGCGGCGCGGGACTGACGCTTGCCTGCGGTTCGGCCGCCTGTTCGGCTGCCGTCAGCGCTGCGCGCACCGGCCGCACCGGCCGCAAGGTGACGATCAATGTGGCAAGCGCCAAGCCGCCGGGCGTGCTTTCCATCGAATGGCGCGAGCACGACGATCACGTCATCATGACCGGCCCTGCCGAATGGGAATGGTCGGGCAGGCTCGATCCTTCGATGGGTCTCTGGTCGCGCGATGGTACCCGAGAGGCGGAGGCGCAGTGAGCGGCATCGAGGTCATTACCTTCGGCTGCCGCCTCAACACATATGAATCCGAAGTGATGAAGGCGCAGGCTGAAAAGGCCGGGCTCAACAACGCCATCCTGGTCAACACCTGTGCCGTGACCGGCGAGGCCGTGCGCCAGGCCCGCCAGGCGATCCGCCGGGCACGGCGCGACAATCCGCATGCCCGCATCATCGTCACCGGCTGCGCCGCGCAGACGGAAAAGCAGACTTTCGCCGCCATGGCGGAGGTCGATGCCGTGCTCGGCAACGAGGAGAAGCTGACGAGCGCCTCCTATCGCAGCCTGCCGGATTTCGGCGTTTCGGCCGAAGAAAAGCTCCGGGTCAACGACATCATGAGCGTCAAGGCGACGGCGCCGCAGATGGTCAGACACATCGACGGCCATGTGCGTGCCTTCATCCAGGTACAGAATGGTTGCGACCACCGCTGCACCTTCTGCATCATTCCCTATGGCCGCGGCAATTCCCGCTCCGTGCCGATGGGAGCTGTCGTCGACCAGGCTCGCAATCTCGTCGACGGCGGTTACCGGGAGATCGTGCTGACCGGCGTCGATGCCACCAGCTATGGCGGCGATCTGCCGGGCGCGCCGACGCTCGGGCTTTTGGCGAAGACGCTGTTGAAACAAATCCCCGATATTCGCCGCCTGCGGCTTTCCTCGATCGACAGCATCGAGGCCGATGCCCACCTGATGGATCTCATCGCCGACGAGCTACGCTTCATGCCGCATCTGCATCTGTCGCTGCAGCATGGCGACGACATGATCCTGAAGCGCATGAAGCGTCGGCATTTACGCGCCGATGCGTTGCGTTTCTTCGAGGATGCGCGCCGACTCCGCCCCGAGATGAGCTTCGGCGCCGATATGATTGCCGGCTTTCCCACAGAAACCGAAGAGATGTTCGAGAATGCCGTGGGGCTGGCCGAAGAGGCTGGCATCGCCCATCTGCATGTCTTCCCCTACAGTCCGCGTCCCGGCACCCCGGCCGCCCGCATGCCGCAGCTCGACCGGTCGCTGGTCAAGGATCGCGCCGCAAGGCTGCGCGCCACAGGACACAGCCTGCATCAATCCCATCTCGATGGGATGATCGGAACCCGGCAATGGCTGCTTGTCGAAAACAACGGCCTGGCGCATACGGAGAACTTCACGCTGGTCGCGGCACCCGGCCTTCGTCCCGGCGAACTTGTGCCGGTCACGATCACCGGCCACAATGGCAAGCATCTCGACATGCAATTGACGGCCGCAGCAGCGGCCTGACTTTCACGGAATTCCCATGGCGCTCAGTTTCATCAAAAAGGTCTTTACCTTCGGCAAGGACAAGCCGGCGGAGACGAGCGCGGTGGAGGCCGAGTTCGAACAGCAGTCGCCGGACGCGGTCCTGCCGGTCGCCGACGATCCCGTTCTGCCTGAGGAAATGGACATGGCCGGCGGCCCGGCCGCCGATATCGGCGACGGTGGGGTCGAGGCGCCAAGCATCCTTGAGGAAGCCGTGCCACTTCCTCCTGCGGATCAGATGAGCGATTTCGGCCTGGTGCCGCTTTCACTGCTGGAGGCCGAAGCCGAAGTCGAAGAAGTTGCGGGCGAGTTGCCTTCCGGTTCCTCGGTCGATGCCATTGAGGATGAAACGCCCAATGCTGTCGAAGCTGTCGTCGAGATTATAGAGACGTTGCCCGAAGAGATTTTGACGCCGGACGTGGAAGACGACATCTCCATTCCGTCGACCCCTCCCGCTGTGGAGATGCTGGACAAGGCGGAAGACGACATCCTGCCTGCAGAACCCTCCGAGGCGGCGATCGAGGAGCCGAGGCCAGAATCCCCCATCCTCCCCAAAGGCTTCGCCACCGGCCGTTCGGTCGTCGAGCCGGAGCCGGTTATCTTGCAGCCGAAGCTCAGCTGGTTCCAGCGTCTGCGCAACGGCCTTGCGCGCACCTCCTCGCAGTTGACCAGCCAGATCACCGCGCTCTTCACCAAGCGCAAGCTCGATGACGAGACGCTGCAGGATCTCGAAGATCTGCTGATCCAGGCCGATCTCGGCGTCGAGACTGCCATGCGCGTCACCGACACGCTCGCTTCCGAGCGTTATGGCAAGGATGTCACCGGCGAGGATGTCAGCCGGATCATGGCGTCTGAAATCGCCAAGGTCCTGAAGCCGGTCGCCAGGCCGCTGCAGCTCGACCTCTCGCACAAGCCGCATGTCATCCTCGTCGTCGGCGTCAACGGCACCGGCAAGACGACGACGATCGGCAAGCTTGCGGCGAAGCTTTCCGGCGCCGGGCTGAAGGTGATGCTGGCAGCCGGCGATACTTTCCGTGCGGCTGCGATCGAGCAACTGAAGATCTGGGCCGACCGGACGAAATCCGAATTCATCGGCACCAAGCTCGGCGCCGATGCCGCCGGCCTTGCCTATGATGCCTTCGAACAGGCAAAGGCGAAAAAATGCGACGTGCTGATCGTCGATACCGCCGGCCGCCTGCAGAACAAGGCAGAGCTGATGGCCGAGCTCGAGAAGATCGTGCGCGTGCTCGGCAAGCTCGATCCCGATGCGCCGCACACCGTGCTGCAGACCCTCGATGCCACGACGGGGCAGAACGCGCTCAACCAGGTCGAGATCTTCCGCAACGTCGCCGGCGTCAACGGGCTGATCATGACAAAGCTCGACGGCACGGCGCGCGGCGGCATTCTTGTCGCCATCTCGGCCAAGCATAAGCTGCCGGTCTATTTCATCGGCGTCGGCGAGGGCGTCGAGGATCTGGAGCCGTTCGAGGCCGAGGATTTTGCCCATGCCATTGCCGGGCTTGGGCAATGATGCCACAGATATGCCGCCGAAAGCCTGCAAGGCACGGCCGGAACAGTTTCCAGGAAAACAGGTTTGAAGAACGCATGAGTACAGAGAGCGATATCACCCCGACCGCGGCCGACCGGCATCATCCTTTGCTGAAACTGGCGCTGGAACTCGGACCGCTGCTGATCTTCTTCTTCGCCAATCTGCGTGGCCAGTGGCTGGTGGAGACGTTTCCTGCTCTTTCCGAATTGGGCGGACCGCTGTTCGTCGCGACCGGCCTCTTCATGGCGGCGACGATCCTCTCGCTGATCGTTTCGAAGGTCGTGCTCGGCCATCTGCCGATCATGCCTTTTGTATCGGGCATCGTCGTCGTCATCTTCGGCTCGCTGTCGATCTGGCTGCAGAACGAAACCTTCATCAAGATGAAGCCGACCATCGTCAATGCGCTCTTCGGGGTGGCGCTGCTCGGCGGACTGGCCTTCGGCAAGTCGCTGCTCGGCTATGTCTTCAATGCTGCGTTCCAGCTCGATGCCGAGGGCTGGCGCAAGCTCACCATCCGCTGGGGCATCTTCTTTCTCTTCCTCGCCGTGCTGAACGAAGTCGTCTGGCGCAATTTTTCCGACGGTACCTGGGTCGCCTTCAAGGTCTGGGGCACGATGCCGATCACCATCATCTTCACGCTGGCGCAGATGCCGCTGGTGTTGAAGCATAGCATCAATCCAGAAACGGACGGCGAGAAGTGAGCGCTGCAGAGGCCGAATACCGCGTAAGACACCAGACCTTTTGGTTCGCCGCCTGCCTTGCGGTTCTGATCATTCAGATTGCCGCCGAATATATGATGGGCCGCGTGCCGATCTGCGCCTGCGGTTATGTCAAGCTGTGGGAGGGCGGGGTCAATACCAGCGGCAATTCGCAGCATCTGTCGGATTGGTATACGCCGTCGCACATCATCCACGGCTTCCTGTTCTACGGGCTCGCGCATCTCATCCTGCGCCGCAAGCCGCTGGCGGCAAGGCTGCTGCTGGCGCTGGTGATCGAATCCGGCTGGGAGCTGCTCGAGAATTCACCGCTCATCATCGACCGCTACCGCACGGCGACGATCGCGCTCGATTATTACGGCGACAGCATCCTGAATTCGGCGATGGACACTGTCTTCATGTGCGTCGGCTTCTTCTTCGCGCGGCGCGCACCGGTGGCGCTGACGGTAGCGATCGCCATCTTCTTCGAGATTTTCACCGGCTACATAATCCGCGACAACCTGACGCTCAATGTTGTGATGCTGATCTGGCCGGTGGAGGCGATCAAAGTCTGGCAGGGCGGGGGTTAAGGCTTCTTTGTCCTGATAAGACACCTCATTAGGAAACCGGCTTGCCGAGCGCCTTTTCCATCGCTGGAAACAGCCCTTCCTTCAGGCTGATATCGTCGAAGGGTCCGACGCGCTTATAGAGGATCGTGCCGTCAGGCCCGACCAGATAGCTTTCCGGAATGCCGTAGACACCCCAGTCGATCGCTGCCTTGCCGTTCGGATCGACGCCGATCGCACGATAGGGGTTGCCGAGTTCGCCGAGGAAACGCAGGGCGTTGTCGCTCTGGTCCTTGTAATTGATGGCGACGATGTTCAACCGTCCGTCCTTTGCCAGTTCTTTCAATACTGGATGTTCATCCCGGCAGGGGAGACACCATGAGGCGAAGACGTTGACGAGGGTCAGCTTACCCTTGATTGCCGCATCGGTCAGCGCCGGCAGGTTGGCGCCGTCGAGCGGCGGCAGGTTCAGCGCCGGCGCCTTGGTGCCGATCAGGGCGGAGGGAATTTCGGCGATGTTCTTGCCATGGAAATCCTGGTCGTAGAGCATCTTTGCGGCCGTGGCAGCGATGCCGCCGAAGACGACGAGCGGCAGCAGCGCCAATGCGTAACGGCTAAGCCCGCGCGGCTTGGCGGCGGTGTTTTCCGGCGTGTCGTTCATTCGCCATCCCCCACACTGTTCTTGGGGCGCGCCGAACGGCGGCGGATGCCGGCAGCCTCAAGGGCGGCAAGTTCCCTGCGGCGGGCGCGGCCGTCGGCCCAGGTCCAGGCCGTGACGGCGATCGTCACCAGGGCTGCAAAGCCATAGGAAGCGTAGACGTAGAAGTCATGCGTCACGGCTCTATTCCTCCCGGCTCGCCATGCGGGCGGCAAGACGGCGCTGAGCGGCAATGCGGCGGCGCCAGATCTCGTTCCTCATCGCCATGATGTGCAGCGTGAAAAAGAGCAGGGTGAAGGCGATCGCCATGATGAAGAGCGGGCGCAGGAATTCCGGATCGATCGCCGGGCCGTCGAGGCGCAGCACGCTTGCCGATTGATGCAGCGTGTTCCACCACTCGACGGAGAATTTGATGATCGGAATGTTGACGAAGCCGACAAGGATGAGCACGGCGGTGACGCGCGCGGCCTTCGACGGATCGTCGATGGCGCGGCCGAGTGCAATCAGCCCGAGATACATCAGGAAGAGAACGAAGACGGAGGTCAGCCGCGCATCCCAGACCCACCAGGTGCCCCACATCGGCTTGCCCCAGAGCGAACCGGTGACGAGTGCAAGCAGGGTAAAGGCGGCGCCGAGCGGCGCTGCGGCCTTGGCGGAGACATCGGCCAGCGGATGGCGCCAGACCAGCGTGCCGATCGCCGAGACGCTCATGATCGTATAGCACATCATCGAAAGCCAGGCCGAGGGCACATGCACATACATGATGCGCACGGTCTGGCCCTGCTGGTAATCGCCTTCGGTGGCGAAGCTCAGATAGAGGCCGACCGCGAAACAGAGGGCGGTGATGCCAGCCAGCCACGGAATGGCGCGCGCCGCCAGCGCCAGAAACCGCGTCGGGTTGGCGAGATCGCTGAATTTGCTGATGGCAAGGCTCGTTTCGCTCATGATCGTTTCCTTACCTTGATCCGGCTTTTCCCGCAATCGAACGCCCCATCAATCCGCTGTGTTTCGTAGCGCCAGGGCCGCGGCTGCCGGGCCGATGACCGCGAAGAAGAGTGTCAGCGCAATGAGGATCAGGAAGGGTGGCAGGAACGGGGCGGGATCCTCGACTGCAGCATAGGTGGCGCTGACGCCGAAGATCAGCACTGGGATGGTCAGCGGCAGCACGAGGATCGAGACCAGCAGGCCGCCGCGGGGCAGCGCCACGGCAACGGCGGCGCCGACGGCGCCGATGAAGGTGATGGCGGGCGAGCCGACCAGCAGCGTCAGCATGGTCGCGCCGATCGCTGTCTCGTCCATGTTCATGAAGAGGCCGAGCAGCGGCGAGGCGATGACGAGCGGCAGGCTGGTGGCCGTCCAATGGGCAAAGCATTTGACCAGCACGGTCAGGACGAGCGGCGTTTCCTGCATCAGCATCAGGTCAAGCGATCCGTCGTCGCGCTCGGCCTGGAACAGGCGGTCGAGGCCGAGAAGGGCGGCGAGCAGCGCCCCGATCCAGACGATGGCGGGGCCGATGCGCGAAAGCAGCTTGAGATCGGGGCCGACGCCGAAGGGAATGACGGCGACGATGGTCAGGAAGAACAGCACGCCGATCAGCGCACCGCCGCCGGCGCGGATGGAAAGTTTCAGGTCGCGGAGGAAGAGGGCGGTCATGCGAGGCAGCTCTCTAGATATGCGGTTGACGGGGTAGCTACGTCGAGAAGCATCAACCCCATACCCCATGATCGACCCCGGCAAAGCCCGTCATCTTCAATTCCTGCGAATTCCTCAGCCGCAGCGGCTGATGCGTCGCCGCCAGCACGATGCCGCCCTTTTCCAGATGCGCCGTTATCAAATCGGTAAACAGCCGGTAGGCGCTGGCATCGAGTGCCGCGGTCGGCTCGTCGAGGATCCAGACCGGGCGGTGGGCAACGAGCAACTTGGCGAAGGCGAATCGGCGCTGCTGGCCGGCGGAGAGATAACCGAAGGGAAGGTGAGTGATTCCCGAAAGACCGACCGCTTCGGCGGCGTCCTCGACGGCGAGGCTGGCAGCGCCGCCTGTGTCACCGAGAAAGACACGCCAGAAATCGAGATTTTCTGCAACCGTAAGTTCATTCTTCATCGCGTTTCGATGGCCAAGGTAGTGGCTGACCTCGCCCGGATGGCTACCTCCCGGGCTCCCTTCGTCGTGAAATATGACAGTGCCTTTTTCCGGCCTCAGCAGTCCGGCGGCCACACGCAGCAAAGTGGACTTTCCCGATCCATTTCTACCCGTGAGGACAAGCGCCTCGCCGGCCGCCAAGTGAAAGGAAATGTTAACGAAAATGAGATCCTCACCGCGCCTTGCAGCCAGATTTTCGGCGGTGAGATGCATGCGTCGGCTCTTTCTCGGTTTCGGCTTCCGGCGGGGTCAAAAAATGTCCGATTTTGACTGTCCTCGGGTATGGCAAGTTTTTAGGAAATTATCTATAAGACCTGCAACCACGCCAGCGGTCGGCGTGAATTTCATCCTTGCGCCGAACTTGGAGCGTCTGTTCCACGTGCGGACAGCGGAAATGGCCGTACCCGCATCCTGATGTGCATTAAGTGCATAGGCGTTCGCACGACTGTGTTGGCTATCAGAAACGGGGTCTCTCGTGTCTAAATCTCTTGACAGTTTCAATTGTCGTTCCACGCTCTCCGTGAACGGGAAGGACTATGTCTATTACAGCCTGCCCAAGGCTGAGGCAAACGGTCTGGCCGGTGTGTCGAAGCTTCCCTATTCGATGAAGGTGCTGCTTGAAAACCTGCTGCGCTTCGAAGACGGCCAGTCGGTCACCAAGGAGCACATCCTGGCCGTTGCCGAATGGTTGAACAATAAGGGCGCGGTCGAAAACGAGATCGCCTATCGCCCGGCGCGCGTGCTGATGCAGGACTTCACCGGCGTTCCCGCCGTCGTCGATCTTGCCGCTATGCGCGACGCGATGGTGTCGCTCGGCGGCGATCCCGAGAAGATCAACCCGCTCGTTCCCGTCGATCTTGTCATCGACCACTCCGTCATCGTCGACGAATTCGGCACGCCGCAGGCCTTCGCGCGCAACGTCGAGCTGGAATACCAGCGCAACGGCGAGCGCTACCGTTTCCTGAAGTGGGGCCAGCAGGCCTTCAAGAATTTCCGCGTCGTGCCTCCCGGCACCGGCATCTGTCATCAGGTCAATCTCGAGTATCTCGGCCAGACCGTCTGGACCAAGGAAGAAGACGGCGAGACGATCGCCTATCCGGATACTTGCGTCGGCACCGACAGCCACACGACGATGATCAACGGTCTCGGCGTTCTCGGCTGGGGTGTGGGCGGTATCGAAGCGGAAGCTGCGATGCTCGGCCAGCCGGTCTCGATGCTGCTGCCCGAAGTCATCGGCTTCAAGCTGACCGGCAAACTCAAGGAAGGCGTCACGGCGACCGACCTCGTTCTCACCGTCGTGCAGATGCTGCGCAAGAAGGGCGTCGTTTCGAAGTTCGTCGAATTCTTCGGCCCCGGTATGGACAACATGCCGCTCGCCGACCGCGCGACGATCGGCAACATGGGTCCGGAATACGGCGCCACCTGCGGCTTCTTCCCGGTCGACGGCGAAACCATCAACTACCTCACCATGTCCGGCCGCACTCATGACCGGATCGCCCTCGTCGAAGCCTATTCGAAGGCGCAGGGCATGTGGCGTGAGGGCGACGGTTCCGAGCTCGTCTTCACCGATACGCTGGAACTCGATCTGAACGACGTCGTGCCGTCGATGGCCGGCCCGAAGCGTCCGGAAGGCCGTATCTCGCTCGAGAATATCGCGACCGGTTTTGCCGGCTCGATGGATGCCGACTACAAGAAACCCGGCCAGTTGAACAACCGCTATGCGGTTGAAGGCACCGACTTCGATCTCGGCCACGGTGACGTGGCGATCGCTGCTATCACGTCGTGCACCAACACCTCCAACCCGTCAGTGCTGATCGCCGCCGGCCTTCTTGCCCGCAACGCCGTTGCCAAGGGCCTGAAGACGAAGCCGTGGGTGAAGACCTCGCTGGCACCGGGAAGCCAAGTCGTCGGCGAATATCTCGCCAAGTCGGGCCTGCAGGCCGATCTCGACAAGCTCGGCTTCAACCTCGTCGGTTTCGGCTGCACCACCTGCATCGGCAATTCCGGCCCGCTGCCGGCGCCGATCTCGAAGACGATCAACGACAAAGGCCTTATCGTTTCCGGCGTTCTCTCCGGCAACCGTAACTTCGAAGGCCGCATCTCGCCCGACGTGCAGGCGAACTATCTCGCATCTCCGCCGCTGGTTGTCGCTTATGCGCTTGCCGGCACGGTGCAGACGGATCTGACCAAGGAGCCGATCGGTGAGGACCAGAGCGGCAACCCTGTTTATCTCAAGGACATCTGGCCGACCTCTAAGGAAGTCCAGGAATTCATCCTGAAATACGTGACGCGCGAACTCTACGAATCCAAGTACGCCGATGTCTTCAAGGGCGACGTCAACTGGCAGGCCGTTCAGGTTCCGCCGGGTCAGACCTATGCCTGGGACGACAATTCGACCTACGTGCAGAACCCGCCCTACTTCGTCGGCATGGGCAAGAAGGGCAGCGGCGTCTCCGACATCAAGGGCGCCCGCGTTCTCGGCCTGTTCGGCGACAAGATCACCACCGACCACATCTCGCCGGCCGGTTCGATCAAGGCGGCATCGCCCGCTGGCGCCTACCTCATCGACCACGACGTCGCCGTTGCCGATTTCAACCAGTACGGCACGCGCCGCGGCAACCATGAAGTGATGATGCGCGGCACCTTCGCCAATATCCGCATCCGCAACCACATGCTCGGCCCGAACGGCAAGGAAGGTGGCTACACCATCCATTACCCGTCGAAGGAAGAGACCTCGATCTACGACGCCGCGATGCAGTACAAGCAGGAAGGCGTGCCGCTCGTCATCTTCGCCGGTGTCGAATATGGCAACGGCTCCTCGCGCGACTGGGCTGCCAAGGGCACCAACCTGCTTGGCGTCAAGGCAGTGGTCGCCCAGTCCTTCGAGCGCATCCATCGCTCGAACCTGGTCGGTATGGGCATCATTCCCTTCGTCTTCGAAGAGGGCACGACCTGGCAGAGCCTCGGCCTCAAGGGCGATGAACTCGTCACCATCGAAGGTCTGGAAAAGATCAAGCCGCGCGAGAAGAAGATCGCCAAGATCACCTATGGCGACGGCACCGTGAAGGAGGTTCCGCTGCTGTCGCGCGTCGATACGCTCGACGAGGTGGTCTACCTCAACAACGGCGGCATCCTGCAGACGGTTCTGCGCGATCTCGCTGCCTGATTTTTAAGACACTTAGCTGACAATGGCCGCCGGAGAGCAGTTTCCGGCGGTTTTTCTTTGCGGCGACGGTCTTTAAACGGGGCTCACGATGATTTGTTTGCGCAAGTTCCCGTCGAGCTAGGTCTCACCCGTTCGTGACTTTTCGTTTGGACCCGGAAGGATTATTCGTACGTTCATATGTCAGAGCCTTCGGTTCCAACATGCCGTCGGCGCTGAAAAAGAGGTGCAGGTGAATGTCCCCCCGTTTTTTGATTCCGCTGATCGCCGGCGTTGTTCTCTCAGGCCCGCTGCAGGCCGAAGACGGCACGCCGAAAGGTGTCGTCGAACTCTTCACGGCGCAGGGCTGCTCTTCCTGTCCTCCCGCTGATGCCGCTTTCCGCAAGCTGGTGAACCAGGGCGATGTCATCGCGCTCGCCTATCATGTCGATTACTGGAACTATCTCGGTTGGGCCGATACGCTGAGTTCCAAGGAAAATACCGAGCGGCAGTATGGCTATGCCAAGACAATGGGCCGCAGCAACGTCTACACGCCGCAGGCCATCGTCAACGGACGTGGTCATCTGGCTGGCGCCGATCTAAATGGCATCAACAGCCAGATCGACACCTATAGCAGCGAAGGCAATGGGCTGACCGTTCCGATCAGTGCCGCTATGCGCGGCGACGAGCTGGAGATCAAGATCGGCGCGGGACAGGGCAAAGCCAATGTCGTGATGGTCTATTTCGACAAGGAAAAGACCATCGACGTCGAAAAGGGCGAGAACAGCGGCCAGAAGATCTCCTATCTGCACAGCGTCACCAATGTCGAAACCGTCGGCATGTGGGACGGCAAGGCGACCAGTCTGACGCTGCCGGCCAGCGTGTTGCAGAGGCCGCAGCTCGAGGGCTGCGCCATTCTGCTGCAATCGGCGACCGCAGACGGCGACCCGGCTGCGATCCTTGGCGCGACCGTGGTGATGGCTGGCAAAAATATTTGAAATTTCATCCGGGTACGGATGAAATGCTGGGGCGGCCCGGCCGAGCGTATTCGGGGCTGGGGTTAAGGTCGATACGCTCCGCCGGGCCCTTTGGCGCGCTGGCGCCAAACTGGAATTCATAAATCTCCTGCAAATGAGGCGCTGTTTTGACTGAAATGCGGCGCTGCGGAGAAAGCGTTAGCCTGCCCAGCGCATCATGCCTTCCGAAAATCGGACCAACTTTCGGAAGGCATGATGCGCAGACTCAAAGTGCTACAGCGTCCTTGCGCGAGAGACGCGCGGCGCTGTCGTGCGGCTGAATGTGACGGCCGGCACTCTTGCAATTTGCGGCGGCTCGGGCAAACTGTCACTCTCCTGTCACATGTGGAGGCCTTGTGAGACTGATGACAGATCAGCCGGATTTGCGACACGGCGAAAGCCGTTCCGTCGACCATAGTTCCTCAGTCGTCGTCGATCTCAGGGAATACAAGCAAAGCAAGGACCCGCTTCCGGTGACCTTCCACCGGCGTGAACTGGATGCGATCCTCTGGATCTACGGCCGGATGGTCGGTGACGGTGAATGGCGCGACTACGCCATCGATCACCTGAAGGACAGGGCGGTTTTTTCCGTTTTCAAGCGTTCCGGCGAAATGCCGCTCTTCCGCATCGAGAAAAACCCGAAGCTCGCCGCGAAGCAGGGCGCCTATTCCGTGATCAACACCAACGGCACCATCCTGAAGCGCGGTCACGAGCTGAACCAGGTGCTGAAGGTGTTCGACAAGGCCCTGAAGCTGGTCGACAAATAAACCCGCATCAGCCGGCAAACAGCGTGCCGGGATAGACGGACGGATCCGGATCGCTCGTCATGGCTTCGCCGAGCGCGCGCTGCATGAACATCGTGTCCAGCCAGCGGCCATGCTTATAGCCGGTGCCCTTCATCAGACCGACCTCCTCGAAGCCGGCTGCTCGATGAAGCGCGATCGAGGCGGGGCTGGCGCCGCCGATGACGGCTGCCATCTGACGGAAACCGAGTCCGGTGCAGCGGTCGATCAGTTCAGCAAGCAGCGCCTTGCCGATGCCCCGGCCGCGGGCCTCAGGCGCCAGATAGATCGAATCCTCGACCAGCCAGCGATAGGCGGGACGCGTGCGAAACGCCGAGACATAGGCGTAGCCGAGCAGGACGCCGCCCGCATCGACGGCGGCGATATAGGGATATTGCTGGCTGACGATGGCCGCAAAACGTTGCGCCAACTCGGCCTCGGACGGCGGTACGATCTCATAGCTCGCGACGCCGTTCAGGACGGATTCGCGGTAGATATCGGCGATGGCGGGAATATCGGCTTGCGAGGCTTTGCGCAGGAGGAAGGACATCGGCGGCTGGTCCAGCGGGAGGGCAGGGCTCCTCTAAAACCATTCCTGCAAAGCCGGCGCAACAAAAAAAGCCTATGCAAGCCCATGTGCAGATGATCATCAACGACATGCCCTGCCGCAGCTACTCTAGAATTTGGATCCTCAACCTTTCGGCTTGCTTGCGCGCCTGGCGCCTCACATACAGGACCAGCAATGGCGAGAAGACGAAAGCCATGACGACGTGCACCACAGCAGAGAGCACCAGGTCACTTCCTCTAATCGGGTCGATAGGTATCAGGTGCCAGTAGTCGATAGCCAGAACCCCTAAAATTGCGCCGGCCAAGGCGGCAATGGTGGCGCTGAGCCAAACAACGACCGAATAGAGCAGGCTATCAGGCAGTCGCTTCGCAAATAGTACTGCAACGACAATGCACGGGATGAAAACAAATCCTTGCAGTAGCATGCCCTACCCCCTCCGGCATTCACCCACAACAATAAAGGCGGCCGAAGCCGCCTTTTCGATCTCAGTCTGCCCTGCTTATTTACGGTTGCCCATGAACTGCAGCAGGAACATGAAGAGGTTGATGAAGTCGAGATAGAGCGTCAGAGCGCCCATGATCGCCTTGCGACCGGCCACGGCAACGTCATCAGCTTCCAGGTACAATTCCTTGATCCGCTGGGTATCGTAGGCGGTGAGGCCTGCGAAGATCAGAACGCCGAGCACCGAGATGGCGAACTGCACGGCAGACGACGCCAGGAAAATGTTGACCAGCGAAGCGATGATCAGGCCGAACAGACCCATCATCAGGAACGAGCCCATCGCCGACAGGTTACGCTTCGTCGTGTAGCCGTAAAGCGACAGCGCGCCAAAGGAGGCGGCGGTGACGAAGAAGGTCTGAACGACGCTCTGACCCGTGTAGATCAGGAAGATCGATGAGAGCGACAGGCCGACGAGCGCTGCGTAGACCGCAAAGGTCGTCTGGGCGGCAGCCACCGTCATCGTATTGATCCGGAAGCTCAGGAAGAACACCAGAGCGAGCGGCGCCAGAATGACCACCCACTTCAGCGGGCTCACATAGATCGCCTGACCGAAAGCGGTCAGCTCGCCATTGGCGAAGGCGAATTGGAACGACAGATATGCGGCCACACCGGTGATCGCCAGACCCAGCGCCATCAGGTTGTAGACCTTGAGCATATAAGCGCGCAGGCCTTGATCAATCATCTCGCCGGTCTGAGCGCGGCTTTGATAGTTACGAAGATCAGCCATAGTTTCCTCTTACAAGCTCCGATGGAAATACGGTGTCGGGGTTTTCGACCCGGGCGCCGCTGCGGAGCTCCAGCATGCCTGCGAACAATATGAGGCTTTCGCCCATTGCAAACAAGAGGCTTGCAAAGCCTCGGCCGGTTAAATCGCCGTAAGGTGAAGGGTTTGAGTGCCGCGGCTTGATCAAAGTTCGCGCAAAACGGGGGCCGCCTTCTGCCCAAGGATGCGCCAGGTGCCGATGAGGCCGATGCCGACGGTGAGGACGAGTGCTGTGACGAGCGTCAGTCCCGCCACGTCGGGCAGAAAGGTCGAGGGCAGGCGCATGATGCGGGCGACGATGAACCAGGCGGCAACGCCGCCGGCGATCAGCGCGAAGATCGCGGTCGCAAGCCCGAGGATCAGATATTCGTAGCTGAAGGCGCGGATCAGCATGGCGCGCGTGGCGCCGAGCGTCTTCAGCACCACCGCATCGTGGGTGCGCGCCCGGTTTCCGGCGGCAAGCGCCCCGGCAAGGACGAGGATCGAGGCGATGAGGGCGACCGAGGCCGCAGCACGGATCGCGGTCGCAAGCTGCGCGACCAGCTGGTTGACGATATCGATCGCGTCCTTGACGCGCACACTGGTGATCGTCGGATAGGTATTGGTGACGGATTTCAGGATCGCCGCATCTTCGGCCGGTGTCGAAGACGGATCGGTCAGCGTCGCGAGCCACGCATGCGGGGCGCCGCGGAAGGTATTCGGCGAGAAGACCATGACGAAATTGATCGACAGCGATTCCCACTCGACGCGGCGCAGATTGGCGATCTTCGCGGTGATGTTGCGGCCGAGCACGTTGACGGTGACCGTATCGCCGATCTTGAGGCCCAGCTCATGCGCCTCTTCCGAGGAGAAGGAGACGAGTGGCTCGCCGCTGTAATCCTTGTCCCACCATTTGCCTTCGGTGAGGGCGGCGTTCTCCGGCAGGGTTTCGGCATAGGTGATGCCGCGATCGCCGTTCAGCACCCAGCGGCCGGCCGCCGGCACGTTCATCTTGGTGACGTCCTCGCCGTTGAAGGCGATGATCCGGCCGCGCAGCATCGGCACTTCGACAAGCTTGCCCCGGGGCGCCTGCGCCTGGACGAGATCGCGGAAGGCATCGACCTCGGCGCTCTGGATATCGACGAAGAAGAAGTTCGGCGCCCCCTCGTTCATCCGGCCGGTCAGCTGCTGGCGCAGGTTCCCGTCGATCAGGGTGAGCGTCACCAGCAATGCCAGGCCAAGGCCGAGCGAGAGCACGACCGAAGGGGTCAGTGCGCCGGGGCGGTGGATGTTGCCGATTGCCAGCCGCAGCGCTGGCGAATTGACGCGCGGGCTGCGGCGCGCGAGCCAGGCGATCAGCGCGGCGACCAGACGCAGGACGACGAAGGCGAAGACGATCGCGCCGACGAAGACGACGGCGATGAAGCGATCATAGGCGGTGAGGATGGCAAGCCCGGCAAGGGCGACCATGAACAAGGCGGCAAGCAGGATGTAGGGCCAGGAGGGCAGGCGGCGGGCCTCGAAGCCCTGCTCGCGGAACAGTGCGGTCGCCGGCACTTCGCGGGCGTGGCCGAGCGGCAGGATGGCGAAGGCGAGCGTCGTCAGGATGCCGAAGAGCGTGGCGAGCAGCAGGGCGCCGGGGTAGAGGGTCGGCGTCGTGGAGACCGGCAGGAATTGCGCCAGGAACTGCGCGGCGAGCATCGGCGACAGGGCGCCGATGACGAGGCCGATCAGGATGCCGCCGAGAGCGATGATGGCGATCTGGATGAGATAGATCAGGACGACGACCTGCGCCGGCGCACCGAGACATTTGAAAGTGGCGATGGTGGTGCGTTTGGAATCGAGGAAGGCGCGCACCGCATTGGCGACACCGACGCCGCCGACGATCAGTGCGGTGAGGCCGACCAGCGTCAGGAACTGCGAGAAGCGGGTGATGTTTTCGGTGAGCGACGGCGCGGCACGGTCGCTGGTGCGGATCGCCCAGCCGGCGGAGGGGAATTCCTTGGAGGCGCGCGCCTGGATGCCCGACATCGCGGCCTTGTCTTCCAGCCGGATCTTGTAAGCGTGTTCAACCAGGCTTCCCGTCTGGATCAGCCCGGAGGCTTGAAGCGCCTGGCGGCTGACGAGGAGACGCGGCGCAAAGCCAAAACCTTCCGACAGCGCATCCGGCTCGGTTTTCACCGTACCGGTGATGCTGAGCTTGACGTTGCCGAGCAGCAATTCGTCGCCGACCGCAAGCCCGAGCCGATCGAGAAGCAGCGGCGCTGCGACCGCGCCATAGGTGCCGCCTTGGCCCGAAAGCAGTGCTGCAAGCGGATAGTCCGGCTCGGCCACGAACTTGCCGTAGAGTGGGTAGGCGTCGTCGACGGCCTTGACCTCGACCAGCGCCTGATCGGACCCGTCGGGCTTGCGGGCCATCGAGCGCAGGCCTGTCGACACCGAAACGGTGCCGAGGCCTTCGAGGAAACCGATTTCCTGAGACGTGGCTTCGCGGTTGTTGAGTTCGAAACGGACGTCGCCGGCCAGCAGTTCCTGCCCCTGCGAGGCGATCGTATCGGTGATCGACTGCGAAACGGAATTGACGGCGGCAATCGCGCCGGTGCCGAGCGCGATGCAGGCAAGGAAGATGTAGAAGCCGCGAATGCCGCCGCGCAGCTCGCGCAGTGCCAGGCGAAAAGCGAGCGAGACGCGTGGCGTGATGATCCTCATGCGATCGCCGCTTCGGTGCGGCGGGCGGCGCTGTCGCCTTCGATCCGGCCGGAGCGGACGCGAATCTGGCGCGAGCATCGGTTTGCAAGCGAGACGTCGTGGGTGACGAGAAGCAGGGTCATGCCGCGTTCGGCCTGCTTGGAGAACAGAAGGTCGGCGATCTGGCGGCCGGTCTCGGTATCGAGATTGCCGGTCGGCTCATCGGCGATCAGCAGGGCCGGCGACGGGGCGAGCGCCCTGGCGATCGCCACGCGCTGCTGTTCGCCGCCGGAAAGCTGACCGGGATAGTGGTTCAGCCGTTCGCCGAGGCCGACTGATTTCAGCTCGCGATGAGCGATCTCGAAGGCGTTGCCGACATTGGCGAGTTCGAGCGGCACGGCGACGTTTTCCAGCGCCGTCATGTTGGCGATCAAGTGGAAGGATTGGAAGACGATGCCGATGTTGCGGCCGCGGAAATCGGCGACCTGGTCCTCAGTGAGGCTATGGAGCGGCGTGTCATTGATGTTGATCTCGCCGCTGTCGAGCTTCTCCAGCCCGGCAAGCACCATCAGCAGGGTGGATTTGCCGGAACCGGAAGGGCCGACGATGCCGACGGATTCGCCGGCCGCAATATCGAGATCGATGCCCTTCAGCACATGGACGGAGGCGGCTGCGCTGCCAAGGGTCAGATCGGCGCCCTTCAACTCGATAATGGTTTTTGCCAACAGAAATCGCCCTATATAAGTCCGTAATCGAATGGCCGCATAACGGCACTTCGCCAATCTAGGGAAGCCAGCATGAGATTTAAAGTTGCCGCCCTTCAATTCACCGTCATCGCCGTCTCGCTGATCCTTGCCACTGGAGCCAATGCCCGGACAATCAATCTCGTCGGTTTCGGGGACAGTTTGATGGCGGGCTATCAGTTGCCGCCCGGCGACGGCTTTCCGGAAAAGCTGCAGGCGGCCCTGAAAGCGAAGGGGCTCGACGTCACCATCGCCAATGCCGGGGTCTCCGGCGACACGACGACAGGGGGCCTTGCGCGCATCGACTGGTCGGTACCCGACGGCACCGATGGCGTCATTCTCGAGCTTGGCGCCAATGATGCGTTGCGCGGCATCCCGCCGGAAGAGAGCGCGAAGAATCTCGATCAGATGATTATCCGGCTAAAGGAGCGTGGGATTGCCGTGCTGCTCGCCGGTATCATAGCGCCGCCGAACATGGGAGCGGATTATGCCGCACGATTCAACCCGATCTACCAGAAGCTCTCGGAAAAACATGGGCTTCCACTCTATGCCTTCTTCCTCGACGGCGTCGCGCTGGAGGCTGGGTTGAAGCTTGACGACGGCATGCATCCAAATACGAAAGGCGTCGACGTCATGGTCGAAAAGATGGAGCCTGCTGTCACAAATTTCGTCGAAACGATTTCTTCTGTGAAGAAATAGGGGCTTGCGCGGTTATTGATTGCATGATTCCGTGTGAGCACCTGCAAAAGATTCGGGGAGTGCTCGTGATGCCGAGACTGTTTACCGCCCTCGAAATTCCGCGCAATGCGGCGATGAGTCTTTCATTGCTGCGCGGTGGCCTCCCCGGAGCACGATGGATCGATGTGGAGAATTACCACATCACCCTGCGCTTCATCGGTGATGTCGACGGCCGCACGGCCGATGAAATCGTTGAACGTCTCGACCGGATCGACCGGCCGGAATTCCAGTTCCGGCTGGAAGGCATCGGTTCGTTCGGTTCGAAGAAACCACATTCGGTCTGGGCCGGCGTCTCGCAATCGCCTGAAATGTATGCCCTGCAGGGCGAGATCGAGCGGATCTGCCAGCGCATCGGCCTGCCGCCGGATCCCCGCAAATTCATGCCGCATGTGACGCTGGCGCGGCTCAAGTCCTCGCGGCTCGACGACGTCGTGCAATATCTGGCCGGACGCGGCAACTTCCACACCGCAACCTTCACCGCACCGCGCTTCGTGCTGCTTTCGTCACGCGAATCGGTCGGTGGGGGGCCTTACCTCACCGAGGAAGTGTTCCCGTTGCACGAGGCACGCTCGACGCCCAGCGTTTCGAGCAGCCTGCAGCAGCCGGTCAAGAGCCTGGTGTAGACCAGCTCGAAACCTTCAGGGCCGCCATAATAGGGATCGGGGATATCCTCTCCGGTTCCCAGCGCGATATCACCGAAAAGGTGGATATTCGCCCCATGCGGCGCGCTCTTTTCGAGCACCGCCAGATTATCTCGGTCCATGGCGAGAATCAGATCGAAATCCGTGAAATCCCTCGGCCGGACGCGGCGGGCGCGCTGCCCCGATATGTCGATGCCGTGGCTTTTCGCCGTGGCGATCGAACGCTGGTCCGGCGGGTCGCCTTCATGCCAGCCGCCGGTGCCGGCGGAAGCGATCGTAAAATCGTCGGTCAAGCCGGCCTCGGCGACGAGATGGCCAAAAATTCCCTCCGCGAGCGGAGAACGGCATATATTGCCCATGCAAACGAAAAGGATGCTGATGCGTTTCATCGGTAAACCTGTCGGACAGATGAGAGGAGCATGGCATGAAAATGGAAAGACTGGAACGGACGGCAGCCGAGGCGCAACTGACCGAGCTTTCGGGCTGGGTGCTCAATGATGCGGGTTCGTCGATATCGAAGACGTTCAAGTTCGCAAATTTCGTCGAGGCTTTCGGCTTCATGACGCAGGCAGCGCTCGTGGCCGAGAAGCTCAACCATCATCCCGAATGGTTCAACGTCTATTCCAGGGTGGATGTGACGCTGAACACGCATGATGCCGGCGGACTGACGGAGCTGGATTTCAAGCTCGCCAAAGCAATGGAGAAGGCCGCGGCGCGCGGTGGCGTTTGAAAGCGGAGCCGATTGAAAGGGGCCGATTGAAAGACTGGGCGCCGTCACCATATGTTCGCTTGGACGAAAGGGATGCAGGGATGGACGAGGTCAAATTCGGGGAAATCCTCTTGCCGGGCGACGAGGATACGCAGAGCCGGCGCGAGAAGACCGTCAGGCAGAAATTCTGGCCGACGTTTCGGCGGGCGGTGCGGCAGATCCCGTTCTCACGCGATGTGGTCGCAGGTTTCTATTGCGCGCTCGATCCGCAGACGCCGACGAAGGTGCGCGGCGTGCTGCTTGCGGCACTCGCCTATTTCGTCATGCCGATCGACATGATCCCGGATGTTTTCGCGGTCATCGGCTTTTCCGATGACATCGCCGTGCTCTCGGCCGCCTTCGCGATGGTGCGCGGCCACATCCGGCCGGGCCACTACGAAGCGGCCGACCGCGTTCTCGCCGATCGGCCGGAAGAAGCCATGAAGACGATCTAAAGGCTCCAGTCACGCTTTAGGTCTTTGATTTTCCGCATGTCGTCCTCCCAAAACCGCTGCACACTTTTGGGCGACATACGTCAGGCGATTTCGCGTTCCAGCACCTTGCGGAGCTTGCCGAAGGCAAGCCGGATACGCGACTTCACCGTGCCGAGCGGCAGGCCGGTCGATTCGGCGATCTCCGAATGCGATTGACCGAGGAAGAAGGCGGCGCGCAGCATGTCGCGCTGTTCCTCCGGCAATTGACCGACGGCGGCGCGTATCTTGGCGTCGCGATCGTCATTGGCGATGATTTCTTCCGCGCCGATATCGCCCGGCGGCTGCAGGGCCGGATCAGTCTCATCGAAGATGCGGGTATTGGCGCGGCGTTGCATGTCGATGCGGCGATTGCGGGCAATGCGGAAAAGCCAGGTCGAAAGTGAAGATCGCGTGGCATCATAGAGGTCTGCCTTGTGCCAGAGCACGATCATGATCTCCTGGACCAGTTCCTCAGCCTCGCCTGGTGTCATCCTCTGGCGCATCAGCCAGGCCTTCAGGCGGGGTGCGAAATAGTCGAACAGGATGGAAAAGGCCTGCTGGTCGCGATCGTTCGCGACGGCCTTCGCGAGGGCAGCGAAACGCTGTCTTTCCTCGGCATCCATGTCCCCTCACCAGCCCCCTGCGGCAATAATTTCGTCCCGGATTTCCAAGTCTTAATGAGGTACAACGGATTTGGGAAAGGTCAAACTCTTGCCTGAATCTTTGTGTCTTAAATTCAGCCGAACGGACGGCCAGTGCCATTGGGGCACGGTGTCGCGGTCGATACCGTCAAAGGGGCGAAAATTGACACTCGAGCTGAAATGACACAGGCACATACAAATCGCAGCTATTGTTGACCATTTGGTAACCTGAATTAAGTCAAAATAAAGCAGATCGTGATTATGCGGCGCCCGCTATGATCGCTTCGGGCCTTGAATCGCAAGAACCGGCAGGAATCCATGTTTGTAAAAAGTATCGTATCCGCTCTCGCACTCACCCTTGTTATGGCCGGAGTTGCGACAGCGCAGCAGGCCGCGCCGAACCGCATCCAGCAGTTCCAGGCATGGGGCGCTTACTCCTACAAGTCGGGCAGCAGCACCGTCTGCTATGTGCTGTCCGTTCCGACGGCAAAGCAGCCGGCAAGCGTCGACCACGGTGACAATTTCTTCATCGTCTCCCAGCGTCCGGGCCAGAACATCTCCTACGAGCCGCAGGCGATGATGGGCTACACGGTCAAGGAAAATTCGAAGATCAACGTCGTCATCGACAACAAGACCTTCGTAATGTTCACCAAGGACAAGGCCGGCTGGGTCGAGAACGCGGCGCAGGAGCCGGCCCTCGTCGCCGCGATGAAGACCGGTCATTCGATGACGGTCAATGCCGTTTCGCGCAAGGGCACCGGTACCTCCTACAGCTATTCGCTCTCGGGTATCTCGGCTGCGCTGAAGCAGATCGAAACCTGCAAGTAAGCTTTTTTTGTTGTCAGAGCTTCGAGGGCCGGCCTTGCGCCGGCTCTTGTCGTTTCCATCTATAGTGACGTGCGGGCAAAATGATGCTAAAGGCCGCGCAACAGCGGACAGATCGCGATTTCAGTCGCCGTTCCGCCATTCAATTTCTGCCAATGTGCCGTCATGCACCCGCCAGTCTTCCGGCTTAGCCCTGAAGTTCGCAGGGTTTGCGGGGCGGTTACGTGTTCGAATTCGGGATGAAAGACTATGTCCGTCATGGATGCGATTGATGTCATCAAGCCTCAGGCGCCCCGCGCCGCTTCCGGCGTCGAGAAGCCGTCGTTGATCGGCCTGTCGCGCGAGGAGATGGGGGCGGCACTCCGGGAAAAGGGTGTGGGCGAGAAACAGATCAAGATGCGCGTCTCGCAGCTCTGGAACTGGATCTATGTGCGAGGGGTCTCCGACTTCGACCATATGACGAATGTCGCCAAGGACATGCGGGAGATGCTGAAGCAGCATTTCACCATCGAACGTCCCGAGATCGTCGAGGAGCAGGTCTCCAACGACGGCACGCGCAAGTGGCTGCTGCGCTTTCCCGCCCGCGGCGCCGGGCGTCCCGTCGAGATCGAGGCCGTCTACATTCCGGAAGAGGGCCGCGGCACGCTCTGTCTTTCCAGCCAGGTCGGCTGCACGCTCACCTGTTCCTTCTGTCACACCGGGACGCAGCGTCTGGTGCGCAACCTGACGGCGGAGGAAATTCTTTCGCAGCTGCTGCTTGCCCGCGACCGGCTTGGGGATTTCCCGGACCGTGAAGCGCCGCAGGGCACGATCATGCCTGCCGAGGGCCGCAAGGTCAGCAACATCGTCATGATGGGCATGGGTGAGCCGCTTTATAACTTCGATGCCGTCAAGCAGGCATTGCTGATCGCCACGGATGGTGACGGCCTGTCGCTGTCCAGGCGCCGCGTGACGCTTTCCACCTCCGGTGTCGTGCCGGAGATCTTCCGCACCGGCGAGGAAATCGGCGTCATGCTGGCGATTTCGCTGCATGCGGTGCGCGACGATCTGCGCGACATTCTCGTGCCGATCAACAAGAAGTACCCGCTGAAGGAGCTGATCGAAGCCTGCCGGACCTATCCTGGCCTTTCGAACGCGCGGCGCATCACCTTCGAATATGTGATGCTGAAGGATGTCAACGACAGCCTGGAAGATGCCAAGGGGCTGATCAAGCTCCTGAAGGGCGTGCCGGCGAAGATCAACCTCATTCCGTTCAATCCCTGGCCCGGCACCAATTATCAGTGTTCCGACTGGGAGCAGATCGAGAAGTTCGCCGACTTCATCAATTCGGCAGGTTATGCCTCGCCGATCCGCACGCCGCGCGGCCGCGACATTCTCGCCGCCTGCGGCCAGCTGAAATCGGAATCGGAACGCATGCGCAAGACCGAACGTCTGGCCTTCGAGGCGATGATGATCGCCAATCACGGCGCCGACGACTGATCAGCAAGTTTGATCCTCGCTACAATTCTCCGCGATTGATTTCAGGGGGCGCTTTTCCTAAAAGTGCCCCCAAAATCATTCAGGAGGATCCCCATGCGCCCGATTTTGCTCGCTCTTGCCGCCACTTTGGCCCTTTCCCTGCCGGCAAAGGCTGATGATGTCACCGTCGCCGTGACGGCGATTGTCGAACATCCGGCGCTGGATGCGGCGCGCAAGGGTGTTCTCGATGCGCTGACAGCTGCGGGCTACAAGGAAGGCGAGAACCTGAAATTCGTGTTCGAATCGGCGCAGGGCAATCCGGCGACGGCGGCCCAGATCGCCCGCCAGTTCGCCGGCGACGAGCCCAATGTCATCGTGCCGATCTCGACGCCCTCGGCCCAGGCCGTCGTCTCCTCGACGCGTGACATTCCTGTCGTCTTCACGGCCGTGTCCGATCCGCTGGGCGCCCAACTCGTCAAGAACATGGACAAGCCCGGCGGCAATGTCACCGGCCTTTCCGATATGTCGCCGGTCGCCGAGCACATTGCGCTGATCAAGGAAATCCTGCCTGATGTGAAAACCATCGGCTATCTCTACAATTCCGGCGAGGCGAATTCCGTTTCGCTGCTCGCCGTGCTGAAGGCTGAA
The DNA here is from genome assembly GCF_017357285.1 of Rhizobium ruizarguesonis. Taxonomy (NCBI): domain Bacteria; kingdom Pseudomonadati; phylum Pseudomonadota; class Alphaproteobacteria; order Hyphomicrobiales; family Rhizobiaceae; genus Rhizobium; species Rhizobium ruizarguesonis. Next base: position 4,782,609 of record NZ_CP071678.1, on the reverse strand, counting down.
GCCGAAAAGGCTGGCCTGAAGGTGGTCGAATCGGCCGCCACCAAATCGGCCGAGGTCCAGGGTGCGGCACGCGCACTCGTCGGCCGCGCCGATGCGATCTACATTCCGACCGACAACACCATCATCTCCGCGCTTGAAGGCGCTGTCGCGGTTGCCGAGGAGAGCAAGCTGCCGCTCTTTACCGCCGATACGGATTCGGTTTCGCGCGGCTCGATCGCCGCCCTCGGCTTCAACTATTATGATGTCGGCAAGCAGACCGGCGAGATCGTCGTTCGTGTGCTGAAGGGCGAGAACCCGGGCGACATCGCCGTCAAGGCTGCCGCCGGCAGCGACCTCGTCGTCAACAAGGCGGCGGCCGAGAAGATGGGGGTCACACTGCCGCAGAGCGTGCTTTCCCGCGCTACCAAAGTCATCGAATAAACAAGGCGACTGCCGTCGCTGATCGAGTTTGCAGCCGCTTCCGTTCCACACGGGGGCGGCTGATGGTATTAAAAGCCTGATGTTTTGCGCAAGGCGCGGAGCGGAAGCGGACAGAAGAGGGGCGGAAGCCTTGAGCCAAATCGCATTCTGGGGGGCCGTCGAACTCGGACTGGTCTATTCCTTCGTCGCCCTTGGGGTCTATCTCGCCTTCCGTGTTCTGGATTTCCCCGACCTGACGGTCGATGGCTCCTTTCCGCTTGGCGCGGCGGTGACGGCCGTGCTGATCATTGCCGGCGTCAATGCCTGGCTTGCGGCGCTGATCGCCATGGCGGCCGGTGCCGCCGCGGGCATGGTGACGGCGCTGCTCAACGTGCGCTTCAAGATCCTCAACCTCCTCGCTTCGATCCTGACGATGATCGCATTGTTTTCCGTCAATCTGCGCGTGATGGGAAAACCCAATGTCGCGCTTATCAATGCCGACACGATGATCAGCCCGTTCTTCGGCCATGGCCTTCGCGATTTCTACGTGCGGCCGCTCTTCGTCGGTGTTCTCGTCGTCATCGCGCTCATCCTGGTCTGGCGTTTCCTCGAGAGTGATGCCGGCCTGGCAATGCGGGCGACAGGCGCCAATGCAAGGATGGCGCGGGCCCAGGGTGTCGATACCAGCCGGCAGATCTATCTCGGCATGGCGATCTCCAATGCGCTGGTGGCGCTCGGCGGCGCGCTGTTTGCCCAGACGAACGGCTTTGCCGACGTCACCTCGGGCGTCGGCACGATCGTCGTCGGTCTGGCCGCCGTTATCATCGGCGAGACGCTGCTCGGGCGGCGTGGTCTGCTGATCGCGCTAATCGGCTGCGTGCTCGGCTCGATCCTCTATCGCATCGCGATCCAGCTGGCGCTTTCGAGCGACGTCATCGGCCTGCAGGCGTCCGACCTCAATTTCGTGACGGCCGTGCTGGTGACCGTGGCGCTCATCCTTCCCCGTTTGCGCGGAGGTGCCGCGTCGTGATCAACCTCAAGAACATCAAGGTCGTTTTTGGGCGCGACACGCCGCTGCAGAAGCAGGCGCTTTCGGGTGTCAGCCTGACGATCGAGGAAGGCTCCTTCGTTACCGTCATCGGCTCGAACGGCGCCGGCAAATCGACGCTGCTCGGTGTGCTCGCCGGCGATGTGCTGGCAAGCGAAGGGCAGGTGCTGATCGGCAATGCCGACGTGACCCGCAAGACGACGGCGGCGCGCGCCGGGCTGGTTGCCCGTGTCTTCCAGGACCCGCTAACCGGAAGCTGCGGTGCGCTGTCGATCGAGGAGAACCTGGCGCTTGCGGCGCGCCGCGGCGAACGACGCGGGCTCGTCTCGGCGCTTGGCGCAAAACGGCGCGACCATTTTCGCGCGAGGATCGCCGAGCTCAATCTCGGGCTGGAGAACCGCATGAAGGACCGCATGGACCTGCTTTCCGGTGGCCAGCGCCAAGCGGTCTCGCTCGTCATGGCGACGCTGGCGGGCTCGGAAGTGCTGCTGCTCGACGAACATACTGCGGCGCTTGACCCCGGCATGGCAGAATTCATCATGGGTCTGACCCAGAAAATCGTTTCCGAGCGCAAGCTGACAACGCTGATGGTGACGCATTCGATGCGCCAGGCGCTCGATTATGGCCACCGCACGGTGATGCTGCATGGCGGTGAGATCGTGCTCGATGTCGCCGGCGACAGCCGCAAGACATTGCAGGTCGAGGATCTGATCGCGATGTTCCGCAAGATGCGCGGCCAGACGCTGGATGATGACGCCTTGCTGATCGGCTAAGGCCTACAGCGAGCTGATCGGTTAGCGGGCAGCTGATCGTTTCACGACTCCTCAGAGGCCAGGGGGACCGTCATCAAGAGCAGACTTCCACCAGTACGCGATGGCCGTACTGGTTGAGCCATTCCGGCTGGCACTGTTCCGGGTCATAGTCGTCATCGCCGAACAACAGGCGATTTCTATCATGGAAGGCGAAACGGCCGTCGCGGTGTCCGCCAAAATGGCCGGCTCCGCCGAAATGATGCGCTTCGAACCCGCGATCGGCGAAAGTGCCGCCGCCCATATGGGAACCGTCGCCGAAATGGCCGCCGTCCCGCGAGAAGCCGCCACCGCCATGGCCTCCGCCGCCGTGAGCTAAGGCAGGTGTTGTCGCTGTAAGGGACGTGGCGGCAAGCGTCAGCGCAACAACTCCTGCTGTTATGATATTGCGGAACATAATCATGGGCTTATCCTTTCAAGGTCGCTCTTCGTGAGCCGTAAAGGATATGTGGGCAGCGAAGGTGGCGTGGCCTAGCCACAATTGCCGACTTACGATCATATGTTGATCACAAGTAATCGCGCGAAAGGCACGGAATAATTTTGGAAGATGACGAAATTCGCGGTCAATGCCTGCTCCGGCTCGGCGTCTCGCGAATATTGGTGTAGCTGGCGGCGGATCGTTTCACGACCGCGGGCGGATCAATCAACCGACCGCGGGCGGATTGCTGCGCAACCGCGGCTATCTCGCCTGGGTGAGCAGGATCTTTGCGGCGAAGATCGAGAAGACGCCGGCGAAGGTGTAGTCCATGCCGCGCAGCACTTTCTTGTTGTTCTGCAGCCATGAGGCCAGCCAGTCGGCGGCAAAGACGACGCTGGCGTTGACCGGCATGCCGATCAGGATGAAGCAGAAGCCGAGAAAGAGCAGCTTTTGGGTGACGGCCGGATCGCCGGCGCTGACGAATTGCGGCAGGAAGGTCATAAAGAAGATGATGACCTTCGGGTTCAGAAGATTGACCCAGAAGCCCGAGGAGATGTTGGAAAGTGGCGTGCCCTTCTGCTCCTCGACCTTGGCGACGGTGAGCTTCGAGCCGAAGCGGATAGCCTGCACCGCCAGCCAGAGCAGATAGGCGGCACCGCCAGTCTTCAGGATCAGGAAGGCGGTCGGCGAGGCGGTGATCAGCGCCGAAATGCCGAAAGCGACCAGCATGGTGTGGACGACGATGCCGAGGCTGGTGCCGACGACAACGAAGAGCGCCGCCTTCTTGCCCTGAGCCAGCGCGCGGCTGATCGACAGCGTCATGTCGGGGCCTGGGGTTGCCGCAAGCAGCAGCGTCGCGGCGGCAAAGGCGAGAAGGGTCGGCAGGTTGGGCAGAAAATCCATGACACACTCTGAAAGCCGGAAAGGATCTGGGGATCTCCTACCCGGCTTTCAGAAAATTACCAATCAAACCTTCTGATGGTACCGATTACTTCTGTTCGAGGAAGGCCTTGAACTTGTCGGCGTAGTCCTTGTGCCAGCGTGACAGCGGCGGACGGTTCTCGATGATATCGCCGGCCGCCCAGGCCATCCGGCGCTCGTCGACCGGACGCGCCACATCATTGTCGGGGCAGAGAATATAGAAATCGCCGCGTTCGAGGCTTTCGACCATGAAATCGACGGTCTGTTCCGGCGTCCAGGCCGCGGCCGGTTTCTCCGCGCGGTCGCCCTTGGTGAGGCCGGTGAAGACGAAGCCGGGGATCAGAAGATGGGCGGAGATCTTTCCGCCTTCGGTGTTGCGAAGCTCATGCTGCAAGGCTTCGGTGAAGACTTTCACACCAGATTTGGAGATGTTGTAGGCGGGGTTGCCGGGCGGCGTGGTGATGCCCTGCTTGGAGCCGGTGTTGATGATCAGGCCGGGCTCGCCGTGCGACAGCATCTTCGGGCCAAAGGTGCGCGTGCCGTTGATCACGCCCATCAGGTTGACGGCGAAGATATGGTCCCAGTTCGCCTGTGGGCTGAAGATCGAGGTTTCCGGGCCGATGCCGGCGTTGTTCACCAGCACGTGCACACGGCCGAAACGCTGGAGCACGGCTCGTTCGAGCGCCTCCAGGGATTCCTTGACTGCGACGTCGGTCTCGACCGCCATCACGTTTTCCTCGCCGGCAATGGCCTTGAGTTCATTGGCGGCGTCGGCCAGCCGATCGCCGCCGAGATCGGCGATGGCGACGCTCATGCCGCGTCCGGCGAAATATTTCGCCGCGGCAAGACCGATACCGGAGGCGCCGCCGGTGATGACGGCAACATTGGACTTCTTGAAAATGTCTTGAATATTCGTCACGGGGCAGTCTCTCCTCGAGCATTTGCGGACGCTGGCGAATATGGGCTCCGCTTTCGCGCTGTCAAACGCTATCGGCACCATCAGCGTCGCACTTGGTCTTGCGTCACGCGCCAATCTCGCTAAAAGTGCCGCGACACCGGGTTTTCGCCGGCCTTTTATGCAACGGACCTCATCATCATGGCATCATACAAAGACGTGAAGAAAGTCGTTCTCGCCTATTCCGGCGGCCTCGACACCTCGATCATCCTGAAGTGGCTGCAGACGGAACTCGGCGCCGAAGTCGTCACCTTCACCGCCGATCTCGGCCAGGGCGAAGAGCTGGAGCCGGCGCGCAAGAAGGCCGAGATGCTCGGCATCAAGGAGATCTACATCGAGGATGTGCGCGAAGAATTCGTGCGCGATTTCGTCTTCCCGATGTTCCGCGCCAATGCCGTCTATGAGGGCGTCTACCTGCTCGGCACCTCGATCGCCCGTCCGTTGATTTCCAAGCATCTGATCGATATCGCCAAGAAGACCGGCGCCGATGCGATTGCCCACGGCGCGACCGGCAAGGGCAACGACCAGGTCCGTTTCGAGCTCTCCGCCTATGCCCTGAACCCCGACATCAAGATCATCGCGCCGTGGCGCGACTGGGCGTTCAAGAGCCGCACCGACCTGCTGGCCTTTGCCGAACAGCATCAGATCCCGGTTGCCAAGGACAAGATGGGCGAGGCGCCGTTCTCGGTCGACGCCAACCTTCTGCATTCCTCTTCCGAAGGCAAGGTTCTCGAGGACCCCTCCAAGGAGGCGCCTGAATATGTGCATATGCGCACCATTTCGCCTGAGGCCGCACCCGACAAGGCAACGACCATCAAGGTCGGCTTCGAGAGGGGTGACGCGGTTTCGATCAACGGCGTGCGCATGAGCCCGGCGACGCTCTTGGCTGCGCTCAACAATTACGGACGTGACAACGGCATCGGCCGTCTCGACCTCGTCGAGAACCGCTTTGTCGGCATGAAGTCGCGCGGCGTCTACGAGACACCAGGCGGCACCATCCTGCTTACGGCGCATCGCGCCATCGAATCGATCACGCTCGACCGCGGCGCCGCCCATCTCAAGGACGACATCATGCCGCGTTACGCCGAGCTGATCTATTACGGCTTCTGGTTTTCGCCGGAGCGCGAGATGCTGCAGGCGCTGATCGACAAGAGCCAGGAACATGTCGACGGCGAAGTAACGCTGAAGCTCTACAAGGGCAATGTCATGGTCATCGGCCGCGAAAGCGAAAAGTCGCTCTATTCCGACAAGCTCGTAACCTTCGAGGACGATCAGGGCGCCTACGACCAGAAGGATGCGGCCGGCTTCATCAAACTCAATGCGCTGCGCCTGCGCACGCTCGCCAAGCGCAACCTCGTGAAGTAATCACGGTTCGCCTTCGAACCGGATGTGAGCCCGCCGGCAATATTTGCTGTGCGGGCTTTTTGGTGGAATGAGGTAGCGAATGCCACCAAATTCATAGAGCGTTTTGGATGGCCGGATTGCACGAACAACGGACATCGGCTCGGCTTGAATAGATGACCGCTACAGGGCCGGAGAACGAACCCGCTGCGCGGGAGGGCGCCTGCGGTTGAGGTAGAGGGCACAGGCCGGACGTTGCGCCTGCATTGAGCGTCGTCCGGCAACGGCAGAGCATGACGGGCTTCTTCAACAAGGAGCCTGACCATGCAGCACCCCCATCTCGATACGCCCGTCAGCCCGCTGCGCCAGCGGTTGATCGACGACATGAACATGCGGCGTTTCTCACGCGAAACGCAACGCAACTATCTCCGCGACATCGGACGCCTGGCGACCTTCCTCGGGCGTTCACCAGACACGGCGACCGCCGACGACCTGCGCCGGTTCCAGATCGAGCAGCAGGAGGATGGCGTTCCCGTTCCGACGATGAACAGCGTCGTGTCGGCGCTACGCTTCTTCTTCACCCAGACCCTCGACCGCCCGGACCTGGCGCGCAGGCTCATCCGGCTGGCGCATCCGCGTAACCTGCCCGTGGTGCTTAGCCGCGACGAGGTTGCCCGGTTGCTCAATGCCACCACCTGCCTCAAGCACCAGGCGGCATTGTCGGTCGCCTATGGCGCGGGCCTACGTGTCGCGGAGGTGTCGATGCTGAAGGTCGCCGACGTCGACAGCGAGCGCATGCTGCTGCGCGTCGAGCGTGGCAAGGGCGGGCGCTATCGCAATGCCATGCTTTCGGAGGACCTGCTCACCCTGCTGCGCCAGTGGTGGAAGGTGGGCCGGCAGCAGGGTGTGATGCATCGCGACGGCTGGTTATTCCCTGGCCAACACGCAATGAAGCCGATCAGCACGCGGCAGCTCTATCGGATCGTCGTTGAGGCGGCCCAGGCCGCCGACATCGCCAAGCGGGTCGGGCCGCATACGCTGCGCCACAGCTTCGCCACCCACCTGCTGGAGGACGGCACGGACATTCGGATCATCCAGGTCCTGCTCGGGCACGCAAAACTCAACAACACCGCCCTCTACGCCAAGGTGGCGACCAGGACGGTCCGCACAGTTACGAGTCCGCTCGACAAACTCGGCCTGTTCAAGCCGGAAGAAGCCTTCCCCGACGGTTGAGCCTTGCGTGCCTCGATCGAGGTCGCCGACATCTTCCGTGCTGCCGGCGCGGCGTACCGGCGCGCGCATGCTGAACATATGAGCCTGCCGCAACTGAAGGTGATGTCGGCGATCGAGAACTGCCGCACTGCGGCCCTCGGCGGTCACGTCGAGGCCTGCGAGGACTGCGGCCAGTGGCGGATCGCCTACAACTCCTGCCGCAATCGGCACTGCCCAAAGTGCCAGGGCGCGGCGGCACGGACATGGCTTGCCGAACGCGAGGCCGATCTGCTTCCGGTCGGCTACTTCCACGTCGTATTCACCCTGCCGGCCGAGGTCGCCGACATAGCGTTCCAGAACAAGGCGCTCGTCTACGACCTGCTGTTCAAGGCGGCGTCGGAGACGATGCTGACCATCGCGGCCGATCGCAAGCATCTCGGCGCGCGCATCGGCATCACCGCCGTGCTCCACACCTGGGGATCGGCGATGACGCACCATCCGCATGTGCACATGATCGTTCCGGGCGGCGGCATCACGCCAGACGGAAGTCGATGGATCTCGTCGCGCCCGGCCTTCCTGCTTCCCGTACGCGTACTCGGCAAACTGTTCCGACGACTGTTCCTCACCCGGCTGGTCGCTCTGCACGACGCCGAGCGGCTCTGCTTCTTTGGCGCACTTGCTCATCTCACCGAGCGGCAGGCATTCTTGCGGCATCTATCGCCGGTCCGAAAGAAACGCTGGGTGGTCTATGCGAAGGCGCCGTTCGCGGGTCCTGAGGCCGTTCTTGCCTATCTGTCGCGCTATACCCACCGGGTCGCAATCTCGAACCGCCGCCTGATCACCTTCGACGAAACTGGCGTCACCTTCCGCTATAAGGACTACCGCCGCGACGGCCGCGACCGGCAGCAGATCATGACGCTCGCGGTCGATGAGTTCATCCGCCGCTTCCTGCTCCATGTCTTGCCGCGCGGCTTCCATCGCATCCGGCACTACGGCCTGCTCGCCGGCTCCGCCCGCAAGGCCAATCTGGCGCTCGCCCGCGAACTCCTGGACGTCGCCGCACCGGCCGATGACAACACACCAGGCGAACCGGATGACTTCCGCCCGCCATGCCCCTGCTGCGGCGGACGAATGATCGTCATCGAGGTGTTCGAACGCCGGAGGCAGCCGCGCGGACCGCCGGATGCGACGGCGACGAACCGGGAGACTGCTTCATGACCCGGCATGGCATGATCCAGACCTCAGCCGCGGGCGCCCCGCCTCCGGCAACCGACCCACGCGCGTTCATGGTGATTATCGCCGCCAACAGGGTCGCGTCGAGCCGGCTGCCGGGCCGGCTAAACCGCGCGGAGGCGCAACGAAGCGGCCTGTCCGCATCCAGCACCCCACTTCCTGGCCGCGGTCGCGCCATCGCCGATATCAGCCCCAGATCGAAATCCCCATAGCCTCCGACTGTGGCCCGCGGGTTCCTTCCTCGGGGACTTTCGTACGCCTGCCGGCGCCCGAAACTCTTCACGGAGAACGAACCCGCTGCGCGGGAGGGCGCCTGCGGTTGAGGTAGAGGGCACAGGCCGGACGTTGCGCCTGCATTGAGCGTCGTCCGGCAACGGCAGAGCATGACGGGCTTCTTCAACAAGGAGCCTGACCATGCAGCACCCCCATCTCGATACGCCCGTCAGCCCGCTGCGCCAGCGGTTGATCGACGACATGAACATGCGGCGTTTCTCACGCGAAACGCAACGCAACTATCTCCGCGACATCGGACGCCTGGCGACCTTCCTCGGGCGTTCACCAGACACGGCGACCGCCGACGACCTGCGCCGGTTCCAGATCGAGCAGCAGGAGGATGGCGTTCCCGTTCCGACGATGAACAGCGTCGTGTCGGCGCTACGCTTCTTCTTCACCCAGACCCTCGACCGCCCGGACCTGGCGCGCAGGCTCATCCGGCTGGCGCATCCGCGTAACCTGCCCGTGGTGCTGAGCCGCGACGAGGTTGCCCGGTTGCTCAATGCCACCACCTGCCTCAAGCACCAGGCGGCATTGTCGGTCGCCTATGGCGCGGGCCTACGTGTCGCGGAGGTGTCGATGCTGAAGGTCGCCGACGTCGACAGCGAGCGCATGCTGCTGCGCGTCGAGCGTGGCAAGGGCGGGCGCTATCGCAATGCCATGCTTTCGGAGGACCTGCTCACCCTGCTGCGCCAGTGGTGGAAGGTGGGCCGGCAGCAGGGTGTGATGCATCGCGACGGCTGGTTATTCCCTGGCCAACACGCAATGAAGCCGATCAGCACGCGGCAGCTCTATCGGATCGTCGTTGAGGCGGCCCAGGCCGCCGACATCGCCAAGCGGGTCGGGCCGCATACGCTGCGCCACAGCTTCGCCACCCACCTGCTGGAGGACGGCACGGACATTCGGATCATCCAGGTCCTGCTCGGGCACGCAAAACTCAACAACACCGCCCTCTACGCCAAGGTGGCGACCAGGACGGTCCGCACAGTTACGAGTCCGCTCGACAAACTCGGCCTGTTCAAGCCGGAAGAAGCCTTCCCCGACGGTTGAGCCTTGCGTGCCTCGATCGAGGTCGCCGACATCTTCCGTGCTGCCGGCGCGGCGTACCGGCGCGCGCATGCTGAACATATGAGCCTGCCGCAACTGAAGGTGATGTCGGCGATCGAGAACTGCCGCACTGCGGCCCTCGGCGGTCACGTCGAGGCCTGCGAGGACTGCGGCCAGTGGCGGATCGCCTACAACTCCTGCCGCAATCGGCACTGCCCAAAGTGCCAGGGCGCGGCGGCACGGACATGGCTTGCCGAACGCGAGGCCGATCTGCTTCCGGTCGGCTACTTCCACGTCGTATTCACCCTGCCGGCCGAGGTCGCCGACATAGCGTTCCAGAACAAGGCGCTCGTCTACGACCTGCTGTTCAAGGCGGCGTCGGAGACGATGCTGACCATCGCGGCCGATCGCAAGCATCTCGGCGCGCGCATCGGCATCACCGCCGTGCTCCACACCTGGGGATCGGCGATGACGCACCATCCGCATGTGCACATGATCGTTCCGGGCGGCGGCATCACGCCAGACGGAAGTCGATGGATCTCGTCGCGCCCGGCCTTCCTGCTTCCCGTACGCGTACTCGGCAAACTGTTCCGACGACTGTTCCTCACCCGGCTGGTCGCTCTGCACGACGCCGAGCGGCTCTGCTTCTTTGGCGCACTTGCTCATCTCACCGAGCGGCAGGCATTCTTGCGGCATCTATCGCCGGTCCGAAAGAAACGCTGGGTGGTCTATGCGAAGGCGCCGTTCGCGGGTCCTGAGGCCGTTCTTGCCTATCTGTCGCGCTATACCCACCGGGTCGCAATCTCGAACCGCCGCCTGATCACCTTCGACGAAACTGGCGTCACCTTCCGCTATAAGGACTACCGCCGCGACGGCCGCGACCGGCAGCAGATCATGACGCTCGCGGTCGATGAGTTCATCCGCCGCTTCCTGCTCCATGTCTTGCCGCGCGGCTTCCATCGCATCCGGCACTACGGCCTGCTCGCCGGCTCCGCCCGCAAGGCCAATCTGGCGCTCGCCCGCGAACTCCTGGACGTCGCCGCACCGGCCGATGACAACACACCAGGCGAACCGGATGACTTCCGCCCGCCATGCCCCTGCTGCGGCGGACGAATGATCGTCATCGAGGTGTTCGAACGCCGGAGGCAGCCGCGCGGACCGCCGGATGCGACGGCGACGAACCGGGAGACTGCTTCATGACCCGGCATGGCATGATCCAGACCTCAGCCGCGGGCGCCCCGCCTCCGGCAACCGACCCACGCGCGTTCATGGTGATTATCGCCGCCAACAGGGTCGCGTCGAGCCGGCTGCCGGGCCGGCTAAACCGCGCGGAGGCGCAACGAAGCGGCCTGTCCGCATCCAGCACCCCACTTCCTGGCCGCGGTCGCGCCATCGCCGATATCAGCCCCAGATCGAAATCCCCATAGCCTCCGACTGTGGCCCGCGGGTTCCTTCCTCGGGGACTTTCGTACGCCTGCCGGCGCCCGAAACTCTTCACGGAAGCGGTCAGTCCGCTCCTAGCCATGGCGCTATCGAAGCAGCCGTTCGGCCTAAGATTGTGCCCGTAGCTCATTTGACCGAATGCGGACAGTGGTTCGAGTTTGGTTTGCCTGAAGCCGACCACCTCCCAATCACTCCCACCTCAGCACCAACGGTCAGCCGGCTGGTTGCTGAATTAGCGCGCCTAACTTCCAAGGGGACATATACGCCGTTGATCCAGTCGATCTCTCCAATTTGAGATCACGACGGGGCCTCGCAGCGCATTAACCTCACATATTCTTGGAGCTAGCCCGCGCCAGGGTGCAGCTCTCGCGATGCGGAAAGCGACGGCCGGTAGACCGCCACTTTCGTCTTTTTCAAGGAGTACTGGTGGTTAAGTGCGATCTTTGAGCACTAATATGTTCCATCATTGTTCTACCATAGGTACAATGTGCTCGGTCGAGTCCACTAGAGCAAAGACCATGCGGCCAGGGATAGATATATGAACGCATCGGCACCATCAACAGAGCTGACAGGGGGGACAGGATTCACATTTGAAGACACTGTTGCGGCATACTATCTCGCGCTGCTGCTTATGGAGGGGCGTGGCGCCGGCCAATCGGGTCGCGTGACAAGCGTAGCCGTCCAGCGCGCAGGCCACCGTGAACCGCTAGACGACGTCATTATCGATTTCGAAGAAGATGGTCAGAACCGTCGACTGAGCATTCAAGCCAAGCGCGAAGTCACCATCAGTGCTGCGGCCAGCAACAGCGATTTCCGTGCGATCGTCGCCGCCTCAGTGGCGACGCGCGCCAAGTTAGACTTCACCGAATTTGACGCCTACGGTTTTGCCGTTGAGCACATCACAGTCGATCGTCTTCGTTCACTACAGCGGCTAATCGATTGGGCGAAAGCGAGCCCAACTGACCGAGAGTTCAATGAGCGCTTCGGACCGGGCGGGGTGGCGGGCGCAGATGAAAGAACTATGCGTTCCGTTCTAGCGCCTCTCATCGGCGCGGGAGATGCCGGGGCTGACCGAACCTTCTATCAGCAGTTCGTCGCGTTGCACCTACCGGGACTGACAGAAAACGGCGCCATCCGAACAATGATCATCAATCAGCTCCAAGAACTGGTGGCGACGAACTTGGATGGGCAGGACATTCTGCTCTTTGATAGGCTTTGCAGGATCGTGCGAGACGGAGAAGGCTCTGCGTATCGCTGGTCACGCGCCACACTTTTGAACCAGCTGCGAGGGACGGTCCGTCTCAACATCGCCCCACGATTCCAACGCGACCTCGATGCGTTGAAACAGTTCTGCGAAACCGGATTGGCCGAAGTCGCTGATGCTGTCGAAGGCTTCCACGTTCCTCGCCCAACGTTTGATGCGAAAGTCGAGGCAAAACTCGCCTCCCACAGACTGGTCAACATCAGCGGTCTGCCAGGATGCGGAAAGTCCGCTATCCTCAAGAGAGCGGCGCAGCAAGCGGCTAACGCAGGACCGATTCTCTTTATCAAGGCAGATCAGCTAGAGGGTACTAACTGGCAAATGTTCGCCGGCAGGCTGGGCCTCGAACATCGGTCTGCGGCGACGCTGCTCGCCGAAATCGGATCAGCCGGTACGGCTGTTCTCTTCATCGATGGCATCGATCGCGTTCGCCCTGATCAGAAAGCCATCATCACCGACTTGCTTCGCGCGATCGAGACGAGCGACGAGCTCCGCCATTGGAAGGTCCTCGCCACCTCCCGAGATCAGGGCCTCGAAGCCTACCGCACATGGTTCCCGAAGACCTTCATTGGAGAACAAGGCATCGGCGATGTGGCGGTGACGCCCTTCTCTGACGAAGAAGCCGCCGCGCTAGCAGCTGAGCGGCCAGCTCTTCGCAGGCTGCTGATCGGCAGTGGTCCGAATGTTCAAGAGATCGCGCGCCGACCGTTCTTTGCAGCGGTTCTTGCGAGTTCACTTCCTGCCGACATTGAAGCCCCCCAAACCGAAGTCGACCTTATTAATGCGTGGTGGTCACGTGGTGGCCACGATGCAGCCCAAGACACCATTCGGCAGCGCCAACGCGCTATGATCGACCTCGCGGAAAATGGATCGCGGTCCATTGGTAAGAGCGTAGCCGCGCGCGACCTTGCTACTGCAACAGTTTCGCAGCTGAGCGATTTTGAGCGCGATCTCGTCATAAGGCCATTGCGAAACGGCGCTGCATTTTCTTTCACTCACGACATCTTTTTCGAGTGGGCGTTCTTTCGCTTGCTGCTGGACCTGGGCGATGCGTGGCCGAACGGGTTGATCAATGCGGGCGAGCCCCCGCTTCTCGGCCGAGTGGTGGGCTTAGTCGCGCAGAGCGCGCTTGAGACCGCTGGCGAGTGGACAAGGGGGCTACGCGCACTGGAGGCGGTTGCACTGCGTCCCCAATGGCGCCGTGAGTGGATTACCGCTCCACCTTTCAGCCAATCATTCACCGCGCGGCTACCGGAGTTCCAAACGGAACTTTTCGCCAATGACTGTGCGGTGATGGAAAAGCTGCTGGTCTGGTTTCAGGCCCAGCACACCATTCCCAGCCCCGTCATTCTGCAACAGTCTGCGACCGAGGGCGTCGACCGTATGCGCGTGGCCGACCTGCTCGGGTGGCCATCCGACTTCCCAAGTTGGGGCCGCTTGGTCGACTGGCTCGTGTCGATAGCCGACACGCTTCCAACCCGACTCTATCCGCTTTTAATCGAAGCATTAGGGGTTTGGCAGAATGCGATCGCGGATTATCGCAACGCTCGATCGCGAGCCATTGTTGATCTGGCCAATAGATGGCTGATCGAGATAGAGGGCTTCGTCTATCGCGAGGAGCTAAGCTTTGATCATGGCCGGTGGGAGGGGCTTCGCAGTCAGAGCCGCGAAGAGTTTGAAGGCACTTTAAGGCGGCTGATCTTGCGCGCTGCAAGAGCATTTCCGGATCCAAGCCGCGGACTTTTGGATCGAGCCATTGCGAACCAGCAGATGCGCGAGCACGCTTACAGCGACATAATGCTATATGCGCCGATACTGACGGAAGTAGCACCGGAGAAACTGATCGAAGTCACGAAGGCCGAAGTGCTTGACGAGCTGCCGCAGGATCGCATCGACCGTATCGAGCGAGAGGAAGACGAGCGTATCGAGGCACTACGCCAGGCACGCGCTACCCCCGAGGCTGAGCGCACCGAGCAACAACGTCGGAGTCTGGAGCATATCTCCTTTGCGATGGGCCGCAGCTCACTCGAACTAGAAGCGATTGGCATCCAGAAGTACGGTAGACACTACTTCCCTACGTCAGCGCGTGAACAGCCCTTTGCCGCGCTTTTCGACGGACGTCCCGACCTCGCGCTGGGCCTCGTTAAGGACCTTATGAATCACGGTACGGAAGGATGGCGTCAGCGCGAAAGGCTGAGCCATCGCCGTGGTGGTACGGCGCTTCCTATCGTAGTCGAGTTCCCTTGGGGAAAGCAGGAGGTCTGGGGCGACTGGACCGTATACAGCTGGTTCTTGGGTCATTTTGCACCGCAGCCGCTGGAATGCGCCGTGCTAGCCCTTGCCCATTGGGCGCACAGGGAACTCGAGGCGGGTAAGCATGCCGATGATGTTATCAGGTCGGTCGTAGAGGGGAGTCATTGCATCGCTTCACTCGGCCTTGCTCTGACGCTTGCGCTTGAGAAAAACGTTGTCTCCGAGACGACCTTGCCATTAGCGAGCTGTCAGCGCTTGTGGCAGTTCGACATTGCTCGAAGCACCCAATCGCCTACTCGCGACATTGAGATTCCCGCGTTCGGACTCTTCAACCGGCTGAAGAGTGACAAAGCAGACGCCGCGGCCTTCCTTCGCAATCGCGAGAGCGAGAAGCGCGAAGTGCGACAGCTGGCAATGCTCTTTGCGCTGAGTCCCGATGAGGCTCTCCGTGAAAAGTTCAAAGCACGGCTAGCGGATTATCCAAAGAACCTGCCCTTCGAGTTTGAAGGTGACCACTCGGAGGCCGGCTCGGAAGCCGCGCTGCGTGAAAAGGCGGAGCGCTGGTCCGGACTCGGAGATATCGCGAACTATCGTAGGCACGATACAGACGATGGGCAGATGCTCATCGGATATGAGCCGCCCGTTCCTTTATCACCAAGCCAGCAACGATCCCTCGACGCGTCGTCGGATTACTTGCGCACAATAGGAATCTTGGGGTGGGCAACGCGATCATTAGAAAAAGGAGCGCCCGATGCTGGTCTCACTCTGGCGGATGCGGTGCGCTTCGCTCAGGACTGTGACAACCCTTCAATTTTCAAAGTCCGAACGGAGGCGGGTGGGGACTCCGCACAAAGCGCGATCTCGGCGATCGCCGCCTGTGTCATCAAGCTTGGTGCTCTTTCTCCTGCCGACACGAAGTGGGCGCTAGGCATCCTGAAGCGCGTCGAGAAAATGGAAGAGCGGCCAGACGCCTTTCCTGGCACGCGCAGCCCACGGCACCCGACCAACCACCTTGTCGTCGCGCTTCTTGAGCTGCGAAAGAAGGATGTAAAGGACGAGGGGCCTGTTACTCGGCTGTTCGGGTTGACGCTTCACCCTATGGAAGAAGTTCATCAGCTGGCCTTCGTTGCCTTGTTGCGAGACCCCGATCAGGTGGTTCAGTGGATCGCGGCACAGCACGCCTTCGATCTGGCCTTGAGCTACCGGTTCAAGATCGAGGACGACGGAACCAGGGACAATTCGGAAGAACGTGCCGCGAAGAAAGCGAGCTTGGCACGTGCATTGAAGCGCCTGAGAGGCAAGAGAGTCGATGCGTTCGATGCGCTACCCGGTCCTTGGGTCAAGGGCGGAACGCGTCGCGGCCGCAAAAGTGACGATGAAGAATACTGGAAAGAGCCAGATCCCTCGTTCTTCTCGCGAGACGCCGCTGGGTTGCTTTCGGAGTTCCCCGTGGAGGCGTGGTGTCAATCGCCGCAACTCAAAGAACTTTTCAGGCTTGCCCTGAAGCAATGGGTGGCGTGGACCGCCGAAAAGGTTATGCCACCTTGGTCGGATCATCGTCAGGACCGTAGGGTAGCGGAAACGATGGAATGGGCACATGCGCTCGGTGATCTTGTAGCGCGCGCAGCTCCATTCTTCGAACTGGAGTTCGTAAGAGAGGTGCTGCTTCGCCCGTTCCTATCGAAAGATGAGGAAGGACTCCTCTTCTTGGCGCCGTTCGGAACTGCGATCGTCTGTCGGCACGTGCTGGACGCGCCAGTTGTTCCCGCCGGCACGTTTGAGCTTTTGGATGCTTGTGTGGAGCGAGTATTCATAGATCGCGCTTTCAATCCAAACAGTCACCGAGCGGGCGAAGTACACGGGTCCGAAATGCCTCGGCTCATACGAGCGCTGCTATTCGTGAATGTTGAGCGGGCGGACGGCGCAGCGAGATTTGTGAACGGAAAATGGGACGAGCTGCCATTGATCCTGCCTACGGTAGCAAAGGTTGTTTCGCGGATAGGTTGGTCGTCGTTCGTTGCGGACTGCTACTTGACCTTGTGCGAACGTGCTGGCGTAGCCTTCCCAATCGACGCGTTTGCGGAGCAAGCAGGGACAATTCTCACCCAGGTCAACCCGGTTCGGAACAGCTGGTCGGGAACGCTTATCCCTGCCCGTCTCGCAGCGATCGTACAGCGCCTAGCAGCCGCCAACTTCCCTCTTACACAGGATGCCGCGCAGCAGCTCTTGCGTATCCTCGACGAGTTGATCGATCTGGGCGATCGGCGAAGTGCGGCGCTCGAACAGGACGAGACGTTCAAGAACGTTCAGCGCACTTCTCGGCGGCCGGAGGAAAGGCAGGCTTCCTAGACGACACGCAGGAGCGTCGTTTCCCCTCATGGCAGCTTTTGGGACGCCGACGAGGTTGGCTGAACGGCAGGAATGAGGGCGCAAAGCAGCCGCATCCTTCAACAACGAACCGATGTCCGCCTCGGGCCAAAAGCCGCCTCCGGTAGCGTTTGCTACCTGATCCCACTCTCCATGGCAGTGCACCACCCTTGACGGATGGCCGTGAACGCTTAGTCTGCTGTCATCATCCTCCGGAGCATTTCCATGACGCAGTCTTTGCTCTTCGGCGCCTTTCTGGCGGCGCTCTTCTACGTGCTCATTCCGGGACCCGCCTTTTTGCAGCTGCTCGGCATCGGCGCCGGGCAGGGCCGCAAGGCCGGCGCCTTCTTCATGATGGGGCATCTGGTCGGGGATCTCATCTGGTCGTCGCTGGCGCTGATCGCGATCGTCGGCGCAAAGACGATCGGAACCTTCGTCTTCGACCTGCTCGGCCTTGCCTGCGGCTTCTATCTCGCCTGGATCGGCTGGAGCGCTGTCAATGCCAAGCCGAAAGCGGAGGGGCAGGCGCTTGTTGTGGTCGAGCGGCCGTTTCGCCGTGGTCTGATCTTCGGCGTCACCAATCCGAAGGGTTATCCGGTGGCGCTCGCCACTTTCACAGCACTGGTTGCAGGCTCGGCCGGCGCGCTCGATTTCGAGGCGTTGCCGGTGCTGCTCGTCGTGTCGTTCGTCGGTTTCGTGACTGCCGACATCATCCTGATCGGCATCATCGGCGCCGGTACGGTGCGGCGCTTCTATCGTGCCCATGAGCGATTGATCGTGCGCTGCTCCGGCGTGCTTTTCATGGGATTTGCCGCCCAGGCGCTCTGGCACGCAACGCCCGGCCTGCTCGGCTGGCGCAAGGCCTGATTAGATCAGCCATCCAGGAAGTTGACGATCGATTTCAGCGTCTGGACCTCGTCAGCATCGCCGATCGACATGGCGACCTGCAGTTGGTTCTTGTAATAATCGAGGAAATTGAAGCTGGTGCCGTCGGTGACGCTGGAGAGATCGACGATGTTGCCGAGCGGATCGATCGCATGCATCGGCAGCGGTTCTGAGATCGCGGCGTAGGTGTTCTGATCGATCAGGCCGCTGTCGAAACTCTGGCGCGCGTAATTGCGCAGCTCTCCAGGGCTGACCGCGGTGAAATCCGGGCCTTCGCCAACTTCGTCTTCGATCTGGAACGAGGCCGGGGCGGGAGCTCTGGTCTCGATTTGAATATCAGAGGTCTTCGAACTTTTTGCGTTATTAGGATTGTTTTTAAAAAGCAAACTCTGAGAAGACCGCACAGAAAAAATTTCCATGGCGCATGTCCCCTTACAAGAAGAACATCAGAAAACTAGCGCCTGCGCCTGATTCGCGTCAATCGTTAACGATTGGTTAATTTTCACGTATCAATTGTTGTCCACCAGATTTGGCTGGCGCCCGCCAAATTTGGCAGGCGAGGCAAAAGGTCCTTCCCGGTAACATACCAATTCTATGGCGGCTCTCCTATATTGCCGATTCACTTGCATGCCAAAAAGGAATTCTCCGATGCCTTCTCCACATGATTTTAATCCGGCGCTGGTGACCTGGGACGGTCTTCACGGCCTGCCGCGTTTCGATGCCCTGGATGACGGTGATTTTGCCGCTGCCTTCGAAGCCGCACTTGCCGCGCATGAAAGGGAGATCGACGAGATCGCCGGAAACGGCGATGCGCCGACATTCGACAATACGGTCGTGGCACTGGAGATTGCCGGCGACGCGCTGTCGCGCGTTTCGGCGCTGTTCTGGAACAAGGCAGGCGCGCATACCAATGATGTGATCCAGGCGCTGGAGCGGGAGATCTCGCCGAAGATGTCGCGCCACTATTCGAAGATCGGGATGAATGCCGCACTTTTTGCCCGCATCGACACGCTCTGGGAGAGCCGCGAGAGCCTTGGCCTGACGCTCGAACAGACGCGCGTGCTGGAACGCCACTGGAAAGGCTTCGTCAAATCGGGCGCCAAGCTTGAAAAGGCCGAGCAGGAAAATCTTGCGGCGATCAATGAAAAGCTTGCCGGCCTCGGGACGCAATTCGGCCAGAACGTGCTGGCCGACGAAAAGGCCTGGGCACTGGTGCTTTCCGATGGCGCCGAGCTCGAGGGCTTGCCGGAATTCCTTCGCGACGCGATGGCGGGGGCAGCGCGCGAACGCGGCGAGGAGGGCAAATATGCGGTGACGCTGTCACGCTCGATCATCGAGCCGTTCCTCACATTCTCGGAGCGCCGCGATCTGCGCGAGCAGGCTTTCAAGGCGTGGGTGGCGCGCGGTGAAAATGATGGTGAGACGGACAATCGCGCTGTCATCAGGGAAACGCTGGCGCTGCGCCATCAGGTGGCGACGCTGCTTGGCTACGGCAATTTCGCCGAGCTGAAGCTCGACAATACGATGGCGAAGACGGCGGAAGCCGTGAACGGCCTGCTGAGGGCTGTCTGGGCGCGGGCGGTGAAACGCGCCGGCGAGGAGGAGGCCGATATTGCGGCGCTGATCGCCGAGGAGGGCCGGAACCACGAGGTCATGCCCTGGGACTGGCGCCACTATGCCGAAAAGATCCGGGCGCGGAAGTTCGATTTCTCCGAAACTGAACTCAAGCCCTACCTGCAGCTCGAGAAGATTATCGAAGCCTGCTTCGACGTCGCCGGCCGGCTGTTCGGCATCCGGGCCGTCGAGAAGAAGGGCGTGGCCGCCTATCACCCTGACGTTAGGGTGTTCGAAATCAGGGACCGCGAAGACAAGCTCGTCGCCCTGTTCCTCGGCGATTATTTTGCCCGCAGCTCGAAACGATCAGGCGCCTGGATGAGCTCGCTGCAATCGCAGCACCGGCTGGAGCTGAAGAACGGCCGCCATGGCGAATTGCCGATCATCTATAATGTCTGCAACTTCGCCAAGCCGGCGGAAGGCAAGCCGGCGCTGCTGTCGCTCGACGATGCCCGTACGCTGTTCCACGAATTCGGCCATGCGCTGCACGGCATGCTTTCGAACGTCACCTATCCCTCGGTTGCGGGCACCGGCGTCTCTCGCGATTTCGTCGAACTGCCGTCGCAGCTCTATGAGCACTGGTTGACGGTGCCCGCTATCCTGAAGCGTTACGCCGTGCATGTCGAAACCGGCGAGCCGATGCCGCAGGCCCTGCTCGACAAGGTGCTTGCCGCCCGGACCTTCAATGCCGGCTTCAATACCGTCGAGTTCACCTCGTCGGCGCTGGTCGACATGGCGTTTCACACGAGAACGGCCGTCGAGGACCCGATGGCGGTGCAGGCCGAGGTACTGGCCGAGATCGGCATGCCGAAGTCGATCGTCATGCGCCATGCGACGCCGCACTTCCAGCACATCTTTTCCGGCGGCTATTCGGCCGGCTATTACTCCTACATGTGGTCGGAGGTGCTCGACGCCGACGCCTTTGCCGCCTTCGAGGAGACGGGAGACGCCTTCAACGGCGAGATGGCGCGTAAGCTCAAGGAGAATATCTATTCGGTCGGCGGCTCGGTCGATCCGGAGGACGCCTACACGGCCTTCCGCGGCAAGCTGCCGAGCCCGGATGCAATGCTTGTCAAAAAGGGACTTTCGACCTTCGAGGAATTGACAGGCAGCGACGCCTAAGACAATTTGATGACACGCTATGATGCGGCGGGGCGACAGCCTTGCCGCAGCTTTTGCGCGTTCCCCCCTTTCGCAAACGCAAAAAAAACTGTATGGACGCCCCAAACTAATAGGCGCGTCCTCTAGAGCGTGCGCCCCAGCCTCAGAGATTTCACATATGTCACTTCGCAATATCGCGATCATCGCGCACGTTGACCATGGCAAAACGACCCTGGTGGATGAGCTTCTCAAGCAGTCCGGCTCGTTCCGCGAAAATCAGCGTGTCGCTGAACGCGTGATGGACTCGAACGATCTCGAAAAAGAACGCGGCATCACCATTCTCGCCAAGGCGACCTCGGTGGAATGGAAGGGTGTCCGCATCAACATCGTCGACACCCCTGGCCACGCCGACTTTGGTGGTGAAGTCGAGCGCATTCTCTCAATGGTGGATGGCGCGATCGTTCTCGTCGACTCCTCTGAAGGCCCGATGCCGCAGACGAAGTTCGTTGTCTCCAAGGCCTTGAAGGTCGGTCTTCGTCCGATTGTCGCGATCAACAAGATCGACCGTCCTGATGGCCGCCACGAAGAAGTCATCAACGAAGTCTTCGACCTCTTTGCGAACCTCGACGCGACCGACGAGCAGCTCGACTTCCCGATCCTCTACGGTTCCGGCCGCGACGGCTGGATGAACGTCAATCCGGAAGGTCCGAAGGATCAGGGTCTTACGCCGCTTCTCGACCTGGTGCTCAAGCATGTTCCGGAGCCGACCGTCCACGAAGGTCCGTTCACGATGATCGGCACGATCCTCGAAGCCAACCCCTTCCTCGGTCGCATCATCACCGGTCGTATCAATTCCGGTTCCATCAAGCCGAACCAGGCAGTGAAGGTTCTCCACGCCGACGGCAAGACGATCGAAACCGGCCGTATTTCCAAGATCCTCGCCTTCCGCGGCATCGAGCGCACGGCGATCGAAGAAGCGCATCAGGGCGATATTGTCGCGATCGCCGGCCTTTCCAAGGGCACGGTCGCCGACACCTTCTGCGATCCCTCGATCACCGAGCCGCTGCAGGCGCAGCCGATCGATCCGCCGACTGTCACCATGTCCTTCATCGTCAACGACAGCCCGCTGGCCGGCACCGAAGGCGACAAGGTGACGAGCCGCGTCATCCGCGACCGTCTCTTCAAGGAAGCGGAAGGCAACGTCGCCCTGAAGATCGAAGAAGCCGAAGGCAAGGATTCGTTCTACGTGTCCGGCCGTGGCGAACTTCAGCTCGCCGTTCTCATCGAGACCATGCGTCGCGAAGGCTTCGAGCTTGCCGTGTCGCGTCCGCGCGTCGTGATGCACAAGGATGAAAACGGCCAGCTTCTGGAGCCGATCGAGGAAGTCGTCGTCGACGTCGACGAAGAACATTCCGGTGTCGTCGTGCAGAAGATGTCCGAGCGCAAGGCCGAAATGGTCGAGCTGCGTCCGTCGGGCGGTAACCGTCTTCGCCTGCGTTTCTACGCACCGACCCGCGGCCTGATCGGCTACCAGTCGGAACTGCTGACGGATACGCGCGGCACGGCGATCATGAACCGCCTGTTCCACGACTACCAGCCCTACAAGGGTGTGATTGGTGGCCGCGTCAACGGCGTGCTGCTCGCCAACGCTCCCGGCGAAGCCGTCGCCTATGCGATGTTCAACTTGGAAGATCGCGGCCCGATGATCATCGAGCCGGGCGAAAAGGTCTATGCCGGCATGATTATCGGCATCCATTCGCGCGACAACGACCTTGAAGTCAACGTGCTGAAGGGCAAGCAGCTCACCAACATCCGCGCCGCCGGCAAGGACGAAGCGGTGAAGCTGACGCCGCCGATCCGGATGACGCTTGATCGCGCGCTCTCCTGGATTCAGGATGACGAGCTGATGGAAGTGACACCGAAGAATATTCGTCTGCGCAAGATGTATCTCGACGCAAACGATCGCAAGCGTTTCGAAAAGACGAAGGCGGCGCTCTAAGAGCCATTCAAAGTGCGATAGCGTCTTGCGGCTCTCGAAAAGAGGCGCAGCGCTGGAGAGAAATCCCTAAAAACCCCGGCTTGCGCGCCGGGGTTTTTTATTGTGCGCCGCGTCGATTCCGTCTTGTGACAATCGTTAAAAAAGCGTTAACTTTTGATCGTCGTCCACATATCAAGTCTGTGGGCAATCGATCACAATGCCTCTGTGCATATGGTTAATTGCCTTCGGCGGGACCAGAGTAAACGTTATGAAGACGTTGTCGATCGATGTCCGGCGGGCCGAGCCGCAAGATGCCCGAGCCATATCGGAAACACACAGGCTTGCCTGGCAGCATACATATGCGGGCATCATTCCGCATCGCGCGCTGACGCAGATGATCGAGCGGCGCGGCGAAAGCTGGTGGCGCAAGGCAACGCGCGGACCGGCGACGCTGCTGGTTCTCGATGTTGCCGGGACAGTCGCCGGCTATGCGACGCTCGGCCTCAACCGCGCCCGTGCTCTGCCGCAGGAAGGCGAGATTTACGAGCTTTATCTTCGGCCCGAGTATCAGGGTATCGGCCTTGGCAGGATGCTGTTCGGCGAGGCGCGCCGGCTCTTGAAGTCGCTCGGCTGCAACGGGCTGGTCGTCTGGTGCCTCGAGGAAAACGAGACCGCCAGTCACTTCTACCGCCATCATGGCGGTGTCGATTTCTGCGAAGGCATGGAAAGTTTCGACCACAGGCAATTGAAGAAGATCGGCTTCATCTGGAGCTGAACGGCCATTCAAAGTGCCACCGCGTCCTTGGCGCGTCTGAAAAGACGCGCGGCGCTGGAGTCGGCGTTTCACTATCTCCTATTAGAAACTTTTGATGTGAATGTGCGCCGCTGCAGTCAAGCATTGGCGCTGTGCGATGTTGCGTTGCCACATGAAACTGATTATCTGGCTGCCAGCACATTCAACCTCGCGGGAGTTTCTTATGCGCATCGACGCCATTTCAATCGGTAATAATCCACCTGAGGACGTCAACGTTATCGTCGAGGTTCCGGTCGGCGGCCATCCCATCAAGTATGAGATGGACAAGGAAGCCGGCACGCTGGTGGTCGATCGTTTCCTCTATACGCCGATGACCTATCCGGGCAATTATGGTTTCGTGCCGCACACGCTGTCGGAAGACGGCGACCCGATCGACGTGCTGATCGCCAGCACCCGTCCGCTGGTTCCCGGCTGCGTCATCAATGTGCGCCCGATCGGCGTCCTGAAGATGGAAGACAATTCCGGCAAGGACGAGAAGATCATCGCCGTGCCGTCGCCGAAGCTGACGCTACGCTATGAGAAGGTGAAGGACTACACCGATCTTCCCGAGATCACGCTGAAGCAGATCGAGCATTTCTTCGAGCACTACAAGGATCTGGAACCCGGCAAGTGGGTGAAGATATTCGGCTGGGGCGACTCCAAGGAAGCAGGCGAACTCATCCTCGAAGCCGTTGAGCGCGCCAAGAAGAAAGGCTGATCGCTCAGCCTAAAAATATCTCGAGCTTTTTTACCAAATCCTCCGGATCGCCGTCGATCCGGAGGATTTTTTTGCGTGCCGTGTCGCCGGAGATAAGGCTGACGCTGGATTTGGGGATGCGGAGCGACTGGGCGATGAGCAGGATGAGGGCCTTGTTGGCCTTGCCTTTCTCGGGCACGGCAGCGACGCGTGCCTTCAGGAAAGCCTCGTCGGCCTCGATACCGTCGATCGCGTCACGCCCGCCATTCGGCGTCAGCCGGACGGCGAGGCGAAGATGGTCATCGAAAAGGCTCCAGGGACGGCTCAAGCGACCAGCGGGTACAACGTGGTCCAAAGCAGGGTGCGCAGGAAGAAGATGATCAGCAGCAGGATGATCGGCGAAATGTCGATACCGCCAAGGTTCGGCAGCAGGCGGCGGATCGGCTTCAGCACCGGTTCGGTGACATTATAGAGGAATGTGCCGACCGAATTGACGAACTGATTGCTGGAATTGATAACATTGAAGGCATAGAGCCAGGAAAAAATGGCACTGCCAATCAGGATCCAGGTGTAAATATTCAAAGCCAAATCAATGGTTTGAAACAGCGCAAACATCATCGTCTCCAATTCGTTGTTGACAGACATGTAGACATTGGCGACTAAACGAGCAAGTGCCGTGTGGAAACGCACGGTGAATCATGTTTAACGGGCGGCTTTGCCGCTATTCCGGCGCCCGTCTCCTCGGAAAACCTCCATGTCGTTTTCGCCCACCGGAGACCGTTTTGCCGCGTTCCGGCACTCGTCCTATACGCGGTTCTTCTTCGCGCGCTTCCTGCTTTCCTTCTCGCAGCAGATCGTCAGCGTCGCCGTCGGCTGGCAGATGTACGACCAGACGGGCAGCGCGATCTATCTCGGTTTGATTGGTCTCGTGCAGTTCCTGCCGTCGCTGCTGCTCATCCTCGTCACCGGTTCGGTGGCCGATCGGTACAATCGCCGGGCGATCGCCGCACTCTGCTCGCTGGTGAGCGCGCTCTGTACGCTGGCGCTGCTGGTTATGACGGTCATGGGGACATTCACTCCCTTGCCTGTTTTCGCGGTGCTTTTGATCTTCGGTGTTGAACGCGCCTTCATGTCGCCGGCAGTGCAGTCGCTGGCGCCCAATCTCGTGCCGGAGGGGGCACTCTCCAATGCGATCGCCTGGAATTCGTCGTCCTGGCAGCTCGCGGCAATCACCGGCCCGGTGCTCGGCGGTCTGCTCTACGGCGTCAGCGCGACGACCGCCTATACGGTGGCGGTGGTCTTTTCCGTGCTCGGTGCGGCCCTTCTCTACATGATCCCGAAGCCGGAGCAGAAGACGACGGGCGAGACCAAGAGCTGGGCGATGATCCTCGGCGGCTTCAGTTTCATCCGCGCCGAAAAGGTGGTGCTCGGGGCGATCTCGCTCGATCTCTTCGCCGTGCTGCTCGGCGGGGCCACGGCGCTGATGCCAATTTTTGCGCGCGATATCCTCACCCTCGGTCCCTGGGGGCTCGGACTGCTGCGCGCCGCACCGGGACTTGGCGCCATCGTCATGGCGATTTTCCTTGCCGCCTATCCGCTCAAACATCGCGCCGGCATCTACATGTTCATCGGTGTCGCCCTGTTCGGCGTCGGAACGATCATTTTCGGCATCTCGACCAACACCGAGGTCTCGATCGCGGCGCTGGCGCTGATGGGGGCGGCCGACATGGTGTCGGTCTATGTGCGCGAGAGCCTGATTGCGCTCTGGACGCCGGACCAGCTGCGCGGCCGCGTCAATGCGGTCAACATGGTCTTCGTCGGCGCTTCGAACGAGCTCGGGGAATTCAGGGCGGGCACGATGGCGGCGATCTTCGGCGCGGTGCCGGCGGTCGTCATCGGCGGGATCGGAACGCTTGTCGTGGCGGCGATCTGGGCGTCGAGTTTCCCCAAACTGCGCGGGATCGATACGCTGGACGCGCCCACTGTATCGTCGGAATCGATTTAGAAACCGATTATGCGCAAAGAGCGATAGAGGACGCCGCCTTCGCCGTCTTTCCCTCGAAGACGATGTCGAGGAATTCGGTGAGCCAGGCTCTCAGCGGCGCATCGAATAGCATGCGGCCTTCGAGATGTTCGCGGCCCTGCTGGGCGTTCGGCAAGATGAAGCGATGGGCGCCATGCACGACCCAGCGATGCATCATCACCCGGGTCAGTTCGGCATGGAACTGCAGCCCCCAGGCGTTGTCGTCGTAGCGGAAGGCCTGGTTCGGATAGGCATCGCCTTCGGCCAGCAGGTCGGCGCCGCGCGGCAGTTCGAAGCCCTCGCGGTGGAAATGATAGACCATCCTCGGCCAGTGCATCAGCAGGCGGCCCTTCTCGGTCGGGTGCAGCGGATACCAGCCGATCTCGGTCGAGCCATCGGCATTCGGCTGCACCTTGCCACCGAGATGATGCACCAGCATCTGCGCGCCGAGGCAGATACCGAGGTAGGGGCGCTTTTCCCGGAGCGGAACGTTGATCCAGTCGATCTCCTTCTTGACGAAGTCATCGGGATCATTGGCGCTCATCGGCCCGCCGAAGACGACGGCGCCAGCATGGTCTTCAAGTGTTGTCGGAAGCGGCTCGCCGAGAACCGGCCGGCGGATATCGAGGCGGTAGCCCTTTTCGACGAGCAATTGGCCGACACGGCCGGGGCTCGACCGTTCCTGATGCAGGACGATGAGGATCGGGCGCGCGTCGCGGTTCGGGTTTTGCTCAGTCGGTATCATCTTGCGCAACCTGGACGTCTGTCACCCTGGCGGCGGCCTCCTGCCGCTTCTGGATGCGCTCGCGCGAGGAGACGCCGAGCAGATCGGCGATACGCCAGATCACATGGTCTTCCATCTCGCTGCGTTCGCCATCGGCATAGACGATGTCCCAGAGGACGCCGATCAGCTCCAGCCGTTGCTCGGTATTGAGATGACGTTTCAGGTCGGCGGTGAAGCGATAATAGTCGACGGCGGAGCTTTCGGCCTCAAGGCCGGCTGCTATCAGAGCGTCGAGCTGCTTGCCGTCGAGTGCATACTGCTCCTTCAGGAGCTTGCGCAGCCGCTTCTTCTCGCTGGCTTTGATCTGGCCGTCAGCCTCCATGACCTGCATGCAGAGCGCTGCCACTGCGATGCGCGGATCATCAGGGGCAAAACCTTTCTTCGGGTGGTCGGCGGTGAGATTCTGGAAGAATGCCTGAAAGCGTTCGAACATGCGGTTTTCGTTCCATTTCAGAAAAGGCGGAGCCGTGTCTTGGGTTCCGGTTCCACCCTGGGATCGCGAACGCCGGGATCATCCGGCAGTCCGCCAAAGAAAGGTTTCGCCTCGCTCGGCGCGGGCGCTTTATCGCCCGCGGCCGGTTCGACGGGTTTCGGTTTTGACGATGTCGGTGCCGGTGCCGGCGTGGGGCGCACAGCCTCGGCAATCGTCGCGGCGCGTTCCAGCTCGATGATGCGATGGTCGTTGGCGGGACTTTCCGGCCTGACGTCACGCAGCGGCGGCAATGTCTTCAAAGCGGTTTCGATCGAGGCCGGCGCCGAACCGTCTTCGAGCGGACCCTCGATCTGGCCGAAGGGCGCCTTCCATTCGAAGGCGTCGAGACGGCCGGTCACGGGCGATACCGGCAGCCATTTGTCCGACACGAAGCCGTCTGCCACCCAGGCCGGATCGCGCGGCGCCTTGAGCGCCTGGGCCAGCCAGTGGCGCACGCGGCCCTGGTCGCCAGTCTCGGCTTCTTCGATGTCGGCCAGCAGCAGGTAGGCGGCTTCACGCGGCTGCATGCGGGCCGCCGCTTCCGCCTTGGCGCGGGCCTTGGCGAATTCCTGCGCGTCGAGGGCTGCCTGGGCGACGACAAGAAGGGATTCGACATTGTTCGGGCGCTGCCCTTCCAGCCGCTCGGCGCGCTTCAGCCGGTCGAGTGTGGAATCGCCGCTGCGGGCCCTGACATAGGCTTGGCCGATCTCAGGATGAGGTGCCGATTTCCATGCCTGTTCGAGGATCGAGGCGGCCTTGCGCACGCCGCCTTCGCGGAACAGCGCCTTTGCGGCAATGAGGGCTGCCGGAATGAAATCGGCGGCAAGCTTCAGCGCCTGCAGGGCGTCGTCGCGGGCACCGGTCGGGTTGCTTTCCAGCTTCTCGCCGGCGCGCGCCGTCAGAAGAACGGCGTGCAGACGGTTGGCTTCGGCCTTTTCGACGACGCGGGCGGCCTTCTGCTGTTCGAGCAGGCGGATCGCATCGTCCCAGCGGCCGGCCTGGCTGCGATATTCGAGCGTCGCCTGTGCGGCCCAGGGAAGATAGGGCGCGTTGTCGGCAGCCTTTTCGGCATATTGGCGGGCGGCCTCGTTGGCGCCGAGACGGCGGGCTTCCAGATAGAGGCCGCGCAGACCGAGTTCGCGCGTCTCGGGATCATTGGCCATGGCCTCGAACTTGGCGCGTGCCTCATCATGGCGGCCTTCGATGAGGGCGGCCTGAGCTTCGAGCAGGTTGATCAGCGGTTCCTGATCGGCGCGGATGAGGCCGCGCGAGCGGGCGGCCATCTTGCGGGCGAGCAGCGCATTGCCAGCGCCCGCGGCAATCAGGCCGGTCGACAGCGCCTGATAACCGCGATCTCGTTTGCGGGCGCGGAAATAACGCGTCACCGAATGCGGCGAGGTCCAGACGAGACGGACGAACCACCAGGCGATCATCACGGCGGCAATGAGAGCGATGATCGCGCTGGCGGCGACGATCAGCTTCGTCTGGTAGATCTGGCCCTCCCAGATCAGCGAGAGGTCGCCGGGACGATCGGCAAGCCAGGAGAAGCCATAGGCGAGAAGCAACACGAAGAGAGCGAAGACGACAAGGCGGATCAGCATGGTCTTATCCTTCCTTGCCGGTGCCGGAAACCGCTTTCGACAGCGCCCCGCCAACCAGTTCCTCGACGCGGATGCGCGCTTCGAGCGATTGCTTGAAGGCGGCGGACGCCTGCTTGCCGGAAGCGGGCAGGTTATTCCATTCGGCGGAGGCGCCTGGCAGGTCGCCGCTCTTCACCTTCTCCTCCATGCGGGCGGCAATGGCTTCGACGCTTTCGCCCTCGATATTGCCGACGGGACGGACGCTCACCAGCGACTTGGCGCTCGACATCAGCCGATCCGACCAGCTCTGGTTCGGGTCCGGCTGGTTGACGGCTTCGACGATTGCGGTGGCGACATCGGGAACCTCGCGCACCAGCTCGGTGCGTGAGGGAATGCCCGTCTCGGCAAAGGTTCGGAGGTCGGCGACGGCTGGATCGTCGGGTGCGACGCCGGCGAAGGTGTCGAGTTCGGCCAGGAACGGGCCACCGCGATCGATTGCCGCCTTCAGGGCGGCAGCCGCGATCGCCCGGGCAACGGCGACGTCCTCGCGCGGCTCGTTCAGCTTCTTTTCGGCCTCTTCCAGGCGCTTGGCGATATCGGCGCCGTTCGTCGTCTGCTGCTCGGATGACTGGGCAAGCGTTGAGCGTAGCTGGTCGACCTGACCGGTCAGTTCCGCAATCTTCTGGTTGAGTGCCTCGACGTTAACAGAATCGGCCGGCGCGCCGGCTACGGGGGCCTTGGCAGTCGTTTCCAGCGCAGCAACGCGTTTCGCAAGCTCGCCGTCATCCGCGCTCGCCGGATTGGCGGCAAGGTTGGCGACGGTCTGTTTCAGGCCGTCGATCTCGCCGGCAAGATCCGCCGTCTCCGGCGATGTCGTCTGCGGCGTGGAGGAGCCCGGGAGGTAACCGGCATACTGGATGGCGCCGGCGCCAAGCAGCGCAACGAGGCCGCCAACGATGCCGGCGGCAATGAGGCCGGAGGTGCCGGCGCTCTTCGGCGCAGGCTGTTCGGGAGGAGGGGTGAAGGAAGGTTCTGGAGCTGCCGGTTCCTCCTCCGGCGCATCCATCACCGGCTTCTCTTCATCTTCGACATGCGACGCAGTCTCGGTTTCGGACGGCAGGCCGACATCGGCGGCGGCGGTGCTGTCGGCCTCGCCAGCATCATTGTCTACCGGTTTTTCGGTATCGGCTGCAGAGGCGAATTCCTGTGCATCGAGGTCGATCGTGACCGGCTCGTCGGCGCTCTTCGAATGGCGTGGCGGGTTTCCCGATACCATGAGGTCCTCTTTATCCTGCATTGCAACGAAACTAGACAGTGATGCCAGTTAAGGGAAGAGGTTAGATCAAATTTGGGCGGGTGGAGCCTCAAAGCAGCGACAAAAGGCTTTTCTCATCCGTCATCGGTGAAATCGTTACGGCTTTTTTCAGAGCCGTCGGGATGGCCTCCGCCACTGCCTCGCTAAGGCAGAGAAAGCGGATTCCGCTGTGTTCCGGCACGGCTGATCGCAGTTCCGGCACGCGAAAGAAATCCTCGGCCGTCTGCCGGGAATAGAAGAGAATGGCCTCAGGACGAGACCTTGAGAAAATCGCTTCGATCTCGGCCGGGCCGGGAACGATCGGCTGCATGCGATAGCATTCGGCGATAGAAAAGCGGATGCCGAGTTCGCGCAATCCTGCTTCGAAAGTTTCGGCGCGGGGCCAGCCGGCAAGATAAAGCAACCCGTCCGCTCCCTGCGTCGCGACGAGATCGGCGAGATCGCGGCCGTTGCCCTGGGATGAGGCGACCGATCGGAAGCCGAGGCTGCGCGCTTCTTCCGCGGTCGTTTCGCCGACCGCGAAAAGCGGGCGGGCGAGATGCGGACGAAGTTTTTCGCCGAGCGCGGAGAGGACCCTGATGGCTTCGGCGCTGGTCACAGCGATTGCGCCGCTGGTGGTTGCAAGCGCGGCTAGGGCGGCGACGCTGTCGTGCAGCGGCTGACGCAGCGGCAGCAGCAGGGGCTCGTGGCCCATATCGCGCAAACGTTGTGCGGTTCTCGTCGCCGAATGCGCAGGGCGGGTGACGAGCACACGCATGGCCGCTTCAGTGCCAGTCGTCGAAAAAGGCGCTGCCGGCTCTTGCGCGCACGTCCTGGCCGGCGCGGGTGCCGAGCGCTGCCGCATCGCGGCGGTGGCCGTCAGTCGTCACCGCATGCTGGCTGCGGCCGTCGGGAGTGATGATGAGGCCGGAGAACCGGATCAGGTCGCCTTCGCAGACCGCATAACCGCCGATCGGCGTGCGGCAGGAGCCGTCGAGTGCGGCGAGGAAGGCGCGTTCGCAGGAGACTGTGTCGAAGGTCGTGATATCGTTGACCGGCGCCAGCAGATCGTCGATCCTGGCATCGCCGATGCGGCTTTCGATGCAGATCGCCCCCTGCGCCGGCGCCGGCGGGAAGGTGTCGGGATCGAGGATATCGGTCAGCACATCGACCTTGCCGAGGCGCTTCAGGCCGGCAAGCGCCAGCAGGGTCGCATCCACCTCGCCCTCTTCGAGCTTGCGCAGGCGAGTCTCGACCAGGCCGCGGAAGGTGATGACATTGATATCCGGCCGCATGCGGCGGATCAGCGCCTGGCGGCGGAGCGAGGATGAACCGACGGTGGCGCCATGCGGCAGGTCGATCAGTTTGCGTGCGGTGCGGCCGATGACGGCGTCGCGGATATCTTCGCGCGGCAGATAGGCGGAGAGATAAAGCCCCTCGGGCAGCTTCGTCGCCATGTCCTTGGCGGAATGCACGGCGAAATCGAGCTCGCCGGCGGTAAGCTTCTGTTCGAGCTCCTCGGTGAACAGGCCCTTGCCGCCGATCTCGGCCAGCGACCGGTCGGTGATGCGGTCGCCCTTGGTCGTCAGCACGACGATCTCGAACATGTCCTCGGGCAGATGATGCGCCGCCATCAGCCTGTCGCGGGCTTCATGCGCCTGGGCAAGCGCCAGCGGGCTGCCTCGCGTGCCGATCCGGAAAGGTTTTGTTTGCATCCGTTCTATTCCGTTGTTACCGGAGTTCTCGTAAACGGGTTTCCATCCCATCGCAATCAACGAACAGGCTTCATGGTTCCCTTTCTGCGCATCCTTGGCATCGAAACGAGCTGCGACGAGACCGCCGCCGCGGTCGTCGAGCGCGATGCGGAGGGACATTCCAACGTGCTGTCGGACGTGGTGCTTTCCCAGCTCGACGAACATAGCGCCTATGGCGGCGTGGTGCCAGAGATTGCCGCACGCGCCCATGTCGAAGCGCTGGACGAGCTGATCGAGGAGGCGCTGAAGCGCGCCAATGTGTCGCTCAACGATGTCGACGCCATCGCCGCGACGTCGGGGCCGGGGCTGATCGGCGGGCTGCTTGTGGGGTTGATGACCGGCAAGGCGATCGCCAGAGCCGCCGGCAAGCCGCTCTATGCGATCAACCATCTCGAAGGCCATGCGCTGACGGCGCGGTTGACGGACGGGCTGTCCTTTCCCTATCTGATGCTGCTGGTTTCCGGCGGCCATACCCAGCTCATCCTGGTGCGCGGCGTCGGGCAGTATGAGCGCTGGGGCACGACGATCGACGATGCGCTCGGCGAAGCCTTCGACAAGACGGCAAAGCTGCTCGGCCTGCCTTATCCCGGCGGGCCGGCGGTGGAGCGGATGGCGCGGGACGGCAATCCCGATCGGTTCGACTTTCCGCGGCCGCTGGTCGGTGAGGCGAGGCTCGACTTCTCCTTCTCCGGCCTGAAGACAGCGGTGCGGCAGGCGGCGCAGGATATCGCGCCGCTCAGCGATCAGGACGTGGCGGATATTTGCGCCTCGTTCCAGAAGGCAGTTTCGCGGACGCTGAAGGACCGTATCGGCCGTGGCCTGCAGCGGTTCAAGGCGGAATTTCCGACGACATTCCCTGCTACTGGCCCTGCTACTGGCCCTGCTACTGGCGAAAAGCCGGCGCTCGTCGTTGCCGGCGGTGTCGCCGCCAATCTCGAACTGCGCGGCACGCTGCAGGCGCTGTGCGACAAGAACGGTTTCCGCTTCGTCGCGCCGCCGCTGCACCTCTGCACCGACAACGCCGTGATGATCGCCTGGGCAGGACTGGAACGGATGGCGACCGGTGCCGCGCCGGATACGCTCGACGTACAACCACGTTCGCGCTGGCCGCTCGATTCCAATGCGGAAACGCTGATCGGCTTCGGAAAACGAGGGGCCAAGGCATGAGCGAAACCATCGCCGTCGTCGGATCGGGGGCTTTCGGCACGGCGCTTGCCGCCGTCATCGCGCTTGCCGGCCGCAGCGCCGTGACGCTCGTCGGGCGTGATCCGTCACTGATTGCCGATCTGAAGACCGAACGGCTGCACGATGCGGTGCTGCCCGGCATTCTCCTGCCCGATACGCTGGAATTTTCGGCCGAGGCGGATGCGATCGCCGGCGCTTCCATCGTGCTTTTTGCAATGCCATCGCAGGCGCAGGCCGATGCGGCGCGGCAATACGGACCTTATCTTTCCAAGGATGCCGTGGTCGTTACCTGCGCCAAGGGCATCGAGCGGGCGACGGGCAATCTTCTGACCGACATGCTGGAACGGGAACTGCCGGACCATTCCGTCGCCGTGCTCTCCGGCCCGGGTTTTGCCGCCGATATCGCCAAGGGCCTGCCGACGGCGATGGCGATTGCGGCAGCCGACATGGAGACCGCGGAGCGGCTGGCGCAGGCGATTTCCGGCCGGACCTTCCGGCTCTACGCCTCCAACGACCGGATCGGCGTGCAGCTTGGCGGCGCGCTGAAGAATGTGCTGGCGATCGCCTGCGGCATCGTCGAAGGCCGTGGCATCGGTGATTCCGCGCGCGCGGCGCTGATTGCGCGCGGTCTTGCCGAGATGTCGCGTTTCGTCGTCGCCAAGGGCGGGCAGGCGGACACGGTGCGCGGGCTTTCCGGCCTCGGCGATCTGGTGCTGACGGCAACGAGCCATCAATCGCGAAACCTGCGCTTCGGCATCGCGCTCGGGCGCGGCGAAAAGACCGATCCCCTGCAGGGTGCGCTGGTGGAAGGCGCGTTTGCAGCCTCCGTCGCCTCGCGGCTTGCGGCGGAGTTGAAGGTCAGCATGCCGATCACCGATGCCGTTTCCGCCATCATCGACGGCAGGCTCGATATATCAGAGGCGATAGAGCAGCTGATGACGCGTCCGATCACCACCGAATAGGAGACAGACATGCTTTTCGCCCTTCTCTGCAAGGACAAACCGGGACATCTGAACGTGCGCATGGATACGCGTCCGACGCATATCGAGCATCTGAACAAGCTGAATGCCGAGGGCACGCTGAAGATCGCCGGCCCATTTCTCGATGACGACGGCAAGCCCTGCGGCAGCCTGATCATCGTCGAAGCGGAATCGAAAGAGGCGGCGCGTGCGCTTGCCGATGCCGATCCCTATGCCAAGGCCGGACTGTTCGAAAGCGTCGACGTCAAGGCCTATAACTGGGTCTTCAACAAACCGGAGGCGTGAGCATGGCGCACTGGCTCTATAAATCCGAACCCGCTTCCTGGTCCTGGGAGCAACAGAAGGCTGCGGGCGAAAAGGGCACGGAATGGACCGGAGTCCGCAATTATCTGGCGCGCAACAACATGCGGGCGATGCAGATCGGCGACAAAGGGTTCTTCTATCATTCCAATGACGGGCTGGAGATCGTCGGCATCGTCGAAGTCTGCGCCCTGTCGCATCCCGATTCTTCCGCCAAGGGCGATCCGAAGTGGGATTGCGTCGACATCCGCGCCGTCATGGACGTGCCGAAGCCGGTGACGCTGAAGGATGTCAAGGCGAGCGAGAAGCTCGCCAAGATGGCGCTCGTCACCTCGATGCGGCTTTCGGTGCAGCCGGTCACCGAGGAAGAATATCTCGAAGTCTGCCGCATGGGCGGACTGGACAACCCGCCGCGTTGAAGACTGATCCGGAAGCTTTCATTCGCGCCAATACCAGCCTGATGCCGCCGCCGCATGTGCCGGAGATTTCGCTCTATCTGGCAAGCGAGGCGCATGAGCTCTGGTTGAAGACGGAGGAAGAGCTGGAAGCGATCGGCCTGCCGCCGCCCTTCTGGGCTTTTGCCTGGGCGGGCGGCCAGGGACTGGCACGCTACGTTCTCGATCATCCGGAAACGGTGTGCGGCAAGCGCGTGCTGGACTTCGCCAGCGGTTCCGGCCTTGTCGGCATCGCGGCTGTGATGGCTGGCGCCGGGGAGGTCATCGCTAGCGATATCGATCCCTGGGCGGAGACGGCAGTCCGGCTGAATGCCGAGGCCAATCGCGTTTCACTCGGATTTACCGGCGCCGATCTGATCGGGCAGGCCGTCGATGCGGATATCGTGCTTGCCGGCGACGTCTTCTACGACCGCGTTTTCGCCGATGCGCTCGTTCCCTGGTTCGCGAAGCTGGCAGCCGACGGCAAGCGGGTGCTGGTCGGAGACCCCGGACGCAGTTACCTGCCGCGGGATCGGCTGGAATTCTGCGCGGTTTATGAGGTGCCGGTAACGCGGGCGCTGGAGGACAGCGAAATCAAGAAGACGACGGTGTGGCGCTTCGCTTCCTAGATCAAAAATGAGAGCCTGATATCCCAGGCCATTCAGGGGGGAACTAAAGCGGCCGTGGCTTCGCCGCCCGCTGCTCAAGCCGACCCTCGATATCCAGAATGTTCCCGACGAACTTAACCTGACATCACCGAGCTGGCATATGACAGGATAGCGTGCATATTCACACGGGCTATCCGCAGAGCGTTGATCAACGGGGGAGCTTATGACGATCTACGACGAGCTTCGCAAAGCGCCGTTCAACCTCGACGACGCTGCGATATCCTGGATCCGCGACGTCTATGCCTCGCTTGATCTCGATGACAAGATCGGCCAACTCTTCACCTTGATCATGATCGGGACGGATGAGGAGGATTTCAAACGCATTGCTTCACTAAGGCCGGGCGGCGTAACCCGCTTCTTCACGGCTGACCTCGAGTTCGAGCGGCGGGTCATCTCTGACCTCGTGGCCAAGAGCAAAGTCCCGCCCATCATCAGCGCAGACCTCGAAGGCAGCCGTCATTCCTTCGCTTTCGGCACTCCGGTGCTGGGCCAACTTGGCCTTGCCGCCGTCGACGACGTTCAGGCGACCGAGAAAAGTTCAGAAATCCTGGCACGCGAGGGCCGCGCGATGGGGGTGCGCTGGTCCTTCACGCCGGTCATCGACATAAATACCGCGTTCCGATCACCGATTGTCGGTACACGGTCATACGGCTCCGATGTCAACAAGATCGAGCGGCACGCGGTTGCCCATGTTCACGGTCTCCAACGAAATGGCGTTGCCGCCACCGCAAAGCACTGGCCGGGCGAGGGATATGACGACCGCGATCAGCACCTCGTTACGACGACCAATCCGCTTTCCATGGACGAGTGGAAGGAAACCTTCGGTCGGCTCTATAGAACGCTGATCACCGAAGGCGTGTTGGCAATCATGAGTGGGCACATTTCCCTTCCGGCCTATATTCGATCGAAGATGCCAGATGCCGGGCTTGAAGCTTTCCGACCGGCCTCGGTTTCCCGGTTGCTGAACGTTGATCTTCTCCGAGACGAACTCGGCTTCAATGGCATCGTCGTCTCTGACGCGACCCCCATGGGAGGGCTGTCTGCCTGGGGCCACCACCTCGATACGCTGCCTGATATCATCGCAAATGGCTGCGACATGATCCTCTTCAGCGATGAACCTGAGGAGGATATGGCGGCGGTCAAGGCTGCCGTCGAAGATGGACGAATTACTCCGGAGCGACTTGAGGAAGCGGTTCTTCGCGTGCTGGCGCTCAAGGCCCATCTCAAACTTTTTCAACCGTCAGACGTCCTACCCGATGCGGCGGAAGCGTGCCACCTGCTTGCGCATCCAGACAATGTCGCAGCATCAAGGGAATACATCGGCCGCTCGCCTACGCTTGTGAAGGACGTCAATGGTATCTTTCCGCTCGATCCGGCGAAAACAAAGCGCGTGCTGCTGGTCGACGGCGGCATCATTCATCCGCTCATGCCGCAGCCACTGGAATTCTTGCTACCCGCGCTGTTGCGGAAGGAAGGTTTCGAAGTCACGATCGACCGACCGGACATCGTGCCGACCCCCGACGACTTCGACCTCGTCCTCTACGCGCTAGGCGACGAGTCGCTGCTCGTACGAGGCCGGATATTCGTCGACTGGCATAGGATGGGTGGTGGCGGCCTTTTCAAGGCCATGTACCGACCCTGGACGAATATTCCCTCCGTAATGATCTCATTTGGGCATCCCTATCACCTTTACGATGCGCCGCGCGTACCGGCCTATATCAATGCGTACTCCACCATGGACAGCGTCCAGGAAGCCGTCGTTGATTGTATGCTCGGTCGCAAGCCCTTCCTAGGCACCAACCCGGTCGACCCTTTCTGTGGCCTTGAAGATGCGCGCTATTGAAGTCGTTGGGAGCAGAGGCTGCCGGCCTATTGGAACGGGGCAACAGGCCCCCGATCATTCGCGATCGCCCGGACCAGCAGACGTCAGCCGGCGATCAAAGCGGCTTCATACACCATCGTCGCGGCAGCAGGATCGGCCAACGCCGTTCCGACTGCCTTGTAGAGAGTGATCGCGTCGTTGGACGTCCGCGCTGGACTATCCTGGCGACACAGTTCGTCAAGTGCCGCACGCACCGTATCTGTAGAAATCACGCCGCCTCGGCGGGAATAGAACCGTCGGACAGCAGTGCCTTACCTGCTCGACAGGGGTATCACAGCGTCATTGCGCATCACCACCTCTATATGGGCGCAGAATGCTGAGAGACGGACGAGGAGGAATTAGCGGCGAAGCCATGAGCCTCTGTAGAAGAGACATCTTACGCGTTTTTGGCTGCTTCTGCGACGGAGGCAGTTCTTGCGCCGCTCTTTTCGCAAGTTCGAAATCAAAATCAAAAGACATTTCGGGCCTCGTCCACCATTTGGAAATCTCGAAGAAAATCTCGAAGACTAGAATGCAGGAAACGTGCCAACCGCCGCGTTAGGCGGTGCTGGCACGCCGGCGTCAACCCCGTCGCCTCGGCTATTGCGCCTAGATGTGGATGCTCAAGAGGTTGTCTCGGTTGAGGCCGAGGCGACTGATGGGTGTTTTTGATTTCAGGCTGCCGTGCGGACGATGCCAATTGTACATATGGGTCCAGCTTGGCAGATGGGCTTTTCGGTGTTCGGATGACGGATAGGCGCATGCATAGGCCCACTCTCGCAAAGCCGTCTGAATGAAGCGCTCCGCCTTGCCGTTGGTTTTGGGGGTATAGGGTTTGGTGCGGATGTGCTTGAGGCCGAGTGCCTTGCAGGTGGTTGCGAAGTCCTTGGCCTTGTAGCAGGCGCCGTTGTCGGTCATCACCCGCGTGACTGTGATGCCCAGGCTCTGATAATAGGTGACGGCCGCCTTGAGGAAGGCAATGGCGCTAACGGCGGTTTCGTCGGGGAAGATATCGGTAAAGGCGATGCGGGAGGCATCGTCAATGCAGATGTGGACGTATTCCCAGCCGACACCACGCGAGTTGCTTTGGCCGGTCCGGTTGCCGGTGATGCGGTGGCCGACGCGATGAAAGCGGCCGAGGCGCTTGATATCGAGATGGATCAGACCACCCGGCTCGGCATATTCGTAACGTACAATCGGCTCGGCGGGATCGACATCCTTCATCCGTGACAGGCCTGCACGCCTGAGAACGCGGCTGACGGTGGCGGGCGACACGCCTGTTTCCATGGCGATGTGCTTGCCTGTCCGGCGCTGACGGCGAAGTGCGACGATGCGCTCTGCCAAGGACTGACCCGTCTGACGTGGACTGATTTTGGGCCGGGACGAGCGGTCCGCCATCCCGGCGCGTCCTTGTGCCCTGAACCGTTCGACCCAGCGCGAAACGATCTTTGACGAGACACCATAAAGGCGGGAAGCCTGGGCTTTGGACACTTGGCCTTTGGCAACGGCCAAAGCCATTTCCTCTCGACGCAACGGGGTCAGTCGGGGTTCATTCGGAGTGATCCTGGAAAACTGAGGTGTGGTAACTCCAGTCTCCTAAATCCGCTCCGAATGGACAACCTCCGGAAAGCTCACACCTAGAGCATGATGCCGAAAAGTCTGAGCGGTTTTCGGGCGATATCATGCTCTAACTATTTAATTTAGAACAGGATTTAGATTTTAGCCCGACCCGGCCTAAAATCATCCTGTTCTAGGATACGGCCTCAAATCGAATGGATTGCGCGCCTTCCCACAGCGTGAGGCGCCCTATTTCGGCGAGTTGGTCGAGATTGGATGTGATTGTGATGAAATGATTGCCAGCCAGTTGGCCCATTTTCGATGAAAAATCGACGCCTCCGTAGGCAAGCAGGATTTCCGTTTCGCTGATGCCTCCCGGGTAAAGGATGATATGACCGGGGGCCGGATGGCTTGTATGGTTCTCATAACCGACGCCGAAATCATGGTCGCCAAGCGGGATCCAAACGCCCTCGCCAGACCAGCGAACGTGCACGATTTTACCATCGAACGGCATCTGCTTGATGAATGCTTCACAGGTTTTGGGCGCTTTGGCAGTTTCCAGGACAGCGTCGAGGATGAATGGCCCTGCTGTAATTTTCAGTTTCATGATGTCGCTCTTGTTAGATTTGACTGCTTGTTGATTTGTCTCGCCGCGGCTTTCCGATATTGCCTGTGGCCCTTGGTACCCACCAGGACGCCGTTTTCGACGACAGGCTTTCCGGCGACAATTGTCGTTATCGGCCAGCCGGTGATCTCGATCCCCTCGTAGGGCGAATAGTCTGCGCCATCATGCGGTTCCGCATGACGGATGGTCCGTTCGACATGGCTGTCGATGCCGCCTGGAAGGACATATTTGCCCGAGGCGTCGATCGTGCGCGCAGCACCCGACAGGCTCTGCC
The DNA here is from genome assembly GCF_017357285.1 of Rhizobium ruizarguesonis. Classification (NCBI taxonomy): domain Bacteria; kingdom Pseudomonadati; phylum Pseudomonadota; class Alphaproteobacteria; order Hyphomicrobiales; family Rhizobiaceae; genus Rhizobium; species Rhizobium ruizarguesonis. Next base: position 4,742,770 of record NZ_CP071678.1, on the reverse strand, counting down.
CGATCTGGACAATCTTGCCGTCTTTAATGCCGATATCCGCCTGGAAAACATCCGCAGCAGTCGCCACCGTGCCGTTCTGGATGATGAGATCGTAGTCGCTCACAAGCCTGACCTTCAGTGCTGCAGGATTTTGCCAAGGAAAGCTTCGGTTCGTGGGTTGTGTTTTCCCGCGAAAAACTCCTCGCTCGGACGATCCTCGACGATCTCGCCCTGATCGATGAAAATCACGCGTGTCGCCACCCGGCGGGCAAATCCCATCTCATGGGTGACGACCATCATCGTCATGCCGTCCTTTGCCAGTCCGGACATGACATCGAGCACTTCGGAAATCATCTCTGGATCAAGCGCGGATGTCGGCTCGTCGAAGAGCATGGCGAGCGGATCCATCGCGAGCGCCCGCGCGATCGCCACGCGCTGCTGCTGCCCGCCGGAGAGTTGGCTTGGATATTTTTTCGCGTTGTCCGTCAGCCCGACGCGATCAAGAAGCGCCATGGCCTTCGCGTGGGCTGCCGTTTCGCTGCGGCCAATGACAATCTTCTGCGCCAGCATGATATTGTTGATGATCGTCAGATGTGGAAACAATTCGAAGTTCTGGAAGACCATCCCTACCCGTGTGCGAAGGTTCGGCAGGTCGGTCTTCGGGTCGCCGACTTCGATACCATGCACCCGGATCGAACCTTCCTGAAACTGCTCGAGCCCGTTGACGCATTTGATCAACGTCGATTTGCCCGACCCCGAGGGACCGCAGACAACCACGACCTCACCGCGCTCGACGTTCACCGAGCAGTTCTTAAGGACAGCGAACTGACCGTAATATTTGGTAACGCCAGCGATCTCAATCATGCCCGGCCTTTCTGGAAACGCGAGATGGAAAAGGGTTGCAAGGCTCTATCGGTCTCGCGACCGAGAACGAGCCGAGATGTCAACTGGCCGACGATCGGGCCGAGCGTATAACCGTTTGAAGTGACGGCGTTGAAGAACCCGGGCATTGACGGATGTTCGCCGAGGATCGGCGCACCGTCGATGTTGATGTTCATCGCTGCCCAGCTCCGGATGACGTGAAGTTTGCGCAGAGCGGGAACGACGTGCTGGGCAACCCAAAGGTTTCCCTCAAGGCTCGACAGTAGCGGGCGTGGATGTTGATGGATGGGATCGAGGCCTGCCGTCCAGCCGCCGCCGATGATGAAGTTCCCGTTTGCCGCCTGCTTGAGTGTCAAATGGCGGTCGGCATGGGCGACGAGACACGAGATCAAAGGTGCTGCGGCCTCGGTAACCACCATCTGCAGTGGAGCACCGAATACCGGCACATGGACACCGAGCATCGCGCCGATCCTTGAAGCGAAGGCTCCGGCTGCATTGACGATCCGTTTTGCCCGCAACATGCCCCTCGATGTCCTGACCTCAAACCCGTCGTCCGAGGTCGTTATTCCGGTGACCTCGCAATTTTCGAAGACTTGAGCGCCGTCTCGCCGTGCCGCCTCCAATATATATTGCGTAGCGACGAGAGGATTGATCTTGCCCTCCTGGGAGCAGTAGGCAGCACCGACGAAGTGAGAAGACAGAGCAGGCTCCAGGGAGCGCAGTTCCTCTTGCCCGATCAAGCGGCAATCGATCCCGGCCGCGCACTCCACCCCGACCTTTTCCGCCAGAAAACGCATGTGGTCATCGGTTTCGGCCACCATGAGGCCGCCTGTGACCTTCATCTCGAAATCCTGCCCGAGCTCGCTTTGCAGCGCGGCCCAAAGAGCGATTGAATCGCGCTGGAGGGGAAGTGTTTGTGCGGCCGTTCCGCCGCCACCTTCGGCACGGGCACCGTGGTCGAAGGAAAGCAACTGGGCATGAAGGCTTCCTGCATTCCCTCCGGACGCCAGCGAGTTCGCAAAAGCGCGCTCCACCACCACAACGTCCTCGCCTTCCCGGGCAAGGAAGAGCGCCGTCGAAAGGCCTGCAATGCCGGCGCCGATTACCAGCGTGGACGTTTCCGCCACCGGCAAAGCTTGAGGATTCGCCAATGGAGGTTTTTCCGGCAAAAGTGCGCGCTTGTGGCCGCCCCATTCCGGCTTCTCGACCGCAAGCGCCGCCAGCGGAATAGGTCGAAGTGGCATTTGCGGGGCCAGAAAACCGCTTGTTTCGCCCGTGAGGTGCCGTTCTTTCGCGACGTCAGCGATCGCTTTGCCGCAGTAGCGGCTCTGACATCGCCCCATGCCGGCACGCGACAGGCGCTTTAATGTCGAGACGTCCTGCGCACTATTTGCGCTGAGCGTCCTCAAGACACCGTAAGTCACTCCTTCGCAACGGCAGATCAATGCATCATCTGGCGGAATTGCCGTCTTTGTCTTTGCATCGTCCTTCGGCGCAAAGACCTGCCAAAGCGCCTCTTGAAACCGTCTATGGCGGGCAAGCCTTTTCACTGCGCTTTCGTCGGCTTGGACAAGGAGGCCCAGTTTTCGCGCAATCGCGGCGGCGGCGATCTGCCCTTCTGCCATCGCAACATGCGCGCCGCCGAAACGCGCCGCTTCACCGACAGCATGCACGTTCGCAAGCGTTGTCTGACCGTCGAGACCTCGCACTGCCCGCAGATCGCCGTCGATGACCTCATGGCTGCAGCCGAGCAGCCGGGACAGCTCATTGGAGGATGTGAAATTGCCGCCGACAAGGACCGTGTCGGCATCGAAATTGATCTCGCCGCCTGGTCCGGTGAACGTGACGTTCTCCACACGCTGCGAGCCGTTGATCGAGGTGAGTACGCTGTTCCAGCCCATCTTGACGCCCGCGGACCTAAGCGTCGATATCTGGCGCAATCCGTGGCGGGCGAGGGCGGGATGCGTTGTCAGAAGGCCGAGGGCTGCCAGCGGCCGAGACCAGGGTGGCGGCGCTGCTTCCAGCAAAGCGACTATCGAGGCTCCTGCCTTTCGAAGTTCGTTTGCGACCTGCATATTCAAAGGACCGTTTCCGGCAATAACGATCCTTCGGCCGGGAACGGTGCCATAGCTCCTCAGCAACGTCTGGGCGGCCCCTGTTGTCATCGCACCAGGAAGTGTCCAACCCCTCACCGGCGTTGGGCGTTCGTAGGCCCCCGTCGCGATGATGAGCATTTTCGGCTTGCAGTAAAACGCATCGCCGGAGCCATAGCAGGCAATAATAAGCGAACCGTCGTCGTCACGTGCGGCACCCCACACCACCGTAGCGGTTAGAAATGTCACGCCGTGATCGCGCACTTGCCCTATAAGCGCTGCGCCGGATAAAGCCTGCTCGTCGCCACTCACTCGCTCAGTGGCGCTCCATGTCGAGGGTTGTTTGAAATACTGTCCGCCGGCGGACGGCCGTTCATCAATGACAGTCACCTTGGCGCCGGCCGCAGCAAGAACCTCAGCTGCGGCAAGCCCTGCAGGCCCCGCTCCGACGATGAGAACGTCCATCGTCCTTGTCGTCAAGGACTGCGGCACACCGCAGAGATCGGCAATCTGACCAGTGGCAAGGTCGGGCCGCGCAGCAGGACGCAGAACCTGCATGTCATCGTCGACAATGGTCATGCAGGCCCGCTGGCTGGCTTTTCCGTCGATCGTCACGAGGCAATCGTGACAGACGCCCATTCCGCAGAAGAGGCCACGGCCGTCGCCTTTGATGCCTCGGGAAAATTCATGCCGCCCCGTCGCCTCGATGGCGGCGGCGACAGACATGCCCTTTTCGGCAAATATCTGCAGACCGTCGACCGAGAGCCTGACCCGTGCATCGTCGGGCCTCAAGCTCTGGTTTATGGAAGCGACGGGCATCATGGAATTCCTCAGACGCCGAACGTCAGACCGAAATCGGCCACCAGCCTCTTCATGGCGGCATCCTGCGCGGGCGGCAACGGTAGGCGCGGCGGACGCGGCAGGCCTGCGCCAAATCCCATGTGGGTCAGCAGGGACTTCGTTCCTGCGACATAGGCCTGGCCCCCGACCGCCTGAATGACAGGCAGCCATTTGAGGTAAAGCTCTCTTGCCTCATCGAACTTTTTCTCATTTGCGACAAGTTCGAAGATCCGCGCCATCGGTCCTGGCGCAACATTTGAAGCCACTGCCACCCAGCCCTGCGCACCCATAACGAAAGACTCGAACCCGAGTATGCCCCCGAACACAGTCATATCGTCGCCGGCCAGCCGGATGATATCGCGCACGCGCGTCACTTCGAGGGTGGACTCCTTGATATAGTCGCAGCCATCGATTTCGGCGATGCGCTTGACCAACTCCGGCTTCAGATCGACGTTTGCGGTCGCGGGATTGTTGTAGACCATAATCGGGATGGCCACGGCAGACGCAATGCTCTTGTAGTGGTGAACGAGTTCGTCATCCGTTGGGGTGGAATAGAACGGCGGAATAATCATGACGCCCTCAGCTCCCATTGCCTCGGCCTTGACGCTAAGGCGAATGGATTCCCGCGTATCTTCCGCTCCCGTGCCGATCAGAACAGGCACCCGTCCCGCGACAGTTTCGATGACGGTCCTCGCCACACCATCGCGCTCTTCCTCGCTGAGCGACAGAAACTCACCTGTCGATCCAAGAGGGATCAGGCCATGGATACCTTCTTTAACCTGCCAGTCGGTAAAGGCAGCCAGCCCCTTCAGATCGACCGCGCCGCTGGGATCCAACGGAGTAATCATCACGGTGTAGACACCGCGGAACGTCTTCTGCATTTGAAAATCCTGGTTCTAGCGCTTCTCGTTAATGGAAAGCCGCGATCCGGCTTGACCGAGACGCTTTTCGATATGGCTCTGGAAGAAGTCCCAGAGTGTTGTGAGGAGGAGGTAATAAATCGCCGCGACCGCAAACAGTTCGAGCACCATGAACCGCTCCTGGATGAGAACCTGAGTCCGGCGAAGGAGTTCTTCGACCGAGATCACAGAAGTGACGGAGGTCGTTTTCAAGAGACCGTTCACCGAATTGCCGAGAGGCGGAACGATAACTTTAAAAGCTTGCGGCATGACGATGTAGCGCATGATCTGACGCTCGGTCATGCCGAGTGCGCGCGCTGCCCTGGTCTGGCCTTCCGGCACGGCTTCGATACCGGCACGAATGATCTCCGCGAGATACGCCGCCTCGTTGACAGCCAATCCGAGCAACGCCGCCTCTATGACGGTGAACTTGATGCCGAACAGCGGAAGCGCCGTGTAGATCGCAATCAACTGTACAAGAAGCGGCGTGCCGCGAAAAAGCCAGATATACGCCTTGGCAATGTAGTATGGCACCCGCCGCGACGATCGCCGCATCAATGCAAGGGCGAAGCCGAGGATAAGCCCCGCAATCAACGAGACGACGGTGAGCCAAACGGTCGTGAACACCCCGCCAAGTATAAAGGGGTTGAACAGATAACCGAAGAAGCCGGACCAGTTCCAAAGCGACATGACAACGACTTTCTGCAAGAGGTTTGGCGCGACGTGGTCGCGCCCCGCCTCATCTCTAAACGATCCTTGAAATCAGTTCAGCGGCCGGGGCCTTTAACCGAATAGTCACCCGCGACCATCGGCAGGCCGTATTTGTCAAAGAGCGCCTTCAGAGATCCATCCGCCTTCATGTCTTTCAACGTCGCAGACACGGCATCGGCCAAAGCCGGGCTTTTGAATGCGACAGAAACCGGGGCTGGGTAGAGGCCGCTGATTGCCCGTTTGAAGTCCCCGCGAGAATCGTACTCCTTGGCGACGGCGTCGATCGACACGACACCCTGCACCTGGCCTGCCCGCAGAGCCTGGTAGGCCAGGGCGAAATTATCGAACGTCTGGATGGTCAAGCCTTCTTTGCCCGCGTCACGCAGTTCCTTGTCGAGAAGGCGTGTCTTCGTTTCCTCGAAACCACCGATTTCGACACCGATCGTCATGCCGGCAAGATCATCTTTTGCGGCGACGTCTTTCTTCGAATCTGGTGCCACGGAGACGCTGATGGCCTGATCTTCATAGGGGATCATCTGCATGATCTTGGCGCGTTCTTCGGTGAAGAAAATGCCCGTATTGATCATGTCCCAGCGGCCAGCCTGCAGGCCCGGAACCATCGCCGAGAATTCGATGCGGACATATTCGGGCTCAAGGCAAAGGCGCTTGGCGATCTCTTTGCCGAGGTCGATGCGCATGCCCTTCAGATCACCCGTGGAGTCGATGAACTGGAGCGGAGGAAGCGTTGGATTGGTCGACATGACGAGCGTGCCGGGCTTGATCAACTCGCCTGCCGCCACTTTGGGTTCGCAGGATTGAGCGAAGGCAAAAGACGCTGTGACCGACAGGAAGGACGCGGCAAGAACGCTGCGAGAGAAGTGTGAACGGAGCATGGAGAGCCTCTGGGAGTTCGGTTCTTTATCGTTGGATCCCGACCGTGCATTCAAGTGGGATCCCACTTTTATACAAAAGTTCACCGTAGATGCAAGTGCATTCTCAACTCATCGATTCAGTAGTTCGCAAGGACGCCCTGACGGACGACTTCGAGATGATCGGTCATGGCTCGGCGAGCCGCCTCGGCATCGTTGGAGGCCAAGGCAAGCAGGATTGCTCGATGTTCCCGCACGCCCGGCTTCGCACGCACCACAGGCAGCTGCCGCTCGAAGATCGTTGTGTAGCGCCGCATCTCCCCGATCGTGGTTGCCATAAAGGGGTTGCGGCTTTCGCTTGCGATATAGTTGTGAAGCGCATCGTCAAACGCCCAGACCATCTCAGGGTCAGGTTCGGGGTCGGCCTCGATCTCGTCCAGCATCCTTGTCAAAGGGTCCAGTTCAAGTCGCGAAGCATGGGGGCTGGCGAGCGCAGCCGCAGTTGGTTCGAGCAGCATCCTCATGGTGAGACTGTCAAGGTAATCCTTGAGACTGATGACCCTGACCGAGAGAACGCCTTTTTCGTTTCTGACAAGTAGTCCCTCTCCTTCGAGACGTCCCAGCGCGTGACGCATGGGAGAACGCGAAACAGCATGTTTCGTCGCCAGGCGGCGTTGCTGGACGACCGATCCCCCCACGAGCCTGGCTGATAGAATATCGGCCAGCAGGGAACGGTAGGTTTCGTCAGCAAGGCTGGAGTCGCCAACTTCATTCAGACCATCGTCCATCTGCACTCGTTCCAGTCCTTTTCCAAATCGGCTATCATATGTAACAAGTGATCGCGTAAGGAAAGCGCGGTGCCGCGTCGAGCGGCCAACGCCCTAAAGAACAAGGAAATAGCAAACGGTGACAGACGCCTTAGCGGCCCCGGGTCGGAAAATTGCCGAGAAAGGGCAGCATAATCTTGCATCGCTGACCTACAAGGCCGTGTCCGACATGATCCGGCATCGCCGGCTGAAAGGCGGGCATGTCATCGTTGAGGCAAGGCTTGCCGAGACACTCGGGATTTCGAGGACACCGCTGCGCGAAGCGCTGCAGAGGTTAGAAGGCGAAGGCCTGGTTCGCAAGGGCGATGGCCGAAACTACGTCGTGCGACAGGTGGATGTCGGCGAGTATCTTCAAAGCTTGAAACTGAGGTTGTTGATCGAACCTGAAGCAGCGGTACTGTCGATCAACGCCATTCCGCGACGTCTTTTGATGAGCGTCCGGCAGGAAATCCACGACCTATTGGGCGCGACGGCGTATCACACAGACGCGCATTGGTTCTCGGACGACAATCTCCATAATATGATCATCGATCATTGCGGCAACGCGGTCATGGCAAAGGTACTGCGGGAGCTTCGGGCGACCACGCGTCTCTTCGAAATCGACCGCCTGAAAGATCGCCTGAAGCCGGACTCCACGGAACACCTCGTTATCATCGAGGCGATCGACCGGGGCGAGGTCGAGGAAACGCGCCGAGCTGTCGCCCAACACATCGAGAGCCTAATGGCATTTACGCGAATGCATCTACAAGTCGCTGACCTCTAGCGCGATTAAGTGGAGGGTTCTTGGTTGCTGTTTCAGACTGCGTAGATGCCGAACTCCCTGTTAATGCCTCAAAAGGGTGCTGATCAGCTGATTCCGCGAACTGCCAGAACGGCTTCCGCAAAGGTGTCGATCTGGCTGGCCTGCAGCCCGGCGACATTGATGCGTCCGTCCTCGACGATATAGATGGCGTGACGCTCGCGCAACATCACAGCTTCCCTGGGTGTCAGACCGATCAGCGAAAACATGCCTTTGTTCTTGGCGAGGAAATCGTAGTCGCTGCCATTGGTGAAACGCCGGAACGAGGCAGCAAGCCCCTGGCGCAGCGACAGAATGCTGGAGCGCATATCGTCCAGTTCGGCGCGCCAGTCGGCGGCGAGTGCCGGGTCTTCCAGGACGGTGCGAACGATAGCCGAGCCATGATCCGGCGGCATCGAATAGACGACACGGGCTCGCACCGTGAGTTGTGCCTTGGCTGCATCCGCCCGATCCGCGTTGGCGGCGAGAATGAATGCGGCACCTGTACGCTCGCGGTAGATTCCGAAATTCTTCGAGCATGACGAGGAGACGAGCATTTCCGGAACCATGCCGGCGAGCAGCCGTACCACGAAGGCATCGTCCTCGAGACCCTCGCCAAACCCCTGATAAGCGATATCGACCAGGGGAACGAGCCCGCGCTCGGCGATGATCTCTGCCAGCGCCTGCCATTGCGAACGGCTCGGGTCGGCGCCCGTCGGATTGTGGCAGCAGCCGTGCAGCAACACGATGTCGCCCCGCTCCGACCGTGAGAAATGATCGAGCAGGGCGTCGAAATCCACCTCGCCTGTTCGGCTGTCGAGGTACGGGTAAGTGACGACCCGAAGCCGGTTGTCTTCGAGGATCGACACATGGTTCACCCATGTCGGGTCGGGCACATGGACCGCGGCACCCGGGCGCGCCAGGGAGATCAGGCCGGCGAGCACCGTCAAGGCGCCTGCTCCGCCCGGCGTCTGGATGCCGCGAATTCGCTCCCACGGCGCCGCCTCGCCGAAGACAAGCCTGCCGATGAGATCGCAAAAAACAGGATCTCCGGCCGGGTCGACATAGGCTTTGGTCGTCTGCGCGGTATGGATTCGCTTTTCTGCCTCCCTCACCGCCCGCGGGATCGGCGTCGTACCGGAGGCGTCCCGGTAGACTCCGACGCCGAGATCGATCTTGTTCGAACGACCGTCCTGCCGGAAAATCGGCATCAACGACAGGATCTTGTCGGCTGGCGGCATTGTCAGATCATCAAACATGGTTCTCTCCGGTCAGGGGAATTGCAGGCGGTGATGAAACGCCGGCGCCGCATGATGCGGCCGCAGCCCAAATCAGCCGGCCCGCCTATTTCAGCGCGCCGATCTTGTTCTCGATGGCCTCGAGAAATGCGCCGGACCGCACGATCTCGAGAGCTGGTGTGGTCTGCTTGGGCATGTAGCTGTCCTCCTGCTGGAACGGGATCGCGTCGCGAAGCGCGTCATAGAGCGCCTGGCTGCCGGTTCCGAGCTTGTAGCCGCCGAGTGCCTCTTCGGTCAGGAAGATGGCGCGGGCCGCAAGCAGGCATTCGACACCAAGGATCTTCGGCATGTTGTCGACCACCTGACGCGTCTTGCGGCATGCCCATGTCGCCATCGAAACATGGTCTTCCTGGCTGCTCTTGGTCGGGATGGTATCGGCAACGGCGGGGAAAGCCAGCGTCTTGTTTTCCGATGCGACTGACGCCGCGGCCGTCGAGATGATGCCATAGCCGTAATTCAGGCCGATCGGCTTGCCGGCAAGGTTCGGCGGCAGGCCGTAGTTCAATGTCGTATCGCAGAGCGAGAACAGGCGGCGCTCGGAAATATTGCCGATTTCCACCAAAGCGATCGTCAGGATGTCCATGGCGAAAGCGATGGGTTCGCAATGAAAGTTGCCGCCGGACAGGAATTCCAGCGCGCCGAGTTCGTTCCAGAAGACGAGCGGATTATCGGTCGCGGCGTTGAGCTCGCGCGTGATCAGCTCCTTGGCGTGCTCCAACTGGTCGCGGCAGCTTCCATGCACCTGCGGCAGGCAACGGAAGGAATACTGATCCTGGATCCGGGCGGTGTGTTTCGGATGCAGGATATCGTCCTCGAGGCGTACCGCACGTGCTGCCTCGGTCGTGCGACGGCTGCCCTCGATAATGCGACGGATATTTTCTGCGGTCGCGATCTGCCCGGGCTGCTTGCGCACGAGATGAATGCGGGGATCGAATGCCGCCTGCTCGCCGCGGATCGCCTCCAGACTGAGCGCCCCGGCCGCATCGGCCGTCTTCATCAGCATCTCGGCGTCGTGGAGGTTGAGAACCGCCATGGCCGCGCAGAGGCTGTTGCCATTGATGAGGGCAAGGCAGTCCTTCGCCTTGAGATCGAAAGCAATCGGGGAGATGCCGGCCTTTTCCAGAGCCTGCGGCGCCGGCATGCGTTCGCCCTGATAATAGGCTTCCGCCTCCTCATAGCCGATCAGCACCGAAACCATGTGGGCGAGCGGCGCCAGATCGCCAGACGCGCCGACCGACCCCTGGATCGGCACCACAGGGTGAACGCCGCGGTTCAGCATCTCAACGAGACGATCGACCACTTCGATCCGCAGGCCGGAAACTCCGAGGCAGAAGGCGTTGATGCGCACGGCCATCATGGCGCGGACGATTTCTTCCGACGCCGGTTCTCCGATGCCGGAGCAATGAGAGAGCACGATATTGCGTTGGAAGCGGTCGTTATCGGCCTGGCTGATGGCATAATCCTTGAGCTTGCCGACGCCGGTGTTGAAGCCGTAGGTTGGCGGTGCATTTTCGGTCAGCCAGTTTTCCTCGATATAGTTTCTCACCTTGATGATTTCGGCGCGCGCTGCATCGGCGAGCGCTACCTTGGCGCCCTGGCGCGCGATACGAACGGTATCTTTGATCGTCAGGCTGTCACCGTCTAAAATTATGGCGTTCATCTCGATGTCCTTGAAGTTCGATAGGTGTGAGAAAGTAAGTGCCGAAATCGAACACGCGCGCTGGGAGCGCAGCCTGTCTCCATCGCAGCGGCAATGCCACCAGTGACGGCGACGTAGTTTTCCGCGACGCCTTCTTCGGTGCCGATGGTTCCTGTCATGACGGCGTCGAAATCGCTCATGATGTCTTCAGATCCTCAGTGCGCATGATGGGGAAGCCGTGGCACACGGCTTTGGCGGCGTCTCGAAGCCGTCCGACCAACGTCCCTGCTTCGGGTTCCGGCATGGAAATCGTTTCGAGATAACGGGCTGCCAGCCCGCCGGGCCCTTCGAGCGGGAGAAAGTCGTCGGCCAGACGCAGGACCTGCAACCGTTCCGCGTCCAGCTCCGCTGCCTTGATCTTCTCGTAAAATTCAATCTCTGCCGTGTTCCTGCGGCCTTGACGCAGGGTTAGCCGAAGATGTCGCAACGGCAGGACGAAAAGCGAGCGCCATTCGCCGGCACGTTCCAGAAGCCGCTGCATCTCGCCGTCATCCGCGCCGTGTCCGTCACTATCCGCAAGAGCGAAGAACAGCAGAGACGGCACATCCACCGCATGACGTGTCTGGGCTTCGAGGCACCAGGACGCGATGCCGGGCTCGCCGTAGAGCCGGACCATGACATCGAACACATTGGCACAGAAAGCAGCGCGCCTCGCAGTTCCGGTATCCTGTTCTGAGCGCGCACTGCCGCTTGCCAGCGTTTTTTCTTCGAATGCGTCAGGGGCTTTTTCCATCACGCTTGCTCCGCCGTCTTCATTCCGGGTGCCGGTTCGTCGTGAGGGAAATGGCAGGCCGCGAACTGGCCGTAGGGCATCGCCGCAAGCTTCGGTTCCTGCGCCGCACAGACCGCCTGAGCGCGCGGGCAACGCCTGCGGAACCGGCATCCGGATGGCGGCGCGCTCCGCGACAAGGCCTGCGTCGGCGTTGCGCTCGGCACGATCTTCCGGCTGGCATCGGGAACCGGGACTGCTTCCAGCAGCATGCGGGTATAAGGATGCGCCGGACGCTGATAGATGGCGTCGCCGGTTCCGATCTCGACGATCTTGCCCATGTAGAGGACGGCGACCCTGTCGCTGACATTGCGCACGACGGCAAGATCGTGGGAAATGAAGATCAGCGCCAGGTTTCGATTCTGGCGGATATCCTGCAGAAGATTGATCACATGCGCTTGCACCGACACGTCGAGAGACGCAACCGGCTCATCGCAGACGATCAGCTCCGGCCCAACGGCTAGCGCCCGTGCGATCGCAATACGCTGGCACTGGCCACCGGAAAACTGATGCGGCCTGCGGCCCTCCACCATCGTCCGGCTCATGCCGACATCGTTGAGCGCACGATCGACCCTTTCCAGTCTTTCCGCTTTGCGGATGCCCTGGATCTCGAGGCCTTCTCCGACGATATCCTGCACCTTGCGGCGCGGATTGAAGGAGGAAATCGGATCCTGGAAGATCATCTGCAGTTTGCTTCGGATGGCGCGAAGATCGGAAGCAGACAGGTCGGCAAGATTCAGGCCGTCATATTCGACGTGGCCGTCGACACGCGTGTCCACCTTCGGCAGAAGCTTCAAAAGGGCACGACCGATGGTCGTCTTGCCGCTGCCCGACTCTCCGACGAGACCGAGTGTTTCCCCAGGAGCCACGTCGAAGGAGACGCCGTCGACCGCAACAAAGATCTTGCCGCCGCGGCGATATCTGACCGAGAGATCGCGTACCTTCAAAAGCGCGTCGTCGCGCAGGAAAGCATCGAAGGCATGCGTTGCGGCACCTGTATCGACGGCCTGGCCGGAAGCCTCGTCATTCATGACGATGCCCTCCTTTCGACCGCAGTGTCGGCTGCATCGCCGGTTTGAACAGGCACATAGCAGGCGAAGCGATGCTTGCCATCCGCACTGGTGGTCATCGGCGGCATCGAAGCATGGCAGCGGGCCTCGGCGGCGGGGCAGCGCGGTGCGAACGGGCATCCGGGCGCGGGGTTGGCAAGATCGGGCGGACGGCCCGGAATCGTGCGCAGTTTCGTATGAGCCGGCTGGTCCATGCGCGGCATCGCCGAAAGCAGAGCCTCGGTATAGCGATGGCGCGGATGGGAAAAGACGGTGTCCGTCGGGCCGTATTCCACGACATGCCCGCCATAGAGCACGAGGATGTCGTCGGTGCGTCCGGCGACGATGCCCAGATTGTGCGTCACCAGGATCATCGACATCTGCCGCTGCTGCTGGATAAGCTGCAGCAGATCGAGAATTTCCTTCTGAACCGTCACGTCGAGCGCAGTCGTCGCCTCGTCGGCGATCAGCAGATCCGGCTGGCAGGCAAGTGCCGTGGCGATCATGATCCTCTGCTTCATGCCGCCCGAAAACTGATGCGGATAATGTCCGTAACATTCCGCGGCATCGGGAATGCCGACGCTTGCCAGTAGTTCGATCGCGAGTGCCTTCGCCTGCGCTTTTCCAAGCCGCAGATGGAAGCGGCTCGCCTCTTCGATCTGCCGCCCCACCCGCACGAACGGATTGAGGGATGTCATCGGGTTCTGGAAAACCATCCCGAACTTGCGGCCGAGAAAGGCGCGGCGTTTCGCCTCGTTGAGCGTCGACAGATCGGTCCCGTCGGCGAGGATGCGGCCGCTGGTTTTCATGCCCTCCGGCGCAATCCCCATGATCGTCTTGACCAGCATGGATTTGCCCGCGCCGGATTCTCCGACGATGCCGAGCGTCGTGCGCGGCGGGATGCTGAAGCTGATGTCGTGCAGCACGCGGATCGGCCCGAACGGTGACCTGAAATAGCAGGAGAGATCGTGACAATCGAGGACCGGGGTGGTTTTCGCAGCCTCACTCATATCAGAGTTCCCTGCCGCGATGGTTCATGCGACGGGCCAGACAATCCCCGACCGTGTTGAGCGAGTAAACTGTTAGAACGATGGCGACGATCGGTCCGAAGATCAGCACTGGAAAGCGGCTGAGCAGGTCGGTCGAGCTGGCGATCATCCCGCCCCAGCTCGGCGCCGGCGCCGGAATGCCGTAACCGAGAAAGCTCAGCGATCCCTCCGTGATGATCAGCCCCGCCATCAGCGGCGGAACGATGGCCGTCAGCGCCGGAACGAGATTGGGCAGGATCTCGCGCAGCAGAAGCCGCATGTCCGATGCGCCCATGGCGCGTGCCGCCAGCACGTAATCACGGTCGTTCTGGGCAATCACGCCGCCTTTGGCGATGCGTGCATACGTTCCGATGTCGAGCAGGCCAAGCGCCAGCATCATCGTGAAAACCGAATTTCCGGTCACCGATATCAGCGCCAGGATGACGAGGATCGGCGGAAGCGACGCCATGGAATTGGCATAGAGATCGACGATCCGCTCGACCGGGCCGCGATAGAAGCCGGCGAGCATCCCGAGGATCATGCCGATCACCAGCGAGATCAACGTCGCGACCGAAACGATGGCAAGTGTCGTTCGCGCACCGTAGAGCACCCGGGACAGGATGCTGCGTCCGAGCGCATCGGTTCCGAATAGACCGTTCAGGCTCCATTCCGGGCCTTGCGAGAAATCGCCATAGGGGAAGCTTGCCCGAACGAGACCCGGAATGAACTCCACGAAAACCGAGGAGGTGATCAGGACCGTCAGGAACACGAAGGCGAACCATTCCATCGGATGGCCGCTCGGCATGCGGAAACGCGCGGTCTTCGGCATCGCGGCATTCAACGTCTCCGCCAATGCGACCGCTTCGCCGGGCACGAGGTCCGTTTGTGTTGGTTGGAGGCGGCTCATGACACGTCCACCCGCGGATCGATAAGCGCGTAACCGAGATCGACCAGGATGAAGATGACGACGAAGATCACCACCGTCAGCGACAGGATGGCCTGCATGACGGGCAGGTCGTGGCTGCTCACCGCATTGAGAACGGTCCAGCCGATGCCGGGCACCGCGAAATAGCTCTCGACGATGAAGGAACCGCCGAGCAGATAGGTCATCGACAGGCCCATCACCGTCAGCACCTGGGGAGAGGCCGGGCGCAGCACGTGGCGCATCAGGATATAGCGTGTCGGCAGGCCCTTGGCCCTGGCAACGAGGACATAGTCCTCCTGGAGGACCGCGACGAATTCGCTGCGGCTCACCCTGTAGAAATAGGCTGCCTGGTGCACGCTGAGGCACATCACCGGCAAGGCGACATAGTAGAGATTGCCGATCGGATCGTCGCTGAAGGTAACCCAGCCGGTCGCTGGCAGCCAGCGCAGCACGATTGCAAAGACGAAACCGAGCAGAACCACGATGACGAAGGTCGGGATCGACAGCATGACCGAGGAGACTGCCCGCAGCACCGTATCGACGATGCCGCCCGGCCGGCTGGCGGTGTACATGGCGAGCGGCACGCCGATCAGCAGCGAGACGAACATGGCAAGCAACGCAATCTCAAACGTCACCGCCGCCCGGTCGACCAGGAGTTTTGCCACGGACTGCTGGCTGAACATGGTCTGCCCGAGATCTCCGTGAAGAAGCCGTCCGAGCCAGCCGAGATAACGTTCCCAGACCGGCAGATCGTAACCGTAACGGCTGTTCAGCGCATCGATCTGGGCCTGCGTCGCGTTCTCTCCGAGGATCAGCTGCGCCGCCGACCCCGGCATCAGGCTCGACAGCGCCGTCGCCGAGAACGTCACCAGCAGGAAGACCGGAATGCCGGCCAGAAGCCGGACGCCGACCGCTTTCAGATAGGAGAGCTTGGCAATTCGCAACGATCGGACTCCGATTGTCAGGTGGAACATCCGATGCCGGGCTGGACCGGCATCCGGATTTCGCAAAACGAGACGGCAGAGCGGCCGGTCTCCGGGATCAGAGCGCCTTCCATCTGTCCTCGGCATCGAGCCAGCCGCTGTCCCGCTCCAGCGAGGATTTCTGCTCGGCGGGCGTCATGCCGCCCATGCTGTGCTCATCCGCGTAGCGCGTGCTGCGGTCCTTGAAGACATGCCGACCGTAATCCATCATGCCATACATCGATCCCTTCTCGAGATAGTGCATGGTCACCAAGTTGAAGCCGAGCGCCTCGATTTCTTCAAGCCGCACGAAGGGCACGCCATTGACGGTCGCGACATCGCCGAACATCTTCCAGCCGGGCAATTCCTTGGCCACCTTCCGGCATTCCTCCAGCGTGCGCAGGCCATGCACATAGGTCATTTCAGCGCCGAGCGCTGCGGCGCGCACGCAGCGTTCGATAGCGTCGTCCAACCCTTTTTCGAGCTTGGATTCGGTGCGCGCTATCACCACGCAATCGCTGCCTTGACAGGCTTCGATCGAGGCCTTGATCTTGGCGAGCCAGAGCTCCTGCGAGACGACCTCATGCGGCACGTTGCCATCGACCTTGCCGGCAAGGGTCGCTGCCTCCATGGCGCGGCCGAACCGCGCATAGCCGCGTTCATTGGGCGTATCCTCGATCAGGATCGCGCCGGCGCCGGCCTTGGCGAGACGATAGCAGGTGCGGAAGGTCTGGACGACATCGCCGAAGCCGTCATCGGCATCGATAACCAGCGGCAAAGGCGAGTAGTCGGCGATGCGGTCGGTCGCATAGACCAGTTCCTCCTGATTGTGCAGGCCAAGATCCGGCACGCCGGACATGCTGAATCCCAGCGACGCGCCGCTGAGCAGGATCGCCTCGAAGCCGGCCATTTCCGCCGCCTTTGCGGAGTAGCAATCCCAGACGCAGGGCGTGAACACCTGCTTGCGGGAAACCAGATCCCGAAACTTCACCTTCTCGCGATTGCCGATCATCGTCATCCACCTTTTCCGATCGCCCCGCATCGCAGGGCTCATTCTGTCGTCTTAACGTCTCTGGCGTGTACGGTCGTCCAGCCCATCGACCGGCCCTTCGCTGCCCGCCCGGATCTTCCGGGCGAGCCTGCGCGTCGTGATCTGGAGCCTGCTATTTCTGGCAGGTATCCGTGCAGACATAGAGGAACTGCTTTTGCAGGATGCCGCCGTTCGAGGGAACGACGCCGCCGGTATTGTTGCGCAGCAGCAGCGAGCGCGTCTGTTCCCCGAAGATGTAGAGTGGCATTTCGGTTGCAACGAGCTTCTGAACCTTGACATAGGCGGCTTTGACAGCGGCAGGGTCGAGGGTGGAGCTGGCCTCCTTCAATGCAGCGTCCATCTCGGCGCTCTTGTACTGTCCCCAGTTGAAAGCACCACCGGAGCTCAGCAGATTGGAAATGTTCGGCTCGGCACCGTTCGACACCAGCACCCCGCCTTCGACGCAGATGTCGAAGTCGAGCTGCGTCTTGCACCGCTGGATCAGCGAGGCCTGGTCGACCTCGACGATATCGGCCGAGGCGCCTTCATAGCCGGTCAGCACCTGCTGGATGTAGGCGGCAAGACGCTTCAGGTCCGAGTTGGTATAAGTGACGATCTTGATCGAGAATGGCTTGCCGTCCGCTTTCAGAGCGTCGAACAGTTCCTGCGCCTTCTTCGGATCATAGGCTGGAAGCGATGAAGCGCTGTCGAAATAGGGCGAATTCTCTCCAAAATAATTGCTGGGTGCCTTGTATCCGGGCATCTGCGTGAAGGCCTGCATCAGCCGCGCGCGGTCGATGGCGGAATAGAAGGCCTCGCGGGCGCGAACATCCGTGAAGATACCCTTGGCCTGGTTGAGATAGGCGCGGTTGATGCCGCGGATCGGGATCTCGTGGGTTGCAACCCCCGGCGCCGTTGCGTTCGAGCCGAACTGATAGGGATAACCGGCCATCATCGTTGCGCCGCCCTGCACGACGGTGGCGATGCGGCTGTTGGTTTCGGGAATGATCGCGAACTTGATCGTATCCAGATAAGGGCGCGGCTGATCCCAATAACCGGGATTGCGGGCCATGGTCATTGATATGCCCTGGTTCCACTCGGTCAGCGTAAAGGCGCCGGCGCCCACCGGCTTGATGTCGGTCTTTTCCTTGGCGGCCTTCAATGCTGCCGGCGAGGCGATGAAGGGGCACAGCTCGGCGACCTGGGCTGCGAAATTGGCGTTCGGGGAGGACAGCTTGATCGTCAGGGTTTGCGGATCGACGACGGTGATTGCCTTGTTCCATGAGGATATGAACGGCTGCGCCGGTGAAAGCGTGGCCGGATCGGCGGCGCGGTCCCAATTGTATTTGACGGCTTCCGCATCATAGGGCGTACCGTCCGTGAACTTCATGTCCTTGCGAAGCTTCAAGGTCCAGGTCACGGCGTCTGCGCTGGTCAGGCTTTCGGCCATGCCGCCGGTCACGACGCCCTTGTCGTTGACATAGACGATAAAGCCGTAGACGGCGTCGAGCACATCCATCGGGCCGCCGGGATAGGTGCCGGCGGTGATCGCCGGATCCCAGCTCTTGATGTCCGAACCGTTGATGATGGTCATCGTGCCGCCGCTGACGGGTTTTTCCGTCTGCGCACCCGCGTGAGACGCGGCGAGCATCACGGGTGCGGCCGCCATCAGCGACAACAGCAACCCGGCGGCGCCGCGCATGAACAGGCTCTGCAGCCTTCTGGAACGATTGTCTGACAACATCACTCTATCTCCTTTTTTTGAGTTCCCCTGGGGGAGTGATTGTGCGTCGTTGTTTTGCATACGGTTGGCATCATGGCCGGGCAGCTTTCGGTGCTGCTCTTCATGGCTCAGTCGTTATGGTCCTCCGTCCAGCGCCGGACCGTCGGATGATGAAGTCCGAATTGATCCAGCGCACGGCCCACGGTCTGGTCGACCATTTCGGCGATTGATTTCGGCAGCGTGTAAAAGCTCGGCACCGGCGGCATGATGACGGCGCCGTTGCGTGTCGCCTGGTCCATCAGTGCGATATGGCCCGCATGCAACGGCGTTTCCCGCACCATCAGCACCAGCCGGCGGCGTTCCTTCAGGCAGACATCGGCGGCACGCACGATCAGATCATCCGCATAACAATGCGCGATCCCGCTCAGTGTCTTGATCGAGCATGGCGCAACCAGCATGCCGTCGCACCGGAAGGAGCCGGAGGCGATCGACGCGCCGATATCCCCGTGGCTGTAGACCCGGTCGGCGAGGCCACGGATTTCGTCCGCGGTCTTTCCAGTCCCTTCGGCCAGTGCCGTGCGGATCGCCGCCGGCGATATGACGAGATGCGTCTCGACATCGTCGAAATCCCGCAGCATCTCCAGCGCACGCAGTCCGTAGATTGCACCGGAAGCCCCTGATATGCCGATGATCAATCGCCTCAAATCAGCATCTCCGGCTTGACGCGCAACAGCAGCTGGCGCATCCGTTCGTAGGAATCCGGCGGCGGAAGTGCCTTGTCGAACCCTTCCCTTCGATCGCCCGCCTTCATCGTGGCGTCGTAGCCGACCTTGGCGATCACGCCGCCGTCTTCCTGAGGCTCGGACCGGTCTGCCGGAAGGTCCGTGACGATGAGAATGTCGCGCGCCGCGCGCATGCGCGTCATCTTGGCCAATTCGACGGCGTCGAGATCCCAGGGGTCGACATCGCTGTCGACGATGGTGACGTTCTTGACGATGCTGACCGCACCCCAGCAGATCGACATGATGCGGCGCGCCTGTCCCGGGCGGGGCGCATCGATCTGCACGACCACGTTGTTCCGTCCGCTGCCGGAGGTGGTGACGGCAACTTCGCCGACATTGAGAACGGACCGCCGGATGACGGCCTTGAGGCTGGCAGCGATCGGCACCGCGCCGAGATAAAGGTGCTCCATGTGGTAACCGGGCTCGATCACCTGCAACATCGCGTCGGAGCGGCAAGTCATGCATTCAAATCTGACGCGCACCCCGGAGCCGTAATCCTCGTACATGCCGTGATATTCGGAGACCAACCCTTCGAGGATCGGCTCGTCGACATGAATATGACCTTCGAGCACGATCTCCGCCTCTGCAGGCACGGCAAGATCGATCGACTTGCAGCGGACCAGCCGCACCGGCTCGCCGAGCAGCGATCCGGCGCAGTGCATTTCATCGTCACCAAGCCCCAGATAGAAGCAGGCGGCAAGCTGAATGGCTGGATGCGCGCCGAGGACGACGGCGAAGGGGAGCGACTCGCCTTTGGCGCCCGCCTTGCGGGCCATGATGGCGAGATGATGGTTCGGTGCAATTCCGATCATCGCCTCGTTCGGACCAAGCACCTTGATGCGGGCATAGGACGCGTTGCCCAAGCCCGTTTCAGGGTCGCGCGCCACGATCAGACCCGCGGTAATGTAAGGACCGGTCTCCTTGGAAAAGAATGTCGGGACTGGAAGCCGGGTCAGGATGTCGTCCTGGAAGAGCTGTTGCTGTACCGGCGCATCGTCTACGAAGACAGGCGGCACCGGAGAGGCGATCGAGGACAGCAGCTTTTCCTGGATCTCGCTTTTCGCGACGCCAAGCGCCAGGGCGACACGATCGAGATCCGACAGGATGTTGCCGAAGATCGGCATGTCGTGACCTTTGATGCGGTCGAGCCGCACCGCCGCCTTTTCATCGACGATGGAAAGGATGGCCGACACGTCGTGGATCGGGTCGATCTCCTCAGAAATCACCAGCAGCCGACCGCGTCGGTCGAGTTCCTGAAGAATGCCTCGACAGGATTGATCGCTTTCGCTGCGTGGCATTGCAGCGCCGGCCGTCCTGGATGTCATGGCCGCGTTTTCAGGCGGATCAGGGTGATCATTCATCCGGCAATCCTGTGAAAGTCAATTCCGAGGGCTGTTTTGATGCGGCAAGTATCAGCCGCAGGCCGGAGGCTGGGTAGCTCGAAAATCATGAATTGGAGGATAGGAAAATCAGAATGCTCCGCGCATGATCCCGATCCGACGCGACATGCGTTAGATCACGCCTGTTGGCCGAAGACGGCAACGAGGGACTGGATCATCGTCCGTTCCGCCTCGGACAGCGTCCTTTCGCCGGAGAAAATCACCGAGAGGTTTCCGGCGATGACGTCTTCCGTAATCGACGCCGCGGTAAGGCGTCCGCTGCCGATGTCCTGCTGGACCGAGGACACCGGCAGGACCGTGCAGACCGGCAAGCGGCGGACCATGGCGATGGCCAATGGCAGAGAACCGACGTCCATGATGGGCTCGACACGCAGATGCCGCGCGCTGGCGGCTGCCATGAACGCCTGATGGATACTGAGATGCTTGATTCCGAGAACCAGCGGAAATCCGCAAACTTCGGCCAGTGGAATTTCCGTTCGGCCGGCAAGGTTCAAGGCCGGATTGGCAACGACCGAGAGGCGCTCGCTCGGTCCGAGATGGATCCGGGTCATCTGCGTCTGGACGACGCCGACAATGGCCAGATTGAGCTCTCCCGCGCGCACCTGGTCGTGAAGCGCAGCGTTGGAACCTTCGACGATCCTCAGCCGGTATTCGGGATGGCCGAGGCGGGTCGCCGTCAGCGCCTGCGCCACCTTGTCCGTCATGACGCTGTCATGCCCCGAACTCGGCAGCATGCCGATTGAGATGGTCGCCTGTGTGTGGGCGGCAATATCCTGACTGGCCCGAAGGAGGCTGTCGATGCGCTCTTCGATCTCCAGGGTGAACGGAAGCAATGCCTTGGCGGCCTTCGTGCTCTCGGCACCGTTGCGCCGCCGTTCGAACAGGGGTTGCCCGACAACCGCCTCGATCTTCTGAATCTGGATCGAAACGGAGGGTTGGGTGACATGCGCCGCGCGCGCCGCCGCCGAAATACCTCCGCTGAGATGCGCAAGGTTGAAGTAGTGCAATTGACGTGCCGTCAACTGCGGTCGAAAGACGATATTGGCCTCCGTTGCCTCCAGATTTTTCTTGAGGCTACAAAGCAGGGCGGACACGACCTCCTGGTCCGGCCCGTTTGCGCGCACGCCCAAGGTGCTCGACAACGGCGGATCGAGGGGTTCCAGATGCAGGCGCGCAAGTCCGAGCCGGTCGGCGACCATACTGCGCGGCATCAGGAACCGCATCTGCGGAAACCCGTTGAGCAGCCGGTGAAGGTCTGCCGGCTCCTCATCCATCAGGATCATGCGGTCGCGGATGCCATGCTCGTCCGCATATCGGGTGACGGCATCGCGAAGTGCCTGACGCATTTTCAAAACGACAAATTTCTGATTGGGGGAGCGAAGATCAACCGCGGCCTCCGCCGTTCCGACGGAAACCCAGACCTCATCGTAAAAAGGCGTCATCGCGGGCAGGTTCGCAGGTGGCACGCCGGTCATATAGCCGACTTCGATTTCCGTCGAACCCGCCTTGCCCGGGATTTTCGCAGCCTCGTCGTCAACAAGGGATTTTCCTCGTCCGTCTGCAAACATTACGTCGATCAGCAGGTCGGGCCGCTCGCGTTCCATATCTTCGACAGTACGTCCGATCGCCTTCGAAAACCGGCCGATGGAGAAACTGAGATCGAGACGAATATCGATGCGAAGATGGTCCGTGTCCCCATTGCGCATCCGACGCACGAACCTTTCGCGATGAAGGATGGCCGTTGCCTGCTGAAACAGCCAGAAGGCTGCCGGTAAAGGACTGAGGTGACCGCTTTTCCGAATGAAGAGCTTGAGTTGAAGTTCATTTTCCAAAGTACGCAGACTTGATGTCAGCGCCGAAGGAGCAATCCCAAGCTCGCGCGCGGTCTCTGCCAGCGTCGGGCTCTGACAGGCCAGCACGAATTGGGCCAGTTGCTGGATTTCGATGCGCGGCGGATTTGTAGTCACTGCGGGTCTATTGCGGGTCTATATCGGATTGCACAAGGGGCTTACCCGACTATGGCACACAAAGCGTTATACCGCACGAATATCAGCGCCGGCCCGTTGCTTCCCCTTCGCCCCAAAGACGTCAGCCGGCGATCAAAGCGGCTTCATACACCATCGTCGCGGCGGCAAGATCGGCCAAGGCCGTTCCGACGGCCTTGTAGAGAGTGATCTCATCGTTGGACGCCCGCGCTGGAACATCCCGGCGACACAGCTCGTCAAGTGTCGCACGCACCGCGTCTGCAGCAATGACGCCGGCCCTGATCGGCTGAACCAGATCGCCCGCTTCGTGAAGGGCTTCGTGAGTGTCGATATAGATCGAGGAGCGCCGAAGCGCCTCGTCATCGGCCTCGCGCATCGCCGGGGTGAAGCCGCCGATCAGATCGACATGGGTGCCCGGCCGCAACCATTCGCCGCGGATAAGCGGTGCGGTCGCCAGCGTCGCCGCGCTGACGATATCGGCTTGCCGCACCGCGGCTTCCAGATCCGTGACGGTAGTGGCCTGGAGCCCCTGTTGCCGGAGGCTCTGCGCCAGCCGTTCGGCATTGGCGGGATCGATATCCCAGATATCGACATCTGCGATCGGCCGGACGGCGCGGTAGGCATCGGGTATGAGGCTCGCGACGCGGCCTGCGCCGATCACCAGCAGACGGCAAGCGTCCTTTCGAGCAAGATAATCCGCGGCAAGGGCCGATGCTGCTACCGTGCGGCGCGTGGTGATCGTGTTTCCGTCAAGTAGCGCAAGCTGCATCCCGGTCCGGCCATCATAGAGCATGTAAGTCGAGGTCAAACCGGGAATGCCGCGTACGGTGTTGCCCGGAAAGACGGTGACGATCTTGATGCCAAGGTAGCGCTCCGACCGGTGCGTTTCATGCCAGGCCGGCATCAGAAGCAGCGTCGCATCCGGTTCGCCGCTATTGGCAATCGTGTGGTGATGCCGTACCGGCACGACACAGCCTTCGGCAAATGCTTGCCGCAGGGTCGCGACCAGCGCGCCGAACGGTAGAAGCTCGCCCGTTGTCCGGGCATCGAGAATACGGATTTGTGTGTCGGTCATTGAAGCGATCTCCCGGTAAGTTCTGACTGCTGGATAAGGCAAATTCTGTGTGATTGAACGAGAGCGGCGTCGCCGCTGCGCGGCGTACCAGCTTTCAACCGGCATCGGCCCTTTGGACACTCCGCTGCGATCGGAATGCGGAGCAACTCGGCACCGCTCAGCCAAACGCCGCTTTCTTCTCCAGAAATCTGGCGTATTGCGTCAGCGGATAGCACAGGGCGAAGAAGATCAGCGCGACGAGACCGTAGACTTTGAAAGGTTCGAAGGTCGCGTTGTTGATGGCGTTTGCGGTTTTCAGCAGTTCGTCGAAGCCGAGGATCGAGGCCAGTGCGGTGCTCTTGATCAACTGGACCAAGAACCCGACGGTCGGTGCGTGCGTGATCCGGAAAGCCTGCGGCAGGATGACAAGGCGAAGTTCGAGGAGACGATGCAAGCCCAGGCTGGCTGCGGCGTCCCATTGCCCGCGCGGCACCGCCTCGACGCCGCTCCGCCAGATTTCGGCAAGATAAGCGCTGGCGTAGAACGTCAGGCCGCAGACGGCGGCGGTCCATGACTCGATCCGGAAGCCGAGCATCGGCAGGCCGAAGAACATCAGAAAGAGCTGCATGAGGAGCGGCGTTCCCTGAAACAGGGCAATGTAGCCGGACGCGAAGCTGCGCGGCCAGCGCGTTTTCGATATCCGTGCAGACAGGATCGCCAGGCCAACGATGGCGCCGCCGGCAAAGGCTGCGAGCGAAAGCATAAGGGTCCAGCGTGTCGCGAAGACAAGATTGCGCAGAATGTCCCAGAAAGTGAACTCAATCATGCCAGACCGGCTCCCAGAAAACGGCGCTTCCCGGTGAAAAGGAGCCGGCGAAGTGCGGCGGACATCGAAAGGTAGATCAACGTCGCCACCAGATAGGTCTCGAAGGACCGGAAGGTGCGCGATTGAAGCAGATCGGCCTCCTGCGCCAGCTCGCGGATGGATATTTGCGAAACCACCGCCGATTCCAGCATCATGATGATGACCTGGCTCGTCAGCGCCGGAAAAATGATGGCGATCGCTTGCGGCAGGATGATCTTGAAGAACACCAGCCGAGGCCTCAGGCCGAGCGCCTGCGCCGCCTCCTTCTGGCCTCTCGGTATGGCATCGAGCCCGGCCCCGACCACCTCGATCGTGTAGGCTGCCATGTTGAGGGTCATGGCAAGGACGGCGGCAGTGACCGGATCGAGGCGAATGCCGAGGCTAGGCAAGCCAAAGAAGATGAAGAACAGCTGCACCAGGAACGGCGTATTGCGCATGATTTCCACATAGAGGCCGACGACCTTGCGCAACCACGGATAAGGTCCCCGGCGCGCGGCCGCGCCGAGAATGCTGAGAACGATCCCGAGGACCGATGTGGAGGCCGTCAGGGCAAGCGTCGTGCCCGCGCCATAAGCCAGAGCTCCCATTCCGTCCCAAAGCCAATTGAAATCGAGGCTGTATCTCATCGCATGTCCTTTGGAGCCGGATGATCTGGGCCGGATCGCCCCGGAAATCTGGATCCGCCTCTCAAGCAAAGAATTGGAGCATGATGCCACCGGAATCGCTTACAGTTTTCGGCATCATGCTCTGGTGAGTGGGAGGCCGTCCTCGTCAGTCCTTCAGGTTTTCCGGGTTGAGCGGCGCTTTCAGCCAGCTCTTCGAGCCTGCGTCGAGCGAACCATCGGCGATCATTGCGGCGACGCTGTCATTGACAGCCTTCTTCAGGCCTTCCTCGCCCTTGCGGAGCGCGATGTGCGAGGGGGAGCTGAGGAGCTGGAACTTCTGCTCCGGCTTCAAGGCTTCCTGTCGTGCCAGAACCTGCGCACCGACATCGTTGCCGACGACCATCAACTGGGTCTGGCCGGATATGAAGGCCTGGATGACCGAATTGTAGTTCTCGAAGCGCTGGATCGCGGCCGAGCCGGGGGCGGCGGCCGTCAGCGACGTGTCTTCGAGCGTCCCACGATTGACGGCAATTGTCTTGTCGGCAAGGTCTTCCTTGCCGCTCACCTTCAGCGCCGTCGGACCGATGACGGCGATATAGTAGGGGGCGTACGGGGCTGCATAATCGATAACCTCGGCGCGCTCCTTCGAATAGCCGACGCTCATCAGCAGGTCGACGCGGTCGTCGTTCAGGTAGGCGATCCTGTTCTGGCCAGTAACGCTGACGAGATTGAGTTTCACGCCGAGCCCGTCGGCGATCTTCTGGGCGACGTCGACGTCATAGCCCTTGATGCTCATATCGGCGCTTGCCGAAGAGAAGGGCGGGAAATCGGAGAAGATGCCGATGTTGATCTCGCCTGCGGCTTTGATATCGGCAAGTTCGTCGGCCTGTGCGGCCCCTGCCAGGATGCCGAACACGGCAATTGCCGCAGTAGCGGTGAAGCGTAATTTCATACGAGCAGTCATGTCGTTCCCCTTTTTGAGACGTGTTGTGCGACAGGTGATGGATGGCAGCGGGCACGAGGCACGCTGCCGTTGTGGAGCTTGTTCTCAGGTCAGCTTTGTCCTGACCGCGGGACTGAACATCGCGAGGCACAGGAGTTCGAACAGGACCTGCGCGGCGATCTGCGCGGTGTTGGTGGTGTTGTCGTATTGCGGCGCGATTTCCACGACGTCGCCGCCGACGAGGTTGATGCCCTTGAAGCCGCGCAGCAGGGTCAGAGCCTCCCTCGGCTGAAGCCCGCCGACTTCCGGCGTGCCGGTTCCCGGAGCGAAGGCCGGATCGAGGCTGTCCACGTCGAAACTGAGATAGGTCGGACCGGCGCCGACGACCTCCAGAGCCTTTGCGATCACCGCCTTGAGGCCCATCTCCGCCACCTCTTCCGCGTGAATGACGGTCATGCCGGAGGCAAAGGAGAACTCCCAGAGATATTCGCCGCCGCCGCGGATGCCGATCTGGATCGTACGCTTCGGATCGAGCACGCCCGCCAGAACCGCCTCGCGGAAGGGCGCGCCGTGATGGAACTTGGAGCCCTCATAGGGACCAGCGGTGTCGCAATGAGCGTCGATGTGGATCATGCCGACCGGCTGGCTGGCCGCCAGGCCCTTGAGGATGGCGCCGGAGATCGAATGGTCGCCGCCGACCGACAGCGGGATAACCCCGGTTGCCGCGATCATCCGGTAGCAGGCCTCGATGTCGGCATGGCATTCGGCCAGGCCGAACCGGCTGCGCATCGGCACGTCGCCGACATCGGCGACCGTTAGCCCTCCCATCGGCGCGACACGCAGAACATGCTCGTAGGGACCGATACGCTCGATCGCCCGGACGGCCCGCGGCCCCAACCTCGCGCCGGCGCGATTGGTAACGCCGAGGTCCATCGGCACGCCGATCAGAGCCACGTCAAGCGCCTCAAGCACCTCGGGCCGCAAGCCGTTCTCGATGAAACGGGCATCCAGAAAGGTCGCAGGATCGGCGAAGGGCCATTTGCGGCTGTCGCCGTCCTTGAATACGCTCGCCGCCACGGCGCGGAAGTGTGGATCTTCCATCTCCCCGCCTGCAGCGCTGCCGAAGCGCTTTCTCAAGTCTTCCAGAAAATCCCGGTCAATGGTCAAGGCAGGCTCCCACGGTATTGATGCTGCCATCATCATCGGCGCCGCCCACTTCTCTTGGAACCGCGAAAATTCGAGAGGGGATATAACGATTATTGATAGCTCGGATCCGCCGAGGCTCCGCGATACAGGTAGCGCGTCCATCGGTGCATTCAGAAAACTTTATAACCCGGCGAGAATTTTCCCACTACCGCGGCTGGCAACCTCCAAGCAGTCTCCGATGCGAACGGTCCGGCAGAGGGCCGACAGCAAAGGGAACCTACCATGTTGCACGATATGACACGCCGCCGCTTCCTCGGATCCGCCGCCGCCGTGGGGATTGCCGGCACGATGACCGGGTTTGCAAGATCCGCCGCAGCCGGCAGCGGCAATCTCACCGCCGTCGAATGGGGCGGCGATGTCGTCGAAGCGATGAAGCAGATTGCCGCCGACCAGAATGCGGCGACATTCAACTGGGTTCTTCACCAGGGCGGCGCGGGCGCGATCCTGCCGAAGATCAAGGCCGTCTGGCCGAATGTCGACTACGACTATGTCGCCGGCTGGGAAGGCTCGTTCAACAGCATGGTGAAGGAGGATTGGCTCGAGACCATCAATCCTGCCGATGTTCCCAACCTCGCGAATATTCCCGAGAAAATCATCATTCGTGACGGCAAGGGCAATATCAAGGCGGTCCCGCGCGCAGTTGGCGGCATGTATTTCGGTGCCCGAACCGACACGGCTCCGATCGCCGTGAAGACCATCGATGATCTGCTGAGCCCCGATCTCAAGGGCGCGATCTGCTGGCCAGGCCCGACACAGAGCATGATGCTCCAGATTGTCGCGCTCGCCCTTCACGCCGGCGGCAGTGAAACGAATATGGAGCCCGGGTGGAAGCTCATGACGGAATTGGCGAAATCCGGCAATATCGGCCGCGTCGCCGTCACCGATATCGATTTCACCAATTCGCTGACGTCGGGCGAAACCTCCGTCGGCTTCTTCGCCGAGCCCGGCTGGGCGGCGGTGGCGAAAAACTTCCCGGTTACGCGCTTCACCAAGGACAGCAACTTCAAGGCCTTTCTCTACCAGAGCGGTTTCGGCGTCCTGAAGAATAGGCCAAACACCAAGGCAACGCTCGATTTCGTCAACTTCGCGATCAGCCCGGACATGAACTCGCTCTACGCCAAGGTGGCTGGCGAAGCGCCGTTGAACAGCAAGGCGGTCACACCCGACAATCTCAAGCATCTGTCCTTCACGTCGGACGAGTTTTCGAGCTTCGTCTATGTGCCGGACTACAATGCCGTTCTCGAACAGCAGGATGCCTGGTCCAAGCGCTGGGAGCAGGATATCGCCCCGTTGCTCTAAGACACCCCGCGGTAGGTTGTCGTAGGCGCGGGCTTCGACAACCTCCCTTTCTCATGGCCCGCAAGGGCGAGGAAAAGGCTGTTCCACCATGACCAAGGTAAGGCGGCAACCCGTTGCCATTTCAATTCCGGATCGCCGAGATGCGGCCCTGACGCTCGGGCCAGCCCTGCTGGTGTTCGCATTCGGTTTTCTGTCACCGCTCATCAACCTGGCAATCGAAAGCTTGAAGGAGTTTACGCCGGGACGCGTCGGCTCCGTGGAAAATGCCGCGGCAACGGTTCAAAACTATTACGAGCTTGCAAACCAGGCGTTTGCAAGCGTCCTGCTGACGACCTTCTGGATCGGCGGAGTTGCCGCGATCATCGGCCAGCTTGTGGCATTCCCGCTGGCCTATTTCATCGTGCGGCGGATCTCGCCGCGGATGCGCACGCTCACCCTCGGCTTCTTGATTACGCTTGTTCTTTCCAGCGTCCTGATCAAGACGTACGCGATCGAACTGACCTTCGGATCGGTCGGCATCCTCCGCCCCTTCCTCTTGACATTGGGCCTTTCGCCCAACAGCCGCGAATATATCAATATCGTCGTTATTGCGGGTCTGGTTCACTCGATCATACCGGTCGCAACGCTAACGTTGATTGGCGCGATGCAATCGATCGATCCGCGTCTGCTCGATGCAGCCCAGTCGCTCGGCGCGCCGGGATGGAAAGCCCATCTGTCGATCACGCTTCCCCTGAGCTTCCCGGCTCTGATCTCGAGCACGCTTGTCTCACTGACTTTCGCGATCAGCGCCTTCGTCATTCCCATGGTGCTCGGGAGGGGCCGGGTGCTTTTCATGTCGAACGTCATCTACACCCGGTTCAGCGATATCGCCAACTATCCGAGCGGCGCGGCGATCTCGCTCGTCATGCTTGCCGCGGCCCTGGCGGTCGTCGCTGTCATAACGTTTGCGCAGGCGCGGAGGGTTTCCCGATGAGCATGCAGTCTCTTGCAGCGAGAAGCGGAGACCGGATCGCCGGTTCCCTTGCCTACGGTGTCATCGGCCTTGGATTGGCGTTCCTTGCCATCCCGTTGGTGATAACATGCGTCATGGCTTTCGATGCCAGGACCTACCTCGGCCCGATGCCGCCACCTGCCTTGTCGCTTCACTGGTTCGAACGGCTCGTCTCCCAGGCGGATATCCTTGCCAGCCTGCGCACCAGCCTCATCTTGGCGGTACTCACGACGGTTCTGTCCGTCACGATTGGAACTGCGGCGGCTGTCGGTCTTGCCCGGGGCAATTTTCCAGGAAAGGCAGCGCTGACTTCGGCCTTTCTCTCGCCACTCATCGTCCCGCCGGTCGTGATTGGATTCGGCCTGCTGCTTTTCCTTTCCAAGGCCGGTATCACAAATGGTATGGCGCGCCTGCTCCTCGGCCACGTGATCGTGACGTTGCCCTATTGCATAAGGACCAGTCTCGCCAGCCTTCTCGGCAGCGACCAACGATTGACGGAAGCCGCAATGGTTCTCGGCGCCACCGAGCGCCAGGCCTTCTGGACCATTACCCTGCCGCTCATGCGCACGGGCGTCGTCACCGGCGCGATCTTCGCCTTCGCAATTTCGATGGATGACGTATCGATCAGTCTGTTTCTGAGCGATCCGTCCGCAACGACCTTGCCTGTTACGCTGGTCAGCAACATGCGCGCGGCTTTCGATCTGACGATCGCTGCAGCGGCCGTGGTCCTGATTGCCGTCACCGCGTTGCTGATCGTTGTGCTGGACCGTGTCGTCGGCTTCGACACTGTCGTCGGTCAGGGTTTGTTTCGTTCATGAGGACAATACGATGATTTCTGCCGTGGAATTTCAAGGGGTCAGCAAGCGCTTCGGCGAAACGGTCGCCCTCGGTAATATCTCCTTCTCGGTGAACCCAGGTGAAACAATCGCACTGCTTGGGCCGAGTGGCTGCGGCAAGACCACCATTCTTCGGCTCATTGCCGGATTCGAGCGGCCCGACAAAGGCTCGATCTTGATCGACGGCCAGCCGATGGCCGGGTTGAAACCCTATGAGCGCAATGTCGGGCTGCTGTTCCAGCACTACGCTCTTTTCCCGCATATGACCGTCGAACAGAACATCGGCTACGGACTTCGCCATCGCAACCATCCACCTGGGCAAATACCGCGCCGCATTGCCGAGATGCTCGAGCTCGTCCGGCTCGTCGGTTTCGGACAGCGGCGGCCGCACCAGTTGAGCGGCGGCCAGCAGCAGCGTGTTGCGCTTGCGCGGGCGCTCGCCACCCATCCAAGCCTCGTTCTTCTGGATGAGCCCCTGTCGGCTCTCGACGCCAAGCTTCGGCATGAACTGCGCACCGAATTGAAGGATGTGCTCGCCGCGGTCGGCTCGACCGCGATCGTGGTAACCCACGACCAGGAGGAGGCGATGAGCCTGGGAGAGCGCATATTCGTGATGAACCGTGGAGCAATCATGCAATCCGGCAGGCCGGACGATGTGTATTGGCGTCCAGACTCGCGTTTCGTCGCGGATTTCATGGGTCGGACGAATTGGATCCATGGCTCGATTTCGGCCGCGGGCGGAACGGCCCGGAAATTTCGCTCCGAATCCGGCTGGGAGTTTCCGGTCGCCTCCACGGCAAGCCTTTCAGGTGCCGCCGAGATTTGCGTGAGGCCGGAAAGCGTCGAGATATCGTCCGGCACTCCGGGTGCCGGGGCTATGGCCGGACGTGTTGCCGACGTCGTGACACTCGGTGCCTTCAGGCATGTCGTTCTGGACCTCGCCAGTGGCGACCGCATAATCTCGGCTTGCCCGAACCGTCCAGACATAGCTTTCGCTCGCGGGCAGGAGATCAGCGTTTCCATTCCCCCCGAGGCATGCGTTCTCTTCGCGCGATAAGCTGGCATTGATGGGGCGCAGCTTATACTGCGCCCGGGCTAAGGGTCACCAGTTGCGGGAAGAACATGGTTCGTCCAATATCCACTTACGGGCAGAGAGGCCCTCGGCTCTCGAGCGCCACAAAGTATGGAATGCGGCTTCTGATGCTTGATCTTGATTCCTATCTGCTTCGTGCATTTCTGACCGTCGCGGAAATCGGCACCGTCAATGGAGCAGCCGTCAAGCTGAACAGAACGCAGGCGGCCGTGAGCATGCAGATCCGCAAGCTGGAGGAGCTTGTCGGCGTTACGTTGTTTTCGCGTTCGTCAAAGGGCCTCGAACTCACGAGCCATGGGCAGATCATGCTGGCTTATGCCCGCGAAATGGTCGCCCTCAGCGACGAGGTCGGGAAAAGGCTGACAGGCAAGATGATCGAGGACCGCATTCGCCTCGGCGTCGTCGAGGACTTCGCAGCCGGCCACCTGATCGACATTCTTAGTGCCTTCAGAGCTCAGAACCCGAAGGTCGAGATCGATATCATTGTCGAGCCGAATCGCCGCCTCGCCAGCCTGTTTGAAGACAGGAAGCTGGATCTCGTGGTTTGCGACATCACCTGCCTCTCGCGAAAACCGACCCTGATCTGGACCGAATATTTGATGTGGACGGTCAGATCCGACTTTGTGGCGGATACGGAAAAACCGCTTCCCATCATCATGTTCGAGGAGGAGTGTCCCTGGACGCTCCCGACGATTGCGGCTCTGTCCCAGCGGAACATCAAGTGGAAGACGGCGTGCGTCGCATCGACGCTGGTCGCCATGGCGACCGCGGTTCGCGTCGGTATCGGTATCGCGCCAATGATGCTCAATACGAAACCGGAGGGCTGCCGGACGCTTGACCGATCGGCGGACCTGCCCGGTCCAGTGCGCATCGAAATCGGTCTGTATGCTCAATCCGAGACAGCCGAAGGTGCGCGCTATCTTGTGGACTTCATCTCGCGGCACACGGCCATATTGTCCAGCTAGAGCCTTTCCTGGTCAGAATGCTTCAAGCTGACCAGGAAAAGCTCTAGGAGCGTTCAGCTTCCATTATATCGGGTCAATTTAATTCCCTCTACCGGAATGGCGAGCGAAGCCCCACAGTGATCGGATAAAGGGTCGACGACCCAATCTCAAGCATTCATGGAAGTCTGCGAATACGATGATGGGGCAAGCCAAAGTTGACGAAACTCTCCTCGCAGATGCGGCCTATCTGCCCGGCCAGGTCGCAAACCTGACGAGGGGAGCGAGCGTGACGGCGCAGACCAACGAAATACTGGAGCGCATCAATGACATGCTGCTGCGCGAAGGTACCGACAAGTCAGAGATCATTCTCGCCAACATCTGGCTCAGGGACCTTGCCTCATTCGAGGAAATGAACAGAGCCTGGGATGCTTGGATGCCGGATAGTGGAACGCCACGGCGGGCGACGTTTGAGGACAAGAATCTCCCGCCGATGTGCGCCATCCGTATTGACGTAGCCGCGTCGCGAAAGAGTGGGGCCGGACAAATTTGAGCCGCCTGCGTTCGTTCTTCATAGCCTTGTCAGCGAAGCCGGAGCGGAATTCCGCACTCTCGGCATCATGCGCTAAGGCCGGATGACGCAGACATTGGCCTCATAGGCGCAGGGATCGTCCTGCACCGCGATATCGATGACTTTCGCCTTCGGTGCCAGTTGCTCAGGCCGTGCTGTGGGATAGAAGCCATAGCCGTCGCCGCCGACATAGGTTCCGCCATCGGCCTGATAGACGTAAGAAGAGCCGGAATAGGTGCCGCCACCACCACCCTGCGCCTGGGGTACGACGACGATGAGATTGTTGCGGGCGAAGCGATTGGTCGCCGGCGATGAAAACTGTTTCAGGAACGGCATCCGTTCTTTGCGGTTCCGATATCGATAGGCGTTGTCGGAACGGATGCCGCGATCGCGCCAGCCGATACGTTCGCCGAGGAGTGATCCGCCGTGGAAAGCGTGACGATGGCCGGGAAAGCGATGATCGCTGCGGCGGTCGCCGGCTTCGGCGGGAAGTGCAGCAAGCGCGGACAGGGCAAGCAGGGCGACTGCGGACAGACTTCGAAACATGGGTGGCCGGCCTCCGGAATTCCGATCCCTAACAAATCGTTAACGCCAGATTGCGCCAAAAGCCGAAGCTTGTCCATTCGGGCCGGAGAAACAGCGCAAAATTTGAGCGGAAAGGGCCAGTTTTGTTAGCCCGCAAACTTCCCGGTAACGCGAATCGATTAAATTAAAAGCAGACAGCGATTGTGCTTGTCGTCGGCGTTCCCGGTGATTAAACGTCGCAATTGATGCAACGCACACAGAGAAATTTGTCATTCGTGTGGTTGACTGAGCATGCTCCGAATTCGGGAGCGCAGAATAGCCGCCGCGAGGTTCTGATGGCGAATGTGACAAATAACCGGCCTCTGTCGCCGCATTTGCAAATTTACAAGCCTATCCCCACCATGATCATGTCCATCGTCCACCGTATCACCGGTGGCGCCCTCTATGTCGGCACGATCCTCGTCGCCTGGTGGCTGATCGCGGCGGCAAGCGGCCAGGGTTCTTATGACTGGGCCAACTGGGTGCTCGGCAGCCTTCTCGGCAAGCTCGTGCTTCTCGGCTACACTTGGGCGCTGCTGCACCACATGCTCGGCGGCTTCCGCCACTTCATGTGGGATCTCGGCTATGGCTTCGGGAAAGAAATCTCGACCAAGCTCGCCATCGCCAACATCATCGGGTCGCTCTGTCTGACCGTGCTGGTCTGGGTGATCGGCTTCCTCATTCGCTTCTGAAGGTCCTCTCATGGATATGCGCACCCCCCTCGGCAAGGTTCGCGGGCTTGGCTCCGCCAAGGACGGCACGGACCATTTCTGGCGGCAGCGGCTGACGGCCGTCGCCAATGTTCCGCTCATCCTCTTCTTCGTCTTCTTCATGCTCGCTTATGCCGGCGCGCCCTATGCGGATGTGGTTCGCGCGCTGTCGAACCCCTTCATCGCGGTCGTCATGGCACTGATGGTGATCTCCGGCGTCATCCACATGAAGCTCGGCATGCAGGTCATCATCGAGGATTACGTGCATGGCGAGTTCGGCAAGATCGTTCTCCTGATGCTGAACACGTTCTTTGCGATCCTGATCGCCAGCCTCTGTCTCTTCGCCATTCTGAAAATCGCATTCGTAGGATAAGCTGATATGGCACCGACTTCACCCGCCCAGAATGGCAAGGCCTACAAGTATGTCGATCACTCCTACGACGTGATCGTCGTCGGCGCCGGTGGCGCCGGGCTGCGCGCCACGCTCGGCATGGCCGAGCAGGGTTTCCGCACGGCCTGCATCACCAAGGTATTCCCGACCCGGTCGCATACGGTCGCGGCCCAGGGTGGCATCGCCGCCTCGCTGCGCAATATGACGCCGGATAGCTGGCAGTGGCACCTCTACGACACCGTCAAGGGTTCCGACTGGCTCGGCGACGTCGACGCCATGCAGTATCTCACCATGGAAGCGCCGAAGGCGGTCTATGAGCTCGAGCATTACGGCGTGCCGTTCTCGCGCAACGAAGAAGGCAAGATCTATCAGCGCCCGTTCGGCGGCCACATGCAGAATTACGGCGAAGGCCCGCCGGTACAGCGCACCTGCGCCGTTGCCGACCGTACCGGTCACGCCATCCTGCATACGCTCTACGGCCAGTCGCTGCGCAACAATGCCGAATTCTTCATCGAGTACTTCGCGCTTGACCTGATCATGTCGGAAGACGGCAGCCGCTGCACCGGCGTCGTCGCCTGGTGCCTCGATGACGGCACGATCCATCGCTTCGCCGCCAAGATGGTGGTGCTGGCGACCGGCGGCTACGGCCGCGCCTATTTCTCGGCAACATCAGCCCATACCTGCACCGGCGACGGCGGCGGCATGGTGGCGCGCGCCGGCTTGCCACTGCAGGACATGGAATTCGTTCAGTTCCACCCGACCGGCATCTACGGTTCGGGCTGTCTGATCACCGAAGGCGCGCGCGGTGAAGGCGGTTACCTCGTCAACTCCGAGGGCGAGCGCTTCATGGAGCGTTACGCGCCTTCGGCCAAGGACCTTGCCTCGCGCGACGTCGTTTCGCGCTGCATGACGCTGGAAATCCGCGAAGGCCGCGGTGTCGGCAAGGCGAAGGACCACATCTTCCTGCATCTCGACCACCTCGATCCGGCCGTTCTTCATGAACGCCTGCCGGGGATTTCCGAGAGCGCCAAGATCTTCGCCGGCGTCGACGTCACGCGCGAGCCGATCCCGGTTCTGCCGACCGTTCACTACAATATGGGCGGCATTCCCACGAATTATTGGGGCGAAGTGCTGAACGCCGACGGTGCCAATCCGGAACGGATCATTCCCGGCCTGATGGCTGTGGGTGAAGCCGGCTGCGCCTCGGTGCACGGCGCCAACCGCCTCGGCTCCAATTCGCTGATCGACCTCGTGGTCTTCGGCCGCGCCGCTGCGATCCGCGCCGGCGAGGTGATCGACCGCGCCGCGCCGATCCCGCATCTCAATGTCGCAGCCTGCGACAAGATCATGGACCGCTTCGACGGTCTGCGTCATGCCCGCGGCGGCACGCCGACGGCGGAACTGCGCGAGAAGATGCAGCGCGCCATGCAGGAAGACGCCGCCGTCTTCCGCACGCAGGAATCGCTGGAATCGGGCTGCCAGCGCATCTCGGCAATCTGGGGCGAGATGAAGGACATCAAGGTCACCGACCGTTCGATGATCTGGAACTCCGACCTTGTGGAAACGCTTGAGCTGCAGAACCTGATGGCCAACGCCATCACGACGATCTACGGCGCCGAGGCCCGCAAGGAGAGCCGCGGTTCGCATGCCCGCGAAGACTATACCGAGGGTGCATTCGCCGGCCGCGACGACGTCAACTGGCGCAAACACACGCTCGCCTGGGTGAACGAGGCGGGCGAGGTCAAGCTCGACTACCGGCCGGTCCATACCGAACTCATTGCCGAAGGCATCGATCCGCACAAGATCGAGCCGAAGGCTCGCGTGTACTGATCTCAAGAGGAACCGGACATGGTTGAACTCGCTCTCCCTAAGAATTCTCAGATGCGCGAAGGCAAGGTCTGGCCGAAGCCGGCGGGTGCCAAGAACACCCGCGAATTCCGCGTCTACCGCTGGAGCCCGGATGACGGTCAGAACCCTTCTATCGATACCTTCTATATCGATGTCGACGACTGCGGGCCGATGGTGCTCGACGGTCTGCTCTACATCAAGAACAAGATCGACCCGACGCTGACGCTGCGCCGTTCCTGTCGTGAGGGCATCTGCGGCTCCTGCGCGATGAATATCGACGGCACGAACACGCTCGCCTGCACCAAGGGCCTCGACGATATCAAGGGCGCGGTGAAGATCTATCCGCTACCGCATCTGCCCGTCGTCAAGGATCTGGTTCCCGACCTCACCAACTTCTATGCCCAGCATCGTTCGATCGAGCCATGGCTGAAGACGGTGTCGCCGGCGCCGGCCAAGGAATGGAAGCAGAGCCATGAGGACCGGCAGAAGCTCGACGGCCTCTATGAATGCATCCTCTGTGCCTGCTGCTCGACCTCCTGTCCGAGCTACTGGTGGAACGGCGACCGCTATCTCGGTCCGGCCGTTCTGCTGCAGGCCTATCGCTGGCTGATCGATTCCAGAGACGAGGCGACCGGCGAGCGCCTCGACAATCTCGAGGATCCATTCCGCCTCTATCGCTGCCACACGATCATGAACTGTGCGCAGACCTGCCCGAAGGGCCTCAACCCGGCCAAGGCGATCGCCGAAATCAAGAAGATGATGGTCGAGCGCCGGGTTTGATCAGCATGCATTCCGATGGCGGAATCGACGGCTTCGATCCCGAAGCCGTCACCTATGTCACGTCGGCCCGGTGTAATCCTTCTGCAGGATGCACCTGAGCGCTATTCCGAGACATTGCGCGAGTTCGACAGGGATCCTGACAGAGATGAACGCGCGCAACACCTTGCTGACAAATTCTATGTGCAGGAAGTTTTGCAGCGGGACAGTTGAACTGTGTCGTTTTTCGGTTAGTTGTTGTCACGGGCAATTTATGCAGCACGACTTGATTAACCAAATCGAATTACGATAATCGGACTTGTCTCACGCCCGTTTCTTTACGGCGATAGCCGAATTCAGGAGTATGATGATGCAGTTGCGATATGCGATGACAGGTCTGGTGGTGGTTCTGTCGCTAGCCGGTTGTCAGCGTACGGCATATGATTACAGCTCCAACGCCAGTGCCGGTCCGGCGCCGTTGACGGCGCAGCCGGTGCCCTCGGTGCAGGGCGGGCAGCTTCCACCGCCGACCGGCGGCTCGCAGTTTCCGGCCGCGCCGACGACGACGGCGCCGATGCCGGGCGCTGAGCCTGGTGCAATGGCCGCGAATGCGCTCGATATCACCAAGGAATCGATGGTCGGAAGCTGGCGCGTCAACGGTAGCTGCGACATGTTCCTAACGCTCACCAATCTCGGCAGCGGTTCGCGCGGCGGAACGCGTGGCTGTGTCGGCGAGCTGACGGCGATGGGCTCCTGGGAGGTCGCCGGCAAGCAGGTGCTGCTCAAGGACCGCTCGGGCAACCAGCTCGGCAGCGTCTACAAGACGGCCGACAACCGCTTCCAGGGACAGACGAGCACAGGCCAGTCGATCAGTCTCAGCCGGTAAATGTTCCGGCGGGTCTCCGCCGTTGACTGACAGGCGGATATGCCCTCATGCAACCAATGCCGGATTATGCGCTCAGCGTCTGCGAACAGCTTAAAGCGCTGACCGCATCGGGCGCCCTTCAGGCCGATTCTGCCCAATTGGACGTGTCAAAGAGCCTCGACCGGGTGCTCGCCGGTCTGAAGCAGCGGCGGCCGGCGGCAAAGTCGAGCGCGCTCGGCTGGCTGTTTGCCGCCAAGAAGAAATCGGCCGACGGCATCAAGGGGCTTTATATCCACGGCAGCGTCGGGCGCGGCAAGACCATGCTGATGGACATGTTCTTCGCGATGGCGCCGTGCAGGAAGAAACGGCGGGCGCATTTCCACGAATTCATGGCGGATGTGCACAACCGCATCGCCGCGCACCGGCTGAAGCTCAAGAACGGTGAGACGAGGCAGGCAGATCCGATGCCGCCGGTCGCCGCAGCGCTTTACGACGAGGCAGAACTGCTTTGCTTCGACGAGTTCACGGTCACCGACATCGCCGATGCGATGATCCTGTCGCGGCTGTTCTCCGAGCTTTTCGCGCGCGGATGCGTGCTGGTCGCGACCTCGAACGTCGAGCCCGACAATCTCTACGCGGATGGT
Source organism: Rhizobium ruizarguesonis (assembly GCF_017357285.1). Taxonomy (NCBI): domain Bacteria; kingdom Pseudomonadati; phylum Pseudomonadota; class Alphaproteobacteria; order Hyphomicrobiales; family Rhizobiaceae; genus Rhizobium; species Rhizobium ruizarguesonis. Next base: position 4,704,060 of record NZ_CP071678.1, on the reverse strand, counting down.
CTCAATCGCGGCCTCTTCCTGCCCTTCGTTGCCTTGCTCAAGCAGCATGTCGATGTCGTTACCCTGGATTCGTCGACCGACTACCGGATGGAGAAGCTGAGCAGCCAGCCGGTCTACCTGGTGCCGATCAACGAGCATAACGACATGGCGATGGATGCGTCCTGGACGCAGGCGCTGCATGGGCGCAAGGCGCAGCCGCTGGATATCCCGATGAAGGGGCGCCACATCCATGTGCCGCTCGCCGTCGACCGCATGGCGCGGTTCTCTTTCGCCGATCTCTGCGACAAGCCGCTCGGGGCGGTCGACTTCCTGGCCATCGCCGAACGCTTCGATACGGTCTTCGTCGATCACATTCCATTGCTCGGGCCGGAAAAGCGGAACCAGATCAAGCGATTCATCATTCTGGTCGATACGTTCTACGATCATGCCGTGCGGCTTTACATTTCCGCGGCGGCCATGCCGGAGGAACTGCTGCTGCACCGCCGGGGCACCGAGGGCTTCGAATTCGACCGCACGGCATCGCGCCTGTTCGAGATGCGCAGTGCGGAATATCTTGCGCTGCACCATGAGAAACGCGCCGCAGAGTAACAATTCAGTGACAGAATGTCTTACGTTTACGTAAGAATTTTTGTATCTAAACGATTGAAAACGCTGCATCAAAAATAATGAATTGCCATTTTTTGGCTTTGGGTCTATGCGATTGCGTCATTGGGCGGTGCCTTGCGCGACCGTTCGACGAATTTGATCGCAAAGGAAACAGCGAAAATGGCGCGTAACAAGATCGCACTCATTGGTTCTGGCATGATTGGTGGCACGCTGGCGCACCTCGCCGGCCTGAAGGAACTGGGCGACATCGTTCTCTTCGACATCGCGGACGGCATTCCCCAGGGCAAAGGTCTCGATATCTCCCAGTCATCGCCGGTCGAAGGCTTCGATGTCAATCTGACTGGTGCCAGCGACTATTCCGCGATCGAAGGCGCTGACGTGTGCATCGTCACGGCAGGCGTCGCCCGCAAGCCCGGCATGAGCCGCGACGATCTTCTCGGCATCAACCTCAAGGTCATGGAGCAGGTTGGCGCCGGCATCAAGAAGTATGCGCCGAACGCCTTCGTGATCTGCATCACCAACCCGCTCGACGCCATGGTCTGGGCGCTGCAGAAGTTTTCCGGTCTTCCGGCCAACAAGGTCGTCGGTATGGCCGGCGTTCTTGACTCCTCGCGCTTCCGCCTTTTCCTCGCCAAAGAATTCAACGTGTCCGTCCAGGACGTCACAGCCTTCGTTCTCGGTGGCCACGGCGACACGATGGTGCCGCTCGCCCGCTACTCGACGGTCGGCGGCATTCCGCTCACCGATCTCGTCACCATGGGCTGGGTCACCAAGGAGCGCCTCGAAGAGATCATCCAGCGCACCCGTGACGGCGGCGCCGAAATCGTCGGCCTGCTGAAGACCGGTTCGGCCTATTACGCGCCGGCCGCCTCGGCGATCGAGATGGCCGAATCCTACCTCAAGGACAAGAAGCGCGTTCTGCCTTGCGCTGCCCACCTTTCCGGTCAGTACGGCGTCAAGGACATGTATGTCGGCGTTCCCACCGTCATCGGTGCTGGCGGCGTCGAGCGCATCATCGAGATCGATCTCAACAAGACCGAGAAGGAAGCCTTCGACAAGTCCGTCGGCGCTGTCGCCGGTCTCTGCGAAGCCTGCATCAACATCGCGCCGGCCCTCAAGTAGTCGACGGGCTGAAGTAATCGAAACAGGGATACACCCATGAACATCCATGAATATCAGGCCAAGGCTCTGCTGAAGGGCTATGGCGCGCCGGTTGCCGAAGGTGTGGCTATTCTCAAGGTTGAAGAAGCCGAGGCTGCCGCCAAGTCGCTTCCCGGTCCGCTTTACGTGGTCAAGAGCCAGATCCATGCCGGCGGCCGCGGCAAGGGCAAGTTCAAGGAGCTCGGCCCTGACGCGAAGGGTGGCGTTCGCCTCGCCAAGTCGATCGAGGAAGTCGTTTCCCACGCCAAGGAAATGCTCGGCAACACGCTGGTGACCGCCCAGACCGGCGAAGCCGGCAAGCAGGTCAACCGTCTGTATATCGAAGACGGCGCCGACATTGCTCGCGAACTCTATTGCTCGATCCTTGTCGACCGCTCGGTCGGTCGCGTGGCCTTCGTCGTATCGACCGAAGGTGGCATGGACATCGAGGCCGTCGCCCACGACACGCCCGAGAAGATCCACACGATCGCCATCGATCCGGAAGCCGGCGTGACGGCTGCCGACGTTGTTGCAATCTCCAAGGCTCTTCAGCTCGATGGTGCTGCTGCTGAAGACGCCAAGACGCTTTTCCCGACGCTCTACAAGGCCTTCGGCGAGAAGGACATGGCTCTGCTGGAGGTCAATCCGCTGATCGTCATGAAGGATGGCCACCTGCGCGTCCTCGATGCCAAGATGTCTTTCGATGGCAATGCGCTCTTCCGTCACGACGACGTCAAGACGTTGCGCGACGAGACCGAAGAAGACGCCAAGGAAATCGAGGCCTCGAAGTGGGACCTCGCCTATGTCGCGCTCGACGGCAATATCGGCTGCATGGTCAACGGCGCAGGCCTTGCCATGGCGACGATGGACATCATCAAGCTCTACGGCAAGGAGCCGGCCAACTTCTGTGACGTCGGCGGCGGCGCCGGCAAGGAGAAGGTTGCTGCGGCTTTCAAGATCATCACCGCAGACCCCAAGGTCGAGGGCATTCTCGTCAACATCTTCGGCGGCATCATGAAGTGCGATGTCATTGCCGAGGGCGTCATTGCTGCGGTCAAGGAAGTCGGTCTCAAGGTTCCGCTCGTCGTGCGCCTTGAAGGCACCAATGTCGAGCTCGGCAAGAAGATCCTGAACGAGTCGGGTCTGGCGATCACGGCGGCCGACGACTTGGACGATGCGGCCAAGAAGATCGTCGCGGCGATCAACGGCTGAGAACGATCATGGCCTTCCAGTCCACGCCCTCCGCTGCTCATTTCCGCCTCAACGCCTTCGCCGGCGTGTGGGAAGGGGATGAGCGTGTCGCGGCGTCGGCGTGGACGAGTGAAGGCAAGGCCAGTGCTGAGTTTTCCGGCGAGGCGTTGTTCGGCGGGTTCTTCCTCGAGCAGCGCTATCGCCAGACGCGCGATGGTGCTGTTTCGTTCGAGGCGCGAAATGTTTTCGGCTTCGATGCTTCGGACAAGACCTACAAGCTCTACCAGTTCGACACCGCAGGTTTTGCGCCGCCCGTGCCGGCGTCCGGCGAGTGGAACGGCAATGAGCTTGTGCTGATGAAGACTTCGCCGCGCGGCAGCCAGCGCACCGTATTCACATTTGAAAATGAAGACTGCTACCGGATGGGCGTCAGCTTTTCGCCTGCAGGCAGCGATACTTGGCAGGAGGTCGTCAGCGGCGTCTATCGTCGTGCGTCCCCCACGTCTTCCAACCTCTCCTAAACAAAGGCCTCGCATGTCCATTCTCGTCAACAAAGACACCAAGGTTCTCGTTCAGGGCCTAACCGGCAAGACCGGCACGTTCCACACCGAACAGGCGCTCGCTTACTACGGCACCCAGATGGTCGGTGGTATCCACCCGAAGAAGGGTGGCGAAACCTGGACCGGCGCGAAGGGCGAAAGCCTGCCGATCTTCGCAACCGTTGCCGAGGGCAAGGAAAAGACCGGCGCCAACGCGACCGTCATCTATGTTCCGCCGGCAGGAGCCGCCGACGCGATCATCGAGGCGATCGACGCCGAGATCCCGTTCATTACCTGCATCACCGAAGGCATTCCGGTCATGGACATGGTGCGGGTCAAGGCTCGCCTCGATCGCTCCAAGTCGCGCCTGCTCGGTCCGAACTGCCCGGGTATCCTGACGCCGGAAGAATGCAAGATCGGCATCATGCCGGGCTCGATCTTCCGCAAGGGTTCGGTCGGTATCGTTTCCCGCTCGGGCACGCTGACCTATGAAGCCGTGTTCCAGACCTCCAATGAAGGTCTCGGCCAGACGACGGCCGTTGGCATCGGCGGCGACCCGGTCAAGGGCACCGAGTTCATCGACGTCCTGGAAATGTTCCTGGCCGACGAAGCCACCCAGTCGATCATCATGATCGGCGAAATCGGTGGTGCGGCTGAAGAAGACGCGGCCCAGTTCCTCAAGGACGAAGCCAAGAAGGGCCGCAAGAAGCCGATGGCTGGCTTCATTGCCGGCCGTACGGCGCCGAAGGGTCGCACCATGGGCCATGCCGGCGCAGTGGTTTCCGGCGGCAAGGGCGATGCGGAATCGAAGATCGCGGCGATGGAATCGGCGGGCATCAAGGTATCGCCCTCTCCGGCCCGTCTCGGCAAGACGCTGGTTGAAGTCCTCAAGGGCTAAGCCACCTATATAGACCGGGCGGAGGAACGGCATCTGCGCCTTCCGCCCGGCCTCGACGACACGAGACCAGCAGATGCGCCGCGGACAGGCGGCAATCGGAATGCGGCAGCCGGCCGTCAAGCCGGCAAATTCATCAAAGTCAGGAGGCGGACGGAAGCGTCCGCATATCACGATGGCACGGCAAGAAGCCAACGAGCAGTTTCAGATCACCTCGTTTCTGGATGGCGCCAACGCTGCCTATATCGAGCAGCTCTATGCGCGGTACGAAGAAGATCCGGCATCGGTCGACGATCAGTGGCGGTCCTTTTTCAAGGCGCTGGAGGAGGATCCCAGCGATGTGAAGAGAGCGGCCAAGGGCGCTTCCTGGCGCAAGAAGAACTGGCCGCTTCAGGCAAGCGGCGATCTGGTATCGGCTCTCGATGGCGACTGGGGCATCGTCGAGAAGGTGATCGAGACCAAGGTCAAGGCCAAGGCCGAAGCTCAGGGCAAGCCTGCCGACAGCACCGAGGTGCTGCAGGCGACGCGCGATTCCGTGCGCGCCATCATGATGATCCGCGCCTACCGCATGCGCGGCCACCTGCATGCCAAGCTCGACCCGCTCGGCATCGCCGCTCCCGTCGACGACTATCACGAGCTGTCGGCGGAGAATTACGGTTTCACGGCCGCAGATTACGATCGCAAGATCTTCATCGACAACGTGCTCGGCTTGGAATACGCGACCATCCGCGAGATGATCGAAATCCTCGAGCGCACCTATTGCTCGACGCTCGGCGTCGAATTTATGCATATCTCCAATCCGGAAGAAAAGGCCTGGATTCAGGAGCGCATCGAAGGACCGGACAAGGGTGTGGCCTTCACGCCGGAAGGCAAAAAGGCGATCCTTGCCAAGCTCGTCGAAGCCGAAGGCTACGAACAATTCCTCGACGTCAAGTTCAAGGGCACGAAGCGTTTCGGCCTCGACGGCGGCGAATCGCTGATCCCGGCGCTGGAGCAGATCCTCAAGCGGGGCGGCCATCTCGGCCTCAAGGAAGCCGTGTTCGGCATGGCCCATCGCGGCCGCCTGAACGTGCTCTCTCAGGTCATGGGCAAGCCGCACCGGGCGATCTTCCATGAATTCAAGGGCGGCTCGGCCGCTCCCGACGAGGTCGAGGGCTCAGGCGACGTCAAGTACCATCTCGGTGCCTCCTCCGACCGCGAATTCGACGGCAACAAGATCCACGTTTCGCTGACGGCGAACCCGTCGCATCTCGAAATCGTCGATCCCGTCGTCATGGGCAAGGTCCGCGCCAAGCAGGACATGAACGCCACCGTCTGGGAAGGCGACATCATCCCGCTTTCCGAGCGCGCCAAGGTGCTGCCGCTGCTGATCCATGGCGATGCGGCCTTTGCCGGCCAGGGTGTCATTGCCGAAATCCTCGGCCTTTCCGGTCTGCGCGGTCACCGCGTCGCCGGCACCATGCATGTTATCATCAACAACCAGATCGGCTTCACGACCAACCCGGCCTTCTCGCGCTCGTCGCCTTATCCGTCCGACGTCGCCAAGATGATCGAGGCGCCGATCCTGCACGTCAACGGCGACGATCCGGAAGCAGTGGTCTATGGGGCGAAGATCGCCACCGAATTCCGCATGAAGTTCCACAAGCCTGTGGTGCTCGACCTGTTCTGCTACCGCCGCTACGGCCACAATGAAGGCGACGAACCGTCCTTCACGCAGCCGAAGATGTACAAGGTGATCCGCGCCCACAAAACCGTGCTGCAGCTCTATGCGGCCCGTCTCGTCGCCGAGGGCCTGCTCACCGAAGGTGAAGTCGAGAAGATGAAGGCCGACTGGCGCCTCCATCTCGAACAGGAATTCGAGGCCGGCCAGCAGTACAAGCCGAACAAGGCCGACTGGCTGGACGGCGAGTGGTCGGGCCTGCGCACGGCCGACAATGCCGACGAGCAGCGCCGCGGCAAGACCGCAGTGCCGATGAAGACGCTGAAGGAGATCGGCCGTAAGCTCTCTGAGATCCCGGCGGGCTTCAACGCGCACCGGACGATCCAGCGCTTCATGGAAAACCGCGCCAACATGATCGCCACCGGCGAGGGTATCGACTGGGCGATGGCCGAAGCGCTCTCCTTCGGCGCGCTCTGCGTCGAAGGCAGCAAGATCCGTCTGTCCGGCCAGGATTGCGAGCGCGGCACCTTCTCGCAGCGCCACTCGGTTCTCTACGATCAGGAAACCGAAGAGCGCTACATCCCGCTCGCCAATCTTTCACCGACGCAGGGGCGCTACGAAGTCATCAATTCGATGCTTTCGGAAGAGGCCGTGCTCGGTTTCGAATATGGCTATTCGCTCGCCCGCCCGAATGCGCTGACGCTCTGGGAAGCGCAGTTCGGCGATTTCGCTAACGGCGCGCAGGTGGTCTTCGACCAGTTCATCTCGTCGGGCGAACGCAAGTGGCTGCGCATGTCCGGCCTCGTCTGCCTGCTGCCGCACGGCTATGAAGGTCAGGGTCCCGAACACTCCTCGGCCCGCCTCGAGCGTTTCCTGCAGCTTTGTGCGGAAGACAACATGCAGGTCGCCAACGTCACGACGCCGGCGAACTACTTCCATATCCTGCGCCGGCAGCTGAAGCGTGACTTCCGCAAGCCGCTGATCCTGATGACGCCGAAGTCGCTGCTGCGCCACAAGCGGGCGGTCTCGACGCTTGCCGAAATGGCCGGCGAGTCTGCCTTCCATCGCCTGCTCTGGGACGATGCCGAGGTGATCAAGGACGGCCCGATCAAGCTGCAGAAGGACAACAAGATCCGCCGCGTCGTCATGTGCTCCGGCAAGGTCTATTACGATCTTCTCGAAGAGCGTGAAAAGCGCGGTATCGACGACGTCTATCTCTTACGTGTCGAACAGCTCTATCCGTTCCCGGCAAAGGCGCTGATCAACGAGCTGTCGCGCTTCCGCAACGCCGAGATGGTCTGGTGCCAGGAAGAGCCGAAGAACATGGGCGCATGGTCGTTCATCGACCCCTTCCTCGAATGGGTGCTCGCCCATATCGACGCGAAGTACCAGCGCGTCCGCTATACCGGCCGTCCGGCCGCCGCCTCGCCGGCGACGGGCCTGATGTCCAAGCATCTGTCGCAGCTCGCCGCATTCCTCGAGGATGCATTGGGCGGTTAAAACAAGGGGGGCGCAATGGCTTATTTCTTTCTGAGATTGCAGCCGCCGCGCGCCACTTTCCCACATGACGGGACCGGGGAGGAAATGGCGGCGATGAAACGCCATGCCGAATACTGGCATCGGAACGCTCTTGCGGGATCGGCGATCATCGTCGGCCCCGTCTTCGAGGGTGAAGGCGCCTGGGGCATGGCGATCGTCGAGGTCGAGGATCAGGCGGCGGCGCAGGTTCTTGCCGACGGCGATCCGATCATCGCTTCCGGTTTCGGTTTCCGCTTCGATATCCTGCCGATGCCCTCGATCATCTCGCGGCCGCCTGCCGTCTGAAACGCATAAACGAAAACACACGAAATCAGGATCTGAACAATGGCCACAGAAATCCGCGTTCCAACTCTCGGTGAATCCGTCAGCGAGGCAACCGTCGGCACCTGGTTCAAGAAGGTCGGCGACGCCATCAAGGCCGACGAGCCGATTCTCGAGCTTGAAACCGACAAGGTGACCATCGAAGTTCCAGCACCCGCCTCCGGCACGCTTTCGGAAATCGTCGTTGCTGCCGGCGAGACCGTCGGCCTCGGCGCGCTGCTCGGCCAGATCGCCGAAGGGGCTGCCGCTGCTGCCGTGCCTGCTGCTGCTGCACCGGCCGCCGCGCCTGCTGCTCCGGCTCCCGCCCAACCGGCCGCTGCTGCTCCGGCCCAGCCGGCAGTTGCCGCCGCTGCTGCGTCGTCCTCGAGCGCCTCCGTCTCCACCATGCCGCCGGCACCGGCAGCTTCGAAGATGCTTGCCGAAAACAACCTTTCCGCCGATCAGGTCGACGGCAGCGGCAAGCGCGGCCAGGTGCTGAAGGGCGACGTCATCGCCGCCGTCGCCAAGGGCATTTCCGCTCCGGCGGCCGCCCCCGCGGCAACGCCTGCCGCCGTGCGGGGCCCGTCGACGGTCGAGGATGCCTCGCGCGAAGAGCGCGTGAAGATGACGCGCCTGCGCCAGACGATCGCCAAGCGCCTCAAGGATGCGCAGAACACCGCCGCCATGCTGACCACCTACAATGAGGTGGACATGAAGGCGGTCATGGACCTGCGCAACAAGTACAAGGACATTTTCGAGAAGAAGCACGGCGTCAAGCTCGGCTTCATGGGCTTCTTCACCAAGGCGGTGACGCATGCGCTGAAGGAACTGCCGGCCGTCAACGCCGAAATCGACGGCACCGACGTCATCTACAAGAACTACTGCCATGTCGGTATGGCCGTCGGAACGGACAAAGGCCTCGTCGTTCCCGTCATCCGCGATGCCGACCAGATGTCGATCGCCGAAATCGAGAAGGAACTCGGCCGTCTTGCCAAGGCAGCCCGTGATGGCTCGCTCTCCATGGCCGACATGCAGGGCGGCACCTTCACCATCACCAATGGCGGCGTCTACGGTTCGCTGATGTCTTCGCCGATCCTCAACGCGCCGCAGTCCGGCATTCTCGGCATGCACAAGATCCAGGAGCGGCCGGTTGCGATCGGCGGCCAGGTGGTCATCCGTCCGATGATGTATCTGGCGCTGTCCTACGATCACCGCATCGTCGACGGCAAGGAAGCGGTCACCTTCCTCGTGCGCGTCAAGGAAAGCCTGGAAGATCCGGAACGTCTGGTTCTCGATCTCTAAGGGAGCGCTTTCGATGCGGAACCGGATCATGCGAGCGGCGCGCCTTCTTCTTTGCGCTGCCGCCGCGCATAATCCGGCCGCCGCATCGGCTGCGGGCTGGGATATCGGCAAGGCAAGCAGCAATTTCGACCTGGTGGCGCTCAGCGATGCCGAACTTTCCGGCCGGTCGATCGGCGTCATCCATATGGGCAATGTGGAGCTGACATCGGGGCGCATCGTTGCGGCCGATCCGCTGGCCCAGCCCGACCGTCCAGCACTCGCAAGAACGGTTGCGCCTGGCGAGTATCCGGTAACGCTCTACCAGGCCTTCGGGCGCGTCGCGGCCGCCAGCATGCGGTTTGCCGAGGGCAAGCCGGATCGTTGGGAGCTTGCGGTCCTGCCCGGGCAGGACCCGGCGACGCTGAAGGACGGCGAGATCTTCGGTTATCCCGTCGATGCCGGCCTCGGCTGTTACATGGACGCCGATACGCTTGATCTGATCGGAGAGCGCGAAAAGCAGGTGCAGGCGCAGAAACCGGATTCCGACGTCAACTATTACGACGACGTGCTGGCGTCGGACCTGGAAGCCAACAAGGACATCTATGCGCTGCACCGGCCGGTCGCCGACAAGAAGGGCAATGTTGCGGTGTTCTGGAGCGGCTGGGGCGACGGTTTCTATCCAGCCTTCTGGGGGCTCGACAGGGATGGCCGTGCGCTGGTGCTGCTGACGGATTTCAGCGTTGTCGAGAACGCCGACGGGCGGAGGGAGCCGAAGCTGCAATGAGCGGAAGGATCAGGATCACGGCGAGACGGAAAGGCGTGGCTGCAATCGCAGCCGCCGCGTTTTTCGTCGTTCCGGCCTCCACCTTCGGTGCCGCATGCAAGCAGGAGCAGGCTGTCTATGTCGATCGCGATGGTGCCTATGAATTGCGCTTTGCACCGCTGAATTCTCCATCGGCGGCCGCCAGCAACCAGTTCAAGGTCAGCGCGCTGAAGACACCTGTCGTGATGGAAGGTTATGTCATGCCGTCGGGAGATCCGGTGCGCGCCATCGGCATCCTGATGTTCAACTGCCCCGAGGGTGATGCGACCGGCGCCGATCTCAATGCCTGCACGGTCTGGCAGGGCGCCGTCTATGGCATGGATGCCGAGGGCGAGATGGACAATCTGCAGCCCGAAGGCGCTGAAGCGGCTGAAAAGCTCGTGCTTCCCGGCCTTGGTCCCGCCATCCGCGAATCCAGCGCCTGGGGCGAGGGCAAGGCCGTGGTGGCACCGTGGGACGTGCTGACATTCAAGGAGTGTGCGACATGAGCGATACACCTGTTGTTCTCATTACCGGCGGAAGCCGGGGTATCGGCGCCGCGGCTGCACGGCTCGCGGCGCGCCAGGGCTGGCGTGTCGCGGTGAACTACGCCGCCAACCGTCAAGCCGCGGATGCCGTCGTGGCTGCGATTGTCGAGGATGGCGGCGAGGCCGTGGCGATCCAGGGGGATGTCGGCAAGGCTGCGGATATCGTCTCGATGTTTACGACGGTCGACCGGCATTTCGGCCGGCTCGACGGGCTCGTCAACAATGCCGGCATCGTCGATTATCCCCAGCGCGTCGACGAGATGTCGGCGGAGCGGATCGAGCGCATGCTGCGCGTCAATGTGACAGGCTCGATACTCTGCGCCGCAGAGGCCATACGTCGCATGTCGAGCCGGCAAGGCGGGCAGGGCGGGGCGATCGTCAACATCTCGTCGATGGCGGCGATCCTCGGTTCGGCGACGCAGTATGTCGATTATGCCGCCTCGAAGGCGGCGATCGACACCTTCACCGTCGGGCTGGCGCGCGAGGTCGCAGCCGAGGGTATCCGCGTGAATGCGATAAGGCCCGGCGTCATCGAAACCGACCTTCATGCCTCCGGCGGCCTGCCGGATCGGCCGCGGGAACTGGCGCCGTCGATCCCGATGCAGCGCGCGGGCACGCCCGCGGAGGTGGCGGATGCGGTCCTCTATCTTCTGTCACCTTCGGCTTCCTATATCACCGGCGCGATCCTCAATGTGAGCGGCGGCCGCTAGAACGACAGGGCGAAAAACAGCCTGCAATACATTCTCGAATTCCACGGCCAGATATCGCGCGCGGCCGATTAAACGAAAAATCAAAGGGAAAGAAGCAATGTCCTACGATGTGATCATTATCGGAACCGGCCCGGGCGGCTATGTCTGCGCCGTCAAGGCGGCCCAGCTTGGCCTCAAGGTCGCCGTCATTGAAAAGCGGGCGACCTATGGCGGCACCTGCCTAAACGTCGGCTGCATTCCGTCGAAGGCGCTGCTGCATGCCTCCGAAATGTTCCATCAGGCCGGCCACGGGATGAGCGCGCTCGGTATCGATGTCCCGGCGCCGACGCTCAATCTCGGCAATATGATGGCCCACAAGGATGCGACGGTGAAGTCGAATGTCGACGGCGTCGCCTTCCTCTTCAAGAAGAACAAGATCGATACCTTCCAGGGCACCGGCAAGATCGTCTCGGCCGGTAAGGTCTCCGTCATCGCCGAAGATGGCAAGGTGCAGGAGATCGAAGGCAAGAACATCGTCATCGCCACCGGCTCCGATGTCGCCGGCATTCCCGGCGTCCAGGTCGAAATCGATGAAAAGACCATCATCTCGTCCACCGGCGGCATCGCGCTGGAGAAGGTGCCGGAAACGCTGATCGTCGTCGGCGGCGGCGTCATCGGGCTCGAGCTCGGTTCCGTCTGGTCGCGCCTCGGCGCCAAAGTCACCGTCGTCGAATATCTCGACACCATCCTTGGCGGCATGGACGGTGAAGTCTCCAAGCAATTCCAGCGCATGCTGGCCAAGCAGGGCATCGATTTCAATCTCAGCGCCAAGGTTACCGGCGTCGAAAAGGGCGACAAGGGCGCCAAGGTCACTTTCGAGCCCGTCAAGGGCGGCGACAAGGTGACGCTCGACGCCGAAGTCGTGCTGATCGCCACCGGCCGCAAGCCCTATACGGCGGGCCTCGGCCTCGAAGAAGCCGGTGTGACGCTCGACAATCGCGGTCGTGTCGAGATCGACGGTCACTTCAAGACCAATGTCGCCGGCATCTATGCGATCGGCGATGTGGTCAAGGGTCCGATGCTGGCGCACAAGGCGGAAGACGAGGGCGTGGCGCTTGCCGAAATCCTCGCCGGTCAACATGGCCATGTGAACTACGAGGTCATTCCGAGCGTCGTCTATACCCAGCCGGAAATCGCTTCCGTCGGCAAGACCGAGGAAGAGCTGAAGGCGGCAGGCGTCGCCTACAAGGTCGGCAAGTTTCCCTTCACGGCGAACGGCCGGGCGCGCGCGATGCTGGCAACGGACGGCTTCGTCAAAATCCTTGCCGACAAGGAAACCGACCGGGTGCTCGGCGGCCATATCGTCGGCTTCGGCGCCGGCGAGATGATCCACGAGATCGCCGTGCTGATGGAGTTCGGCGGTTCGTCGGAAGATCTCGGCCGGACCTGCCACGCGCATCCCACAATGTCGGAAGCGGTGAAAGAGGCTGCGCTCGCAACCTTCTTCAAGCCGATCCATATGTAACCTTACATATTCGTAACAAAGCATACAGCCGCTTGCCGGAAGGCAGGCGGCTGTTTTAATTGTTGCGTATCGTTGAGTTCAGCATCCGCGAAGGTACAGAAATGCAGCAGCCGTCCATCATGAGTTACAGCCTGAGCCAGCGTTTTCTTCATTGGGCCGTGGCGCTGCTGATCTTCTTCAACCTGCTGTTTCCCGATGGCATGAATATCTGGCATCGGCTGATGCGCAGGGGCCAGGTGCCAACGCCGGAGCAGATTTCATCGGCGAATATCCATGCCTATGTCGGCATCGCCATCCTGCTGCTTGCCGTCCTCAGGCTCGGGCTGCGTTTTACCAAGGGCGTTCCGGATGAGATCGCGCAGGAGCCGGTGATCTTCCGTCTTGCAGCGAGGCTTGCCCATGCCGGCCTTTACATCCTGATCTTCGCGATGCCGCTTTCCGGCATCGCCGCCTACTATTTCGGTATCGATCCCGCCGGTTCGTTCCACGCGGATGTGCTGAAAATCATTCTCTGGGCGCTGATCGCGGCGCATGTCGCCGGCGCCCTCGTCCATCAGTTCTATTGGAAAAGCAATGTTCTGCGCCGCATGACGCTCGGCTGACCGCCGGCATAAGCGATCACATGCGCCTTGGCCCGTTAATCGATGAGGTGGCACAAATGGGAGTTTGATTTAGCTTATAGTTGGTTCGCAACGCATCCCGTTCCATGGAAAAGACGCCTTCCCTCCGTCACTCCAGTTTCCTTGGAATTCGGAGAAATCCGATGTGAAGGTTATAACCAGATTCCCGTGGCCATACTTGTCTTGCCAAACGAGATTGCGCGTTAAATCATTTCCATCACCGTCGTCGCTCGGCTCAGCCAGCAAGCCCGTGACAGTCTGCCCTTCCTCGAAGAATACGTAGCTTCCGCTTATCTTGCCGTCTGTGACACTCGGACCGAACGTTGTCTGCGCCTCTGCCATGATGCCGTTCGACAGGAGCTCCCCGCAATATTTCCCCAGCGGAAATCGATTACTCTGGGTGGCGGTGGCGATGCATGGGATACTGGAAGCGGCAAGAATCGCGACCATTCGTAAACTGCGAATAGCTTTCAATTTGTGCTTCCGCGGCGGCGGCAAAAAGTTGGGCCGATTTATAGTTTCCATCTCCGGCGAAATTAATTCGCTTCCCGAACCAGAGCTTGTTTTCACGCCGCCCATCCGGTGCACAAGGCCGACTTTGCCAAGCATGTCCGATCCGTCAATCTTGGCACTGAAGGCTTAATTTACAGCTGTCACGGTGAAGCCCTGCTGGCGCAGCAGTTCGATGACGCCGTCCTTGCCGGGCAGATGCAGGGCCCCGACGGCCATGAAGACGTTGCCGCTGTCTAGGATGGGCGCTGCGCGCTCGGCCATCACCTTATTGCGGTCAAGGATGACACGCTGCTCGAAGGCGGCATAATCGCTGTTTTCGCCTTCCTCCTCCGGTGTCACGGTTTTCAGCATCGGCATGGTCATGCCGATGTCGCCGGAGAGGTAGAGGTCGGTCATCGTCTCGACGACGTCGCTCATCTTGTCGCCGAGTTCCAGCGTCTCGATCAGCGATTTCAGATGGAATTCGACCGGCAGATCGGCCATGGCCTGGATCTGCTCGGCAAGGGTTTCCAGCCCCTTGACCTGTTTGCCCTGAGCAATGGCATCGGTGGCGATCTTCTGGTCGAGGAACTGCGCGCCTTTTGCCTTGCGGGCGATTTCGCAGGCCGGCAGGGCGACGGCGCTGGAAATCATCCAGGGCCGCATCCGGGAAACGGCGCTGATCGGGATACCGCGCTGCTTGAGGCCGGTTTCGAGACGCTTGTAGTCCTCGGGAGAAAGCAGCTTGTCGATCGTCGTGCCGTCGGTGAACATCGTCAGTTCCGGCTTTGCAAGCAGGGCGGCGGTCGCTTTCCGCTCATCGAGGATCTCGTCGGATTCGATGATGATCGTGTCGGCGGCATCGTGGGCTGCCTGGGCGCGCGGCGGCAGGGCCAGCACGCGCGGATCGGTGACATGCATGCTGCCGAGCAGCCACGAGGGTGCAAGTCCCGGCTTCTCGATCTTCCAGAAGATGCCCTTGCCGTTCGGCGTGGCGTCAGCTTCCTTGAGCGCCTCGGCATAGCGGGCAGGGTCGTTCTGCTGCAGCTCGACCATCAGGTTGCGGCCGGTGCAGGCGACATCTTCGGCCGCTGCCGGTCTTGCCGTCAGGAAGGCGGCAAACAGGGCGGCAAGAAGCAGCATGTGAAAGGCCGCGATTAGCCAGAGCAACAGATTGGCCGGCACTGCGAGGTAAGACGTCCGGCGGCCGATTGATGTGGTCATGATGGGTGTTCCGATTACATGCCTTGTGCATTTCATGCTCTACGCCCGGCTTGCGCATATTCCTTTAAGAGAAGGCCTTAACGAGAGCTTAAAGCGCCTCACATTCAATCGCATCCATGCGATGCGCTTTAAGCCTATCGTTTATGCATGTCGTTGCCCCAAAACCGCTGCGCACTTTTGGGCGACATCCATTACGCTCGCGGATGGGCCCGATCATACACCTCGAGCAGCCGCGATGCATCGACGCCGGTATAGACCTGTGTTGTGGAAAGGCTGGCATGGCCGAGCAATTCCTGGATGGTGCGCAGATCACCGCCGCCGGCAAGCAGATGGGTGGCGAAGGAGTGGCGCAGTGCATGCGGTGTCGCCGTTTCCGGCAGGCCGAAGGCGCTGCGCATCTTCTGCATGGTGCGCTGGATGATCGCCGCTTGCAGCTTGCCGCCGCGAGCGCCGCGAAACAGCGGCTCGCCGCTTTCGAGATGATATGGGCAGAGCGTGCGGTATTTCTCGACGGCGTCGAAAACCACGGAGAGCAGCGGCACTAGCCGCGTCTTGTTGCCCTTGCCGGTGATGCGCAGAGTCGTCGCGCGCTTCTGCAGGTCGGCGGGAGTAAGATCCAGTGCTTCGGAGATGCGCAGGCCACAGCCGTAGAGCAGCGTCATGACAGCCGCGTCGCGCGCCGCAATCCAGGGTTCGTCGTGGAGCTGGGCCTCATCGCTGACGACGGTGATCGCCTGGGTGTCCGACAACGGCTTGGGCAGCGATTTCGGCTGTTTCGGCGAGCGCACCGCGGCAGCCCCGGCGGCATTGACCAGGCCCTTCTTTTCGAGATGGCGCAGCAGCGAGCGAAGACCGGCGAGATTGCGGCCGAGCGATCGGGCGCCGGAGCCCTGCTTGCGCCGGGCCGCGAGGAAGGCGCGGAAGTCGGCGGGGCGCAATTCCCTGATATCGCGGAGCGTCGCCGGGCCGGCGAGATGGCCGGTCAGAAAGGTCAGAAACTGGCGGGTATCGCGCTCGTAGGCGTCGAGCGTGTGCTCGGAAAGACGGCGCTCCCCGGCGAGGTTTTCGAGCCACGCGGCCCGTTCCGCCATCAGGCGCTGATCGGCGATAACAAGCAGTTCGTTCACGTTGCGGGCCTTGATTTTGCCTTCAAGTCCGCCAATTTGGAGCAGGAACAGTTATGGAATTGCTAATGCCGGCCAAGCCTTTGTCATCCTTCGATCATATTCTACTGCGATAGCTTATACCCCATAAACAGGATCTTTCATGGCACGGCGCGATTCCATGACGGCTTTCGGACAGCTCGCGGAAGCGATCGCTCTCGTTTCACAGGGAAAGCCCGGTCATATCGTCGATACGCTGATTGCCGAACGCGGCCAGAGGATCGTGAAAAATCCGCTCTGGCCGGTCATGCGGCCGTTCCTCTACACACTGCTGCGCTATAACAAGGCGCTCGAATTCGCCAATGCGGTCGCCAAAATGCCGGGCTTCCAGTCGTTCGAATATATGAGCGACATGCTGAAACTCGACATCGGCATCACCAACGGCGAACGCATTCCTGATACCGGCGGCTTCATCCTCGTCAGCAACCATCCGACCGGCATCGCCGACGGCGTTGCCGTGTTCGATCTTTTGAAAGCGCGCCGGCCGGACATGATGTTCTTTGCCAATCGCGATGCCATCCGCGTCAATCCACGGTTTGCCGAGATGATCATTCCCGTCGAATGGCGGGAGGAGCATAAAAGCAAGCTGAAAGCGCGCGAAACGCTGCAGCTGACAAACCATGCGGTGAAGGAAGGCAAGGCGACAGTGCTCTTTCCCTCAGGCCGCATCGCCTATTGGGCGAACGGCCGGCTGAACGAACGTCCGTGGAAGACCTCGGCCGTCGGGCTTGCGCGCAAATACAATCTGCCGATCCTTCCCATCCATATGACGGCACGCAATTCGGGGCTGTTCTACTGGCTGGCGAAATGGTCGACGGAGCTTCGCGACATGACTGTCTTTCACGAACTGCTGAACAAACGCGGCGACCGCTTCGATTTCGTCATCGGCAATCTCATTCCGGCCGAACATCTGGACGGCGACCTCAACGAGGTGACGAAGGCGCTGGAGAAACATACAGTGCACGACATGGCTAGAGATGGTGACGCGAGTTTCGTGCCGGTCGGCCTGCCGGCTGCGGCGCCGCGCCGCGAGATTCCGGTTCCTGCAATCTAAAACCATCGGCATTGCCATGACAATTGATATCCGCAGGCTCCGCGATCGGTTGCCGCAGGAGATGGCAGGTCTCGAAAGCGAGGCCCGGCGGGAAGGCTATCGCCATGTCGCCCGCCTTATCGACGAATGGTCGGCCGGCGATATCAGGTTCGAACATCACGGCGAAAGGCTGCTTGGCGCCTATGTCGATGATGCGCTCATCGGCATCGGCGGCATGACCGTCGACTCCGTAATGTCAGGGGCGTTGCGGATGCGGCGTTTCTACATTCGTCCTGCAATGCGCGGGCGCGGCATCGGCCGGATGCTTGCCCAGGCTCTGCTCGACCATGCGCGTTCCTGCTGCAGCATCGTCACCGTTCATGCGGGAAACGATGCTGCGGCGAGGTTCTGGGAGTCGCTCGGGTTTCAACCCCACGGACGAGATGGACATAGCCATCTGCTCGAGCTGCACCGCCACAGCGATGATCCAGCGGCTTCGGATTTGCGCCGGTGCGTCACGCCCCGATCTCCTTGAGGCGGATGGCCTGACGTGCCAGCAGCCGCTCGACATCGGCAATATCAAGCGCCGAGAGCTTGGCGCCTGGCTTGCGCAGGGTGGCGGACTTGATCACGCCGCGCTTGGCAAGCACGTATTTGCGCGAGGCAAGGCCGATGCCCTGCTGCTGTTCGTAGCGGGCGAGCGGCAGATAGGCATCGAAGATCGCATGGGCGCGATCGGGATTTCCGGCGGCATAGGCCTCGACGACGCCCACCATCATCTCAGGATAACAAAAGCCGGTCATTGCGCCATCGGCGCCACGGCCCATCTCTTCGGGCAGGAAAAGCCCGCCATTGCCGCAAAGGATCGAGATGCGCCGCATGGCGCCCTTGTCGCTGGCGGCGCGAAGTGCCGAGATCTTCGAAAGACCCGGCCAATCCTCGTGCTTGAGCATGACGCAGTTCGGCACCTCGTTGACGATGCGCTCGATGACCTTGGGCGCAATCGTCACATTGGTTGTGAGCGGATAGTCTTGCAGCACGAAGGGCGTATCGCCCAGGGCCTCGCCGACCGACTGGTAGAAGGCGAAAGCCTGATCGTCGGTCTTGACGGTCCAGGGCGGCGCGACCATGACGCCGGCCGCACCCTCACCCATGACGGCTTCGGCGAGTTCGCTCATCGGCGCAAGCCCTGGCGCCGAAACGCCGACGACGACGGGAAGACGCCCGTCGAGGCGCTTCAGCACCCGTTCGACGACTGTCCGCGATTCCTCGGCGGTCAGCTTCGGAGCCTCGCCGAGCTGGCCAAGCACCGTCAGGCCGGTGACGCCGGCACCCTCGTAGAAATCGACCATGCTGTCGATACTGGCGAGATCGAGCGCGCCGTCATCGGTGAAGGGGGTTACGGCAATCACATAGACGCCCTTGGCATCTTCGGTCAGTCTGGCCATTCCTACTCTCCAAGTCAGCGGCCGAAGAACAGCGCTTCGGCATTTCGAACAAAAATCTTTTCGGCCATCGCGGGATCGTCGATGGCGGCTTGCATGGTCTCGATCAGCTCGGCGTCATCGGGCATGCCGTCCCACAATTCGGTGTGCGGCCAGTCGCTGCCCCAGAGCAGCCTTTCTGCGTGGGTGGCGGCGAGGGCGCGGCCGACTTCGGCGAAACCTTGATCGTTCATGTCCTTCGTCAAGCGGTAGGGCGCGGTGACTTTGACATAGGTATCAGCCGCGTCCATCAGCCTTCTCAGCGCATCGACATGCCGTGATCTCGTCTCCGTGGCAAGCGGAATGAAGCCGAGATGATCGATGGCGATGGGCAGGCGAATGCCGGACAGGGTTGCCGCGATATCGGGAAGTTGTTCGGGATTGATCTGCAATTGCAGCGACCAGCCGAGAGGGGCAATGCTTTCCGCCAATGTCCTGGCGGCGGCGAGCGGGAGGCCGCCCTTGTTGCGCGTGTTGATCCGCACGCCGCGCACGCCGAGCCGGTCGAGCCGCTCGATTTCGGTCTCCGCGGTTTCGGGATCGATGACGACGATGCCGCGCAGACGATCTGGATAGGCGGCCAGCGCCTCCAGCAGCACCCTGTTGTCGAGGCCATAGACGCTTGGCTGCACCAAAACGCCTCTGGCGATGCCAAGGCTGCCGGAGAATTCGATCCAGTCGGTGATCGTCGCAATGTCAGGCGTGTAGCTGCGTGGGGTATTGAGCCGAGCGCCGGCGCGAAAGACGTGGAAATGCGTATCGATCGTGCCTTCCGGCAGTGCGGCCCGCGGCAGCCGCGTCAGCGGCCGGCGGGGCAGGCAAAGCGGTGCCTCCATATCAGCGGCGCTCATCGCGCGTCGATCTCCTCGCTTTGCAGGAAATCGAAATCGGCGCCTTCGTCAGCCTGGAGCACGCGCTCCTGATAGAGCTTGGCATAGCCGCGCGACGGGGCAGGGGACGGCCGGTTGACGACTTCAAGCATGCGGCGATCGAATTCCGCCTGGTCGATATCGAGGTCGATGCGCCGGCCCTCGACGTCGAGGCGAATGTGATCGCCGGTACGGACGATCGCCAGAGGGCCACCATCGGCGGCTTCAGGGGCGATATGGAGGATGATCGTGCCGAAGGCCGTGCCGCTCATGCGGGCATCGGAAATCCGCACCATGTCCTTCACGCCCTGCCGCGCCAGCTTGCGGGGGATGGGTAGATAGCCGGCTTCCGGCATGCCGGGCGCACCCTTTGGCCCGGCATTGCGCAGAACCAGAACGTCGTCGGCGTTGACGTCGAGATCGTCACTGTCGATGCGCAGCGTCATATCCTCGACGGAATCGAAGACGACGGCGCGGCCGATATGCTGGAGCAGATCCTTGGAGGCGGCGGATTGTTTGATGACGGCGCCGCGCGGCGCAAGATTGCCGTGCAGGACCGCGATCGTTCCGATCGGCTTCAACGGTTTCTCGACGGTGCGGATGATGGTCTGGCGCGGCTCGTCAACGACATCGTCGATGATTTCGCCGATCGTTCTGCCGTAGACCGTCGGGGCGCTGCCGTCGATTTCATGGCGCACCGCCTTCAACAATGCCGGGACGCCGCCCGCCTCGTGGAACTGCTCCATGTAATGCTGACCGGAGGGCTGCAGGTCGACGAGCAGGGGAATGCTTCGGCCCAGCCGGTCGAGTTCGGCCATGTCGAGGCGCAGGCCGAGGCGGCCGGTTATCGCGGCAAGATGGACGACGGCATTGGTCGAGCCGCCCATCGCCTGCAGCGCGACGAGGCCGTTGCGGATTGCCTGCGGCGTCAGGATATCGCGCACCGTCGGTGCGGCCTCATCCATGGCGAGACGCGCCGCGACACGGCCCGTCTCCTCGGCAAGGCGAACCCGTTCGGATTCGACGGCGGGCGCCGAACCGGCGCGGGGAAGGCAGAGACCCATGACTTCGGTCAGGTTCGCCATGGTGCTCGCCGTGCCCATCACTGTGCAGGTGCCGATCGAGCTGGCCAGCTTGTTGTTGACCTCAGCGATCTCGGCCTCGTCGATCTCTCCGGCGCGGAAGCGTCCCCAGAAACGGCGACAATCCGTGCAGGCGCCGAGCCGTTCGCCCTTGTGGTGGCCGACGGCCATTGGACCGGTCGGAAGGAAGATCGCCGGTATCTCGCTGCTGGCCGCCGCCATGATCTGGGCCGGCAGGGTCTTGTCGCAACCGCCGATCAGGACGACAGCATCCATCGGCTGGGCGCGGATCATCTCTTCCGTTTCCATCGCCATCAAGTTGCGCAGATACATCGAGGTTGGCGATGCAAAGCTCTCATGGATCGAGATCGTCGGAAACACCATGGGCATCGCACCCGCCAGCATCACGCCGCGCTTGGTTGCCTCGATGAGTTGCGGCACATTGCCGTGACAGGGATTGAAATCACTGTAGGTATTGGCGATGCCGACGATCGGACGGTCGAGCGCATCGTCCGAATAACCCATGGCCTTGATGAATGCCTTGCGCAGGAAAAGAGAGAATCCCTGATCGCCGTAACTCGTCAGCTTGCGACGAAGACCGTTCGACAAACCTGTTCCTCCCTCGCCAAATTGATCCATGGCCGTGGTGTCAGCGTAGAGGGATACGGGTGATTGTCAATAAATAAGATGGCGTCACTGTATCGTATTTTTGGATTTCTTCGGCGATCACCATACAATACAGTGGGAATCTGCGAAATTAGCACTTTCCTTCGATAATCGAACGATTGGCTTTTGTGACGAAGCCGGATAGATTATTGATAAAATGAGACAGAATGCAGAGGAAGCGCGCCATGACGGGAACGAGACGACGGCGTATCGGCATTATCGGTGCCGGCTGGGTCAGCGCCTACCATCTGCCTGCATGGATGCGGCAATCGGAAAGGGCCGAGGTCGTGGCGATTGCCGACCCGTCGCCGAGCGCCATCGCAGCCCGGCTTGCCGCCTTCGATGTCGCGCGCCACTATACGAGCGCGCAGGCGATGCTGGATGCCGAGCGGCTCGATGCCGTGGATATCTGCGCGCCGCGGGAGTTCCATGTCGAACTGGTCCGGCTGGCGGCGGCAAAGGACCTCGATATCATCTGCCAGAAGCCGCTGGCACCTTCCTACCGCGATGCGGTCGAGCTGCTGGCAGGTCTTTCCGGCAGGGGCAGACTGATGATCCACGAGAACTGGCGGTTCCGCGCTTATTATCGGCGGCTGAAGGCGTGGCTCGACGAGGGGCTTGCCGGCGAGATCCGCCAGGTGCAGTTCGAATTCCTGTCCAGCGGCATGATCGCGGATACAGAAGGAAAAAGGCCGGCTCTGGTGCGCCAGCCGTTTTTGCGGACGCAGCAGCGATTGCTGGTCATGGAAGTCATGATCCATCATCTCGATACGCTGAGATATTTGCTGGGCGAGATGGAGGTGGTCAGCGCTCGGCTTGAGAGGAGCAATCGCGATATCGTCGCGGAGGATGTCGCAAGCGTCGTCCTGCGCCGGACGAGCGAAGGCGTTCTCGTCACCATCAATGCCAATCTCGCCGCGCATGGCGCGCCGCCGACGCCGCGCGATCACCTGCGCATCTTCGGGACGCGCGGCACGCTCGAACTGAGCGGCAATCTGCTCTCGGCCGAGGGTGCGCAGCAGCGCCGGGAGAGCTTCGATCCTGACGAGACCTACCAGGGCGCCTATGACGCGACCATTGCGCATTTCCTCGACAGCCTCGATGGAAGGGCGGCGATGGAGACATCGCCGGACGATAACATCAAAACGCTTGCTCTCGTTGAGGATATCTATCGCTTGAGCCGGTTCGACCCGGACCGCAATCCACTGTAACATGGCCCACCGCCGTCAGAGGAGATGACATTGCAGACGCTCAACGAAAGCCGCGAAGACGGCATCGAGCATGATGATTTAAGTATTGCCCGCGCGCTGGAGGAGGACATCATTTTCGGGCGCCTGGCGCCTGGAACCCGTCTGACCGAAGACACGCTCCTTGCCCGCTTTCACGTCACCCGCCATTTCGCCCGGCAGGCGATCGTGCAGCTCGAGACGATGGGCATCGTGGTTCGGGAGCGCAACAAGGGGGCGACCGTCCGCTCGCTGACGGCTCGCCAGGTCCAGGAAATCTACGACGTGCGGGAACTGCTGCAACGGCAGGCGGCGCTGTGGATAAAGCTGCCGGCGCCCGAGGCATTGATCGAGGAATTGCTGGTGCTGCACGAAGAGCATGGCCGCCACATCGAATCCGGCTATCTCAGGGGTGTGCACGAGGCCAACGACAAATTCCATCTGACGCTCTTCGGCGCCTGCGGCAATGCGCATCTGGTGCAATCGATCGAGCTCTATATGCGGCTCAGCCTGCCGGTGCGCGCCAATTCGATGTCGAGCAAGGAGTCGTTGCGCATCTCGCACGAACATCACCGGCTGATGATCGAGATGCTGCGTGGTGGGGATAATTGGGTTCTCGCCCAGCTCTGCGTCGACCATCTGCAGCCGAGCAAGAAGCGTTATCTCGCCTATGTCAGCGAGAACTGACCGGGCTGGTCTTGAAAGGGAGCGCAAACTTTCGATTGCGCTCCCTTCGCCTACCGGCTCACCAATCGAGGCGCAGGAGAGACACGCCCTGACGCGGTAGGGAGACTTTGAGGGTGATCTTGCCGTCATCGACCTTAGCCGTTGCCTCACCTTCGATCTCGGCGAGTTTTCCCGAGGCTTCCAGCCTGGCATAATCTTCGCCGGCCGGATTCTGCGGCTTGCCCATCGCCTTCCAGACGCCGAAAGCGTTGGAATGCTCCTCGTCCATCCTGAAATGTTTGAGCGAGGCGGACGTGTCGTCCCAGCCGTCGAGATTGACCGTGATATCGGCGGACGGCCCGGCTTCATCATCGTCGTGGTAGTGCCAGAGGAGAATGGATACGCCCTTGTCGTCGCGGGTCGCCACGACGTTGACATCGGGCTTGCCGCGAACGCCATGGCTCATAATATCATCGATGTCGCGGCGATAATCGCTTTCCGATTCCAGCCATTCGCCGCCGAGTTTGCCGAGCATGCGGAAGCCGTTGAGGACAGCCTTGTCGACGCCGTTGGTGGCAAGATCGCGGAAGCCGTCGAAATAGGGCTGGTCGTCGAAGAGGAAGGCCCAGGTGACTGCGCCTTCGATGTGGATGTTGGCGCGTCTTGCAAGCTCATAGGTGCGGATCATGCTTTCGACGACATAGACGCCGTAAAGCGGGCCGTTGCGATAGCCGTTCTGTGGATGGACGCGTGCGGAGCAGGCGGCACAGCCTTCCGGATCAGATTCGCCGATCACCACGGGCAGATGCCGGAGTTCCGGAAATTCGTTGATGATGGCAAGGTTCGTCTCGATGTCGCGGAGCTGCTTGTGCAGGCCCATCCGCACGTGACCCTCATAGATCACCGGATTGCCCTTGGCGTGGAAGGCGAGGAAATCGATCGGCGACTTGTTGTCGACGACATGCTTGAGGAAGGCGCGCAGGAAGGTCTGGGCCTTTTCATTGGCAAAGGCGCCGCAGGTGTGCGGCCCGCCGACGCGAGCCTTCGGCAAAGCGCGCTTCAAGGCCTTGGCGCTGACGTCATACATTTCGCAGAATTGTGGGATGGTGCCGGTCCAATAGTGGCCGTCCGGCTCGTTCCACACTTCCCACGGCCAGCGTGAAACGACGTCCTCACCATATCTTTCGGCGAGATGGCGCGCCCATGCTTCGATCAGGTCGCCCCATTTCTTCAGGTCCGTCGGCGGGGCCGTCCAGCCGGTGGTGATCGTTGCGTATTTGTCGGCCGGCTCCCACTGGTGGCGATAAGGGCCGTCGAAGTCGGAGAGCGCTTCGGGCGTGAAGCCGATCTGAATCAGCGGAATGTTGCCGGCTTCGACATAGGTGTCGAAGATCTTGTCGATGATCGTCCAGTCGTAGACGGGATTGCCGTTCGCGTCCTCGGTATAGGCATTGGTCGAACCCCATTTGAGGGCAGGCAGGCCATCGCCGCTGGTCAGAAGATTGTGCGCGCGGATGCGGGGCGGCTCGGGGCTGAGCTCGGTGAGTTCCTTGAGCAGCTTCCTGCCGTGCGGGGAGTAGGTGTAGTTCGGCTCGTCGTAACCGAACCAGTTCCACAAGGGTTGGTATTTGCCGGTTGGCCGGTTGGCGTGAACGGAGATTGTCACGTCATAGGGGCTGCTCATCCTGGTGTCCTCTTGAACGGTCATGCCAAAGCCTCCTCCCGAAAGCAGCCGACCTGTCTGGTGATGAAGTACGGCCTCTTGGGAGGGTGCCGCGCTCGCCGCAAAAGCTAAGCCAAACGCTCACTTTGTCAATAATATAAAAAAGCAGATCATCACCGCTCATCTAAAATGCCTGAAAATGCGCTATTTTTTATAGTCTGCAAAATTATCAGTTGCCGTTTCTCAAAAAATTGTCGATAACTATCGCGTGAGTTCGCCCGCCGCCGAGGAGTGCATGTGCCCTGCGGCACGCGCAGGCAGGGGTTCGCTGGACGCCATCGTCAATTGATTACGGGAAGCGCTCGCTGCGGCGAGTTGAGGAGGAGGAACATCCGATGAAGTTCCGTAAATATGCAGCCATTGCCTTATTGTCGCTCATGGCCCTTCCGGCATTTGCGCAGGATTTCATTGCCGGCATACCGCGCAATGAAACGCTGATCATCCAGGGTACGCCGCAGCAGAATGCCGACTGGTTCAACGTCTGGGCTCCGGGCGGCGGGGCGGCGGCAAACCTCAACGGCCTGCAGCAGCTGACTACCGATACGCTGTGGTTCATCAATCCCGAGGGCGGCAAGGATGCCTGGCAGAATGCGCTGGCCAGCGAACCGCCGAGCTATAACGCCGATTTCACCGAGATGACGGTGAAATTGCGCAAGGGCATCTTCTGGAGCGACGGCGTCGAATTCACCAGCGACGACGTGGTCTATACCGTGCAGACGCAGATCGATCATCCCGGCATGGCCTGGAGCGCGCCCTTCACCGTCAATGTCGCGAGCATCGAAAATCCGGATCCGCAGACGGTCGTCTTCCATCTGAAGAAGCCGAACTCGCGCTTCCATACGCTTTTCACGGTGCGCTGGAATGCCGCCTGGATCATGCCGAAGCACGTCTTCGAGAAGGCCGCAGATCCGCTGTCCTTCAACAATAATCCGCCGGTTTCACTCGGGCCCTACCAGCTGCAAAGCTATGACAAGGGCGGCAACTGGACGATCTGGAAGCTGCGCGACGACTGGCAGCGCACGTCGATCGGCCTGGCTGCAGCACAACCGCCCGAGGTCAAGTACGTCGTCTATCGTGCCGCCGGCAATCCGGAAGCTCGCGTCATCGAACAGCGCAACCACAATCTCGACGTCATCAACGACATGGCGCCCGAGGGCATGTTCTCGATCATGCGTGACAGCAAGAGCACGGCATCCTGGCTGAAGGGCTTCCCTTTCGCGCATCCGGACCCGACGCTGCCTTCCGTTCTCTTCAATACGAAGAAGGCGCCCTTCGACAATAAGGACGTGCGCTGGGCTCTCGCTCTGCTGATCGATATCCGCGAAGTGGCGCTCGGCTCCTATCGCGGCGCGGCCAATATCGCCGCCCTTGCCACGCCGCCGACGGGTTCTGCCCCGGACGACTATTACGCACCGATGCAGGACTGGCTGACGAATTTCGAGCTCGACACCGGATCCCGCAAGATCAAGCCCTACGATCCCAACATCTCGGCGCAGATCGCCAATATGGTGCGCAGCCAATGGGCCGATCAGATCCCGACCGATCCGGCCAAGCTGCAGCGTACCTTCGGCTTCGGCTGGTGGAAAAAGGACGTTGAGGCTGCGACCGAGCTGCTGCAGAAGGCAGGCTTCAAGAAGAGCGGTCGCCAGTGGGTGAAGCCTGACGGCACGCCCTTTACGATCCGCCTGCAGGTGGAAGGCGATGCCATCCCGACGCTTGCCCGCGCCGGCACGGTGATTGCCCAGCAATGGACGCAAGCCGGCATCGCCACCAAGGTCGATGTTGCCGGCCCGACCAATGGCCAGCGCCTCAGCACCGGCGATTTCGAGACGGCGATCTACTGGAGCATCGAGACCTGGGGCGGTCATCCCGACCTCTCCTTTTTCCTCGACAGCTATCATTCGGAGTTCATCAAGCCGGTCGGGCAGATCCAGCCGCCGCGCAATCTGCAGCGCTGGCAGGATCAGCGTCTCGACCAGATCATCGAGCGCAATCGATCGATCGCCTTCGATTCGCCGGATGTCGCCAAACTCGGCCAGGACTTCCTGAAGCTCGCCGTCGAGGAAATGCCGATGATCCCGCTGATGGCCTACAACAAGTTCGCGCCGCTCGATACGACCTACTGGACCAACTATCCGAGCGCGGACAATCCTTATTCGGCTTCGGGTCCGAACTGGTCGAACATTCGCTACATGGTGGTCGGGCTGAAGGCCAATCCGGATGCGCCGAAGCCTTGATCGAGGCACAACAAAGGAAACAGCCGGCCGCCGGCTGTTTCCGTTCTGCTATTGAAGGGTCGATGTCATGAACGGCTTTCTGATCTATGCGGCAAAACGCTTTCTGCAATTTCTCTTCGTGGTCTTCACCGGCATCACGCTGGCCTTCCTGATCGCGCATTTTTCGCCGGTCGATCCGATCGAGCAGACCGTATCGCTGTTGACGAGCTTCGGTTCCACCGATCCGCAGGCCGTCGAAATCCTCCGCGAATCGCTGCGCGAGCTCTACGGCACCGGCGGCCCGCTGCTGGAGCAGTATTTCACCTTCTGGGGCCGTGTCCTGACCGGCGATTTCGGCCCGTCGCTTTCGTCTTTTCCGACCCCCGTGATGACCGTTATCGGCCGGGCGCTGCCCTGGACCGTCGGGCTTCTGACGCTCGCAACGATCATTTCCTGGATCATCGGCAATTTTCTCGGCGCGCTTGCCGGCTATTTCCGCAGCAGCAAGCTGCTGAAGGTTGCCGGCATCGTCATCATGGCGCTGCAGCCGATCCCAACCTACATCATCGGTCTCAGCCTGGTGATCCTCTTCGGTTTCATCTGGCCGATCCTGCCGATCAGCGACGGCGCGCAGGTCAATCTCGCGCCGGCCTTCAACTGGGCCTTCATCAGCTCGGTGATCGAACACGGCATCCTGCCGGCCCTGACCCTCGTGCTCGTCGGCATCGGCGGCTGGTTCATCTCGATGCGCTCGCTGGTTTCCAACATCGTCACCGACGATCACGTCGTCTATGCCGAACTTGGCGGCGTGCGCTCGCGCAGCATCTTTTCGCAATATGTGGCGCGCAACGCCATGCTGCCGCAGGTCACCGGCCTGGCACTCAGTCTCGGCAATGTCTTCGGCGGCGCCGTCATCGTCGAGTTCGTCTTCAACTATCCCGGGATCGGCAAGCTTCTGATCTCCGGCATTTATTCCGGCGACTACAGCCTCGTTCTCGGTGTCACCACAATCGCAATCATCGCGGTTGCCGCCGCGGTCTTCGTGATCGACATCATCTATCCGCTGATCGATCCACGCGTGAAACTGGGGTAATCCGTGATGTTCAAAGTCCTCAGAGATCTGCTTCGCTACAACAAGGAGTTCCTGCTCGGAACCATCCTGATCTCAATCATCCTGGCCCTGATCGTGGCGTCGTTCTTCTCGCCCTATGACGAGAATGCCATCTATGTGGTCGCGCCCGACATGCCGCCTTCGGCCGAATTCTGGCTGGGCACCACCTCGCGTGGCCAGGAGGTTTTCTGGCAGATCGCCGCCTCGATGCGCAATACGCTGTTCTTCGGCATCATCGTCGCCTTCGTCAGCCGCATCATCGCCATCGCCGTCGGGCTGATCTCCGGCTATATCGGTGGGCGAACCGACCAGATCATCATGGCGGTCAATGATACGCTCGGCGCACTGCCGAACATTCCGATCCTGCTGCTTCTGGTCTTCGTGCTTCGCGACCAGATGACGTGGTTCATGCTGGCGATCACAGCGGCGCTGCTCGGATGGACGCATGACAGCCGCCTGATCCGTTCCGTCGCCCTGTCTCTGCGCCACCGGGAATTCACCCGGCACGCGGTCTTTTCGGGCATGCGCACGCGGCAGATCCTCATCCGCGAGCATCTGCCCTATGTCATGCCGATCGTCTTCTTCACGACGATGAACAATCTGATCTGGGCGATCGGCCTCGAGGTGACGCTCTCGGTGCTCGGATTCTCCGACATCAACCGGCCGACGATCGGCGGCATGATCTACTGGGCCAATGCGCATTCCGCGATGGTATCGGGCGTATGGTGGTGGGTCGCCTTTCCGATGCTCTTCGTGGTCATCCTGTTCCTCGGCCTGTTCATGCTCGCCATGTCGGTGAACGAATATATCGACCCACGCTCGCGGCTCGCCCGCATGGGAGCATGAGGAGATGCAGAACCTGATGAGGACGCAGCCTTTGACCCTTGCCGAAAACGCCACGGACGCGCTGACGATCGACGGGCTGAAATGCTATTACGTCAACGACTATTTCGGTGTGCGACGGGAGATCCGCGCGGTCGACGATATTAGCCTGACCATCCGCAGAAACGAGATCTACGGCATTGCCGGCGAATCCTCGAGCGGCAAGACATCGCTGATCAAGACGCTTGCCGGCGCCATCCGGCCGCCGATGCGTGTCGTCGGCGGAACGGTCAAATTCAATTTTGCCGACGGGCCGATCGATGTCTATGGCGAACCGAACAAGATGAAGGCGGCACGCTGGCGCCACCTTTCCTATATCATGCAAGGCTCGATGAACGTGCTGAACCCGGTCAGAAGGGTCAAGCACGCCTTCACCGATTTCGCCTCCCGCCACATGAACCTCGATCCAGATGCCTTCCGCGCGCGCGTCGAGGCGCATCTTGCTAGGCTGCATCTCGATCCGCATGTGCTCGAGGCCTTTCCGCACCAGCTTTCGGGCGGCATGCGCCAGCGTCTGACGATAGCTCTCGCCACTGTCTGCGAGCCGGAATTCATCATCGCCGACGAGCCGACGACGGCGCTTGACGTGCTCGTCCAGCAGGACGTTCTGGCGCTGATCAAGGAAGTGCAGATGCGCCTGCAGTCCTCAGTCATCTTCGTGACCCACGACATGTCGGTGCATGCCGCCATCACCGACCGGCTGGCCATCATGTATGCGGGACGGCTGGCGGAGGAGGGGCCGACGCAGGCGATCTTCGACAATCCGCAGCATCCCTACACCGTCCACCTGATCGGCAGCCTGCCGCGCATCGGTGATGTTTCGACGCGAAAGAGCCTCAAGGGCAAGCCGCCGGCACTTTCGGATCCACCCTCGGGATGCCGTTTCCATCCGCGCTGTCCGATCGCGATCGACAAATGTTCACGTGAAGTGCCGCCCATGCTGCCGAGCGCCACGGGAGGCCGGGTCGCATGCTTCCGTGCCGGGGAGTACCAGATCCAATGAGCGGCCATTTCCTCCTCGAACTCGACCATGTGACCAAGCTCTTTCCGATCGGTGGTTTCTTTTCACGCGAGAAGATGAAGGCGGTCGACGATGTCAGCTTTGCGCTTAGCGCCGATAAGCCCGAGATATTCACGATCGTCGGCGAATCCGGTTCCGGAAAGTCGACGCTGGCGAAGATGATCCTCGGCAGCGAAAAGGCCGATCGGGGCAGCATCCGCTTCGACGGCACGGATGTGAAGGCGGTGCGGTCCCGTCGGGATCGCGAGGCTTTCATGGCCAAGGTCCAGCCAGTCTTTCAAAATCCGTTCGAGGCCTTCAATCCGCTGACGCGGATCGACGAGTATCTGCTGGCCACCGCCCATCGCTTCAAGGGCGCAAAGAGCCGGGCCGAAAAGGAAGCGCTTGCCGATGTCGCCCTTCAACGTGTCGGCCTGTCGATGGCGGAGATAAAAGGTCGTTTCTCGCATGAGCTTTCAGGCGGCCAATTGCAGCGCATCGCCGTCGCCCGTGCGCTGATACCCGAGCCGAAGCTGATTGTGGCGGACGAGCCGGTCTCGATGGTCGACGCATCGCTTCGCATGTCGATCGTCAATCTCTTCCGGGATCTGCGCGACGCTCTCAACGTCTCGATCGTCTACATCACCCATGATCTTGCGACCGCCTATTACATTTCCGACCGCGTGGTGATCATGCGCAAGGGCGTGGTGGTGGAGAGCGGCGACGCCAGGGATGTGCTGGAACATCCGAAACACGCCTATTCGATCGCGTTGAAGAACGCTGTCCTGCCGCCCAATCCACGCGAGGCGTCGGCGATCATCCGCCTGCGGCAACGCAATGCCGAGACAAATGAAGCCACTTCCGGCAGTGGTGACCGCCTTGCGCAGTGAAGCTCAACTTCTGAGCTTCACTGTTTAAATCGTCGCGGCGACCCGTAATGCGCGGCTCCGTCTTTGCGGTTCCAATTCCATCGATTTGCGGGCATGGTCTCGCCCGATGAGCACAGATTCGTCCGATCTCTTTGGCGCGCTTTTCGAGGCACCGCCCGCGAACCGAACGGTTCCGGTGCTGGTGCCGATGCCGGCGCCCAAACCCTATTCCTATTCGGTGCCGGATGGCATGGCGGTCGAGCCCGGCTCGGTCGTGCAGGTGCCGCTCGGGCCGCGACAGGTGATCGGCGTCGTCTGGGACGGCGGCGAGGACGGTGTCGATCCGAAGAAGCTTCGGCCGATCAGCCACGTCTTCGACTGCCCGCCGCTTTCCAGCGAGATGCGGGATTTCATCGATTGGGTGGCGACCTATACGCTCTCGCCGCCCGGCCTCGTCGCCCGCATGGCGCTGAGAGCGCCGAACGCCTTCGAGCCGGAACCGATGGTGGAGGGGTTGAAGCTCGTCGGCGGCGAACCGGAGCGGATGACGCCGGCGCGCGCCCGGGTGCTCGATACGGCCTCCGACGGTTTTTCCTGGACACGCAGCGGCCTTGCGCATGCGGCGGGTGTCTCGACGAGTGTCGTCGACGGGCTGATCACGCTCGGCATCTTCGAGACGGTATTCCTGCCGCCGCCGCCGGTGGTGGCGATGCCCGATCCGGATTTTGCCGCTGCACGTCTCGAAGGGCCGCAGAAGCAGGCGGCCGAAGAGATCGTTTCCGATGTCCGCAAGGGCGAATTTTCGGTGTCGCTGATCGACGGAGTGACCGGCTCCGGCAAGACGGAGGTCTATTTCGAGGCGATTGCCGAAACGCTGAAACGCGGCAAGCAGGTGTTGATCCTGCTGCCGGAGATCGCGCTGACGGCCAGTTTCATGGAGCGCTTCCAGGACCGCTTCGGGGCAAAGCCTGCCGAATGGCATTCCGATCTTGCGCCGCGCATGCGCGAAAAGGTCTGGCGCCAGGCGGTGACCGGCGAAGTGCGGGTGGTGGCGGGCGCGCGCTCGGCGCTCTTCCTGCCGTTCGAGGATCTCGGCCTGATCATCGTCGACGAAGAGCACGATCCCGCCTACAAGCAGGAGGATCGTGTCTTTTACAATGCTCGCGACATGGCCGTCGTGCGCGGCCGCATCGGTGATTTTCCCATCATTCTGGTGTCGGCGACGCCGTCGGTCGAAAGCCAGGTCAACGGCCAGAGCGGGCGCTACAGCACCGTTCATCTGCCGACGCGTTTCGGCGATGCGGCGATGCCGGACCTGCATCTGGTCGATATGCGCAGGCACGCGCCGGAGCGGGGCGGCTTCCTGTCGCCGGTGTTGATCCGGGCGATCGGCAAGACGGTGGAAAAGCGCGAACAGGCGCTGCTCTTTCTCAACCGGCGCGGTTATGCGCCGCTGACGCTCTGCCGGGTCTGCGGCCACCGGTTCCAATGCCCGCAATGCTCGAGCTGGCTGGTGGAGCATCGCTTCCGCAAGCAGCTGCAATGCCATCAATGCGGCCATGCCGAGCGCACGCCGGAGGCGTGCCCGGAATGCGGCACGCTCGACCATCTCGTCGCATGCGGGCCAGGCGTCGAGCGCATCGCCGAGGAGGTGGAACGGCATTTTCCGGAGGCGCGGACGATCGTTCTCTCCTCGGATATCATGGGCGGGGTGAAGCGGCTGCGGCTGGAGCTGGAAGCGATCGCCAAGGGCGAAGCCGATATCGTCATCGGCACCCAGCTTGTGGCCAAGGGCCACAATTTTCCGCTGATGACGCTGGTCGGCATCGTCGATGCCGATCTCGGCCTTGCCAATGGCGACCCGCGCGCCGCCGAGCGCACCTTCCAGCTGTTGTCGCAGGTGACGGGCCGGGCCGGGCGCACCGGCCTCAAGAGCCATGGTCTGCTGCAGACCTATCAGCCGCAGCATCCTGTCATGCAGGCAATCGTCTCCGGCGATTCCGATGCTTTCTACGAGCGCGAGATCACCGAACGCGAACGCGCCCTATTGCCGCCCTTCGGCAGGCTCGCCTCGATCATCGTTTCAGCCGAGACCCGCCACGACGCCGAAAACCATGCGCGCGGCATGCGCAACGCCGCACCGCAGGTGTCAGGCATTTCGGTGCTCGGCCCGGCCGAAGCGCCGCTTGCGCTGGTGCGCGGCCGCCACCGTTTCCGTCTTTTGGTGCACGGCCGGCGGAACTCGGACATGCAGGGGTTCCTGCGGGCGATGCTGTCGCAATCGCCCAAGGAGCGCGGATCGGTGCAGGTGCAGCTGGATATCGATCCGCAGAGTTTTCTCTAAATGAATGACGCCGCCATTCCCTCCTTTTTCGGCCCATGCCATAAAACACTGATTCATCCGGGTGATTTGGGGCTGATGCATGGAGTTTTACTTTCCGACCGAGCTTGGCGAGCAGCTTGCCTTTTGCTCCGCCGCTTTCACGGCGCTTGCCGGCTTCATCATGATGTTCGCGCCGGGCCAAACTTTCCGCCTTCTCGGTCTGCAGGCGCAGGAGGGGCGGCCGGAAGGCTTCGGCGAGGGACGCTCGATGGGCGGTTTCTATCTCGGTTTCGGGCTGTCGGCGATCATGCTCGCCCAGGATTGGATCTACATGGCGCTCGGCGCCTCCTTCGCGATGGCTGCCTTTGCCCGTATCATCTCGATCCTGTCCGATAAGGGGAGTAATCTCGTCAACTATTTACTTCTGGTTGTACAGATCGCCTTGGCCGCGCTACCGCTGCTCTACGTCTTCGGCTTCACCCAGACGTAAGTCTGGCTGCCGACAGACGGCTTCTTTGGCCTGCTTCCAGGCCATTGCGCAATTTTGCGGACAGAAATTCATATGAAAGGCGTATTCGGGCGTTACGCGTGTTGCGAGTCCGAACATCCTATGTTAGACGGACCCCGAATTTCGGAAGAAGCAAGAGGCTTCTCTTGTGATTTCTGGGGGAAATCAAAACGAATTCAAGATCATAGGTTCGGCGCCCGCCGAGAGCCGGATTTTGGGTTGAAATCAGGGAAATTTGTGCCAGTGGCAGACACGTCCCAGCTTACTTCTGGTGTTGCAGAACGCTATGCCTCGTCGCTTTTCGAACTGGCGCTCGAGCAGGGCGCCGTCGACAGCGTCACCGCCGATCTTGACCGTTTCCAGGCGATGCTGGATGAGAGCGCCGACCTGAAGCGCTTCGTCGCAAGCCCGGTTTTTTCAGCCGAAGACCAGCTGAAGGCGATCGTCGCCATCAGCGAGAAGGCCGGCATCAGCGGTTTCTTCGCCAATTTCCTGAAGGTCGTGGCGCGCAACCGCCGCCTGTTCGCCCTGCCGGGCATGATCAAGGCCTTCCGCATCATCGCCGCGAACCATCGCGGTGAAATCTCCGCCGAGGTCACCTCGGCGCATGCGCTTTCGCAAGCGCAGGAAACCGAATTGAAGGTGGCACTCAAGAGCGTTACCGGCAAAGACGTGACGATTGCCGTCACGGTTGATCCGTCAATTCTTGGTGGTCTGATCGTGAAGGTCGGGTCCCGTCAGATTGATACGTCTCTTCGTACCAAACTCTCTACCCTTAAGCTCGCATTGAAAGAGGTTGGCTGATGGATATCCGCGCCGCGGAAATTTCCGCAATTCTCAAAGACCAGATTAAAAATTTCGGCAAAGAGGCAGAAGTCTCGGAAGTCGGCCAGGTTCTCTCCGTCGGTGACGGTATCGCTCGTGTCTATGGTCTGGACAATGTCCAGGCCGGTGAAATGGTCGAGTTCCCGGGCGGCATCCGCGGCATGGCGCTGAATCTTGAAGCCGACAATGTCGGCGTCGTCATCTTCGGTGCCGACCGCGACATCAAGGAAGGCGACACCGTCAAGCGGACCGGCGCCATCGTCGACGTTCCGGTCGGCCCGGAGCTGCTCGGCCGCGTCGTCGACGCGCTCGGCAATCCGATCGACGGCAAGGGCCCGATCAACGCGACGCGCCGTTCGCGCGTCGACATCAAGGCTCCGGGCATCATTCCGCGCAAGTCGGTTCACGAGCCGATGTCGACCGGCCTCAAGGCCATCGACGCGCTGATTCCGATCGGCCGCGGCCAGCGCGAGCTGGTTATCGGCGACCGCCAGACCGGCAAGACCGCGATCCTTCTCGATGCCTTCCTGAACCAGAAGGCCATTCACGACAACGGTCCGGAAGGCGAGAAGCTTTACTGCGTCTACGTCGCCGTCGGCCAGAAGCGCTCGACCGTCGCTCAGTTCGTCAAGGTGCTCGAAGAGCGCGGCGCACTGAAATATTCGATCATCGTTGCCGCGACGGCTTCCGACCCGGCGCCGTTGCAGTACCTGGCTCCGTTTGCCGGCTGCGCCATGGGCGAATATTTCCGCGATAACGGAATGCATGCGCTGATCGGTTACGACGACCTGTCCAAGCAGGCCGTGTCCTACCGCCAGATGTCGTTGTTGCTGCGCCGCCCGCCGGGCCGCGAAGCCTATCCGGGCGATGTTTTCTACCTGCACTCGCGCCTGCTCGAGCGTGCTGCGAAGATGAACGACGACCAGGGCGCCGGTTCGCTGACGGCTCTGCCGGTTATCGAAACGCAGGGCAACGACGTGTCGGCCTTCATTCCGACCAATGTGATCTCGATCACTGACGGCCAGATCTTCCTTGAAACCGACCTGTTCTACCAGGGTGTCCGTCCGGCCGTGAACGTCGGCCTGTCGGTTTCCCGCGTCGGCTCGGCGGCGCAGATCAAGGCGATGAAGCAGGTCGCCGGTTCGATCAAGGGCGAACTTGCCCAGTATCGCGAAATGGCCGCCTTCGCCCAGTTCGGTTCGGACCTCGACGCTGCGACGCAGCGCCTGCTGAACCGCGGCGCACGCCTGACCGAACTCCTGAAGCAGCCGCAGTTCTCGCCGCTGAAGACGGAAGAGCAGGTCGCCGTGATCTTTGCTGGCGTCAACGGCTATCTCGACAAGCTGCCGGTCGCTTCGGTCGGCAAGTTCGAGCAGGGCTTCCTCTCGTACCTGCGTTCGGAAGGCTCTGCCATCCTCGACGCGATCCGCACGGAAAAGGCAATCAGCGATGATACCAGGGGCAAGCTCACCGCTGCTCTCGATAGCTTCGCAAAGTCTTTCTCGTAATCGGGCCCTAAGTTAGGACGGATCACGGATGCCTTCACTTAAGGATCTGAAAAACCGGATCGCCTCCGTCAAGGCGACGCAGAAGATCACCAAGGCGATGAAAATGGTCGCCGCGGCGAAGCTTCGGCGTGCGCAGGAGGCGGCCGAGGCCGCTCGGCCTTATTCGCAGCGCATGGGTGCGGTTCTGGCGAATATCGCCAAGGCCGTCACCGATGCCGACGGTGCGCCGACGCTGATGACCGGCACCGGCCAGGACCAGGTCCATCTGCTGGTGGTGTGCACGGCCGAACGTGGTCTTTGCGGCGGTTTCAACTCGCAGATCGCACGCTTTGCACGCGAACATGTCCGCAAGCTGCTTGCCGAAGGCAAGACGGTGAAGATCTTCACCGTCGGCAAGAAGGGTTACGACATCCTTCGCCGCGAATTCGCGTCGCTGATCATCGAGCGCAAGGAATTGCGCGACGTCAAGCGCGTTGGTTTCGAGAATGCGGACCAGATCGGCAAACGCATCATCGAGATGTATGCTGCCGGTGAGTTCGACGTCTGCACGCTGTTTTATTCCGAGTTCAAGTCGGTGATCAGCCAGATTCCGACGGCGCAGCGGCTCATCCCGGCTTCGGCGGGAGCTGTGCAGGCCGAAGATGCCGAACATGCAGGCGCCGTCTATGAATATGAGCCGGATCCGGCTTCGATCCTCGAAGATCTGATCCCGCGCAACATCTCCGTCCAGGTCTTCCGCGCGCTCCTCGAGAACGTCGCAGGCGAGATGGGCGCCAAGATGAGCGCTATGGACAACGCAACGCGTAATGCCGGTGAGATGATCAACAAGCTGACGCTGAGCTACAACCGCCAGCGTCAGGCGCAGATCACCAAGGAACTCATTGAAATCATTTCGGGCGCGGAAGCGCTCTGAGGCTAGGAAAAGAGGGTCAGAAAATGGCTGAGGCAGCTACCCCCAAGATCGGCTCTGTCGGCAGAGTCACCCAGGTTATCGGCGCCGTCGTCGACGTTGCTTTCGAAGGCGAACTGCCGAAGATCCTGAACGCGCTGGAAACCAGCAACAACGGCATCCGCCTGGTTCTCGAAGTTGCGCAGCACCTTGGCGAAAACGTCGTCCGTACTATCGCGATGGACTCGACAGACGGTCTCGTGCGCGGCCAGGAAGTCGGCGACACCGGCGCTCCGATCATGGTTCCGGTCGGTAACGAGACGCTCGGCCGCATCATGAACGTCATCGGTGAGCCGGTCGACGAAGCCGGTCCGCTGGTCACCGCTCACAAGCGCGCCATCCACCAGGATGCGCCAACCTATGTCGAGCAGTCGACGGAGGGGCAGATCCTCGTCACCGGCATCAAGGTCGTCGATCTTCTGGCTCCCTATGCACGTGGCGGCAAGATCGGCCTCTTTGGCGGCGCCGGCGTCGGCAAGACCGTTCTGATCATGGAACTGATCAACAACGTCGCCAAGGCGCATGGTGGTTATTCGGTTTTTGCGGGCGTCGGTGAACGCACCCGCGAAGGCAACGACCTCTACTATGAAATGATCGAATCGAACGTCAACAAGCATGGCGGCGGCGAAGGCTCGAAGGCTGCGCTGGTTTACGGTCAGATGAACGAACCGCCGGGCGCCCGCGCCCGCGTCGCCCTGACCGGCCTGACTGTTGCCGAGCACTTCCGCGACCAGGGCCAGGACGTTCTGTTCTTCGTCGACAACATCTTCCGCTTCACGCAGGCAGGTTCCGAAGTGTCGGCTTTGCTGGGCCGCATCCCGTCGGCCGTCGGTTATCAGCCGACGCTGGCAACTGACATGGGCCAGATGCAGGAGCGCATCACCACGACGACGACTGGCTCGATCACCTCGGTTCAGGCCATCTACGTTCCGGCCGACGACTTGACCGACCCGGCGCCGGCAACTTCGTTCGCCCACCTTGACGCAACGACGGTTCTGTCGCGCTCGATCGCTGAAAAGGGTATCTACCCGGCCGTCGATCCGCTCGACTCCACGTCGCGCATGCTCGATCCGCTGGTCGTCGGTGAAGAACATTACGACGTCGCCCGCAAGGTCCAGTCGACGCTGCAGCGCTACAAGGCCCTGCAGGACATCATCGCCATCCTTGGCATGGACGAACTGTCCGAAGACGACAAGATTGCTGTTGCCCGCGCCCGCAAGATCGAGCGTTTCCTGTCGCAGCCGTTCTTCGTCGCCGAAGTCTTCACCGGTTCGCCGGGTAAGCTGGTTGCTCTGGAAGACACGATCAAGGGCTTCAAGGGCCTCGTCAACGGCGAATACGATCACCTGCCGGAAGCTGCCTTCTACATGGTCGGCTCGATGGAAGAAGCGGTCGAAAAGGCCAAGAAGCTCGCAGCTGCTTAATGAGCGACGCGCTAGGCGAGATATTCTGCTGCGACTCCCTGAAGGGGGTCGTGGCGGATCTTCCAGAACCAGCCGCGCCGACCGTCTATCGCGCCGATAACGGCGTGCTGATGATGGTGGTGGGTCTGGTTCAAAGCGAGGAAGGCCTCGGTTATCTCGACCAAGCGATAATGCACTGCCCGTTCTGCGGGACTAAATTGCAAGATGCGAAAGCCATAGCCGAGAAGGTAAGTCACTGATGGCTGACAATTTCAACTTTGAGCTCGTTTCGCCGGAGCGCCTGCTGCTGTCGGAGATGGTGACCGAGGTCGTTATCCCTGCGACTGAAGGCGAGATGACGGTCATGGCAAACCATGCACCGACGATGACGACGATCAAGCCGGGCGTCGTGAGCGTACGTTCGGCCTCCGGCAAGAAGCAGGATTACGTCGTGTTCGGCGGTTTTGCCGATATCCTGCCGACTGGCTGTACATTGCTTGCCGAATCCGCGGTTCCGGTCGAGGAACTCCAGAAGGACGAGCTGACGCGCCGCATCGAGGCTGCCCGCCTGGAACTCGAACATGCCGAATTGCATGAGCACAAGTCGAAGCTTGAGCACTTCATCATGGAAATGACGCATCTGCGCGGCGTCGTTGAACAGGATTGATTACAATCGGCAAGATTCATGAAAAGCGGCCGCGATGGCCGCTTTTTTGTTTCTGCCTTTCTCTGTCGACGTGTGGAAAACAGCGCTATCGGCCGAGCTGAAATTAGGACGCGCGGCGCTATAAGACCGCCTACCTCTGGTAGTGATGCCGGATCATTCTCAGAAGCCCGTGCCGCCGCGCAGCTCCATGGCGACCGTCCGGAGCAGTATCTTCAGGTCGAGCAGCAGGCTGAAATTCCGGACATAATAGATATCGCAGGCAATGCGAGCGCGGGCTTCCAGCGATCGCGTCGTCGGGCCCCGCCAACCGCGTGTCTGCGCAAGACCGGTGATGCCGGGGCGCATGATGTGGCGCTGATGGTAGTCGGGCACCAGTTCTTCGTAGAGCTTGCCGGCTGCCCGCATGTTGATGGCGTGGCAGCGCGGGCCGACCAGCGACATCTCGCCCTTAAGAACGTTGAAAAGCTGCGGCAGCTCGTCGATATTGGTCTTGCGGAGCACCGCGCCGATGCCGGTCACCCGGTTGTCGCCCTTGACCGTCTGTTGAACGCCGCTCGGATCACAAGCTTCGGCACGCATCGATCGGAACTTGAAGACCGTGATCTTGCGGCCGTTCAGCCCCCAGCGGATCTGGCGAAAAAACACCGGACCGCCATCGTCGAGCTTGATGAAAAGCGCGATTGCCAGAAAAAGCGGCGCCAGCACCATCAGGGCGCTGACTGAGGCGACAATGTCGATCAACCGCTTCATACCCAGCCGCACCGCCATTTTTCTTTCGACAGGGGAAAAGCTCTCCGGCTGGCGAATGTTGGAGTTCGCTATAACCAGGATCTTGGTTTTGTCCTGACGCTGAGACGGATCGAAGCGTGAATTCGTCTTCGAAGTAAAAGCATTCATTACGCAAGGTCCACAAGTTTAGATGCGGTACTGAACAACAGTGAGACAGATACAGGGTCACGTATCGTTTGTCATCGGTATAAATAGGAATTTGATAACCCTAAAGTCACCAAAAATGGGAGTATTTCGCGTTAACCTTAACGCCTGTAGTTGCGCTTGCGGGAAATTTATACTTTGAAAGGAGTAGCCCGATTGGGTTGGCGCGACGTCAGCCGGTTGCCGAAATCGATCGCTGGCTTTTCCAGCAGGAAGTAGCTGAGGCTTGCGACCAGAAGGATGAGCGCCGCCGCCAGCCCGCAAGATTGCAGCCAGCCGGTGACGACATTTTCCGAGGAAAAGCCAAACGAGCCCGGGTCGAGTCTCTGGATCAATATCAGGATGATCTCCTGCCAGATATAGATGCCGAAGGAGACCTTTGCGATGTAGCGGACAGGAGCGTTGTCGAACAGCCTG
Organism: Rhizobium ruizarguesonis; assembly: GCF_017357285.1. Lineage (NCBI taxonomy): Bacteria > Pseudomonadati > Pseudomonadota > Alphaproteobacteria > Hyphomicrobiales > Rhizobiaceae > Rhizobium > Rhizobium ruizarguesonis. The sequence continues at coordinate 4,663,486 of NZ_CP071678.1, read as the reverse complement.
CCCAGGTGTTGCGAATGGCTGAGCGAAACGAGCGCCGTTGCGACCGCCAGCGGAAAGACCGGAAAACCATAGGGGATTTCGAGCCAGCCGTAAGCCGCGTCGGAGCCGCCGGGCGATATGACGAGGCGGTAGCCGGCAACGGCGATGGCCAGGAGCGATATAACATCGAACCAGGAGGCGCGCCTTGTTGGGAGCATGACCTCGACGCCGGCGGCAAGCGCGCCGAGCGCGAAGACGGCAAAGAAGCCGATCGGATTATATCTCGGCATCCACTCCTTCGCGCCGCCCTGCAGGCCGTACTGCCAGCCGCGTCCGATGTCGTCGAGCGGAAAGAAGGTCAGGATCAGCACATGGGCGAGAAGCACGGCTGTGATGACGCAAAGCCAGGCGAAGCGGGCAGGCAATGGGCGCCGCCTCAGCACTGGCAAACGAAACAGCAGGAGAAAGCAGATCGGCAGGAGCACATAGCTGGTGACTTCGAAGGCAATGGACCAGAGCGGCCCGTCGGCTTCGACAGGAAACAAGGTGCGCCAATGCCACTGGTTCATGAACAGCAGCCCGGAGACGTAGCGGAGCACAAGCTCCGGCGTCAGCGGCAGGTCAAGCAGCGTCAGGCTGAGGGCGAAGCCGATGGTGGCGGCGAACCAGAAGCCTGGAGCGATGCGCGCCGCCCTGCGGATCGTGTAATGCCGGAGGCTCGGCATGGCGCTACCGGCGTCGAGCGCGCGCCAGAAGGGATGGGCAAGAAGAAAGCCGCTGAGCACGAAGAAGATGGCGACGCCGAAATTGCCGAAGCGGAGGATATTTGCGGTCGGTCCGAGTTCGTCGGGGATTCTGCGCATATCCAGCCGCAGCGCGAAGTGGTGGGCGAGCACCAGCAGACAGGCCGTCGCGCGCAGAAAGTCCGCTCCGGCCAGTCTCTCCTGTTGTCGCATCTTGTCCCCCGCCCTGCCCGGAGCATGATGCCGAAAAGTGTGAGCGGTTTTCGGAGGACATCATGCTCTACTTCTTTGATTTAGATACGGATTCAGATCTTAGGCCGATCCGGCCCAAGATCTGAATCCGTATCTGGGATTTTGCAGCGGAAAGCCGCAACGGGCAAGGCAGGGGGTGGGCTCAGTCGAGAAGTTCGTTGGTATAATAGGTGGAAAAGTCTGGATTCTCCTTGAGTGCGGCGCCATTGGCATCGACCAGAATGCCGTTTTCGACAAGGAAGCCGCCGATGGCGCCGGCCTTTGCCGGGTCGAGCGTACCGATCACACCGGCCTCGGATTTTAGGAAGTGTCCCTCGATCAATGCTTTCTGAGAAGCCTTTACCAGTTCCGTATTCATCAGTGCGCCGTTGCTTCCAGAGATCAGCAGGTCGCAGGCTTCGTCGGGATGGTCGACGGAGTAGGCATAGCCCTTTCGTGTCGCCTGGATGAAGGCGCGGGCGTGTTCCCGACTTGCGGAGAGATAGGCGTCGCTGGAGACGATGACCGTCGTCTGCTCGTCGGGAATGCCGTAATCGGAATAGTGGAAGCGGCCGATCTTCCGCTTTTCCAGTTCGGCGGCGATGCCTTCCCAGGTGTAGATCTCCAGCGTGAAATCGATCGAGCCATTGTCCAGCGCCTCGTAAGCAGAGGTGCCGAGGGTGACGGTCTTGACGTCGCCTTTGCCGCCATCATTGCGGATCATCGCGGAGATCAGCGCGCTCTCCCAGGTGCCGCCAAAGCCGCCATAGGTCTTGCCGTCGAGGTCTTTCGGGCTCTTGATGTCGTCGCGTCCGCCCTTGAAGATCAGGCGTGCGGTTTCCGTCTGGACGACGCCGTAGACCATCTTCACGTCACCGCCGCCAGCGCGCTGCGTGAGGGTCTCGATCTCGCTGCTGATGCCGAAATCGGCAACGCCGTTGGACACCAGCGTTCCGGCGCTGGTATCGGTGAAGGGAAGAATCTCGACATCGAGGCCAGCATCGGCATAGAAGCCCTTCGCCTTGGCGACATAGATGCCGATATGGTTGGTGTTGGGCGTCCAGTCGAGCGCGATGCGGACCTTTGCGGGCGCCGATTGGGCGAAGGCGGGGCGGCCGGCGAGGCTTGCCGCGATGGCGGCGAAGATCGTCTGGCGACGGGTGAGAAGCAGCATGGTGACCTCCTCAGGTCTCTAGAGCATGATGCCGAAAAGTGTGAGCGGTTTTCGGACGACATCATGCTCTAACTCTTTAAATTAGAAGAGGATTCAGATTTCAGGCCGATCGGCCTAAAATCATCCTGTTCTAGCGGATGAAGCAGGGTTTGCAGGATTTCGGTTTCGATCGCCTGGGCCGCCGGCGAGCCGAGATCGGCAATGCTTCTCGGGCGGGGCAGGGGAACGCGGAATTCGCGGATGATACGCGCCGGACGGGCCGAAAGCACGTAGATCCGGTCGGAGAGGAACACGGCCTCGCGAACATCATGGGTGATCAGCAGCGCCGTCCAACGGTGTTCGGTCCACATGCCCTGCAGCCATTCCTGGATCTGCGTGCGCGTCAGCGCGTCCAGCGCGCCGAAAGGCTCATCGAGCAGCAGCATGTCCTGGGTCTGGACCACGGTGCGCAGCAGCGCGGCGCGCTGGCGCATGCCCCCTGATAGTTCTGAGGGATAGTGATGCTCGAAGCCGGCGAGGCCGAAGCGCTCGAACAGAGGCGCGACGGTGGCGCGGGCCGCGCGGCGGCTCATACCGCGCACCTCAAGGCCGAGTGCCGCATTGTCGATGATCCGGCGCCAGGGCATCAGCGCATCGCGTTGCGGCATGAAGGCGAAGGAATGCGGCGCCTGTTCCAGCGGCGCGCCTTTAAAAAGCATGCTGCCGGAATCGGGCCGAAGCGCCTGGGTCAGCAATCTAAGGACCGTCGATTTTCCGGAGCCGGACGGGCCGACGATCGAGACGAACTCGCCGCTTGCGACAGCGAGCGAAATATCGCCGAGCACCTTCATGCCGTCGAAGGACTTCGAGATGTTGCGCAATTCAACCATTCCACCGTTCATCGGCGCCGCTCCCCGGATGGTTGCCAGGGCATGATGAGGCGCTGGATCATCAGTGTCGCTCCGAAGAGGCAGAGTGTCAGCACGGCGCTGACGATGACGGCGGCGAGCACGAGATCTGGACGGAAATTGTTCTTTGCGTTGAGGATATAGATGCCGAGGCCGCGGGCGGCGCCGGCATATTCGGCAAAGATCGCGCCGACGACGGCATAGGTGATCGAGATCCGCAGACCGGCGAAGAAATAGGGCAGCGAGGAGGGAAGCCGTGCCAGGCGGAAAATGCGCCAGCGGCTCGCCTTCATCGAATTCAGCAATTCGGTGATGTCACGGTCGGTCGATTCATAGCCCTGCAGCAAGGCGACGAGCAGTGGGAAGAAGGTGACGAGCGCCACAAGCAGGATCTTCGGCAACAGGCCGAAACCGAACCAGAGGACGACGAGGGGCGCGATCGCCACCAGCGGCAGGGTCTGGCTGGTGATGAAGATCGGCAGCAATGCCCGGCGCATGAAGGGCACGAAATCCATGAGGATCGAGGCGGCGAAGGCGAAGGCAAGCGAGAGGGCGAAACCTCCGAGTGTCGCGCCGAGCGTCGGCCAGGTGTTGGCGATCAGCGCCTCGCGGTTCAGCCAGCCCTGGACGACGATGCGCGAAGGCGCCGGCAGGATGGATGGTTTGATGCCGGAAAGATCGACATAGAGTTCCCACGCCGCCAAAAAAACGCAGCCGGCAAGCAAGGCGGGTATGCCCCGGTAGAGAGCGGCGCGGAGCGCGGCAAGGCGCGGATCCGATGGTTTTGACAGTGTCATCAGCGTTCGATTTCAAGCTTTCGTCGGCTGCTGCATAATTCCTTAAATCGGAATCGATTTAAGGAATTATGCAGCAAATTTAAGGTGCTACAGCGTCCTTTGCGCGTCTGAAAATACGTGCGGCGATGTATTGGCCGACACCGTGATGTCGAGGGTCACATGCCCTTCGGGGTCGCCGAAGCGAAAGAAGGCCTCACGAATGGTGGCGAAGACCGCGCCGGCATCACCAGAAAGCCTGGTGCAGAAATTCTTGGCGCGGTCGAAAGTGCCGGAGCGCTTCAGGAAGTCGATGCAGCCATAGATCTCGTCCATATGGGTACCGGTGCCCATGACGTAGAGCGAGAATTGCGCAGCGGTCGGCTGTCCGCTCTCGGTGGTGATGTCAACGGCGGCAAGTGCGGCTCTTATGCGCTCGGCAAGCGGCTCCGCCTGGCCGGGGGAAGGGTTGACGCCGCAGATGGCGTCGTCGGGCTCGCCGGGGCAGCCGCGTGAAACCGCGGCGGACAGCACGCAATGCTCGCCGGTCCTTGCGGCGGCGACGAAAAGATCGTGCATGGCGGCGAAGAGGATGTCAGGCGGGCCGACCAGCAGTGTGGAGATGTCATCGGTCTCGATGCGCAGTCGGTCGCGATAGGGATCGAGCGCCTTGACGGCATCGAGAATGATGCCGACGAAATTGCCGGACATGGGATAGAGTGACACTTGTGCGCCTGAGAACATCTGAACCTCGCTCCGCTGGCATTACCCAGATCAGCTTTGAAGGGTCCAGAGGTTTGCACCTCACATCTCAGCCCCGGCGATACGGAGCTCCCCTGTTATTTGCGCGGAAACTATCACCGGGGTTTTCTCCCCGCAACAGCAAAATTGCGAACCCGTCCGCGCGGTCGGAATGAAGCTGAGGTGACGGAAAACACCCGGACGGAGGTCCTGCCCGGGTGTTCCCAATGGTTCCGTACCTGCCGGGAACGGAACCGGAGCTTCCTGCCTCAGGCGGCTAGCGCATAACCCCGAAAATCGGAATCGATTTTCGGAAAGGATTATGCGCAGATTCAAAGTGATAGAGCGTCCTTAGCGGGTCTAAAAGACGCGCGGCGCTCTATTCCGGCATAGGGACGATCGCTGCGGGCAGTGACGAGTGCCCGCGTCCACCATTCCAGCCTCGCCATCATCCGATCGAGCAAACGCAGTGCATCGGCGGGATTGTCGAGCCGCCCGTCCGGGTCGAAGCGGTTCCAAGGTGCGGCAAAGCTCACCGAATCGCGGATCGTGACGGCGTGGAGTTCGGCAAAGACGAGCCGCAGCTGTTCGACGGCGCGCAGGCCGCCGGATATGCCGCCATAGGAAACGAAGGCGACCGGCTTGCCCTGCCAGGGCTCGAGGAAGAAATCGATGATCGACTTCAACGAGGCGGTGAAGCTGTGATTGTATTCCGGCGTGACGATGATGAAGGCGTCGGCCATGCCAAGTCGCCCGGCGAGCCTGTCGATTTCGGGGTGCGTCATGTCACGGTTGACCGGCAGCGCGAAATCGAGCGGGTCGATGATGTCGATATCAAATTGCGGGAAGCGGACGAGCTCCTGCGTCAGCCATTTGACCACCCGGTCGCAGATGCGGCCCTCTCTCGTGCTCCCATAGATGACAGCCAGCCTGGTGGGTGTTTGCATGCGTCGCTCCTTATTGCGATTGGACTTTACGATTGCGGGAGCAAGGGTTATAAAACCTCAACTAATATTGAGGTCAAGAGGCGATGGATACAATTCCTGCAGCGCCGCTCGGCAAGCTCCTGACGGTCGGTGAAGTGGCGGAGCGCAGCGGCCTGGCCGTCTCGGCGCTGCATTTTTACGAGACCAAGGGGCTGATCTCGAGCATTCGCTCCCGCGGCAATCAGCGGCGCTATGGGCGCGATGTGCTTCGCCGGCTCGGCATCATCAAGGTGGCGCAGCGTGTCGGCATTCCGCTTTCGGAAATCCAGGCGGCGTTCGAGTCTCTGCCGCAGGGACGCACGCCGACCGTCGGCGACTGGCAGACGCTTTCGGCGCGCTGGAAGGATGATCTCGACGCGCGAATCAGGGGGCTTAGCCTGCTGCGCGACCGTCTGACCGGCTGCATCGGCTGCGGCTGCCTGTCGATCGAAAGCTGTCCGTTGCGCAATCCCTGTGACCGGCTTGGCAAAGAGGGGCCAGGCGCGCGGCTTCTGGAGACCGAAAACTAAAAGGCTGGAACTGCTCGGGAAGACCAGTCTCTCCAGGGCGGGACCTTAGTCTCCCCAGGCAGAGACCAAGTCTCTTCCGGAAAGATCGACGCCTGCCTTTCTTTCGGTCGGCGCGCTCATATGTTAAGGGCGAATGACGCAACCGGCGGCACTGTCCGCGAGGAGGACGGCTTCGTGTTCCATCCCAGACTATTCGAAAATCGCAATGTGGTCGTGACCGGCGCCGGTCGCGGCATCGGCCTTGAAGTGGCCCGGCAGTTCCTGGACTGCGGCGCGAAGGTGATCGTCCATACCGGGCGAAAGCCGGGACGCGACCTGCCGGATTTCCTGCTGACGGCTGAATCCGAAAGACGGGCGCTGCTGCTGCATGCCGATTTCTCCGCAGTCGGCGGGGCAGCGCAATTTGCTAAAGATGCTCTCGCCTTCTTCGACAAGGTCGATGTGCTCGTCAACAATGCCGGCACCATGCTTGGTCGTTTTCCCGCTGCCACACTCACCGACGCAGAATATGAGGCGGTCGTGCGGCTCAACCAGACATCGGTAGTGGCGCTGACGCGGGCGCTGCTGCCGGCATTGAAGGCGGCTGAAGGCGCTGCCATCGTCAACACGGTTTCGATTTCGGCGCTGACCGGTGGCAGCCCCGGTTCTTCGATCTATTCGGCCTCGAAAGCCTTCGTTGCGACCTATTCCAAGGCGCTTGCCCGCGAGCTTGCACCGGACGGAATCCGCGTCAATTGCGTGTCGCCAGGAACGATCGAGACGGAATTCCATGAGCGCTATTCCTCCCGCGAAAAGCTTGAGCAGACGAGAAAATCCATCCCCCTGCAGCGGCTCGGCACGGCGGAGGACTGCGCTCCCGCCTATCTGTTCCTGGCGGCTCCCTCGCTCTCGGGCTACATCACTGGACAGGTGATCGAGATCAACGGCGGTCAGCTTATCTGCTGATTTGCTTGGACCTTTTTTGGCATTTCATCACTTTTGACCAATTCGCTTTTGCGAATATGCTATTGTGCTGATCTACCTCATCGCCTCCCTTCCGAGATACAGAATGCCGTTGCCCAAACCCGAGCCGGGGATGACCGGCCAGGAATTGCACAAACTCGCTGGAAAAGCCCACGAAGCGAGCGATCTGCTGAAAGCGCTAGCGCACCAGACCCGACTTCTGATTCTCTGCATACTGGCGAATGAGGAGCGGACGGTGAGTGAAATCGAAAATATCCTCGGCATACAGCAGGCAATGGTCTCGCAGCAACTGGCGCGGTTAAGGCTCGAAGGCCTGGTCCATACGCGCCGTCAGGGCCGGCTGGTCTATTACAGCATCGGCAATGTCAGCGTGCTTGCCTTCCTCGAATCGCTGTTCGATCTTTTTCCGGCTGCAGAAAACAGTTAGCGACCGCCCTTGCGGAGCACAGCTGCTGCGTCAAAGATGAACTGACCCGGATGATGTCATGCCGGATCGGGAGACCGGATGATCGACAAGCTGGAATTCTTCATCGCCCTTGCCAATGAAAAGCATTTTGGCCGCGCCGCGGAGGAGTGCGGGATCTCGCAGCCAACGCTTTCGGCTGCCATCCGGCAGCTCGAGGATCAGCTTGGCGTCATGCTGGTGCAGCGCGGTTCGCGGTTCCAGGGGCTGACGCCTGAGGGGCAGCGCGTGCTCGAATGGGCCCGACGCATCGTCGGCGATGCCCGCACCATGCGCGAGGAGATGCGCGCCGCGCGCCGCGGTCTTTCCGGCCACATCCGCCTCGCCGCCATTCCGACCGCCCTCGCCATGCTGTCGCGCATCACCACGCCATTTCAGGAGCGGCATCCCGGCGTGACCTTCTCGATCGTCTCGCGGAATTCGCTGCAGGTGCTGAGCATGCTCGAAAACCTCGAAATCGATGCCGGCATCACCTATCTCGAAAACGAGCCGCTCGGCCGCGTCACGACCGTTCCCCTCTATGCCGAGCGCTATAATCTGATCACGGCTGCAGGCAGCCCGCTATCTGATCGCGACAGCGTGACCTGGCGGGAGATCGGCGATCTTCGGCTTTGCCTATTGACTGCCGACATGCAAAACCGCCGCATCATCAACCGCCACTTGACGGAAGCGGGCGCCACAGCGCATCCGACGCTCGAATCCAACTCGATGATCGTGTTGTTCTCGCATGTCAGGACTGGACGCTGGGCGAGCATCATGCCGCGCAACGTTGCAAAATCCTTCGGATTTCCAGTGGAAATCCGCATGATCCCGATCGTCGAGCCGGAGGCGCATCATCTGGTCGGCCTTGTTGCGCCTTATCGTGAGCCCTTCACGCCGCTTGTCTCGGCCTTGCTGCACGAGGCGAGAGTGCTCGTGCAAGATGAAGAACTTTGATAGAAAAAAACTATCAAGCAACGAGATAGCTTTATTGATCGCTGGCTGCTTCCCTGAGATGGTGGTTGCGGAAATAGCACTCGGCCGGGGGAGGCCCGCTAATTCGCAACGAGCAAGCCGCTGGGAGGGCTGCCTTATGACCATTCATATCGCCGAAGGCGATATTGCAGCGCGCACCCGAGCCATCGTCGCCGATCTTCGCTTTCTCGAAGGGCCGCTGCTTCCTATTCTGCACGAGGTTCAGCAGGAATTCGGTTATGTGCCGCAGGAAGCCATGCCCGTCATCGCGGAGGAATTGAACCTCTCCCGTGCCGAGGTGCATGGCGTGGTGACCTTCTATCACGATTATCGCGATCATCCTGCCGGCCGGCACGTGCTGAAGCTCTGTCGCGCCGAAGCCTGTCAGTCGATGGGCGGTGATGCGTTGGCCGAGCGCGTCAAGACACTGCTCGGCATCGATTTTCATCAGACGACGCTCGATGGCGGCGTGACGCTGGAGCCGGTCTACTGTCTCGGGCTCTGCGCCTGCGCGCCGGCGGTGATGCTCGACCGCGAGGTCTATGGCCGGGTCGACGATCAGACGGCGGCGGAAATCGTCGCGGAGGCACGCCGATGACGGTCAGGATATATGTTCCGCGCGATGCCGCAGCGCTGGCGCTCGGGGCCGAAAAGGTGGCAAAGGCGATTGCCCAGGAGATCGCCGCCCGCGGCTTCGATGCCGAGATCGTGCGCAACGGCTCGCGCGGAATGTTCTGGCTGGAGCCGCTGGTCGAGGTCGAGGTTGCCGGCAAGCGCATCGGCTATGGACCGGTGAAGTCAAAGGATGTGCCCGATCTGTTCGATGCCGGGATGATTGATGGAGGCGAGCATCGGCTCTGTCTCGGGGAGGTTGAAGACCTCCCGTTCCTCAAGGAACAAACTCGCCTGACCTTCGCCCGCTGTGGCGTCATCGATCCGCTTTCGCTTGGCGATTACGAGGCTCACGGCGGCCTCGCCGGCCTTCGCCGCGCCATTTCGATGACTTCAGCCGACGTGGTCAAGGAAGTCACGGACTCCGGCTTGCGCGGGCGCGGCGGTGCGGGTTTCCCGACGGGCATCAAGTGGAAGACCGTTCTCGATGCAATCGGTGAACGCAAATATATCGTCTGCAATGCCGATGAAGGCGATAGTGGCACCTTCGCCGACCGGATGATCATGGAGGGCGATCCCTTCGTGTTGATCGAGGGCATGGCGATATCAGGGCTTGCAACCGGGGCAACGAAGGGTTTCGTCTATACGCGCTCGGAATATCCGCAAGCGATCGCTGTCATGACCGAGGCCGTCGGCATCGCACGCCAGGCCGGCATTCTCGGGCCATCGGTGCTCGGCTCAGGCCGCGCCTTCGATATCGAAGTGCGCACCGGCGCCGGCGCGTATGTCTGCGGCGAGGAGACGGCGCTGCTCAACAGCCTCGAAGGCAAGCGCGGCATCGTGCGAGCCAAGCCGCCGCTGCCGGCGCATAAGGGGCTGTTTAACTGTCCGACCGTCATCAACAACGTGATCTCGCTGGCTTCGGTGCCCGTCATCATGGAAAAGGGTGCGGCCTTCTACCGCGATTTCGGCATGGGCCGCTCACGCGGCACCATCCCGCTGCAGATTGCCGGCAATGTCAGATATGGCGGCCTCTTTGAGACGGCCTTTGGTCTTTCGCTCGGAGATATCGTCGACAGGATCGGTGGCGGTACGGTGACGGGACGGCCGGTCAAAGCCGTGCAGGTCGGCGGACCGCTCGGCGCCTATTTCCCGCGGGCGCTGTTCGACACGCCATTCGATTACGAATCCTTCGCTGCCAAGGACGGGCTTATCGGCCATGCCGGCATCGTCGTCTTCGACGACACGGCCGATATGCTGAAGCAGGCGCGTTTCGCGATGGAATTCTGCGCCGTCGAAAGCTGCGGCAAGTGCACGCCCTGCCGCATCGGCTCGACGCGCGGCGTGGAGACGGCCGACAAGATCGCTCACGGCATCGAACCGGAGAAGAACCGGGTGCTGCTTGCCGATCTCTGCAATACGATGAAGTTCGGCTCGCTCTGTGCGCTGGGTGGTTTCACGCCCTATCCCGTGATGAGCGCCATGACGCATTTCCCGGAGGATTTTTCGCCGGCACCTCTGGTGGAGGCGGCGGAATGACGAGTTTTTCATGGAACGCCTGCGCTGACCTCACCATCTCAAGCAAGGAGACCAATCATGTCTCTCATCCATGAAATCGACTACGGCACTCCTGCTTCGAAATCCGAGGCCATGGTGAGGCTCACCATCGACGGACAGCAGATCAGCGTGCCGGAGGGCACCTCCATCATGCGCGCCTCGATGGAAGCCGGCATCAAGGTGCCGAAGCTCTGCGCCACCGATATGGTCGATGCTTTCGGCTCCTGCCGGCTCTGCCTCGTCGAGATCGAGGGTCGCAACGGCACGCCCTCTTCGTGCACGACGCCGGTGGCGGCAAACATGGTGGTGCACACGCAGACGGGGCGGCTGAAGGATATCCGCCGCGGCGTGATGGAACTCTATATTTCCGACCATCCGCTCGACTGTCTCACCTGCGCGGCCAACGGCGATTGCGAATTGCAGGACATGGCAGGCGCCGTCGGCCTGCGCGATGTGCGCTACGGCTATGAGGGCGACAATCACGTCAAGGCGCGCAGCAATGGCGACATCAATCTGAAATGGATGCCGAAGGACGAATCCAATCCCTATTTCACCTATGATCCCTCCAAGTGCATCGTCTGTTCGCGCTGCGTGCGCGCCTGCGAGGAGGTGCAGGGCACCTTCGCGCTGACGATCGAGGGCCGCGGCTTCGGCTCACGCGTTTCGCCCGGCATGCACGAGCATTTCATCGATTCCGAATGCGTTTCCTGCGGCGCCTGCGTCCAGGCCTGCCCGACGGCGACGCTGACGGAGAAATCGGTGATCCAGATCGGCCAGCCGGAGCATTCGGCTGTCACCACCTGCGCCTATTGCGGCGTCGGCTGTTCTTTCAAGGCGGAGATGCGCGGCGAGGAACTGGTGCGCATGGTGCCGTGGAAGGACGGTCAGGCCAATCGCGGCCATTCCTGCGTCAAGGGCCGCTTCGCCTATGGCTACTCCACCCACAAGGACCGCATCCTCAATCCGATGATCCGCGAAAAGGTCAGCGATCCCTGGCGGGAAGTGAGCTGGGACGAGGCCTTCGCGCATGTGGCGCTGGAGTTCCGCCGCATCCAGTATCAATACGGCCGCGAGGCGATTGGCGGCATCACCTCGTCGCGTTGCACCAATGAGGAAACGTATCTGGTGCAGAAGCTGATCCGCGCCGGCTTCGGTAACAACAATGTCGATACCTGCGCCCGCGTCTGCCATTCGCCGACCGGCTACGGTCTCGGCCAGACGTTCGGCACGTCGGCGGGTACGCAGGATTTCGACAGCGTCGAGCATTCGGATGTCGTCGTCGTTATCGGCGCCAATCCGACCGACGGGCATCCGGTGTTCGGCTCGCGGCTGAAGAAGCGGCTGCGCCAGGGCGCCAAGCTCATTGTCATCGATCCGCGACGTACCGATATCGTCCGCTCGCCGCATATCGAGGCCTCGTATCATCTGCCGCTGAAGCCCGGCACCAATGTCGCGGTCATGACGGCGCTGGCGCATGTGATCGTCACCGAAGGCCTCTTTGACGAGGCGTTCATCCGCGAGCGCTGCGACTGGTCGGAGTTCGAGGACTGGGCGGGCTTCGTCGCCGAACCGCAGCATAGTCCCGAGCAGACCGAGACCTTCACCGGCGTGCCGGCCGCGGATCTGCGCGGCGCGGCACGGCTCTATGCCAAAGGCGGCAACGGTGCGATCTACTACGGCCTCGGCGTCACCGAACACAGCCAGGGCTCGACCACGGTCATCGCGATCGCCAACCTGGCGATGGCGACCGGCAATATCGGCCGTCCCGGCGTCGGCGTGAACCCGCTGCGCGGCCAGAACAATGTGCAGGGTTCCTGCGACATGGGTTCCTTCCCGCACGAACTGCCGGGCTACCGGCACATTTCCGACGATGCGACGCGCGATATCTTCGAAAAGCTCTGGGGCGTGAAGCTCAACAACGAGCCGGGCTTGCGTATTCCGAACATGCTGGATGCGGCAGTCGACGGCTCCTTCAAAGGCATCTACATCCAGGGCGAAGACATCCTGCAGTCCGATCCCGATACCAAACATGTCGCGGCCGGGCTTGCGGCGATGGAATGCGTCGTCGTGCAGGACCTGTTCCTCAACGAGACCGCCAATTACGCTCATGTCTTCCTGCCGGGCTCAACCTTCCTCGAGAAGGACGGCACCTTCACCAATGCCGAACGACGCATCAATCGCGTGCGCAAGGTGATGTCGCCGCGCAACGGCTATGGCGACTGGGAAGTGACGCAGAAGCTTGCCCAGGCGATGGGGCTCGACTGGAATTACACCCATCCGTCGGAAATCATGGACGAGATCGCCGCGACGACGCCGAGTTTTGCGATGGTCTCCTACGACTATCTCGAAAAAATGGGCTCGGTGCAGTGGCCCTGCAACGAGAAGAACCCGCTCGGCTCGCCGATCATGCATGTCAATGGCTTCGTGCGCGGCAAGGGCAAGTTCATCCGCACCGAATATGTGGCGACCGACGAGCGCACCGGTCCGCGCTTCCCGCTGCTGCTGACAACCGGCCGCATCCTCAGCCAGTACAATGTCGGGGCGCAGACGCGGCGGACCGAGAATGTCGTCTGGCATGCGGAAGACCGGCTGGAAATCCATCCGCACGATGCCGAGCAGCGCGGCGTTCGCGACGGCGACTGGGTGAAGCTCGGCAGCCGCTCCGGCGACACGACCCTTAGGGCACTGATCACCGATCGCGTCGCGACGGGTGTCGTCTACACGACCTTCCATCATCCCAATACGCAGGCGAACGTCATCACCACCGATTTCTCCGACTGGGCGACGAACTGCCCGGAATACAAGGTGACGGCGGTGCAGGTCTCGCCCTCCAACGGGCCGAGTGAATGGCAGCTGGAATATGACGAGCAGGCGCGTCAGTCACGCCGCATCGCCGGCAAACTCGAGGCGGCGGAGTGACGATGTGGGGGCGGTCTGGTGTGGCTTTCCCTTCTCCCCTCGGGGAGAAGGTGCCCGGAGGGCGGATGAGGGGGCGGCTCGGCAAATGCGACCTCGCTTTCGCTCGTTCGTTCGCTCCTATTGTCGCTCACCCCCTCATCAGCCCTGACGGGCATCTTCTCCCCGCGGGGGAGAAGATGGAGTTTGCATCATGACCTTCACCGTCACTGCCCATGCCCCCGAAACCGCCCGCCGCAACGGCATCCTGCAGACCGGTTCGCGAATCGTGCCGGAAGAGGTGCCGATCGCCTTTTCCTATGGCGGCAGTTCGCATGCGGTGATGATGGCAACGCCTGCGGATCTCGAGGATTTTGCCGTCGGATTCAGCCTGACCGAAGGCATCATTGCCGGGCCGGCGGAGATATCGGGCATCGAGGTCGTCGAGGGTGAGCAGGGGATCGATGTGCAGGTGAGCCTGGTCGACGACGTCGCCGATCGGCTGCGGGCACGGCGCCGCAGCATGGCAGGGCCGGTCGGCTGCGGGCTTTGCGGCATCGAATCGATCGAACAGGCGGTACGGCCGGTGCCTGACGTTTCGACATCGCCGTTGGCATTGTCGCATGCGGATATCGTCCGCGCCATTTCGCTTCTGAACGAGGCACAGCCGCTGCATCATGAGACGCGGGCGGTGCATGGCGCCGGATTCTATCGTCCCGGCAGCGGGCTGGTTGCCGTGCGCGAAGATGTCGGCCGGCACAATGCGCTGGACAAGCTCTGCGGCGCCGTCATCCGCGCCAGTGAAAGAGGCGGGGACGGTGCCGTTGTCGTCACCAGCCGGCTCTCCGTCGAGATGGTGCAGAAGGCGGCGATCCTCGGCAGCCCGGTGCTCATCGCCATATCGGCGCCGACGGCTCTCGCCATCCGCACGGCCGAAGAAGCCGGCATGACGCTCGTCGCGCTGGTGCGCGGCGAGGATTTCGAGATCTTCACCCACCCGCACCGCATCTCGCCCGGAAGCATTGCCGATGTCGCATGATACCAAGACCAAGCTCGTCTATATGGCAAACCAGATCGCCACCTTCTTCAAGAGCCAGCCGCAAAGCGAGGCCGCGCAGGGGGTCGCCACCCATATCAACAAATTCTGGGACCCGCGCATGCGGCGGCAATTGTTCGAAATTCTGGAGAATGAGGAAAACGGCCTGGATGCGCTCGTGCTTCAGGCCGCTCCTCTGATCCGAAAGCCGGAGCCGGTGACACACTAAAGCGCGTCGCAATCTTTCAGATTGGCTTCTCGCGCTTTAGGTCTTTATTTCCAACGCATGTCGTTACCGTAAAACCGCTGCACACTTTTGCGCGCCATGCTTAGGTCCGATAACCAGCATCGGCCCATGCGGGAGGGGAGGCAGGAGCAAGCTGCCTACGCATGCGCCGGTGACAATAAGTCTGAATCAAGCCAGGTCCGAATCAAGCCAGGTCCGAATCAAGGAGGAGTTGTTCATGGTAGCAGCGGGAACACGTACAGACGGGGCGTTGGCGGGGGTAGGCCTGCTCGATCGTGAAAGGATCGTCGCAAGGCCCGGGTTCAATCGGTGGCTGGTGCCGCCGGCCGCGCTCGCCATCCATCTCTGCATCGGCATGGCCTATGGTTTCAGCGTCTTCTGGCTGCCGCTTTCCAAGTCGCTCGGGATCACGGCCTCGACGGCCTGCCCCGATCTGACACTCGCCTCGGCGCTGTTCACCACGACCTGCGACTGGCGTGTTGCCGACCTCGGCTGGATCTATACGCTGTTCTTCGTTCTGCTTGGTTCATCCGCCGCCATCTGGGGCGGCTGGCTTGAGCGCGCCGGTCCGCGCAAGGCGGGCGTCGTTTCCGCCTGCTGCTGGTGCGGCGGCATCATTCTTGCCGCGATCGGCGTCATCACCCATCAGCTCTGGATGATGTGGCTCGGTGCCGGCGTTATCGGCGGCATCGGTCTCGGCCTCGGCTACATCTCGCCGGTCTCGACGCTGATCAAGTGGTTTCCCGACCGGCGCGGCATGGCGACCGGCATGGCGATCATGGGCTTCGGCGGCGGTGCGATGATCGGCGCCCCGCTTGCCAACCTGCTGATGAACGCCTTCAAGACCGACAGTTCGGTCGGCGTCTGGCAGACCTTCATCGTCATGGCGGCGATCTATTTCGTATTCATGATGGGCGGCGCCTTCGGCTATCGCATTCCGCCGGCAGGCTGGCGTCCTGAGGGTTGGACACCGCCTGTGGCCAAGAGCACAATGATCACCACCAAACATGTGCACCTCGGCGATGCCCACAAGACCAAGCAGTTCTGGCTGATCTGGGCGGTGCTTTGCCTCAACGTTTCGGCCGGTATCGGCGTTCTCGGCATGGCCTCGCCGATGCTGCAGGAAATCTTCGCCGGCTCGCTGATCGGCCTGCCGGATGTCGGCTTCGCCCAGCTCGACGCCGGGCAGAAGGCATCGATCGCCACGATCGCCGCCGGTTTTGCCGGTTTGCTGTCACTCTTCAACATCGGTGGACGGTTCTTCTGGGCGTCGCTGTCCGATAAGATCGGCCGCAAGAATACCTATTATTGCTTCTTCGTCCTCGGCATCGTGCTCTATGCGCTGGCGCCCACTTTCGCAGGCATGGGCAACAAAGCGCTGTTCGTTCTCTCCTTCGGCATCATCCTGTCGATGTATGGCGGGGGCTTTGCGACCATCCCGGCCTATCTTGCCGATATTTTCGGCACGCAGTTCGTCGGCGCCATCCACGGCCGGCTGCTGACGGCCTGGGCAACGGCCGGCATCGTCGGTCCGGTCGTCGTCAACTATATCCGCGAAGCGCAGATTGCAGCCGGCGTAGCGCCCGGTCCAACCCTTTATACCGGCACCATGTATATCCTCGCCGGCATGCTGGCGCTCGGGCTTATTGCCAATTCGCTGATCAGGCCGCTTTCGGACAAATGGTTTATGTCCGATGAGGAGGTCGCTGCGCTGCAGGCGAAGTCGGCGGCCGTCAATGCAGGGCCGACGGGTTCCTTCGGCATCGGCACAGGCGGGCTGGACGCCAAGGCGATGCTTGCCTGGGCCGTCGTCGGCATTCCGCTGCTCTGGGGTGTCTGGGTGACGCTGAGGGCGACTTTTGCGCTCTTTGGGTAACCCATCAAAGCGCGCCGCATGGGTATCATGCGACGCGCTTATCTTCGTATGCAGCTCAACGTGATCAAAGTGCCGCCGCTTTGCGGCGGCACGGTAAAATGGTCATGCGGGGAGACCGCGATCAGAACTCTTCCCAGCTCTGGGCTGTTGCTCCGGCAGCGCCGTGCGCCTTTGCGACACGTGAAACGAGATGCAGCGCCGGCGAACCCGTCTGTCTTGCCTCATGCCTGCCGGCGGTCTGGGTCTGGCCCGGCAGACGGAACCTCGTCAGCAGCACACGCAGCGTTTCGGCTTCCTTCGCAAGACTGTGGCTGGCGGCGGTGCTCTCCTCGACCATCGCGGCATTCTGCTGGGTTGCCTGATCCAGCGTATTGACCGCCTGGTTGATTTCCTTGAGGCCGGTTGCCTGTTCCCTGGAGGCTTCGACGATGGCGACGACATTGCCGTCGATATCGCCGACCTGTGCGACGATCTCTTCGAGCGCCTTACCAGTCCGGCCGACGAGGCCGACGCCGTTCCTGACATGCTCGCCCGACGTGTTGATCAGCGCCTTGATCTCCTTGGCAGCTTTGGCGGAGCGCTGGGCCAGCTCCCGCACCTCCTGGGCCACCACGGCGAAGCCCTTGCCGGTTTCGCCGGCGCGGGCCGCCTCGACGCCGGCATTCAATGCCAGGAGGTTGGTCTGGAAGGCGATATCGTCGATGACGCTGATGATGTTGGTGATCTCGCGCGAGGACTGTTCGATCTGGCCCATAGCGGCGACGGCATTGCTGACAACGACACCGGATTGCTCGGCGCCCTGCTTGGTCATGGCGACGAGGCGGCCGGCTTCATCGGCGCGACGGCTGGAATCGTTGACGGTGGTGGTGATCTCTTCCAGCGCGGCTGCGGTTTCTTCGACGGAGGCGGCTTGCTGTTCCGTCCGCTTGGAGAAGGAATCCGCCGATGCGCCTATCTCGCGTGAGCCGGCGGCGATCGCGCTGGCATTCTCGCCGATCGTCTTCATCGTCTCGGCAAGATCTTTGATCGCAGTGTTGAAATCCTGGCGCAATTGCTCCATCGAGGGGACGAAGGGCGTGTCCAGCGTCCTTGTCAGATCACCTTCGGATAACTGACGCAGCGCGCCGCCGAGCAGAGAAATCGCGCTCATGCGCTGGGTGACGTCGGTTGCGAACTTCACGACCTTGTAGATCTTGCCGTCGGCATCGACGATCGGGTTATAAGCCGCCTGGATCCAGATTTCGCGGCCGTCCTTGCCGAAGCGGACGAATTCGTTGGCAATGAATTCGCCATTGGCGAGACGCCGCCAGAAATTGCTGTAATCCTCGGTGCTGACATAGGCCGGCTCGCAGAAGATGCTGTGATGCTTGCCGGTGATCTCGGCCAGGGAATATCCCATGGCTTTGCAGAAATTCTCGTTCGCGGTCAGGATCTCGCCCTTCGGGGTGAATTCAATCACTGCCTGCGACCGTGAGATCGCCTGAAGCTTGCCGGAATCCTCGACCGCCTGCTTCTTGGCGGCAGTGATATCGGCGGCGAATTTCACCACCTTGAATGGCTTTCCGCCCTTGAAGACAGGATTGTAAGAAGCCTGGATCCATATCTCGCTATTGCCCTTGGCAAGACGCTTGTAAGCACCGGCATCATATTCGCCGCGTCCGAGCCGCGCCCAGAAGGCGCGATATTCCGGGGTCGCCGTATAGGCCGGCTCGCAGAACATGCTGTGATGTTTGCCGACGATCTCGTCTAGGCGATAACCAAGTGCGTTGCAGAAATTCTCGTTCGCCTTGAGGATATTTCCCTTGAGATCGAATTCGATGATCGCCTGCGATTTGGAAATGGCATTGAGAATATATTTCGAATCGTAAGATAGACCAAACATTCTCGTCCCCATGAGATGAGCAGCAGCTTCTGCTGCTACGGCTGGTAAGGCGAAGCCGGTCGGGCGAGAAAAACCGGCGCCGGGAAGACAGCCGATAACCGGCTATTTTTCCTGTCTATCGGGAAACGTGTTGTCCTTATGCTTCGCAACCCATGCTGATGAAGTATGGTTAATATCCGGTATAGAAGGCATCTCTAATATTCAAATATCAGAGCCGAAAAAATGATGGTTGCGATTTAAATTTGCTTATGATGACGCAATAAAAAACCGCCCAAAGCGGGCGGCTTCTATTATTCGATTGTATGGTCCGAATCACGCCGCCAGTTCATCCGTCTCGTTTTCCTTGAACATCTTGGCGAGGTTCAGGAAGCAGATCATGCCGTTTTCCGAGGCAATGATGCCTTCGCAATAAGCGCGGTCGAAGGACGCGGTCACTTCAGGCACCGGCTGGACCTGGCTGGAGGAGATGGTGAGGATATCCGAGACGCGGTCGACCAGCATGCCGATGACCATGCTGTGAACTTCGGCGACGACGATGGCGCTGCGCTCATTGGCGACCGTGCTCTTCATGCCGAGCTTGAAAGCAAGATCGATGATCGGGATCACCGAGCCGCGCAGGTTCATGACACCGATGACATCGGCCGGTGCATGCGGGATCGGCGTCGACGGCGCCCAGCCGCGGATTTCGCGAATGGTCGTGGTCTTGACGCAGAATTCCTGATCATGCAGGCGGAAGGCAATAATTTCGAGCGTATCGCCGCTGAAGTTAGTCGAATTGATCGTGGCCATTAGAATTCTTCCCAACTGTCGTAAGCTAGGGCAGAAGCGGATGCGCCACCATTGGCGCGGACAAGCTTTGCCTTCATACCACGCGATGGCTTTGCGCTCGGCGAAGCATCGTTACGGTTATTGACGACATTAGCGAAAGAGTGTTGCCCAAATCTAAATTGGGCGACGAGATTGCGAAGGTTTTTATCTCGGATGACAACCAGGCGGTTTTGCTGTCGATCTCTTCCAGCCGATCTTTGGCATTCAGGATCTTCCAGGCTTCTGCGGGATAGTGAAGAAGAATTGCGCCGATTTACTCAGCCTATCGTCTTTTCAATCTGCGAGACGGCCCAATCCACCTGCTCTTTGGTGATGACCAGTGGCGGAGCGAGGCGAATCGTATGGTCGTGGGTATCCTTGGCGAGAAGGCCGCGCTCTTTCAGCGCATGGCAATATTGCCGTGCGCCGCCGGCTTCGGGTTCCAGCTCGATGGCCATCATCAGGCCACGGCCGCGCACGTCTCTGACGATGTTCGAGCGGATCGACCTGAGGCCTTCGGTGAAGTAGTCGCCCATGACAGCGGCGTTCTCGATCATGCCCTCTTCCGTCAGCACCTTGAGTGCGGCGCGCGCCACTGCGCAGGCGAGTGGATTGCCGCCGAAGGTCGAGCCGTGCTGGCCGGGCTTCAGCACGCCCAGAACTTCGGAATTCGAAAGCACGGCCGACACGGGATAGAAGCCGCCGGACAGCGCCTTGCCGATCAGCGTCACGTCGGCCTCGATGGCTTCGTGCTCCTCGGCCAGCAGCTTGCCGGTACGGCCGAGTCCGGTCTGGATCTCGTCGAGGATGAGGGTGACGTTGTTTGCCGTGCAGAGCTCGCGGACGCGGGTGAAATAACCCGCCGGCGGAATGATGACGCCGGCTTCGCCCTGAATCGGCTCGATCAGGGCGGCCACCGTATTGGCATTGATTGCGGCGGCGAAAGCCTCGGCATCGCCGAAGGGAATGATGCGGAAACCTGGCGTATAAGGACCGAAGCCGGCGCGGGCCTCGGGATCTGTGGAGAAACTGATGATGCTCAGCGTCCGGCCATGGAAATTATCGGCGCAGACGATGATCTCCGCCTTGCCCTCCGGCACGCCCTTGACCTCGTATCCCCATTTGCGCACCGCCTTGATGGCGGTCTCCACCGCTTCGGCGCCGGAATTCATCGGCAGGATCTTGTGCGAGCCGGTGAGAGCCGCGAGCTCTTCGTAGAGATAGGCGAGCTGATCGTTGCGGAAGGCCCGGGAGGTGAGCGTCAGCCTGCCTGCCTGCTCGACCATGGCGGCGAGGATCTTCGGATGACAATGGCCCTGGTTGACGGCGGAATAGGCTGAGAGGCAATCGAGATAACGGTTGCCGTCAGTATCCCAGACATAAACACCTTCGCCACGCGTCAGCACCACGTCGAGCGGCTTGTAGTTATGGGCGCCGAGCCGTTGTTCCGTGGCAATCAGTTTTTCCGATGTGTTCATGGCCGTTCTCCCTCCAGAGCATGATGCCAATTTTATGCGGCGCGTGTCGGGCGATCGAAGATGCGGCGGCCAAACAGGCTTGCCGTCAGCTCGACCAGGATGCGGGCGCTCTTGCCGCGATCGTCGAGAAACGGATTGAGCTCGACGAGATCGAGCGACGAGACGAGGCCGCTGTCCGAAAGCATTTCCATCACCAGATGCGCCTCGCGAAAGGTCGCGCCGCCCGGGACCGTCGTGCCGACGCCGGGGGCAATCTCGGGATCGAGGAAATCGAGGTCAAGGCTGACATGCAGCAGCCCGTTCGCCTTGGTCACAACATCGAGGATCTCACGCATGATGGCGCCGATGCCCTGCTCGTCGATCGCGCGCATGTCGAAGACATTGACGCCGTGTTCGTGGATTTCCTCGCGCTCGCGCGCATCGACCGAACGGATGCCGACCTGGAAGACATTCTTTGGATCGACGAACGGACGATCCTTCGGCAGGATCTCGGCGAACTCCGCCTCGCCGCAGAAGAAGGCGACGGGCATGCCGTGAATATTGCCGGAAGGCGACGTCGCCGGAGAATTGAAATCGGCATGGGCATCAAGCCAGAGGACGAAGAGCGGGCGGCCTTTGCTAGCGGCATAGCGGGCCATGCCGGAGACGCTGCCCATGGAAAGGCTGTGGTCACCGCCGAGAATCAGCGGAAAACGCCCGGAGGCGGCCACGTCGTGGACGCTGCTTTCGAGGGCGCGTGTGAAGGCGCCGACAATCCTCAGATTGTGGGCCTTCGGGTGATTCGGCAGGTCCATCGCCGGCACGATCCTGAGATCGCCGATATCGGCGACGTCATGGCCAAGCTCGATCAGCGTCTGGTCGACGCCGGCAATGCGCAGGGCCGCGGGGCCCATGGCAGCCCCCCTGCGGCCGGAGCCTTCTTCCAGCGGCGCGCCGATGAGGGTGACAGATCGCGATTGGGCATCCATTTCGAGGGCTCCGTGGTTGTGGCCTGTTTCGACCAATATTGGGGTAAAGTGCTGGTAGCAAAAAGATGGAAAAACGTCAGAAATGGACTATGATTGCGCAGATTGATAAATCTATTTTGACAAAGTGGTCAGCGTGGACGATCTCGACACCGAACTTCTCAGTGCACTTCGCCATAACGCCCGGATTTCCGTCTCGTCGCTTGCCGCGACGACAGGTGCATCGCGGGCGACGGTTGCCGCACGTATCGACCGACTGGTCGCCAGCGGCACCATTGTCGGCTTCACCATTCGCACCGGTCACGAGACGCGGTCCGCCGGCGTGCGCGCCATCGTCATGATCGAGGTGCTCGGCAAGCTCGCCGACAGGGTGGCCGATCAGTTGAGGGGCCTGCCGCAGGTGCGCGCGCTTCACAGCACCAACGGCAAATGGGATTTTGTCGCCGAACTCGAGGACCGCGACCTTGCCGCCTTTGACGAGACGCTGCGCCGCATCCGGCTGATCAACGGCATCAATTCGACCGAGACCAATATCCTTCTCAAGACGAGTAAGACGGGTTTCTAGAGCAATTTCCAGGAAAAGTGCGAAGCGGTTTTCCCAGGCAAAGCGCGAAGCGGTTTTGCCAGGAATTGCGTAAAACAAAGATTAGGCTGGCTCAGTATTCCCGCTCATAGACAATGCCGGCTTCGCCCTCACCGTTGCCACCGGCCCCTCCGCGCAGCTTGACGCCGCGGCCGACATCGAGGTTGATCACCGCCTTGGCGCCGGCCGAACCGCCCTGCTGCAATTCGAAATAGGTGCGATCGTTGAGATAGCGGCCGACGCTGACGCTCGTCTGGCCCTTGGAATCGGTGCTGACGTCGAAATCGTCGACGCCGAGCTGGTTGCGTAAGCCTTCGAAAAGTGAGGTGGAGCGGTTGCCGGCCAGCTGACTGACGGCGTCGGCGAGCTGGGCGATCTGCACCGGCGAGAGCTTCGACATCGACTGGCCGAAGATCAGCTGCGCCAGCACCTCGTCCTGCGGCAGCTGGGGCGAGGAGGAAAAGGTGATCGCGGGGTCGGTGGCGAGGCCGGCGACGTCGACGGTCAGCGTCGTCGATCCAGAGGCCGAGGTCGCTTCCATATCGAGCGCCGGCGTCAGGTCGCCGGCAAAGGTGATCCTGCTCTTGTCGGAGAAGTCCAGACGGCGGTTGAGAATGGTCATGCGGCCGCGGCGCATGGTGAAACCGCCGGTCACGATGGGTGCAGCCGCCGTGCCGCGGATCGTCACCAGGCCGCCAAGCTCGGCATCGATGCCGCGGCCGCGCACGAAGATATGCGAGGGCGCGTCGATTTCGAGATCCAGCGTGATCACCGAGGATTTCTCGCCGGGTTTGCGCTCGCCGTCATCGCGCAACTGCGCAAGTACAGCCCGCGGCGCATTCTTATGCCGGATGTCGATTTCTCTCAGTGAGGTCGGCAATTTTTCCGGGACCGTGATTGAGGTCTTGTCCAGCCGAAGCTTGCCGCTCAGCGTCGCATTGGTGATCGGCCCGCGCAGGCCGACCGTGCCATTGACGGTCGAGACGACAAGGGTTCCATCGACATAGACCGCCTTGTCGAGCTTGATCGAAATGTCGGTGGGAAAGCCGCCGGCTGGCTGGATGCCGATCGTGCCGCTGGCCGAAATCGTGCCGCCGCCGCCAAGGCTGCCGTTGAGGCGCGATATCACGGCCTGGCTGCCATTGAAGGTCACGGTCGCCATAAGATTGTTGATGGCCAGGTTGCGTCGGACGTCGACGAGCTTGGCGCCATTGGTCGAGACCGTGCCGTTGATGACGGGTGCTGCGGCCGTTCCGCCGATCTGGAGATTGACGGTGGCGACGCCATCCGCAACGAGGCCCTGCTGCGCAAGCGGGGCGCCGAGCACGGCGAAAGGAAGATTGCCGTTAAACCGCATGTCGATGGCGCGATTGCCTGTGATCACGACACTGCCGCCGCCCTTCAGCGACATGCCGGCGTCACCGGCAAGGCTGGTGTCGACCGTCAGCCTGTTTCCGGCAAGTTTGCCTGACGCACCGATGCTGAACGGCGAAAGGCCGGCACCTTTGGTCTGGCTCGTCGCCGCGTTCTTCCAGTCGACCTTGAAGTCGACGGAGGGCGCCGATAGCGCGCCGGTGGCCTTTACGGTCGCCGAGACCGCGCCCTCGGCTGCAAGACCGGGAACGAAGCCGTTGGCAATGCCCGCCGGCAGATTGGTGGTATTCGCCGTGACATCGAGAGACTTGATCGACGTGCCGGCTATGGCGAGATTACCGGTGGCCTTGAGCGCAATTCCGCCGCTGCCGTTGAGGGTGGCATCAAAATCCAGCCTGTCACCGGCGTATTTTCCCGTCGCTGCCAGCGCAAGGCGAGAGAGGCCGGCAGCCTTGGTGTGGCTGGTCGCGGCATCTTTCCAGTTGAGCTTGAAATCGACGATCGGGCTTGCCGGCGTTCCCGACGTTATGGCGTTTGCCGAAAGCGTGCCTTCAGCACCGAGACCGGGAACGAAGGCATTTGCGATATTTGCCGGCAGCGCCGGGATATCGGCATTGATCGAAAGGTCCCGGATGGCCGTTCCCGCGATCGTGACGCCGCCCTTCGCCTTGGCCAACACGCCGTCCTTGCCGCTAAGGTTGGCATCGAAGTCGACCCGGTCGTTGGCGAACTTGCCGGATGCCGCAGCACTCAGGCCCGAAAGGCCGCTGCTCTTGGTCTGGGCGGTCGCGGCGTTCTTCCAGTCGAGCTTGAAATCGACCGCTGGCTTCGGCAGCGCGCCGGAGGCCGATGCCGTGCCCGAGACGGTGCCTTCGGCGGCAAGACCGGGGACGAAGCCGTTGGCGAGGCCTGCAGGCAGGTTGGCGAGATCGGCCTTGACGTCGAGGTTGCGAACTGATGTGCCTAATATCGCGATGTTGCCGGCGGCCTTCAGCGAGAGGCCGTCCCGGCCGCCGAGATTGGCATCGAAATCGAGCCGGTCGTCGGCGAAGCGTCCGGATGTGGTGAGCGCTAAGCCCGAGAGATGAGCGCTTCGGGTATGGCTGGTCGCAGCATCCGTCCAGTCGAGCTTGAAATCGGCTTTCGGTGCGGCGGGTGTCCCGGCGGCGGACACAGTGCCGGATATCGTGCCGCCGGCCGCCAGATCGGGAACGAAGGCATTTGCGAGACTGGCCGGAAGCTTGACGATCTCGGCATCGACCTTGATGCTGTCGATCGCCGTGCCGGCCAATGCGACATTGCCCATGGCCTTCAGCGAGAGGTCTTTATCGCCGCTAACTGCCGCGTTGAAATCAAGCTTGTTTTCGGCAAATTTTCCCGATGCGGTCACGCCGAGCGCTGCAAGGCCGGCACGTTTCGTGTGGCTCGTCGCAGCGCCTTTCCAATTGAGATCGAAATCGGCACTCGGGGCGGAAAGGGACCCGCTGGCCGAGATCTTTCCGGAGATCGCACCTTCGGCGGCGAGATCCGGGACGAAGCTGTTTGCTATATATGCTGGGACATTTGCCAGCGCGGCATCGACTTTGATGCTGTCGATCGCCGTACCGGCCAATGCGACATTGCCCATGGCCTTCAGTGAGAGGTCTTTGTCGCCGCTAACTGCCGCGTTGAAATCAAGCTTGTTGTCGGCAAATTTTCCCGATGCGGTCACGCCGAGCGCTGCAAGGCCGGCACGTTTCGTGTGGCTCGTTGCAGCGTCTTTCCAATTGAGATCGAAATCGGCACGCGGGGCGGAGAGCGACCCGCTGGCCGAGATCTTTCCGGAGATCGCGCCTTCGGCGGCGAGATCGGGGACGAAGCTGTTTGCGATATTTGCGGGAACATTCGCCAGTGCGGCGTCGACCGTGACCTTGCCGATCGTCGTGCCCGTGATGGCGACATTGCCGTTTGCCTTCAGCGAGAGGCTGTCGGCGCCGCCGATCACTGTATCGAAATCGAGCTTGCTGTCGGCGAATTTTCCAGATGCCTTGACAGCGAGGGCGGCAAGGCCTGCACGCCTCGTCTGGCTCGTCGCAGCACTTTTCCAATCGAGATCGAAATTGGCGGTGGGAGCAGCCAGCGAGCCGGAGGCCGTCAGTTTTCCTGTAATCGTGCCTTCGGCGGCGAGATCGGGCACGAAACCATTGGCGATGCGGGCAGGCAGGTTGAGGATATCGGCGTTGACATCAAGCACCGGCGCCTTCGGGTCGGCGAGCGCGACATTGCCGGCGGCCTTCAGCGAGAGGCCGTCATTGCTGCCGACCGTCGTGTCGAAATCGAGCTTGTTGTCGGCGAATTTGCCGCCGGCGGTGATGCCGAGCGGTGCCAGGCCGGCGCCCTTGGTCTGGCCCGTCGTCGCATCCTTCCAGTCGAGCTTGAAGTCGGCGACCGGTGCTGCCGGCGTTCCGGTCACGGCAATCGTTCCGGAGATCGTGCCGCCGGCTGAAAGGTTCGGAACGAAACCGTTGGCGAGCGCCGCCGGCAGCTCGCGGATATCGGCATCAAGCTTCAGCGTTTCGCCGGCGGAACCGGTGACGGTCACCGAACCGGCGCCGGTCTTCAGCGTCAGTCCGTTCAGACTGGCGGCACCGTCGCCGATGGCGACCTGCGTCGGTGCGGCAAGCTCGATCGGGATATTGCGGGGGCTTGCCGAGAAACGATCAAGGTTCAGGTGGATCGTGCCGTCCGCCGCCTCGACATTGCCGGCGGCCAGCAGGGGATTGCCGTCATAGGCAGCATCGAGATCGAAGTTGGTATGGTTTTGCTGCTTGGTAAACCTAAGCGAAAGGCCGGCAAGCTTGTTCGTTCCGGCGCTCACCTCCTCGGCCTTGACCGTGCCGTTTGCGGCAAGGGCGCTGAGATCGCTGACCGTTACATCGATATCCGGCTTGACGATCGCAAGCGTATCACGGCGGATCGAGCCGCCTGTTGCAAGCAGTTTGAGCGCGATCCTGCCGCTGTCGCTGCTGACGCCGAGCGAACCCTTGAGATCGCCTTCGGCCTTCTGTCCGCCGAGTGCGGCGAGCAGGCCGACATTGGGGAAATCGAAGGTCAATGCGCCTGTTGGCTCCAGAGAGGGCGAGAATTCCACATTGCCGGTCAGCCGGTTGCCGCCGATATCGGCGGTCAGTGCCGGAATGCTTATCTTGCCGTCCTGCGAGGTGATGTCGCCGTTGATGCCGATCGGTTGGCCATCGATCGTACCGGTGGCGGCGATCCTGCCCTGCGGCGCCTTGGGATCGGCGAGACCCGACAGGTCGATATTGAGGTTGCTGAGCGTGCGGTCGGCCATTTTAAGGCTGGCGGCCTTGAGATTGGCCGTCACCGAGATTGCCGGGAGCTCACCGCCCACTCTCAACGCATAACCCGCCCCACCACTGGCTCCGGGGATGAGCTTGCCGATGTCAGGCAGCCGGCCGGAGAGATCGGCATTCAACATCCCGCCATCAAGCGCGACGTTGCCGGCGGCTTCGAGCGTGCTGGACTTCAGGACGAGATTGGACAGCGCGAATTTTGACGGGATGGTGCCGACCACCTGGCTTTCGAGCGAGATCGGTCCGTCGAACTTGCTTGTTACCGCAGCCGGCAGGGCTGCCGGGTTGATGGTGAGCTTGAGGTTGCCGGTCAGCGCCTTGTCTGCCAGCCGATAGGAACCGTTGAGGCCGCCGTTGATATTGGCACTTTCGACGGTGGTGCCGTTGAAGCCGATGCCACTGGGCGAGATCTGCAGCGGCGAGGCGATCGTGACCGGGCCCTGGACCGCGCGATTGAGGTTCGGCTCGGCAAAGGTCGCGTCGCCGGCAACGAGGCGCAGCTGGACGCTGCCGGAACGCGCTGCGAGATTGAAGGCGTCGCTCTTTGCGGTCAGCTTGATATTGCCGATATTGGCCTGCGGAAGGGTTGCGGTGTCGAGCGAGCCGCTGACGTTCAGCCGGGCCGCCTGCGCATCGCCTGTTAGTGCCAGGTTGAGGCCAGAAATGAGGAAGCGCGCTTCGCCTTCAGCGAGTGGCCAACGGAAATCGACGGGCCCCGACGTGCCGAGCAGATTGGCGTTCAGACTGTTGTTGCCGGCCGGATCGAGGGTGCCCGAGGCGGCGATCACCACGCTGCCGGTGGCGATATTGCCGGTCTGGATATCGATCTTGCCGTGATTGTCGAAGGTGGTGGCAAGATCGATATTGGTCTGGCCGGCAAAAAGCGGCCGGAATGCCGATGGAAGCAGCGAGCTCAGGTCACCGCCGCCCTTGAGGTCGAGGTGGTGCAGCCCGTCTTCCGTAATCTGATGCCGGGCCTCGATTGCGGCGCGCTGCTGCCCGTCGAGGGCAGCCTGCAATTTGCCTTTCCAATCGGATATCGGCCCCTGGCCGTCCAGATCGATGTTGACGGCCGGGCTGTCCGGCAGGCCGAGAAAGCCCGCCAGCAGCCCGCCCTTCGGCTCGGACAGCTGCGCCTTCAGCCGCAGCCGGTTTTCGGCAGGCGCAAAGGCGATGTCGGCGGCAAGCCGCGCATCCGGGACCGCGTGACGGCTGACATTGACGACAGCTTCGCCGCCATCGCCATTCGCCGAAAGGCTGCCCTCGGCGGCGAGCGCAAAGGCGCGGCCGGCAACGGGTGCGGCAAGTTTGATATCGGGCAGCGCGACACGGTCTATATCGACCTTGATCGGAAGATTAAATCCGCCGGAATTTTCAGCTCCGGGCCGCGAGGGCAGGGTGCGCAGCGGCTTGCGCAGCACGTTGATCGCTTCGATCTCGAAGCGTTTGGCATGGAAAGTTCCCGTCAGCAGCGCAAGCGGATTCCAGTCGATCGCGATGCCATGAATTTCCGCAAAGACACCCCTGGTGTCGGAGATGGAGATCTCGGCGGCGCGAAGCCCGCCGGTCAAAAGGCCTTGCGGTTCGCGAACCTCGATCGTCATGTCGCGGTTGGAAAGCGTGGAGGCTATCTTTTCGGTAACGATTCGAGCGCCAAAACTGGTGAAGCCGAAGATCGCAAGCGCAGCGACCGCGAGAATCAAAGTGGCACCGACGGCATAGCCGGTGAGCCGTATGATCCAGTTGACGATTTTTGCCAGCGTTTGCATTGGCGCGGACACTACCCCGTTTTCATGACGGCTCACAGATCGGAAAACACGAACGGAATCGGCAATTCTAGAAGGACTGGCCGATGCCGGCGTAGATTCCGTAATCTGTGCCATCTTCGTACTTGTTCAGCGGCATGGCAAAATCAAGCCGCAGCGGGCCGAAAGGCGTTGCATATCGTATTCCGGCGCCGGCGCCGGCGCGGATATCGGAAAAACCTGGAAAGGTGCTGTCCGATACGGTGCCGACATCGATGAAGGGCACGATGCCGATCGTATCGGTAATCTTGATGCGAGCCTCCAGCGAACCGGTCACATAGGAGCGGCCGCCAGTGGGATCACCATTGTCGTTATAAGGCGAGATTTCCTGATAGCTGTATCCGCGCACGGAGCCGCCGCCGCCGGCAAAGAAGCGCTGTGTGGCGGGAATATCCCCAATGCTATCGCCGCCGATCAGGACGCCGGCGGCAACCTTGCCGGCCAGCACGACGCCGTCTTCCTGGCCGAATGGCAGATAGCCGGAGATCGAGCCCTCGAATGCCGCATAGGGCGTGGCGTTGAAGATTTCGTAGCCAGGCTTTGCCGAGAATGTCGCGCGATAACCCTCCGTCGGGTTGAACTTGTCGTCGCGTGCGTCGCGATCATATTGGATCGGCAGGGTGAAGGTCAGATAGTCGTTCGTGCCGAAGGCGTCATCATCGCGTTCCCAGCTGACCTCGCCGCTCGCCGAGACCGTGTCCTGGTCAGTCAGTTCGTAGGAAAGACCGAGCGAGGCGGTGACGAGCGTCGCGTTATAGGCATCCGGATTTTCGGTCTTGGCGACGATGCCGGCTTTCAGCGTGGCGGCGGGAAAGAAGGCGCCGGGCTTGGTGAAGAGGATGCCTGCGGAATAGTCGAGGCTGCCGACATCCGTCGTTTCGCCAAGCCGCGAAACCGATCCCTCGATCCTCAGCGTTTCGGCTTCGCCAAACAGATTGCGGTGGCCCCAATAGCCCTGAACACCGAAGCCGTCGGTGGTGGAATATTGCGCGCCGACGCCGAAGTAACGTCTCTTGCCTTCTGAGACCTCGATCGTCATCGGCAAGGTGCCATCCGGCGCCAGCGCATCCCCTTGGTGGATGGTGACGCTCGAAAAGACGCCGAGGGCGCGAAGGCGCTCGCCGGCTTTCTTCAGCGTTTCCGGGGAATAGGCTTCGCCCTTGTTCAGCCGGGAGTAGCGCTGGATGAAGCCTGGTCTGACAGTCTTCTCGCCGGTGACGCCGACATCGCCGATCGGGGCGATGGGACCGCCCTCGGCAGCAAGGACGATATCGACGGTATCGCTGTTGTGATCGGCGACGACCTTGCGTTCGGTCAACTTGGCGAAGGGCCGGCCTTCACTCTTCAATTGTTCGACGATCTTGTCGCCGGCCCTGATGATGGCGAGCGAGCCGGCCTCAGCGCCCGGGGCGAGGTCGTAATCGGCGGGATTGTGGTTTGCAGCATCGCCGCCGAACTGTACCTCCCTGACCTTGAAAACGGGACCGGGAGCAATGTCGACGGTGACGGGGATCGGTCCGGACCGGTCGAATGTCGGATTGGGCGGCAGGTCGTCGATATTCTTGCCGTCGATGGCGATCGTCACCAGGCCGCCATAACGGGCCTTTTCATACAGAGTGGCGATCAGCCGCTCACGGTCGTCGCGCGCCTTGACGACGATGCCAAGATCGCCGGAAACCGGCTGCTTCTGGTCGCTGACGAGACGGGAACTGTTTTCCAGCGCTTCTTTCAGGTCGGGATCGGCGGTATCGGCCCTGAGGTCGACGTGGTAGCGCACCGGATCGGGCACCTGTTCGCCTTCGTCTTCTTCTTTGCCGAAAATGGTGATGCCGAAAAGCTTGAAGGCGTAAGCGTCGCCGATCAGGACCGGTGAGAACGCAGCTGCCGCTGCGACCACCATCATGGTGCCTGTTCGCCGATACGCAGTACCTGTTTTCGGGCCTGTCCCTCTGATCCGCATCCGCCGCTTTTGGTTATGTCTACATTGAAGCTTCGTTGCCCAGCCATGAACAGCTTAGCGACAAAATCGCGCGGGGTGTACCATTTTAAATTGCCAACGCGCTAATTTAGCACAAAAAATCCCGGACGTGTGTCCGGGATTTCCTGAATTTGCCGATCTCCGAGCGCTCTCAGCGCGGGCAACTATCGATGTAGCGGCGGCCGTAACGGTCGCGATAGTAGCACTGGCCGGGCTGTTCGGCGACGCTGCCGATGAGGGCGCCAGACACGCCGCCGATAGCGGCGCCGACTGCCGCGCCACGGACGTTGCCGGTGACGACGCCGCCGATGACGGCACCGGATGCAGCGCCGATGCCGGCGCCCTGTTGCGTCGGCGTGCAGCTTGCGATCGACAGGCCGATCAGTGCGAGTATGACAACTTTCTTCATCTTTTCTCTCCGAGGTTGTTGCCCAGCGGGCAAAGGCCGTCCCTTCTATTTTTTTGTCAGGCTAGACCGAAAACTATGTCGGAAGAAAGGGTTGTCCATCCGGTGTGCTGATTTTTTTGCGATCAGGCTGGGTCGCCTTTTGCACGGTGCGCAAACTCGGCTGCCTTCTGCGGCATCAATTTCATTGATCGCGGCTCGCATATTTTTTATCTGGAATCATTCAAAAATCTGGGCCTTTTGCCGCAGTTGATGTTAAAGCAAAGGGTAAGCATTGACGCGCGGACGTCCAGTCATCAA
This sequence comes from Rhizobium ruizarguesonis, assembly GCF_017357285.1. Classification (NCBI taxonomy): domain Bacteria; kingdom Pseudomonadati; phylum Pseudomonadota; class Alphaproteobacteria; order Hyphomicrobiales; family Rhizobiaceae; genus Rhizobium; species Rhizobium ruizarguesonis. The sequence goes on along the minus strand of NZ_CP071678.1, from coordinate 4,631,929 downwards.
GAACATCCGCGCGATACTGGAGCATATGATGGATTTCGAAGCGTTTTTCAAAAACGAGCTGGACGGGCTTCATGCTGAGGGCCGTTACCGCGTTTTTGCCGATCTCGAACGTCACCGCGGCAATTTTCCCCGCGCGACGCGTTACACCGCGGATGGCCAAAAGGAAGTCACGGTCTGGTGCTCCAACGACTATCTCGGCATGGGCCAGCATCCGAAGGTGATCGAGGCGATGAAGAACGCCATCGACCACTGTGGCGCGGGTGCGGGAGGCACCCGGAATATTTCTGGCACCAACCACCATCACGTCATGCTCGAGCGTGAGCTTGCCGACCTGCACGGCAAGGAAGCAGCGCTGATCTTCACGTCGGGCTATGTGTCCAACTGGGCAGCACTCGGCACGCTCGGCGCCAAGATCCCCGGCCTGATCATCTTCTCCGATGCGCTGAACCATGCTTCGATGATCGAGGGCATCCGCTATGCCAAGTGCGACAAGGTGATCTGGAAGCACAATGACGTGGCCGATCTCGAAGCCAAGCTCAAGGCCGCCGATCCGAAGGCGCCGAAGCTGATCGCCTTCGAGAGCGTCTATTCGATGGATGGCGATATCGCCCCGATCAAGGCGATCTGCGACCTCGCCGACAAATATGGGGCGATGACCTATCTCGACGAAGTGCATGGCGTCGGCATGTATGGCCCGCGCGGCGGCGGCATTGCCGAGCGCGAAGGGCTGATGGACCGGCTGACCGTCATCGAAGGCACGCTCGGCAAGGCGTTCGGGGTGATGGGCGGCTATATCGCCGCTTCGACGGCACTTTGCGATTTCATCCGCTCGTTTGCCTCGGGCTTCATCTTCACCACGGCGTTGCCGCCGGCACTGGCCGCCGGCGCCGTTGCCTCGATCCAGCACCTGAAGGTCAGCCAGTTCGAGCGCGCCCGCCATCAGGACCGTGTCCGCAAGCTGAGGGCGCTGCTTGACCAGCGCGGCATTCCGCATATGCCCAATCCAAGCCATATCGTGCCGGTGCTGGTCGGCGATGCGGCCAAGTGCAAGTGGATCTCCGACCTGCTGCTCGACAATTGCGGCGTCTATGTCCAGCCGATCAACTATCCCACCGTGCCGAAGAAGACCGAGCGGCTGCGCATCACGCCGACGCCGCTGCATTCCGACGCCGATATCGCCCATCTCGTCGAGGCGCTGCATTCGCTCTGGTCGCGTTGTGCGCTCGCAAGGCACGTCGCCTGATTTTTCGATGATCGCTCGGTTCGAACCGTAATTCAGGGCCTCCACTGGAGGTTCTGACAGCGATCGGTCTTGCTCCCGCAAGACGCCGCAATAAACCTCCCTTGCCCTTCCAAGATCATCCGCTCTGCGCTTGGTCTTAACACTGATGACACATCGCAATTGGCCTGACCGATGCGCATGGATCTTTCCCTGTGCTTGCGTCCTCCCACAAACTGCGCCGCCGATCCGAGCCTTGGGGTCGTATGAGAAAACCTTTTCTCACTTGACATAGGGATTGGTAAAAGCTTTTCTCAGATCACTTCAGAAGGAGGACGTTCTGAACATATCGGGAGGAAAAAGAGGCAGGATCACCATCCACGAGGTGGCGGCGGCTGCCGCGGTGAGCATCTCGACGGCGTCGAAAGCTCTCAATGATACCGGCCGGATGGGGTCGGAGACGCGCGAGCGGGTGAAGCGGATCGCCGCCGAGATTGGATATCGGCCGAATGCGCTGGCGAGAGGTCTTCTCAGCAAACGCAGTTTCACCATCGGGCTGCTGACGAACGACACCTATGGCCGTTTCACGCTGCCTGTCATGGCGGGTATTTCCGACGCTCTCGTCGATCACGGCGTTTCGGTCTTCCTGTGTGCCATTGAAGACGATCCGGCGCTCGCTCAGATCCATGTCGACGCGATGCTGGACAAACAGGTCGATGGCATCATCGCGACGGGAAAACGCTTGGACAGACGCCTGCCTGTCGATCTGTCGAATTTGCATGTGCCTGTCGTCTACGCATTCACGGAGGGGACGCAGAACAGCGTGACCTTCCGGTCTGACGACGAACAGGGTGCGCGGCTGGCGGTGGAATGGCTCGTGAAGATCGGACGGCGGCGGATTGCGCACATCACCGGGCCGGAGGATTTCTTCTCGGTGCGGGAACGTGCCGGCGCCTATCACGAGGTGGCCGGTCACCGCGAACCGGTGCTCTACGGCGTCTGGTCGGAAAGCTGGGGTCATGAGGCGGTCGAACAGCTTTGGAAGAGACCGGGAGAAAAACCGGATGCGCTCTTCTGCGGCAATGACCAGATCGCCCGCGGCGCTGCGGATGCGTTGCGCGAGCGCGGCGTCAAGGTGCCGCAGGACGTCTCGGTCATCGGCTTCGACAATTGGGAGATTGTCGCGGCCCAGACGCGGCCGCCGCTGACGACGGTGGACATGGAACTGAAGGAGCTCGGGCGGCAAGCCGGATTGACGGTGCTTGCGCTTGCGGAAGGACGGCCTGTCGAGCCGGGAGTGAGGAAATTGCCGTGCCGGCTGATCGTCCGGCAGTCATGCGGGGGTAAAGCCCCCCGGGGATGAGAACAAGAGAATGAGCAAAGGCGCGAGGAGATGCGCCATATCGGGAGGAGTGTCATGATCAAGCGTCTTTTGGCGGCGACCAGCATCGCTACCTTATGTCTGGTGTCGGCCGCGTCGGCTGCCGAAAATGTCGAAATGTGGGTTCGCTCGGGGATCGGCGACGCCTTCAAGAAGGTCGTCGAAGCCTATAATTCCGGTCACGAGAACAAGGTCGTGATGACCGAGGTGCCGTTCTCCGAGCTGGTGCAGAAATATGCGACGGCGATCGCCGGCGGACAGGCGCCGGACGCCCTGTCGATGGACCTCATCTATAACCCTGCCTTTGCCGCGGCCGGCCAGCTGGAAGATCTGACGGACTGGGCAAAATCCCTGCCGTATTTCAATTCGCTTTCGCCATCGCATGTTCGCTTGGGCACCTATCAGGACCGGATCTACGGCCTGCCGCTTTCGGTCGAAACATCCGTCTTTGCCTGGAACAAGGATCTCTACAAGAAGGCCGGTCTCGACCCGGAAAAGGCACCTGTGAATTGGGACGAAATTACCGCCAATGCCGAGAAGATCCGGGCGCTCGGTGACGACACCTATGGCTTCTATTTCTCTGGCGGCGGCTGCGGCGGCTGCATGATCTTCACATTCACGCCGCTCGTCTGGGGTGCGGGCACCGATATCCTGTCGGCCGACAGCAAGACGGCGACGCTCGATACGCCTCAGATGCGCAAGGCCGTCGACATCTATCGCAACATGGTCAAGAAGGACCTGGTGCCGGCGGGAGCCGCCAGCGACAACGGCGCGAACTTCCTGACCTTCACCAACGGCAAGATCGGCCAGCAAAGCCTCGGCGCCTTTGCCATCGGCACGCTGGTGACCGAGCATCCCGATATCAACTTTGGCGTGACGCTCATTCCCGGCGTCGACGGGAAGCCTTCGTCCTTTGCCGGCGGCGACAACTTCGTCATCACCAAGGGCACGAAGAAGATCGACGCGGTGAAGGAGTTCCTCGAATATGTGTATTCGATGGATGGCCAGAAGATCATGGCAAAGTATGGCAGCCTGCCGACGCGCGGCGATATCGCCGATAAGGTGCTTGAGGGCCTCGATCCGCGCATGCAGGTTGGCCTGAAGGCGATCGGTGTGGCCAAGACACCCTATACGCTGCAGTTCAACGACCTGATCAACAGCGCCAACGGGCCATGGGCAAGCTTCACCAACGCCGCGATCTTCGGCGACGACGTCGACGGCGCGTTTTCGAGTGCGCAATCGGAAATGCAATCGATCATCGATAGCGGCCAGTAAACTCTCCCCCGGCCGCGGCCGGGGAGCGGTGGCAGCTTCCCGGCCAATCCCACTCGACAGATGCGGAGCGTTTTGATGACCGGTTCCGGTTCAGAGATTCTATTGCCTCGGCGCAGGCGACGGCGCAGATCGAACTGGCGCGGCCTCGTCTACATTGCGCCGGCCATGGCGCTGGTCATCGTCTTCTTCATCATGCCGGTTCTCTTCACCGGATGGATGAGCCTGCATAACTGGCCGCTGATGGGGGCGTCCCGCTGGATCGGCTTCAACAATTATGTCCGCATGGCCAACGACACCCGCTTCATGACGGCGCTGAATTTCACGGCCTATTACACCGTGATCGTCACCATCGCGATCTTCGCGATCGCCTTTCCGCTGGCAATCTTCGTCGAGAAGGAACGGCAGTTCGTCGGCGCCTACCGGACGATCATCTTCCTGCCTGTCGTGGTCGGTCTTGCGACAGCCTCCCTGCTCTGGGTCTGGCTCGCCAATGTCGATAGCGGCTTCATCGGCCCGGCCTTGAGAGGGCTCGGCCTTCTGGAAAAGAGCCCCAATCTTCTTGCGACTTTCGACACCGCCTTTTTGACGATCGTGGTGATGGTCGTCTGGAAGATCGCCGGCTTCACGATGATCATTCTTTTGACCGGGCTTCAGGCCATTCCGTCCGAGCTGACGGAGGCGGCCCGCATCGACGGCGCCGGCCGCTGGCAGCGTTTCCGGCATCTGACGCTGCCGCTGATGCGCAAGACGATCGCGCTGGCGCTGATCGTCTCCGTCACCGGTTCGATCCTCGCCTTCGACCAGTACTACATCATGACGTCAGGCGGACCGCAGAACAAGATGATCTCGGTGGTCTACTACATCTTCAATCAGTCCTTCGTGTCGTTCAATCTCGGTTATGGCGCAGCACTGTCGATCGTGCTTCTCGCCATTCTGGTGGCGATCAGCATCGTGCAGCTCTGGCTGCTTCGCGTCGGGGAGGAGCGTCCATGACCACGTCAAGGGAACGCCGCGCGCGCAAGGCCATCCGGACGAAGTTGGCCTATCATCTGACCGGCATCACTATCTCGATCTTCTTTCTCGCCCCCTTCGTGATCACGCTGTTGTCGTCCTTCCGGCATGGCACGGAGGCCAGCCTGCCGCCCTTGCCGCCCTGGCCGACATCCGGCGTCAGCATCGATTCCTACGCGCTGCTCGATACATTCGGCGCCGGCATCTGGCGGCACATGATCAATTCGCTATTCGTTTCGGTCGCCACCGTGGTGCTCACCGTCGCCGTCAGCCTGCTCGCCGGTTACGGCTTCTCGCGCTACCGGTTCCCGCTGAAGAATGCGCTCTTCGTGCTGATCATCGCGACGCTGATGATCCCGTTCCAGTCGATCCTGACGCCGCTCTTCATCATCCTGGCAAAGCTCGGCCTCAACAATTCGCTGCTTGGGCTGACGCTCGTCTATGTGACGCTGCAACTGCCCTTCTCGGTCTTCATGATGCGCAACGCCTTCGACGCCGTGCCGAAGGAGATTGAAGAGGCCGCACGCATCGATGGGGCGCGGGACCTCAGGCTTCTGGTGCGGGTTCTTCTGCCGCTGGTGCTTCCGGGTGTCGCGACGGTCGCGATCTTTGCCTTCCTCAATGCCTGGAACGAGTTTCTCGCCGCGCTGGTGCTGCTCTCCAGCAATGAGAAATACACCCTGCCGGTGCTGATGACGGCGGTTCGCGCCGGACGGCTCGGCGCCATCAACTGGGGAGCGGTCCAGGCCGGTGTCGTCGTCATGACGATCCCCTGCCTGATCGTCTTCCTGCTCCTGCAACGCTACTACATGCGCGGGCTGATGGCCGGCGCGGTGAAATGATCTTAGAGAAAGTGGAGCCCATGACCAAACCAAGCAACGACCGCCAGTTTCGCCCCGTCGCCGTTCCCGATGTGGAGCTCGGCGGGTTCTGGGGCAAATGGCAGGACGCCGTCTGCAATTCCACTGCCGAGACCCTGCTCGACCGCTGTGTCGAGGCCGGCATGCTCAAGGCGATCGACGTCGATCAGCCGAGCCCCGGGGTCGTCATTCCCATTCAGCCATGGGGCGGCACGACGCAGATGTTCTGGGATTCCGACCTCGGCAAATCGATCGAGACGATCGCCTATTCGCTCTATCGCCGGCCGAACCCGAAGCTCGAAGCGCGCGCCGATGAGATCATCGACATGTACGAGAAGCTGCAGGATGAGGACGGCTATCTGAATGCCTGGTTCCAGCGCGTGGAACCGAACCGCCGTTGGACCAATCTGCGCGACCATCACGAGCTCTATTGCGCCGGCCACCTGATGGAAGCTGCGGTCGCTTATTATCAGGCTACCGGCAAACGCAAGCTGCTCGACATCATGTGCCGCTATGCCGATTACATGATCAAGATTTTCGGCCACGGCAAAGGCCAGATATCAGGCTATTGTGGCCACGAGGAAGTCGAGCTGGCGCTGGTCAAGCTCGCTCGCGTGACCGGCGAGAAGAAATATCTCGAATTGTCGAAATACTTCATCGACGAACGCGGCACCGAACCGCATTTCTTCACCGCCGAGGCAACCCGCGACGGGCGCGATGTCTCCGGGTACCACCAGAAGACCTATGAATATGCGCAGGCGCACCAGCCGGTGCGCGCGCAGACAAAGGTCGTCGGCCACGCGGTGCGCGCCATGTATCTCTATTCCGGCATGGCCGACATCGCCACCGAATACAAGGACGACAGCCTGACGGCAGCGCTGGAAACGCTCTGGGACGATCTGACGACCAAGCAGATGTACATCACTGGCGGTATCGGGCCGGCTGCCTCCAACGAGGGCTTTACCGATTACTTCGACCTGCCGAACGATACCGCCTATGCGGAGACCTGCGCCTCGGTCGGCCTGGTGTTCTGGGCGAGCCGCATGCTCGGCCGCGGTCCGGACCGGCGCTATGCCGACATCATGGAGCAGGCGCTTTACAACGGCGCGCTGCCCGGGCTTTCGACCGACGGCAAGACCTTCTTCTATGACAATCCGCTCGAAAGTGCCGGCAAGCACCACCGGTGGAAGTGGCACCATTGCCCCTGCTGCCCGCCCAACATCGCCCGGCTGGTGACCTCGATCGGCTCCTACATGTACGCCGTTTCGGATAACGAGATCGCCGTGCACCTCTATGGCGAGAGCACCGCAAGGCTGAAGCTGGCCAACGGCGCCGAGGTGGAACTCGAGCAGACCACCAACTATCCGTGGGAAGGGGCGGTCGCCTTTACCACCAAGCTGGAGAAGCCGGCGACATTCGCGTTGTCGCTGCGCATTCCGGATTGGGCTGATGGTGCGACTCTCAGCGTCAATGGAACGATGCTTGATCTCAACGCCACTATGCACGACGGATATGCCAGGATCGATCGCGAGTGGGCCGCGGGTGATCGTGTCGCCCTCTACCTGCCGCTGGCGCTTCGCCCGCAATATGCCAACCCGAAAGTGCGCCAGGATGCCGGGCGCGTCGCACTGATGCGCGGCCCGCTGGTCTATTGCGTCGAAACCACTGACAATGGCGAAGACCTCAACGCCATCGTCCTGCCGCGTGAGCTCTCCACAGCCGAAACCGTCGTGCTGAAGGATCTCAATGATGCCGTCGCTCTCGATCTCAAGGTCGAGCGCGAGGAAACATCGAACTGGGGAACAGCGCTCTACCGCAAGGCGCCGGCCGAAAGGCAGGTCGCCACCGCGCGTTTCGTGCCCTATCATCTCTGGGACAACCGCGCGCCCGGAGAGATGCTCGTCTGGGTCCAGTCGGACAGATAGGTCTTTTTGGGGATGACGAACGGTATGGGTAACAAGAGCGTCGTGCTCCAGGACGTGCGAAAAAGCTATGGCAATCTGCAGGTGGTCCACGGGATCGACCTGACGATCGCGGAGGGCGAATTCGTCGTCTTCGTCGGCCCTTCCGGCTGCGGAAAATCGACGCTTCTTCGCATGATCGCCGGCCTGGAAGACGTGACCGACGGGGAGGTCGAGATCAAGGGGCGTGTTGTCACCGATCTCGATCCATCCGAGCGCGGCATCGCCATGGTCTTCCAGTCCTACGCGCTCTATCCGCATATGAGCGTGCGCGACAACCTGGCCTTCGGCTTGAAGATGGCGCGCACCAATGCCGCGGAGATAGAGACGCGGGTCAAGGCCGCCTCCGCGATCCTGAAGATCGACCATCTTCTCGACCGGCGGCCGGGACAGCTTTCCGGCGGCCAGCGGCAGCGTGTGGCGATCGGCCGGGCGATCGTGCGCAAGCCCGACGTCTTCCTATTCGACGAACCGCTGTCCAATCTCGATGCGGAACTGCGCGTTTCGATGCGCATCGAGATCGCCCGCCTCCACCGCGAACTCGGCAACACGATGATCTATGTCACCCACGACCAGACGGAGGCGATGACGCTCGCCGACAAGATCGTCGTGCTGCGCGACGGCCGCGTCGAACAGGCGGGAACGCCGCGGGAAATCTACGAGAATCCCTCGAATACCTTCGTGGCGGGCTTCATCGGCTCGCCGAGGATGAACCTGCTGAATGCCCGCTGGGGTGAGGGGGGCCTGGTCGAGGTCGCCGGCCGGCAGATCGAAAGCGGCCTGCCGCCGGCGGACAGGCCGGTTGGTGCAGCGGTGACGCTCGGTCTGCGGCCGGAGCATCTGAAGGTGGCATCCGACCTATCGGGCAGCCTGACGGCCAGGGTTGATTTTTCGGAATATCTCGGCGGAACGCAATATCTCTATTGCCAGCTTGCCGATGGCCAGTCACTCACCGTCGAGCATCGGTCACCGATCAGTATTGCGGCGGGCGAGCAGGTGAGCCTGCTGTTTGAACCGTCGGATTGCAGGTTGTTCGACGAGGGCGGGAACCGGTTGCGCTAATCGCGACCGTCAGGAGGCGGGCGAGCACCCGGCGATCGGCCGGGTCTGAACTTCACTCGGCGATCGCCAGTGTCATGAGCTCTGCCGCCCTTTGCCGGGCCTGCCTGTCGGCGGCGAAGACATCGTCCATGGCGGAAGCCGGGGGCAGGCGGGCCAGATCGTCCATGACCCTCTCGGTGACCTCGGCCATGGCGAGGAAGGACAGTCGCCCTTCGATGAAGGCTTCGAGCGCCACTTCCTTGGCGCCGTTCAGCACCGCGCCCTGAACACCGCCGCGCGTCATCGCCAGGCGCGCGAGCCGCAGCGCCGGAAACCGCACTTCATCCGGTGCCTCGAAATCCAGCCTGGCGAGCTTGGCGAAATCCAGCCGCTCGACCGGCAGGTTCGGCCGGCGCGGAAAGGACAGGGCATAACCGATGGCGGTGCGCATATCGGGCGCGCCAAGCTGCGCCAGCACAGACCCATCCGTATAGCCGACCATGGAATGGATGATCGATTGCGGGTGGAAGATGACCTCGATCTGTTCGGGGCTGAGGCCGAAAAGGTGCCGGGCTTCGATCATCTCCAGCGCCTTGTTGAACATCGAGGCGCTGTCGATCGAGATCTTCAAGCCCATCGACCAGTTCGGGTGGGCGCGCGCGGTTTCCACCGTCACATCAGCCATGTCACGCAGCGAGGCGGTGCGGAAGGGGCCACCCGACGCCGTCAGGATGACCCGCTCGACGGCATGGCGTTGGTTCTCTTCCAGCACCTGGAAAATCGCGTTGTGCTCGCTGTCGACCGGAAGCAGCCTGCCGCCGCCTTCGCGGATCGCTGCGATAAAGAGATCACCGGCCGATACCAGGCATTCCTTGTTGGCAAGAGCGATATCGGCGCCGCGGCGCGCAGCGGCAAGGGTCGGCGCCAGGCCCGCAGTGCCGACGATGGCCGCCATCACCCAGTCGACTTCGCGGTCGGCGGCTTCCATCAGGCCGGATTTTCCCGAGGCGACCGCGATGCCGCTGCCAGAAAGTTCGCTCTTCAGTGATTCGTAATGGCGGTCGTTTGCCGTCACCGCCAGCCGCGCGCCGGATAGTTTCGCCTGCCGAGCCAGCAATTCGACATTGCCGCTGCCGGTCAGCACGGAGATTTCGAAGTTCTCCCGTCCGCCCAGGTGATCGACGACATTGAGTGTATTCTGGCCGATCGAACCCGTCGAACCGAAGATGCTGAGGCGCCGCGGCGCGCTTTTGCCGGTCATCATGTAGAATTTCGCGAAAATTTCTCTCGTAGGCTCAGGCTCTACTAGGCTTTGGAGGGGGCGGCAAGTGTGCGGTGCAGCAGATTTCAACCCTTGAGGGGTTTACAGAACGGCGGTTGGATGTGATCCTCCTAACATTGCTTGAGGAATCGCGGTTCCGTTGCGGCTGGTTTCGGTCGCATGGGCAATTTGAGGCGCTAAAGCGTCTATTGAAGAACAGGCACTCGGTGCCGCCGGCTTTCCGAGCCAACCATTAAATCGAGGATGAAACCGGGATGAGCGGCTTGGCCGAGATCCCTCATCGCGTTCGCTGCGAGCGCTTCTGTGTGCTGCTGCTTCGGTTTCGGAGCCGCAGCCCTGTGTCAGGCAAAACGTTCTTACTTCATGACGACATTTAAAATAGCGTGCATTCTTTTCGCCATCCTGCCCTCGCTCACCGCTGCAGCGAGGGCGGATGACTTGGTGATCTGGTCACCGGCCAAGCTTTCGGACCGGTCCTACAAGGCGACGATGGGGTTTCGTTTGCCGGCGGAATGGGAAACGAGCGCCGGCGCCGATATTGCGCTTGCCTCGACCAAAGGCGGGGCGCCGCTGCCCGGCTCGGAACAGGCAATGCTTTGGGGCAGGATCACCAGGACGAGCGTCACTCCGGAAAGCCGGTCACAACAGGGCGCGAGCGTCAGCGTCGATACGCTGCGCGGCAGCGGCGCGCTGACCCTCAGCCGCTCGCGCAGCTGGATCCTGTCCGATTCGCTCGACATGCAATCGAGCCGGTCCATCAGCGTTCAATATGATGCGGTCGATGCCCGGCAGGCTTCTGTGACGGCATCGCAGGCGCTGAAACTGATCCATCCCTGGACGGGAACCTCGCTTTCGGCAGGCACAGGCGTCAGCAATGTCAGCGGCGACTTCTCGAGTACGGTGGCGGTCAGCCAGGCCATCCTGCCGAACCTCAATCTCGATGCGTCGATGAACAATCCGTTTTCGGGGGATGAGGCTGGCAGCGTCAATCTCCGCTATCGCGTTAACTGGTAGCGGCGCTGAAACCAAACTCTGTCGAAGGGCGTTTCCTCTGGAGGTTTCACGGAGGAATGGATCATGGTTTTCAAGGAGCAGACATTTCACGGGCTCGAACCCGAGATGGAAGCGGAAATCGCCAATCGTGCATCGGTCGAGGCAGCCGTCGCCAATGCGCTGGCGATCGCCGGCGGTATCGATGCGTCTGATGTCGAAGTGACGATGGAGAACGACCAGATCGTGCTGAGCGGCACCGTCGGCACGGTCGGCGAGATCGAACGGGCAACCGCGGTTGCCAAAGCCGTCGAGGGCGTGCATGCGGTGCTAAACCGGATCCTGCTTGGCGGATCCTCGCTCGACGGCACGCATTAGCCAGATAGCAGGCTGCTCCGGAGCCAAACCTGCCGGACGAGGACAGTTCCGCGTCGCCGCTATAAGTCGGCACTCAGCCGGTCAACCGGCGAAGCGTTCGACGAGGAAGGACGAGCCGGCCAGACGATCCGTTTTATGTGCGGCGCCCGATCCCTGCGGCTGGTAGGCGATGGCGAGCAGCAGGACACTGACGGCGACATAGGCGATGGCCAAAAGAGTCATCTTGATACGCATGATGAATACTCCTGTTTCGCGATAAACGCGGCTGATATGGCGAAGTTCCTCATTGGCGCGATCAGATGAAAAGCCCGGCTGGGGAGGATCAGCCGGGCTTTTCCTGCAGGGATTGCCTTATCGGCAGATTCGGGTTTCCTTGACGATCGTGTGACCGTGGCGGCGGATTTTTTCCACCTTGGTGAAGCACTCCTCGGAAATGTGACGCGGCCTCATGTGAGGGCGGTAATAGGGCCGGTCTGAATGGCGGTAGTACGGACGCGCGTCATCCGTGGTGATGGTCACACTTGCCGCCTGGGATGGCATTGCGGAAAAGATGGACGCAGCAGTGAGCGTGCAGGCAAGGATAATCTGTTTCATGACGAGCCTCTCTTTCTGAGTTGGTCACGGCATCAACTCGCTGGAAGCACAGTCAGTTCAATCACATAGAGTTACCGATTGTGACGGAGGCAGAAACCTTTACGGCCGCGGATCGTTAGCGCAGGGGATAGCCGGAGGCATCGATCATGGGACTGATTGCAAGGATCATCGCCATTGTGGCCGGGCTTGCGGGCGGCACGATTTTTTCGCAGGCGCCGGAATTTGCGCAGCAATACCGCCAGCGGATCGGTGGGGCGATCGACGAATTGCGCGTCATCGTCGAGGATTTCAACGCCCAGGCCGCCGAGCACCATCTCGATCGCCAACAGGCGCTGAATGCCTATGCGCAATCACCCGACGATTTTCTGCGCGACCGCGGCGTCTCGATGCGCAGCACGATCACGCGTTACGAAACGCTGCTCTCCCAGCAGCTCCACCTCGGCACCGCCGCACCCGTCGCCAAGCCTTTCATCCTGCTGCAGGACGCGGATGAGGGCGTTCTCGCCAATACCTGGCGCGACTTCATGCCCGGCGTGCCCGTCAGTTTTGCCGGTCTCGTCTGGGGCGCGATCGGCTTTGTCGGAGGTTGGGCCGTGGCGGCGCTGCTGGGATTGGGTGCGCGGCGGGTCACGAGGACACGGCGCGTCCATCGTCAGGTGCGATGAACCAATTGGCGGCGAACGCGGCCTGGGGCAATGAAGATCGAACGGTCTTCGAGCTCATTTTCGAGAATGGTTTAAGAACTTTGCCGGCGGGTTGGCCCACCTGAACGGCGAGGCGAAGCGACCGGCCCGGAACGTGATGATATCAGTCAGGCTTGCGCTGAAATGACCCCCGCCAAACTCCGGCGGGGGCGTCGATATTGATCGGAACCAGTTCGTGCAGTCGCCTTTCCGGTGATCGGGCCAGAGAGCCTTGTTACGTGGACGCTGCCGCTTCCTTGGCGATGCCACCTGAAAGCAAACGCCAAATGCCGAATGCCACCACGCCCATCGCGAGGAAGATCACAAAGATCAGGAAGTTGTAGTAGATCATCGCCGCCAGCGCGACGAGGGCGAGCCCGAGGGCAATGGCTGGCACCACGGGATAACCCCAGGCCCTGAAGGGTCGGGCGAGTTCAGGTTCGGCCTGACGCAGCTTAAACAGCGACGCCATCGAGACGATGTACATGATGATCGCGCCGAACACCGACATGGTGACAATATTGGCCGTCAGCGGCAAACCGCCGATCTGGATCAGGCTGTCGGAAAAGATGGCTGCGATGCCGACGGCGCCACCTGCAAGGACTGCGAGATAAGGCGTGCGGAATTTCGGATGGATTTTTGCAAGGACTTCCGGGAGGTAGCCGGCGCGGCCCAGCGCAAAAATCTGCCTGGAATAGCCCATGATGATGCCGTGAAAGGAAGCAATCAGGCCGAACAGGCCGATCCAGACCAGCATGTGCAGCCAACCGGAGGATTCGCCCACCACTGCCTTCATCGCCTGCGGTAGCGGATCGTTGATGTTGGACAGCGTGCGCCAGTCGCCGACGCCACCGGCGAAGATCATGGTGCCGAAGGCAAGGAAGACGAGTGTCAGAATACCCGCAATATAGGCAATGGGAACGGTGCGGGTGGGGTTCTTGGTCTCCTCAGCCGCCATCGCCGCGCCTTCGATCGCCAGGAAAAACCAAATGGCAAATGGAATGGCGGCAAAGATGCCTCCAATGGCACCGACCGAGAATTCAGGGGCGCCAGCCCAGCCATTGGCCGCGAAATTGGCAAAAGAGAAGCCCGGCGCGACGACACCCATAAAGATCAGCAGTTCGGCAATCGCCAGAATGGTGATGAAGAGTTCGAAGGTTGCCGCGATGGTAACTCCGACAATATTGAGCGCCATGAAAATGATATAGGCGCCGACCGCCGCCACTTTCGGATCGAGCCCCGGGAACTGCACATTGAGATAGGCGCCGATGGCCAGCGCGATGGCCGGAGGGGCGAAGACGAATTCAACCAATGTCGCAAAGCCCGCAACGAAGCCGCCGAGCGGGCCGAAAGCCCTCAGCGCATATGCAAAAGGGCCGCCGGCATGGGGAATAGCCGTCGTCAGCTCCGTGAAGGAGAAAATGAAGGTGGTGTACATCACGGCGATCAGGATTGTGGTGATCAAGAACCCGAGTGTGCCGGCAGCCGCCCAGCCATAGCTCCAGCCGAAATATTCGCCGGAGATGACGAGGCCGACGGCAAGTCCCCATAAATGCAGCCCGGTCAGGCTTTTGGCGAGCGTCGGTTGAGAATTTGACATGATTGTTCCCCTTTTTTTTAGATTGAATTTTATGCTTCTTGGTGTGGCAGCGCTTCTATGGCGCCTTCGGCATTTTCCTTGAGATCGACACCAGTCAGCTGCAAGCGAAGCGCCTCCCGGACGATCCAAACGATCTTGTCCGCTGCGACCTCGTAGCTGAGCCCGTCGGCATGAATATTCGAAATGCAGTTGCGCTCACTATCGCGCCGTCCCGATTGCGGTCGGAACGTGATGTAGGCGCCGAGACTGTCAGGTACGCTTAGTCCCGGCCTCTCGCCGATCAGCACGATCGCAACTTCCGCACCAAACGCCGCCGCTGCCTCATCACCAAATGCCACCCGCGCCTGCTCGCCCAATATCACCGGGGCGACGCTGAAGCCGCCGAGACGCTTCATGCATGCCTTAAACAGCGGCACCGCATGGTGCTCGACCGCCGAGGCCGAAAGTCCGTCTGCGATGATGAAGGCGATATCATAGCGATCGCCTGAGCTCGGGAGATCGGCTGCGTTGGTCTTACGGCCGAGATCCGGGCGCGCCAGATAGATCGTACGGTCTTTGGCGCGAGACCGAATCCGGACCGTCGGCACGGGAGCAAGCTGCTTGGCAAGGGCGACAAAATCCACTTGCCCGTGCACGGCATCCCGCGCCCGGGCATGGGCAAGCTGGAAGTCGAGAATTGCCGATGTCGGTAAAGCGTCGCCTGCCCTTCCAAGCCCAATCCGGGCGCGTGTGGCGTTGCGGAACCGCGCAAACGGATCTCGTTCGAAGGGAGTCATGCCGATGCCCTGTAGCTCAAGAGGTTACGAGAAAAGGCGCCCGAGGCGCTGGCAGGCGCAAGACGACCCGCGTGATCAAGCATGCCCATGCGATGGAGCCAGGCTTCGAACTCCGGAGCGGGCGGACGATTGAACTGGTGCCTGAGGCCGACAATATCGTGGTAGGAAAGGCTCTGATAATTGAGCATGACGTCGTCGGCGCCGGGCACTGCGATCAGAAAGCTGACGCCCGCAACAGTCAGCAATACCATCAGATTATCCATATCGTCCTGGTCGGCTTCCGCATGGTTCGTGTAGCAAACGTCGACCCCCATCGGCACACCAAGCAGTTTGCCGCAGAAATGGTCTTCGAGCCCGGCGCGGATAATTTGCTTGGCGTCGAAAAGATATTCGGGGCCAATGAAGCCGACGACTGTATTGACGAGCAACGGATTGAGTTCACGTGCAACGGCATAGGCCCGCGCCTCCACCGTCTGTTCGTCGACACCATGATGGGCGTCGGCCGAGAGAGCGCTGCCCTGGCCGGTCTCCAGATACATGACATTGTTTCCGACCGTGCCGCGCTTCATGGAAAGTGCTGCCTGCTGGCCTTCCCTGAGGACGGCGAGATCGACGCCGAAACCCTTGTTGGCGGCCTCAGAGCCGGCGATTGACTGGAACACCAGGTCGAGCGGCGCTCCAGCCTCGATCGACTTGATTGACGTGGTGACATGGGTCAATACGCAGGATTGGGTCGGGATATCGAACCGTTCGCGCAGCCGGTCGAAAAGAACCATCAATCTTGTGCAGGCCTCGAGATTGTCGGTCGCCGGGTTGATGCCGATCACCGCATCGCCGATCCCATAGAGAAGTCCATCGAGCGTCGAGCCGGCGACGCCTTCAGGATCATCGGTGGGATGATTGGGCTGAAGACGGCTCGACAGTCGGCCGGGCAGACCGATCGTGGAACGAAAGGCAGTGACCACCCTGCATTTGCCGGCGACGGTGATCAGATCATGGTTGCGCATGATCTTGGAGACCGCCGCGACCATTTCGGGGGTGAGGCCTGGTGCAATCGCAAGCAGTTTTTCGGAGGTCGCGTCATAAGAGAGAAGCCAATCGCGAAACTCACCGACCGTCATATGAGATACCGGCGCGAATGCCATCCAATCATGGCGGTCGACGATCAGTCGGCTGACCTCGTCGACCTCGTATGGAATGACGAGATCCTCCAGGAAAGTTTTGAGAGGCATATCCGCGAGCAGGTAGCGGGCGGCCACCCGCCGCTCGTTGCTTGACGCTGCGATCCCGGCCAGCACGTCACCGGATTTCAGCGGCGAAGCGCAAGCCAAGACCGATTTCAGATCCTGAAAGACATGGCGTTCGCGTCCTAGAACGATCGAATATGTTGTCATCTGCTCCTGGCCGTCGATCAGCCTATTCCAAATGTCCGAGAACTCACCCACCTTCCGGTTGTGAGAATTCGTGGGCTTCCGCCGAACATGCTCGGCTATACGCCAAGCAACGCAAGAAGCGTGCCATTCTTTATGGGCTGGGATGCCGAGGCAGCCGTGCCAAGGACTTCGCATGGCTGGACCATGACGGCCTACGCTGCGCGCCCTCGCAGAGATCATTTTCAACTAGGGATAGATAATCAGTCGGAGCGGTTTATCCACTTTGCGACGGCATGCTCCGATATGCGCACATTTGCGTCGAGCGCACACTGATCGCGAAAATATTCGTTGACCGTTCCTGATCTAGTGGTTCTGGCCGACTGCCTTTTTCGGTAGGGCAGTCTGTGCTGAGACGCGATCGTCAATTTTGAGCGAACTGACCGTGGATCGACGCCGATGTTGAAAAACTAGCCAGTTGAACGAATCCAATTGATCGCCCATCTCTTGCCCCAAGAGTTCGGGTCGTGCTGCCTTAGCGCGACGCTCGGCCTCGCTACTAACAGTCAAGTCCGGTTTCTCATGATATCGTTATTGCGTTCCTGCATGTCTGCAGAAACGTACGTTCTGTCGAGGGAGATAAGCATCTGATTGACTGGTGATCCCGGCGCGATTCGAACGCGCGACCCCCAGATTAGGAATCTGGTGCTCTATCCTGCTGAGCTACGGGACCACTTGAGTGCCATGCATACAAAAGGCTTGGCGGGAAGCCAAGCCTTAATTGTTGCTAGAGGCCGAGGCGCTGTTCGGCGAGGCGGGCCCAGTAGGAGATGCCGTGGGCGATGGCTTCGTCGTTGAAGTCGTAGGCCGGATTGTGCAGGCCGGCGCTGTCGCCGTTGCCGATGAAGATGAAGGCGCCGGGGCGGGCGTTCAGCATGTAGGAGAAGTCCTCGCCGCCCATCATCGGATCGATCTCGGCGTTGACGTTCGCCTCGCCGGCGATGGCGCTGGCGGTGGCCACAGCATGCTCGGTTTCATCGGGGTGGTTGACGGTGACGGGATAGTTGCGATGGAAGCTGATGTCGGCCTCGGCGCCGTGGGCAGCGACCAGTCCCTCGACGATCTGCCGGAACCGCGTCTCGGCGAGCGTGCGCACCTCGGGGTCGAGGGTACGAACCGTACCGGCGAAGGTCGCGTCGTTCGGAATGACGTTATGGGCGAAACCGGCATTGAATTTGGTCACCGAGACGACGAGCGAGCGCAGCGGATCGGCGGTGCGCGAGGCGATCATCTGCAGGTTGGCGATGATCTGGGCGCCGATGGCGATCGGGTCGATTGTCCGGTGCGGCTGGGCGGCGTGGCCGCCGCGGCCCTTGATGGTGACGGTGAATTCGTCGGTCGCCGCCATGATCGCGCCCTTGCGGGTGGCGAACTGGCCGACGGGCAGGCCCGGCAGATTGTGCATGCCGTAGACCTCTTCGATAGCGAAGCGCTCCATCATGCCGTCCTTGACCATCAGATTGCCACCGCCGCCGCCTTCTTCGGCGGGTTGGAAGATGACGGCGACATTGCCGTTGAAGTTGCGGGTCTCGGCCAGGTATTTCGCGGCGCCGAGCAGCATGGCGGTGTGGCCGTCATGGCCGCAGGCATGCATCTTGCCCGGTGTCTTCGAAGCCCAGGGCTTGCCGGTGATCTCAGTCAGCGGCAGGGCGTCCATGTCGGCGCGCAGGCCGACCGTGCGGGAGCCTTCGCCCTTGCCCTTGATCAGACCGACGACACCGGTGCGGCCGATACCAGTAACGATCTCGTCGACGCCGAATTCCTTTAGTTTTTCGGCGACGAAGGCGGCCGTATTTTCCACCGCGAAGAGGAGTTCGGGCCGGGCGTGGATGTGGCGGCGCCATTCGGCGACCTCGTCCTGTAGCTCCGCGGCTCTGTTCAAAATCGGCATATCGGCGTTCCTGTTATGAAATCTCGACAATCTTTCATCGCATCACAAGGGTGTGAGGCTGTGGAAATTACTTAGTCAATGACCTTTGCCATGTCATAGCCATATAGGCTAAATAGGGGAAGATTTCGAGATTTTCCTGATATCTGAAGGACGAACCGTGTCGACGCGCCACTTCCGTTTGTTTGCTGCCTTGCGGCCGCTTTCTTTCGTATCAGCGGCGACTGCCGTTTTTCTGGGCTCCGTTTCGCTTGCCCAGGCCAATCCGCATATTCTCGTCGACGTGCAGACAGGCCGCGTGCTCGAGCATGAGGAAGCCTTCCGCAAATGGTATCCGGCCTCGCTGACCAAGCTGATGACCGTCTATACCGTGTTCGATGCGATCCGCGCCGGGCAGATCAGCCTCGATACGCCCATCGTCATGAGCAAGCGCGCCGCCGCGCAGCCAGCTGCCAAGATGTATTTCAAGCCGGGCCAGAAGCTGACGCTCGACAGCGCGCTGAAGATCCTGATGGTGAAATCGGCCAACGACATCGCGGTTGCGGTTGCCGAAGCCATCGGCGGCACGCAGGAGGGCTTCGTGACGCGGATGAACGGCGAGGCGCTGAAGCTCGGCATGACGGATTCGCATTTCGTCAATCCGAATGGCCTTCCCGGCAAGGGGCAGTATACGACGGCACGTGACCTTGCGGTGCTGACGGTGGCGCTGCGCCGCGATTTTCCGCAATATGCCGGTTATTTCGCGCTGGAGGGCTTCACCACCGGCCAGCAGAACGTGCCGAGCCTCAACATGCTGATCGGCCGCTTCGCCGGCGCCGACGGCATGAAGACCGGCTTCATCTGCGCCTCGGGCTTCAACCAGATCGGTTCGGCCACGCGCAACGGCCGCACGCTGGTCTCCGTCGTGCTCGGCACCGACAGCCTCGCGGCGCGCGCCGATGCGACGGCGAACCTTTTGCAGAAAGGCTTCACCACCCAGCCTGCCAGCAACGACACGTTGGGTTCGCTGAGACCCTACGGTTCGGGACAGGACCAGGTGACCGACATCAGCGCCGATATCTGCAGCGCCAAGGGCGCCAAGGTGCGCAGCGAAACGCGCGACGAAGTCGGCCGCATGCGAGTGCAGTCACCCTATATCCAGCCAATGGACCACGATCCGCAATTCGTTTTTGCCGGCCTCATTCCGGGCCAGGATCCGCAGCCGGCCGCGCAGCCGGAAAAAATGGCGCGCGGCGATACGGCGGGAGCGATCGCCAACGTGCCGGTGCCGATGCCGCGCCCGACATCCTTTTAAGCTTTAAGGTAGATGACATGAGCGCGCTCAACGACAGGATTCCGGTCACCATCCTGACCGGCTTTCTCGGCGCCGGCAAATCGACGCTGCTCAACCGCATCCTCAAAGACCCCGTGATGAAGGATGCGGCCGTCATCATCAACGAATTCGGCGATGTCGGCATCGACCACCTCCTGGTCGAAAGTTCCGGCGATTCGATCATCGAACTATCCGACGGATGCCTGTGCTGCACCGTGCGCGGCGAACTGGTGGATACGCTGGCGAACCTGATGGACGCGGTGCAGACGGGCCGCGTCAAGCCGGTCAAGCGCGTTGTCATCGAGACGACGGGCCTTGCCGATCCTTCGCCAGTCATGCAGGCGATCATGGGCAATCCCGTCATCGCCACGAATTTCGAGCTGGACGGCGTCGTCACCGTCGTGGACGCGGTGAATGGGCTGCAGACCCTCGACAATCACGAGGAAGCGCGCAAGCAGGCGGCGGTCGCCGACCGGCTGATCGTCTCGAAAAAATCGATGGCCGAGGCGACGGACGGGCTGGAAAAGCGGCTGCGGGCGCTCAATCCGCGCGCGACGATGATGGATGCCGACAGCGCCGAGGCGGGCAGTGCCGCGGTGCTGGTCAACGGGCTCTACGATCCGGCGACGAAGATTGCCGATGTCGGCCGTTGGCTGCAGGACGAGGATGCGCACGAGGCGCATCACGATCACGACCACGGTCGTGATGGACATCACAATCATGGCCATGATCATGATGGTCACCACCACCATCATCACGCTCATGCGGATCAGGATCCGCATGACGTCAATCGTCACGATGCCTCGATCCGTTCTTTCTCGATCATTGAGGAGAAGCCGATCGATCCGATGGCGCTTGAGATGTTCATCGATCTCCTGCGCTCTGCCCATGGCGAGAAGCTGTTGCGGATGAAGGCGATCGTGTCCGTCTCCGACCGGCCGGATCGGCCGCTGGTGCTGCATGGGGTGCAGAGCATCTTCCATCCGCCGGTGCGGCTTCCCGCCTGGCCGGGGGAAGACCGGCGCACACGGATGGTGCTGATCACCCGGGATCTGCCGGAAACCTTCGTGAAGGATCTCTTCGACGCTTTCCTCGGCAAGCCGCGCATCGACATGCCGGATCGTGCGGCGCTCTCCGACAACCCGCTCGCTATCCCCGGCCTCAGAATTTAAAGCATGTCGCGCAAAAGTGTGCAGCGGTTTTGCGCCAAAGACATGCGGAAAACAAAGACCTAAAGTGCGGCAAGCGAATCTGAAAGATCGCGACGCTCTTTAGCGCTTGCGGATCAGGAAGCGGTGGCCGCTTTCGGTCTTTTCCGTCTCGATCAGCTCGTGGCCGTCCTCATTGCAGAAATGCGGCATATCGATCACGGCCAGCGGATCGGTGGTGTCGACGCGAATGAGCGTGCCGCTCGCCATGGCGGCGAGCTTCTTGCGTGTCTTGATCACCGGGAATGGGCATTTCAGGCCGCGAAGATCGTAGAGAACCGGATTCAAGCCGTTCAGTTCCTCGCCCAGAATTTCCAGAACGGCTTCTTTGCCGTGGCTTCCGCCGTTTCCTGCGGTTCGGGCGCTGTAAAGGCCAGCGGGTTCTGCATCGGCACCGGCACGACCGCAGGTGTCGCGGCAGCGACGGCCACTGCCTGCGGCTGGGCAGGTGCTGCAGGCGGCGTGGCGCCCGGCGCGCTCTTGGCAGCGAGGCCCTGCGCGGTGCGCTTGGCCATCAGGTCTTCAAGTTCGGCGACCTTGACCATGCGGCCGGCTTCCAGCGAGGTACCGGTCGGAGCGTAGGCGAGTTCGCGGCCCTTGCGCGTCTTGGCGACCACGGCCTTGCGCTCGGCTTCCGTGGGATCGTACCAGGCCATGCCGTCAAATTTGCCCATCGCCTTGGCATAATCGGCATCGTAGGTCTTGTCGTAGGAGGCAAGGGCCGCCGTCAGCGCCGGCGGCGTCGACATCGCAGGGCACTTGCCGGCGGCATTGAAGGCGCTGCCGTCGGTTGCCTGCTGATTGAAGACGTATTTCTTCTCGCAGACATTCACCTCAGGCGGGCGCTTCGTCACTTCGAAATTGTCGTAGCCGACCTTCAGCATCTTCCAGAAGTCGTAACTGCTGTCGAGGCGATGCTTGACCATGTTTTCCGCCGTCATGCGGAAGGGGAAGGCCTGCAGCTGCACAGTCGACTGGCCGCCCTTGAAGGCGTCGCGGGCGAAGGCGTAGATCTCCAGCACCTGCTGGTCGGTCATCGAATAGCAGCCGGAGGACGAGCAGGCGCCGTGGATCATCAGATCGGAGCCGCTGCGGCCGTTCGCCGCGTCGTAGCGGTTCGGAAAGCCGGTGTTGATCGCCAGATAATATTTCGAATTGGGATTCAGGTTGGCGCGCGTCAGGTCGTAGAAACCTTCCGGCGCCTGCCGGTCGCCGGTCTTTACCTTCGGACCGAGACGGCCGGACCAGGCGCAGATCTTGTAATCGGCGATCTTGTCGAAACGGTTGTCGGTCTTCGCCTTCCATATCTCCATGGCACCTTCTTCCTTGAAGATGCGGATCATGATCGGCGAATTGCGGTCCATGCCCTTGGCGGCCATGGCAGTGAGGATATGGCTGGGAAGCGGCTGTTCGACCTTGTTCTTAACCTTGGAAAGATCGACCTGCGCGGTTTCCAACGCGTCATTGCAGCCGGACAGAGCCAGCGCCATGAGGGAAATATAGGCAAAATGACGTATGCGCATCCAAACTAGCCCATAAATATAATACGACCCGGTCCGCCTATGGAGTCCGGGCATCAGAAGGAATCATAGGCGGCTTATACTTTATAAAATCTTACCAGCCAATGACGTGCCTGGAACATCCCCGCAAGCGCGATTGCTACAGATAACATCAATGTGGCCAAGATTTGGCCCCAATCGCCTAAGAGCCGAATGTCTGCTAGAGATTGCGGCCCATGGCGAGGAATTTCTGGCGGCGGTCGTTGCGCAGCTGTTCGCCGGAGCGGGGTGCCATTTCGGCCAGCGCACCGGCGATTACGTCGCCGGTTGCGGCTATCACGCTGTCGGGATCGCGATGCGCGCCGCCGAGGGGCTCGGAAATGATGCCGTCGATGACGCCGAGCGATTTCAGGTCTTCGGCGGTGATCTTCATGTTGGTCGCCGCTTCACGGGCGCGGGTGGAATCGCGCCAGAGGATGGAGGCTGCCCCTTCCGGCGAGATGACGCTGTAGATCGAATGCTCGAGCATATAGACCTTGTTGCCGGTGGCGATGGCGATCGCCCCGCCCGAGCCGCCTTCGCCGATGACGACGGAGACGAGGGGAACCTTCACGCCCAGGCACATTTCCGTGGAGCGGGCGATCGCCTCGGCCTGGCCGCGCTCTTCGGCGCCGACGCCGGGATAGGCGCCTGCCGTATCCACCAGCGAAATCACCGGCAGGCCGAAACGATCGGCCATCTCAAGGATGCGGATCGCCTTGCGGTAGCCTTCCGGGCGGGGGCTGCCGAAATTGTGCTTCAGGCGGCTCTTGGTGTCATTGCCCTTTTCCTGGCCGATGACGGCGACAGGCTGGCCGCGGAAACGGGCAAGGCCCGCCTGGATCGCGGCATCCTCGGAAAATTTGCGGTCGCCGGCAAGCGGCGTGAATTCCTGGAACAGCGTCTTGGCGTAATCGACGAAATGCGGGCGCTGCGGATGGCGGGCGACCTGCGTCTTCTGCCAGGGATTGAGCTTGGAATAGATTTCAACGATGGCCTCACGGACGCGAACCTCCAGCCTGCCGATCTCATCGGTGGTGTCGATGCTCTCGTCTTCCGTTGCGAGCTTCTTCAGCTCGATGATCTTGCCTTCGAGGTCGGAGATCGGCTTTTCGAAGTCGAGATAATTGTGCATGAGGTGCGTTTCCGTTCCTTGTGCCCGGGGCGTTTTCCTGGCTCCGCCCCTTGTCGCCGGTCCTATTCGTGCTTTTTCGCCTGTTTGGCAAGGGGGTGATGCGTCTGGACAAGCTGCTGCAGCCTCTCTTCGAGGACATGTGTGTAAATCTGCGTGGTCGAAATGTCCGAATGGCCGAGGAGTTCCTGTACGACGCGCAGATCGGCGCCGTTGGCAAGCAGGTGGCTGGCAAAGGCGTGGCGCATGACATGCGGCGAGATCAGCGACGGCGTCAGACCGGCGCGGATCGCCAGGTTCTTGAGGTCGCGGGCGAAAACCTGGCGCGGCAGATATCCCTCCTTCGAAGCGGAGGGAAATAGCCAGGGGCTTTCCTGCGGCGGCTCCTTCGTCGCGGCATTTTCGGCCGCCAGCCGGCGCCCATAGGATTTCAGGGCTGATATCGCCGATTGCGACAGCGGCACCAGCCGTTCCTTGTTGCCCTTGCCGCGGATCATCAGGAAACGGCCCTCCTGATCGAGCACACGGGCAGGAAGCGAGACGAGCTCGCTGACACGCATACCGGTGGCATAGAGCAGCTCCAGCAGCGCCAGCATGCGCAGGCGCTGCAGCTGGCCCGGAGCCGGATCGTCTGCCTCGGCCTCGGCCTGCGAAAGCAACCTGCCGACCTCCTCGACGCCCATCGTCTTCGGCAGCGGACGGCCTTTCTTCGGCGCGTCGAGAATGCCTGTGGGGTCGTCGGTCCTCAGGCCCTCGGCGTAGAGAAACTTGTAGAACTGCCGCATGGCCGCAAGCCGGCGCGCCTGGGAGGAGGGTTTGAAGCCCTTTCGGGCGAGTGAGGAGAGATAGGCGGCGAGATCGGCGGAGGCGGCTTCGGTGAGCCTTATGCTGCGCTCCTTCAGGAAGGATCTGATATCGTCGAGATCGTGTTCATAGGATTGCAGCGTGTTGGCGGCAGCACCCCGTTCGGCGCTCATCATCTCCAGGAAAGATTCCACATGGACGCGGCCGAGATCCACCATGCCGCTCACTTCCTGGTCGTGTCGATCGCGCCCGTGGCGGGCGGATTGACCCGCTCGGACGGAATGCGGATCGTCACGTCGCGCTGCTGCGGCTCCACGAAGGTCACAAGCGCCAGCATCGCTCCGTAGACCGTCCCGGCGAGGATCGCGCAGACGAACAGGAAACGGAACAGGGTCGGCATCCAGCAACTCCTTCATGCTCTGCTTCTGTTATAAGAAGCCTATCTGCAAGTGCAAGAAGCGGTATTCAAGCCATGATTCCCTTGTCCGCGACTTGACGCTCCATCTGCATTTGTCGATACCGTTTGCAAACAAAGTGTGAATGGACCGATGAGTGAACAACTGCTGACCGTTGCTGACAGCTTGAAAGACAGAGCTCGCGCCGCGCTCGGTTCACGCAACCTGATCCTTGTCGGCCTGATGGGCGCCGGAAAATCCTCCGTCGGGCGCATCGTCGCCAGCCAGCTCGCCATTCCCTTCATCGACAGCGATCTTGAGATCGAGCGGGTTTCGCGCATGACGATCGCCGAGCTTTTCGCCGCCTATGGCGAGCAGGAGTTCCGGGCGCTGGAAGCGCGGGTGATCAAGCGGCTGCTGAAGAGCGGGCCGCGCGTCGTCTCCACCGGGGGCGGCGCCTTCATCAACGACCGGACGCGCAAGCATATCAAGAAGGGCGGCCTTTCCGTCTGGTTGAAGGCCGATCTCGACGTGCTCTGGGACCGGGTCGCCAAGCGCGACACGCGGCCGCTGCTCAAGACCGAAAATCCGAAGCAGACGCTCGAGGGCCTGATGAATGCGCGTTATCCGATCTATGCGCAGGCTGATCTGACCGTGCTTTCGCGCGACGTCCGCAAGGAAATCATGGCCGACGAAGTCTTAAAGGCCTTGATCGAAGCTCAGAAGGAAAGTGCAGCGTCATGAATGCGATAACCTCCGCCCCCGCCATCCGAACGGTGCATGTGCCGCTCGGCGAGCGCGCCTACGACATCCTGATCGGGCCGGGGCTGATTGCGCGGGCCGGCGCCGAGATCGCCTCTCGCCTCAAGGGCCGCAAGGCGGCTGTTGTCACCGACGAAAATGTCGCTCCGCTCTATCTCAAAACCCTCGTCGCAAGTCTGGATGAAGCGGGCATCGCCTCGGCTGAGGTCGTCCTGCCGGCCGGCGAGAAGACCAAGAGCTTCGAACATCTGATCACTGTCTGCGACAAGGTGCTTGAGGCGCGCGTCGAGCGTAACGATTACGTCATCGCGCTCGGCGGCGGCGTCATCGGCGACCTTTCGGGATTTGCGGCCGGCATCGTCCGCCGAGGCGTGCGCTTCGTCCAGGTGCCGACCTCGCTTTTGTCGCAGGTCGATTCCTCGGTCGGCGGCAAGACCGGCATCAATTCTCGCCACGGCAAGAATCTGATCGGCGTCTTCCATCAGCCGGACCTGGTTCTGGCCGATACGGATGTGCTGAATTCGCTGAGCGAGCGTGAATTCCGCGCAGGTTACGCCGAGGTCGCGAAATACGGGCTGATCGACAAGCCGGATTTCTTTGCCTGGCTGGGAGCGAACTGGAAGGCGGTTTTTACCGGCGGCTCCGCGCGCATCGAGGCGATTGCCGCGAGCTGCCAGGCGAAGGCCGATGTCGTTGTTGCCGACGAGCGCGAGAACGGCCCGCGGGCGTTGCTCAATCTCGGCCATACTTTCGGCCATGCGCTGGAAGCGGCGACCGCCTATGACAGCTCCCGCCTCGTGCATGGCGAGGGCGTTTCGATCGGCATGGTGCTGGCGCACGAATTCTCCGCACGAATGAACCTTGCAAGCCCGGACGACGCGCGGCGTGTCGAGCGGCATCTGAAGGAGGTCGGCCTGCCGACCCGCATGTCCGACATTCCGGGCGACCTGCCGCCGGCTGAAATGCTGATGGACGCGATCGCCCAGGACAAGAAGGTCAAGAGCGGCAAGCTCACCTTTATCCTGACGCGCGGCATCGGCCAGTCCTTCGTCGCCGATGATGTGCCGGCGTCCGAAGTGATCAGCTTTCTCAGGGAAAAACACCCTTGATAGCGATCGAAGGCGCTCTGGCATTTCTGGAAACATATTGGCCGGAAATCCTTTCGATCACGGCACTCGTGCTCATGTCAGCCTTCTTCTCCGGCTCGGAAACCGCGCTTACCGCCGTTTCGCGCAGCCGCATCCATACACTGGAGGCGAACGGCGACGAGCGCGCCGGCCTCGTCCGGCAACTGATCGAACGGCGCGATCGGTTGATCGGCGCGCTGCTGATCGGCAACAATCTCGCTAACATTCTCTCCTCCTCGATCGCCACCAGCCTTTTCCTCGGGCTGTTCGGCAATTCCGGCGTGGCGCTGGCGACGCTTGCGATGACCGTCATCCTGGTCATCTTCGCCGAAGTGCTGCCGAAGAGCTGGGCGATTTCGACGCCAGACCGCTTCGCGCTCGCCATCGCCGTTCCGGCCAAGCTCTTCGTCACCGTCGTCGGCCCGGTTTCCTCCTTCGTCAACGCGATCGTCCGGCAGATTCTGTCGCTGTTTGGCATCAACCTCTCTCGCGAGACGTCGATGCTGACGGCGCATGAGGAGCTGCGCGGCGCCGTCGACCTGCTGCATCGCGAGGGATCGGTGGTGAAGGCCGACCGCGACCGCCTCGGCGGCGTGCTCGATCTTAGCGAACTCGAACTGTCCGACATCATGGTTCACCGCACCGCGATGCGGGCGATCAACGCCGACGATCCGCCGGAAGCGGTGGTGCGCGCCATCCTCGAAAGTCCCTATACGCGCATGCCGCTCTGGCGCGGCACGATCGACAACATCATCGGCGTCGTCCACGCCAAGGATCTGCTGCGGGCGCTTGCCGAGCCGAACATGGAGCCGCAGAACCTCGATATCGTGAAGATCGCGCAGAAGCCGTGGTTCGTGCCCGACAGCACCAATCTCGAGGACCAGCTCAACGCCTTCCTGCGGCGCAAACAGCATTTCGCCGTCGTCGTCGACGAATATGGCGAGGTGCAGGGCATCGTCACGCTGGAGGATATTCTCGAGGAAATCGTCGGCGACATTTCCGACGAACACGATATCGAGATACAGGGCGTGCGTCAGGAGGCCGACGGTTCCGTCGTCGTCGACGGCGGCGTTCCGATCCGCGACCTGAACCGCGCGCTCGACTGGAACCTGCCCGATGAGGAGGCGACGACGATCGCCGGCCTCGTCATCCACGAATCGATGACCATCCCGGAAGAGCGTCAGGCCTTCACCTTCTACGGCAAGCGTTTCGTCGTCATGAAGCGGGAGAAGAACCGCATCACCAAGCTGCGCATCCGCCCGGCCGGAGAAGACGGCGCAAAGCCAGCCTGATTCTGTTTGGATCGTAGACGGCCAATGCCTATATGGGTTGCGTGCCGCTACCAGCGGGTCGGTTCATCAGGTGCAGCCGGTTCGACGGCCAGCGCATGCAGGCCGGCATCGAGCTCCGGTTTCAACAGGTCGGTGATCGCCCGGTGACGCGCCAGCCGCGACATGCCGGCGAATTTCCCGGAAACGATCCTCACCCGCATATGGGTTTCGCCGGTGCCGGTGATATCGGGCTGGTGGCCGGCATGCAGATGGCTTTCGTCGATGACGCTCAGGCGTTCGGGCGCGAAGGCTTCAACAAGTTTTTCTTCGATGCGGGTTCGCAGGGTCATCATCCGGTCTTGCTGGTTCGCGAAAAGGGTTCCTACCAAGCCTGCAACATTCCCATTTGTCAATTCTTGTTGTCGCTTCGCGACAGCCCCATAATTAGCGCCGTCATGAGACTTGATTCCAAATATTTCGATCGCATCCGAACACGCCGCAAACGCGAGCCGGAGACAGAGCAGGCGCCGCCTACCTGTCAATGGGACGGGTGCGACAAGAAGGGGGCGCATCGCGCTCCCGTCGGCCGCAATGCGGAAGGCCAGTTCTTCTTGTTCTGCTTCGAGCACGTCAAGGAATACAACAAGGGCTACAATTATTTCTCCGGTCTTTCGGACGGCGAGATCGCGCGTTACCAGAAAGAGGCGATCACCGGCCATCGGCCGACATGGACGGTCGGCGTCAACAAGGCGGCGAAGGACAGTCCGCTGCATTCGGAGATCCGCTCCGGCGCCTATACGCGTGTTCGCGATCCCTTCGGCTTCGTCAAGGAAGGCGGCAAGGGCAGCGGACCGCGTTTTCCGCAGGCGCGCAAGCTGAAATCGCTTGAGACCAAGGCCTTCGAAACGATGGGCCTCGACGCCAATGCGACATCGGCGGAGATCAAGAGCCGCTACAAGGAACTGGTGAAGAGACACCATCCGGATGCCAATGGCGGCGACCGCGGCTCGGAGGAGCGTTTCCGCGCCGTCATCCAGGCCTATCAATTGTTGAAGCAGAACGGTTTTTGTTAATTCCCGTCCTTGCTCTTAAGCTTCAATCGGGTATGGTCCAAATCGGCTGAGGCCGCAGGCAAACGCGGCTCATATTTGTGCGTTTTCCCGACATCGCCTCCGCCGACCTTCCGGACGCGGCGTTTCTTGTCCGGGACTCTTTCAAGAATGCTCGCACGCGGTCATTATCCCGCCGAGGTTTCGTTTCAGTCCCGGAGAAGCATCGCCGACGTTCCGACCTGGACGGGCGCGGAATAAAAAACGCGGCGTCTAGGTTGCGACATGGCCTGAGACAGTATGGCCGGGTGGCATCACCCGCCTTGGAGACACGATGAGCAAGATCGACCTGGATATATCAGAACTGCCCGATACCACCGTTTCGGTCCGCGAGGCCTTCGGTATCGATTCCGACATCCGCGTTCCCGCCTACAGCAAGGGCGACGCCTATGTGCCGGACCTCGATACCGACTACCTTTTCGACCGCGACACGACGCTCGCCATTCTCGCAGGCTTCGCCCATAACCGCCGCGTGATGATCTCCGGCTATCACGGCACGGGCAAGTCCTCGCATATCGAGCAGGTGGCGGCGCGGCTCAACTGGCCCTGCGTGCGCATCAACCTCGACAGCCATGTCAGCCGTATCGATCTGGTCGGCAAGGATGCGATCGTCGTCAAGGACGGGCTGCAGGTCACCGAATTCAAGGACGGCATTCTGCCCTGGGCCTATCAGCACAATGTCGCGCTCGTCTTCGACGAATATGACGCCGGCCGTCCGGATGTGATGTTCGTCATCCAGCGCGTGCTCGAATCCTCCGGCCGCCTGACGCTGCTCGATCAGAGCCGCGTCATCCGGCCGCACCCGGCCTTCCGGCTGTTTGCGACCGCCAATACGATCGGCCTCGGCGACACGACCGGCCTCTATCACGGCACGCAGCAGATCAACCAGGCGCAGATGGACCGTTGGTCGATCGTCACCACGCTGAACTACCTGCCGCATGATCACGAAGTGAATATCGTCGCCGCGAAGGTGAAGAGCTTCGGCAAGGATAAGGGCGGCCGTGAGACCGTTTCGAAGATGGTTCGTGTCGCCGACCTGACGCGCGCCGCCTTCATGAACGGCGATCTTTCGACCGTCATGAGCCCACGCACGGTCATCACCTGGGCCGAAAACGCCGAGATCTTCGGCGATCTGGCCTTCGCCTTCCGCGTCACCTTCCTCAACAAGTGCGATGAGCTGGAGCGTCCGCTGGTCGCCGAGCACTATCAGCGCGCCTTCGGCGTCGAGCTGAAGGAAAGTGCCGCCAACATCGTTCTCGGGGCTTGAGACCGACCGATCATGGCAGCTCGCGGTGACAATTCGAAAGCAAAGCCCGGCGCGCCTGTCGACGTCGAGCCACTGCGCCGGGCGATAACCGGTTGCGTGCGCTCGATCGCCGGCGACGGTGATGTCGAGGTGACCTTCGCCAATGAACGGCCGGGGATGACCGGCGAGCGCATCCGGCTGCCGGAACTTTCCAAGCGGCCGACGGCGCATGAGCTGGCGGTCACCCGCGGTCTCGGCGATTCGATGGCGCTGCGCCTTGCCTGCCATGACGAGAAGGTGCATGCGACGATGGCGCCGCAGGGCTCGGACGCCCGGGCGATCTTCGATGTGGTCGAGCAGGCGCGTGTCGAATCGATCGGTGCGCTGCGCATGGAGGGCATGGCGTCGAACCTGCGCTCCATGACGGAGGAGAAATATTCCAAGGCGAATTTCACCGGCATCGAGCGTCAGGAAGACGCACCGGTCGGCGAAGCTGTTGCGATGATGGTGCGCGAGAAGCTGACCGGCCAGCGTCCGCCGGCCTCCGCCGGCAAGGTGCTCGACCTCTGGCGCGACTTTATCGAGGACAAGGCAGGGTCCGAACTTGACAACCTGTCGAACGCGATCAACGACCAGCAGGCCTTCGCCAAGGTCATCCGCAACATGCTGTCGGCCATGGAAATGGCCGAGGAATACGGCGACGACGACAGCGATGCCGACAATGACGACCAGTCGGAGCAGGAAGACCAGTCGAGCGGCGACGAGCAGGACCAGGACGAGGTCGACGAGGATGCCGGCACGGATGCCGCCCCTGTCGAGGACAGCGAGGTCGCCGACGAGCAGATGGAGGACGGCGAGACCGAAGGCGCCGAAATCTCCGACGACGACATGATGGAAGAAGGCGAGGACGATTCGGAAACGCCGGGCGAGACCCGCCGTCCGAACACGCCCTTTGCCGATTTCAACGAAAAGGTCGATTATCACGTCTTTACCGAAGAGTTCGATGAGATCATCACCGCCGAGGAACTTTGCGACGCCGCCGAGCTGGAGCGCCTGCGCGCCTTTCTCGACAAGCAGCTGGCACATCTGCAAGGTGCGGTCGGCCGTCTCGCCAACCGGCTGCAGCGCCGCCTGATGGCGCAGCAGAACCGCTCCTGGGATTTCGACCTGGAAGAGGGCTATCTCGATCCGGCCCGGCTGCAGCGCATCATTATCGATCCGATGCAGGCGCTCTCCTTCAAGATGGAGCGCGACACCCAGTTCCGCGATACCGTCGTCACGCTGCTCATCGACAATTCCGGCTCGATGCGCGGCCGGCCGATCACGGTTGCCGCCACCTGTGCCGACATTCTCGCGCGCACGCTGGAGCGCTGCGGCGTCAAGGTCGAGATCCTGGGCTTTACGACCAAGGCCTGGAAGGGCGGGCAGGCGCGTGAAAGCTGGCTTGCCGGCGGCAAGCCGCAGACGCCCGGCCGCCTCAACGACCTGCGTCATATCATCTACAAGTCGGCCGACGCGCCGTGGCGGCGCGCGCGCGCCAATCTCGGGCTGATGATGCGCGAGGGCCTGCTCAAGGAAAATATCGACGGCGAGGCGCTGATCTGGGCGCATAATCGCCTGCTCGCACGCCGCGAGCAGCGCCGCATCCTGATGATGATCTCGGACGGGGCGCCGGTCGACGATTCGACGCTGTCGGTCAATCCGGGCAATTATCTGGAGCGGCACCTGCGTGCCGTCATCGAACAGATCGAGACACGCTCGCCTGTTGAGTTGCTGGCGATCGGCATCGGTCACGACGTGACGCGCTACTATCGCCGCGCCGTGACGATCGTCGATGCGGACGAGCTTGCGGGTGCGATGACCGAGCAGCTTGCCTCGCTGTTCGAAGACCAATCCGTCCAGCCGCGCGGCGGCCGGATACGCCGTGCCGGCTGACGCCGCTGGAAGAATGACGGTCAAGCGCCTCTGCCGTGCGGCGTCGATCGCTTTCTGTATCGCAGCCGGCGCTTCCTCGTCATGGGCCGGCGACGACGTACCGGTCATTAGCCGGCAAATCTCCAATTTCAGGATCGGCTCTTCGGAGATGCAATTCGGATCGCTGGAATTTCTCGGCGGGCTGGAAATGGTGTCCAGCCGAGCGCTGTTCGGCTCGCTCTCCTCCATCCGTTTCCGGCAGGACCAAAAACATTTCGTCGTCGTGCTCGATACCGGCCAGTGGCTGACCGGCAGCATCGAGCGCGACATCAAGGGCAGGCTTTCCGGCCTTTCGGATGTCGAGATCACGCCGATGAAGAACAGCGCCGGGCGCAGCTTCGAGGGCAAGGGACATATGGATGCCGAGGGCCTGGCGCTCGACGGCGACCGGATTCTGGTCTCCTTCGAGCAGGATCATCGCGTCGATGTCTATCCCGATCCTGGCTTTGCCGGCTCGGGAGCGATCGCCACCCTGCCGATTCTTATCCCGCGGAGGATGCTGGACGACAACCGCGGCATCGAGACCATCGCCGTGGCGCCGGCATCCAGCCCGCTGCGGGGCGGCGTGGTCGTCGTCTCCGAACGCGGTCTCGACAGTGACGGCAACCGGCTGGCGGCCATTCTCAGTGGGCCGCTGAAAGGGCGTTTCTCGGTCGAGCGGGACGGCAGTTTCGACATCACCGACGGCGCCTTCCTGCCGAGCGGCGACCTGCTGCTGCTGGAACGCCGCTTCAACATGGCCGAAGGCATCGGCATGCGCCTTCGGCGCATCAAGGGCACTGATATCAGGCCTGGCGCCATTGTTGACGGCGAACTACTGCTGGAAGGCAATTTCAACTCGCAGATCGACAATATGGAAGGGCTCGATGCTTTCCAGGCCGCCGACGGCACCACCCATATCATTCTGGTGTCGGACGACAATCATTCGATCCTGCAGCGCAATCTGATGCTGGAATTCCGGCTTTCGGAAGAGGCCGCGTGGTCAGCGCCGAATTCCCGGAAGCAGAATTGATCCTAGCCATCGGCCCGAAAATCGGAATCGATTTTCGGAAAGCACGATGCGTAGATTCAAAATGTTAGAGCGTCAGACTGATGTCATATGCCTCGGCTATCCCGCTCGCGGTATGGACGAAGCAGTCTTCGGAGGGAAGTTCATGGTGCATATTCATGTCATGGGCGCGTCCGGTTCCGGAACGACATCACGGGGCCGTGCGCTTGCCGAAAAGCTCGATATCGCCCATCTCGACACCGACGATTTCTTCT
This sequence comes from Rhizobium ruizarguesonis, assembly GCF_017357285.1. Taxonomy (NCBI): domain Bacteria; kingdom Pseudomonadati; phylum Pseudomonadota; class Alphaproteobacteria; order Hyphomicrobiales; family Rhizobiaceae; genus Rhizobium; species Rhizobium ruizarguesonis. The sequence continues at coordinate 4,598,419 of NZ_CP071678.1, read as the reverse complement.
GGCTGCCGACTGATCCGCCGTTCACGACGCCGAGGGATGCCGGCGAGCGCATCAGGCTGCTCCTCGATGAGGTCGCGCGGCATGAAGGCTGGGTTCTCTCCGGATCGGCGCTGAAATGGGGAAGGCCGATTGAGCCGTTCTACGATCTGATCGTGTTCCTCAGGATCGATCCGAGGCTTAGAATGACGCGCATCCTTGCGCGGGAGATTGCCCGATACGGAAACAGAATCAAGCCTGGCGGCGACATGGCCGTCAAGAGTGGGGAATTCCTGGAATGGGCGGCGAGCTATGACACGGCCGGTCCCGAACGCCGCAGCCTTGCGGCACATGAGCAATGGCTGGAAACACGGACAGCGCCGGTGCTGTGGCTCGACTCATCGCTAGGTATCGACGATCTGGCTGCAGAGGTGCTGCTGCATCCGGTCATCGCCGCCGGTGCGGTCCGGCGGCGTCCGTAGCTTAAATTAGCTGGCGCGAGCGGCCTGCATCGGCCGCAGCACGTTCATCAGCGCGCCATAGGGCAGCAGCATGACGAGGCCGACGATCATCTTCACGGCGAAATCGCCGATCGCCCAGGAAATCCAGCGCGGAGCCTCCGTGGCGAAGACGCCGAGGACGGGGGCTGCTTCGAGCGCAAAGGGATCGTTGGGGCCGAGGAAGACGAAAAACGCGGCGAAGGACAACGAGAAGAACATCACCGTATCGAGCGCCGAGCCGATCAGCGAACCGACCAGCGGCGCGCGCCACCAGGCTTGGCGGCGAAGGCGGTTGAACACGGCGATATCGAGCAGCTGGCCGGCGAGATAGGCCGAGCCGGAGGCGATGGCGATGCGCGGCACCGAGGTGAAGAAGGAGAGCGTCACGCCGACGACGAAGCCAGCAAACACGACCTTGCGGGCTGCCTGCGGGCCGAACTGACGGTTGGTCAGATCGGTGATCAGAAAAGCGATCGGATAGGAGAAGGCGCCCCAGGTCAGGATGTCGGCGAGGTTGATGCCGGCGACTTCGGCGTTCAGCGGAAACTGGACGAGGAAGTTGGAGGCGACGACGACGAGCGTCATCAGCGCGACATAGGCAATGGTATAGCGGGTCTTCAGCATTTTTTTATCCTGGGTGATGCCACCAGTTGGAGGAGCAAACCGACAAAGCAAAAGGCTTGTCCGGTATTATCCGTTCAAGCCTTTTGAAGCCGTATGAAAGAAGGGCAGAAGCTTACGCAGCAGCGGCTTCAGCGGTCTTCTTGGCGATCTGACGGCGCAGCAGACGCGCGCGCATCGACAGTTCGTTTTCGCTGGCCTTCAGCAGGAAGGCATCGAGGCCGCCACGATGTTCGACAGTGCGAAGAGCGGCAGCCGAAACGCGAAGACGGTAACGCTGGTTGAGAGCGTCGGAAATCAGCGTAACCTGGCACAGGTTCGGCAGGAACCGGCGCTTGGTCTTGTTGTTGGCATGGCTGACATTGTTACCAGTCAGGACGGCCTTGCCGGTCAATTCGCACACGCGGGACATGGAACACCTATTCTTGTTTTTCTCGGGCCATCGAATTGCCACTCCCGGCAAAGCCAGGCGCGCAATCCAACGGGCATGATTGGAAAGTTGCGGTTCTATAGTCAGACAGGCTGCTCGCGTCAAGCCAAACCTTGGCCTTTCCCGCAATTCTGTCAAAAAGCTGCTGTTTTCTTCCCTTCGCGGCAGGAGTATACAGCGCTCAGCAAGGGCCTGCCAGCGCGCAGCAAGACAAGGCTTTTTTCCATGGCTCATTCGGGCAGACGGATTTTCATTTCGGCCATCGCCGCGCTTCTTGCCATACCGGCATCGGCGGCCGAAATCCAGCATCGGACGGAATACCGGGTGGCGCTCGCCGGCCTGCCGATCGCGCGCGCCGCGTTCCTGACGCAGATCGAAGACGATCACAGTTACAAGATCGCGGGCGACATCAACTCCGCCGGTCTTGCCGATCTCGTCACGACGATTTCGGCGAAGACCAGCGTTTCAGGCGTCGTGCGCAATGACAGATTGCAGGCGCAGAAATATTCGCTCTACTACAAGAGCGGCAAGAAGAAGGCCCGCATCTACGAGGTCAGCTACCGCAACGGCAACATCATCTCGGCGACGACCACACCGATGCCGAAGCGTCCGAAGAACTGGATCGACGTCACGCCGCGCGACATGCGCTCGGTGCTCGATCCGATCTCCGGCCTGGTCTTTACCGGCGATACCAAGGTCTGCTCGCAGACGCTGCCGATCTTCGACGGCGAGACGCGCATGGATCTTGTGCTCTCGCCGAAGGGCGACGAGGATTTTTCCACCAATGGGTTCAAGGGCAAGGCAACCGTCTGCAGCGTGCGCTTCGTGCCGCGCTCGGGCTACAAAAAGGGCCGCAAGGATATCGACTATCTCAGCAAGAGCGACCGCATGGAAATCTGGTTTGCCAAGTCGGACGCGGCAAATGTATACGCTCCTGTCTATGTGCGCATTCCAACCGAATATGGAATGGTGACGATCACTGCCGTCAAATACGGCAGCAACAGCTGACGGGGCTTCTGTCTCCGTGAAAGGGGACAGGTGAAGCTTCGCGCGACGTTGATTGGTTTTACGGCCATTCTGATGTGGTCGTTCCTGGCGTTGTTCACGGCCGCCTCCGGCAAGATGCCGCCGTTCCAGCTTTCGGCCGTCTGCTTTGCGATCGGTAGCATTCCCGGCCTCGTGGTGCTTACCCTCAATCCCGCGCGACTGGCGCTGCTGAAGCAGCCGGCCAAGGTCTGGATAACAGGTATTTCAGGGCTGTTCGGTTATCACTTCCTCTATTTTACCGCGCTCCGGAACGCGCCGGCGGTGGAGGCGGGGCTGGTCGCCTATCTCTGGCCGCTGTTGATCGTCGTCGGTTCGGCGCTGCTGCCGGGCGAACGGCTGCGCTGGTATCATGTGGCGGGTGCGCTTGCCGGACTTTGCGGCACCTTCCTGATCGTCGGCCGCAACGGCATCGATTTCGACGGCGCCTATGCCATCGGTTACGGTGCTGCTGTTCTCTGCGCCTTCACATGGTCCGGCTATTCGCTACTGACGCGGCGTTTCGACGCCGTCTCCACAGATGTCGTCACTGGCTTCTGCCTTGCGACCTCCATCCTGTCGTTCTTCTGCCATCTCGGCCTGGAGACGACCGTCTGGCCTGCAACGAGTTTCGAGTGGGTCGCCGTCGCCGGACTCGGGCTCTTCCCGGTTGGGGCTGCCTTCTACGCCTGGGATTACGGCGTCAAGAACGGCGATATCCAGATCCTCGGCGCGGCAAGTTACGCAGCACCACTGCTATCGACACTGATTCTGGTGCTGTTCGGATTTGCCGAGCCGAGCTGGCGCATTGCTCTCGCCTGTGTGCTCGTCACCGGCGGGGCGGTGCTCGCCGCTCAGGACATGTTCCGCCGCAAAATTCCGGTGCAGTCCGCGACAGCAGAGTAGGTCTTAGAACAGGATGTCAGAGCATGATGTCGTCCGAAAACCGCTCACACTTTTCGGCATCATGCTCTAGCGCCGGGCTTCCAATCGAGCGGCGCCATCTCGAAGCTCGAAAATTCGAAGCCGGGCGAGACGGTGCAGCCGACCAGGGTGAAATCGCCAAGGGTTTCGGCCGATTGCCACCAATTGGCGGGAATGATCGCCTGCGGCCGCTCGCCGGCGAACAGGTTCGTTCCGAGCGTCAAGGTCTCGCTTGCAGTTCCGTCTTCCGACCGATGCAGCGAGAGCGGCGCGCCGGCGTAATAATGCCAGACCTCCGCCGCGTCATGGACGCGATGCCAGTGCGAACGCTGTCCCCTGGTCAGCAGATAATAGATCGCTGTCGAGTGGCCGCGTTCCCCGCCCGCCGCATCGCGGAATGTCTGCACGTACCAGCCACCTTCGGGATGCGGCTGCATGCCGAGTTCGCGGATGATGTCCTCGGGCGACATCAGAAATTGTCCTTGCGCTTGCGGATCTCGGCAAAGACTTCCTCGTTGGTCTTGCCTTCCATCAGCAGATTGCGGCGGATCGCCGGATCGGCGGCGCGCAGGAACGGGTTGGTTTCCTTTTCCAGCCCCAATGTCGTCGGGATGGTGAATTTGCCGTCGGCGCGCAAGGCTTCGATCTCGGCGGCACGGCTCTTCAGTCGCTCATTGTCCGGATCGACGGTCAGTGCGAAGCGGGCATTGGACAATGTGTATTCATGGCCGAAATAGACGGCGGTCTCATCGGGCAACACGGCGAGTTTCTGCAGGGAATGCCACATATCGGCGGCGGGGCGTTCGAACAGCCGGCCGCAGCCGAGCGCAAACATCGTGTCGGCGGCAAACAGCAGCTTGTCATCGGCAAAGTGATAGCAGATGTGGCCGGCGGTGTGGCCGGGTGTCTCGATGACGTTGACGGTGTGATCGCCGAAAAGGAAGCTGTCGCCATCGGCCATCGTCCGATCGAGGCCGGGAATGGCGACGGCCTCGTTGATCGGGCCGATGACCTCGCAGCCGAATTGCTCCTTGAGCGCCAGGTTGGCGGTGACATGATCGGTGTGATGATGCGTGGTGAAGATATGGGTGATTTTCCAGCCGCGACGTGTCGCCGCTTCCAGGATCGGCGCCTCCTCCGGCGCATCGATCGCCGCGGTAAAGCCTGTCTCCTGATCGTGCACGAGAACGCCGAAATTGTCGGTGCGGCAGAGAAAAACGTCTAATTCCAAAGGTTTCATCGTTCAATAATCCCTTATCCCAGGAGTCTTGCGGAAATGTAGAGGTTCCGGCCTTGAAGTCCAACCGCCCGCTGATAACATTTGTCGCAATGCACGCCGATATCGTCGACTTACGCCAGTTCTATCATTCCGAGCTCGGACGTCTTGCCGAGCAGTCGATCGCCATGGCGCTGTCCTCGCTCTGGGTGCGGCTGCCGCAGGAGCGTCTGGTCGGTCTCGGATATGCCGTGCCTTTCCTTGATCGCTTCCAGGCCGATACCGAGCGCACCTTCGCCTTCATGCCGGCCGGGCAGGGCGCGGTGAATTGGCCGATGGGCTCGCTTTCGACGACGGCGCTGATTTTCGACGAGGAACTGCCGCTGCCGGATTCCTCGATCGACCGGGTGCTGATGGTGCATTCGCTGGAATTTGCCGAAAGCCCGCGCGAGACTCTGAAGGAACTCTGGCGGGTGCTGGCGCCGGGCGGACGGCTGGTCATCGTCGTGCCGAACCGGCGCGGCGTCTGGGCACGCATGGAGCATACGCCCTTCGGTTCGGGCCGGCCCTATTCCCGCGGTCAGCTGACAAATCTGCTGCGCGAGACGAATTTCACGCCGGGCGCGACGGCTGAAGCGCTGTTCTTCCCGCCCTCGAAGCTCAGGACCATCCTGCGGCTTCGCCGCGCCTTCGAGCGGATCGGCCGAACGCTATGGCCGGCCTTCTCGGGCGTCATCATCGTCGAAGCGCAGAAGCGGCTCTATCAGGGGCTGCCGGTTGCGGCGCGGGCCTCCCGCCGCGTCTTCGTGCCGGTTCTCGCACCGCATGGCGTGCCGACCACACGCACGACAGCGCCGCGCGTCTTTTAAGACGCGCAAAGGACGCTGTAACACTTTGAGTGCGGCATAATCTTATCCCTAAATCGATTCCGATTTAAGGAATTATGCAGGAGGTAACGTCGCGCCCAGCGTTCTCCAACTGCTTGTGTCACGCCCATAGCTCTCGACAACAATCGCATTCCGCTTTAATGCCACTTGGTGTTTTTCAGCCCGGATTTCCGGCAATTCCAAGGTCGAACCCATGAGCGTTGAGATGAGCAAGCCTGTTCCGCGTCCCGGTATTCTCGATATCGCAGCCTATGTGCCGGGCAAGGAACATGCGCCGGGTGTTGCCCGCGTCTACAAGCTTTCGTCCAACGAAACGCCGCTCGGCGCCAGCCCGAAGGCAATCGAGGCCTTCAAGGCGGTTGCCGACAATCTGGGGCGTTATCCTGACGGGCAGGCGATCGAACTGCGCGAGGCAATCGCCGCCGTGCACGGTCTCAATCCGGCAAACATCCTCTGCGGCAACGGTTCCGACGAACTGCTCGGCCTGCTCTGCCATGTCTATCTCGGCGCCGGTGACGAGGGCATCATCACCGAGCACGGCTTCCTCGTCTACAAGATCCAGATCCTCGGCGCTGGCGCCACGCCTGTGGTCGTCAAGGAGAAGGACTATACCGTCGATGTCGATGCGATCCTTGCCGCGGTGACGGAGAAGACGAAAATCGTCTTCATCGCCAATCCCGGCAATCCCACAGGCACCTATGTTTCCGTCAGCGAGATCCGCCGTCTGCAGGCCGGACTGCCGAAACATGTCGTCCTCGTGCTCGATGCCGCCTATGCCGAATATGTGCGCCGCAACGATTATGAAGCCGGCATCGAGATCGTCTCCTCCCATGCCAACGTGGTGATGACCCGCACCTTCTCGAAGGCTTATGGTCTTGCGGCGTTGCGCGTCGGCTGGATGTATGCGCCGGCCGAGATCGTCGACGCGTTGAACCGCGTGCGCGCGCCGTTCAACTTGAACGCGCCGGCAATCGCCGCCGCTGCCGCTGCCATCCGCGACCAAGTCTTCATCCAGCAGGCCGTCTCCTTCAACCAGATGTGGGTCGAGAGGCTCACCCAGGCGCTCGAAGCGATCGGGCTGAAGGTGACGCCGTCCGTCGCCAATTTCGTCCTCATCCATTTCCCGGAGATCGACGGCAAGCGCGCCGCGGATGCCGACGATTTGCTGACGAGCCGCGGCTACATCCTGCGCGCCGTGCGCGGCTATGGTTTCGCCAATGCGCTGCGCATGAGCATCGGCCCCGAAGAGGCCAACCGCGGCGTGATTGCTGCGCTCACCGAATTCATGGGACATCAGGCATGAGCGTGCAGTTCGATCGGATTGCGCTGATCGGCATCGGCCTGATCGGCTCTTCGCTTGCCTACGACATCAGACGGCTTGGTCTTGCAAGGGAGATCGTCGTCGCCACGCGCAGCCCCGATACGCTGAAGCGTGCGGAAGAACTCGGTCTCGGCGACCGCTACACGACGTCTTCGCAGGATGCCGTCAAGGATGCCGATCTGGTGATCGTCTCGGTGCCGGTCGGCGCTTCGGAAAGTGTGGCGAAGGAGATTTCGGGAAGCCTGAAGCCCGGGGCTATTGTCACCGATGTCGGCTCCACCAAGGCCTCGGTCATTGCGCAGATGCTGCCGCATATGCCCGCCGATGTGCATTTCATCCCCGGCCATCCCCTGGCCGGTACTGAGAAATCCGGCCCGGATGCCGGCTTCCCCGGCCTCTTCGAAGGCCGTTGGTGCATCTTCACGCCGGTCGCGGATACCGATGAGACAGCGTTGAAGCGGCTGCGCAGCTTCTGGGAAGCGCTGGGCTCGAAAGTCGACGAAATGGATGCCGAACATCACGACAAGGTGCTCGCGATCGTCTCGCACCTGCCGCATATCATCGCTTACAATATCGTCGGCACCGCCGACGATCTGGAGACGGTGACGGAGTCGGAAGTCATCAAATATTCCGCCTCTGGCTTTCGTGATTTCACCCGCCTCGCCGCCTCCGACCCGACCATGTGGCGTGATGTCTGCCTGCACAACCGCGATGCGATCCTCGAAATGCTGGCGCGCTTCTCGGAGGACCTCGCCTATCTGCAGCGCGCCATCCGCTGGGGCGAGGGCGACAAAATTTTCGAACTCTTCACCCGCACACGCGCCATCCGCCGTTCGATCGTCCAGGCCGGCCAGGATGTCGACGCGCCGGATTTCGGCCGCCACGCGCTGGACAAGAAGTAGCCGCCGCGATGGTAGTGGCGATACGCGCCGGCCAAGCAGATATCGACTGGCTGGTGCGCGCGGATGCCAGCGCCGGTGCGGCGTGGGTATCGCGCTGCGTGGCGCTCGGCGAATATCTGGTTGCCAAGCAGGCCGATGAGATTGTCGGCTTCCTGCGTTTCTCCCGCTTCTGGGGCAGGGTTCCCTATATGGAAATGATCCGCGTTCTGCCCGGCCATCGCCGGTTGGGCGTTGGAACGGCGCTGTTTCTCGCCTGGGAAGAAGCCATGCGCAGCGACGGCGCCCGCCTGTTGATGACGTCGAGCGAATGCGATGAAAGCCGGCCTCAAGACTGGCATCGCCGCAACGGATTTTCCGAAAGCGGCGCGATCGAGTTGCCCGGCCTGCAATCGGTGCCGGAAGTCTTCTTCATCAAGCGAATCGCCTGAAGCGCCTCGCGTCGAGCCGGAATCATCCGACGCGCTTCAGGCCTTTTCTACTTCGTATGCATCCCGTTGCCCAAAACCACTGGACACTTTTGGGCGAGATGCATCAGATCGGCGGAATCCGGCCGAGCGGAATGAAACCGCTGACGGTGGCATTGCCACGATCGACGACGAGATCAACCGAGACCTTGTCGCCGCCACCGGCAAGCGACTTCAGCAGCTTTGTCGCCGTGTTGACGGTCGAGGCGATATCCGGAAAGGCCTGTTTCAGGCTGTCGCCCCAGGGGCCGAGCTGTTCGATCTCCAGCTTGAACTTTCCCGAGAGCAGACCCTGTTCGTCAAAGGAGAAGGGGCCAGTCAGCGTCATCACCTTGCCGTCGCCGATGTCGGCGACGATGCGGCGCAGTTCACCGGTGGCGCCATTGAGGCCGTTCGGATCACTGCCGTCGATCAGGCCGGCCTTGCCGGCGATGGTCAGATCGATGCTGGCAGACATTTTTGGAAAGATCTGCGGCCAGTCCTTGATCGCCGTATTCGCATCCTGCACGGAGATCGCGCCATCGAGATCGGCGCCGTTCTGGCGCAGATGGATTTCGGTGCGGGCGGCATCGAAGCTGATGGTCTGGCCGGTGTAGGAGGAGACGGCCATCGCCTTCAGACCCTCGATGACGGTCGAGCTGCGGTCGATGCCCTGCAGCCTGGTCGCAAGACTCGCCTGCAGGTTCGTCCATTGGGCCGAGATCGACAGGCCGTTGGTGGTGCGGATTTCGGCCGGCGAATCGAGTTCCCAGACAATATTGCCGGGTGCATAGACCTGTGCTGCCGAGCGTAGCGCGCCGAAGGTGGCGGAGACGCCGTTGACATTGTCGTCGACGTCGATCTTGGAGCAGAACAGGCCGATACGGAAGGGATAGCCGCGGAATTCGATATCGGAGCATTCGCCGCTGACGCCTGCCTGGTCGCGTGGCGCGATCGCCTTCAGCACCGTGGTCTTCAATGCCGACGCCGCATAGAACCAGCCGCCGGTATAAAGCGCGATCACCAGGAGGATACCTCCACCCAGCAACCAGAATTTCTTACCGCTGCCGGATTGGCTGCTGCCGGATCGGCTTGACGCTGCCATGATGTTCTCCAATGGTGAATCGCAAATGTGATTCCCGGTCTGGCGTGCGATATGGACGAATTTTGGGTATTTGGCTACGGTTCGCTGATGTGGAATCCGGGCTTCGAGTTTATGGAGCGGTCAGAGGCTCTGGTCTACGGCTACAGGCGTTCGCTTTGTGTCCGCTCCTTTGTCCATCGTGGCACACGCGACAATCCGGGCCTGGTTCTCGGCCTCGACAGGGGTGGCGCCTGCCGCGGCATGGCTTTCCGCATTTCGCCTGAAAAATGGAAAGAGGTGATCGATTATCTCCGCGCCCGCGAACTGGTCACCAATGTGTATCTGGAGCGCCGGGTGCGGCTGCAGCTTGCCGGCCGGCGCCGGGTGGAAGCGGTCGCCTACATCATCGACCGCGAGCATGAACAATATGCCGGCGCGCTCGATGCGCTTGCGGCGGCACGGGTGGTGAACGACGCAAAAGGCCAGTCAGGTCCGAATGATGCCTATGTCTTCAACACGCTGACGCATCTGAAGCAGATGGGCATTCGCGACCATTGGCTGGAGCAGGTCGTCAACGAAGTGGAGCGGCTACGCGCCGCCTGATCTCAGGCAGTTGCCGCGTTCAGCTTGCGCAGCTCGACCAGTCTTTCGACCGCCGTCGGCGGTAGCGGCAGATGCGGATTTCGTTCGACGGTTTCGAGCAGAAGCTCGTCGCTTGCCCGCTCCGATACCTCGATCAGATGGGCGAAAAAGGCGTCCGGATCCATTCCCGGCATGATTGGCGGCAGGATTCTCACTTTGAAATGACCGGGATAACGACGAATGCTCCGCCGCGGCCAGAACAGACCGGGATGCATGGCGACCGGTACGACGGGGAGGTTAAGGTCGCGGTACATGCGGGCGATGCCGTATTTATAGACCGGTTCCGCACCCGGCGGGCGGCGGGTGCCCTCGGGATAGATGATGAGCTGGCGGCCGGTCGAAAGCTCCTCCTTCGTGCGTTTCAGCACTTCCACCATCACCTTGCCGCGGGCGCCGCGATCGACCGGGATCATGCGCTGCTTCTTCGCATACCAGCCGAAGAGCGGAATCCACATCAGTTCGCGCTTCAGGATGTAGACCGGATCCTCCAACCAGGGCAGCAGCGCGTAGGTATCCCAGAAAGACTGGTGCTTCGGCGCCAGGATGTAACTGCCATCAGGCAGGTTCTCCAGGCCCTCGATCTCGAAGGTAGTGCCGACGATCACTCGCATCAGCCAGTGGTTGGAGCGCGCCCAGTTCTTCGGGATCGCATAGGCGATCTTGCGCGGCACGACGAAATAGTAGGGCGAGAGCACGATCATCCGGATGATGAGGTTGGCATAGAAGATCGTGTTGAAGAGAACGGAACGCAGGGCGATCATGAAACTTTCCCGAGGCATGCTCACGCGACCGGCCTACACGATATTGCCCGTCATAAAAAGCGTTTGATGCTGCCTTGATGTAAAAGCCTGGAGCAATTCCAGCAAAAGTGCGCAGCGGTTTTGCGTCCGGAATTGCGCAAAACAAGAAGATAGAGCGTCCGTAGCGCGTCCTATCCGACGTGCGGCTTTATTGCTGGCCGGACGCATTTGCCGAGCGCAGCCCGGTGTGGCGGCCGAAGCCGGTGATGTTGCGGGCGCCGGCCAGCAGCACTTTCGCATATTCGGCAAGCATGACGCGCATCGCATTCGGGTCGGTGAACCAGTTGCTGCTCTTCAAATCCGAATTGACCACGGGATAAGCGATGAACTCGATGTCGGGATCGACATAGGAGAGTTCGGCGAGGCTTCGGGGCATGTGGTAATTGTTGGTGACGATCAGAACGCTCCGGTATCCCTTGGCGTGGATCCAGTTCGAAGCTTCCTCGGCATTGCCGATCGTGTCGATCGCATCGTAGCCGATATCGACACAGCAGGAGAACAGATCGGCCGAACCCTGCGTCATTTTGCGGATCTGTGCCGGCGTCGTCGTCGGGTGGACGCCGGAAATGAGCAAACGTTTGCCAGCACCCTTCTGCAACAGCTCCACGGCCTGGTCGATGCGCTGGTAGCCACCCGTCAGGACCACGATCGCATCTGCCTTCGGCTCGGCCGGCGGTCTGAGTGTCGTCACCGAATCGGCAAAACGCAGAAAACCGCCGAACACCAGGGCGATTACCAGCAGGCAGCCAAAGCCGCCCCAGCGCAGCAGGCGGCGGATCGGCCCGCGCCGCGGCGGCAGACCCACCGGGCGATCAAGCTCCGGGTCCTGATGAATCGGGTTGGGTGTCGTATCTCCCATGGTCATGAATCGTGATTATACGCTGATTGCGGCGCAGAACAGACGCTTTCATGGCAAAACGGCACGGTCACGATCAACTTCCGATGCCGTCGGTGCGCGTCGGGTCCGAGCGTAGTGTATCGATTTCGTAGATCGTCCGCATGACGGTCAGCCGCGCGGTGAAGGTGGTGAGGAGCGCGATGACGATCATCGTCGCGAAGATGCCGGCATAACCAAGCACGCCGACGGAGAAGGTGCCGAAGAGCGCGGTCGCCTGATCCGTTTCCGGGGTGGCGAGGGTGCGGCTTTGCCAGAAACCGGCCGTGGCGAAGAAGAGAGCGGCAAGCGCGCTTCCGATCGCCGAGCCCTTGAGGCTGATCTTCAGGAAATGCTTCTGGAATTCGGTGGCGACGAAGGAGCTTTCGGCGCCGACGAAATGCAGCACTTCGACAACGTGACGATTGCCCGACAGCGCGCCGCGTGTGGCGAAGACGACGGTGAGCACCATCGCCGTGAAAACCAGGAGCAGGATGCCGGTGCCGATCATCACGGTCGTGTGCGCCATGGACACCAGCCGGTCGACCCAGGTGCGGTGATCGTCGAGGCTGGCCTGCGGGATACTGTCCTTCAGCAGCGCCCGCATCGAATCGAAATCCGGCGGATTGCTCTCGTCGATGGTGATGATGACGAGGCGGGGAACAGGCAGATCCTTGAGATCGAGACCGGGGCCGAGCCAAGGTTCGAGCAGGCGAGCGGTCGCCGCTTCGTCGACGATCTGGCCGCTCTTGGTGCCGACGAAGGTCAGCGCCAGGTCGCGCGCCTGGGTCAGCGCTTTTTCCATGTCGAGATTGTCGTCCGGCTTGATCTGAATGGTGATCTCGCGGGAGATCTGGCTCTCCCAGCTTGCCGCCGTCGAGCGCACCATGCTGACGCCGCCGAGCGTCAGGCAGGCGAGAAAGGCCATGATTGATATCACCACCATCAACGCACTGCCCTGGATGTTGGAAGGCGGCAGGATCGGCGCGGTCGGACGCACGCGCAATTCCGGCCGCTTCTGCTGGATCTTGGCAGCCGCCTTCTCGGGGTTTCTGGACGGGGGCTCAGTCATAAATATCGAGATGCCCCTCTGAGAGGATCATGCGGCGGGCTTCCACCTGTTCCATCAGCGCCAGGTCATGCGTGGCGATCACGACCGCCGTGCCGAGGCGGTTCAGCTCGAGGAAAAGATTGAGCAGGCGTTTGGCCATCGGCGGGTCGACATTGCCCGTGGGTTCGTCGGCCAGCAGCACTTCCGGCCGGTCCATCAGCGCCCGGGCGATTGCGGCGCGCTGCTTCTCGCCGCCGGAGAGCACAGGCGGCAGCACGTTGATGCGTTCGCCAAGGCCGACCCATTTCAACAGTTCCAGGACGTCGGTCTTGTAGGAGCTCTCATCCTTGCCGCGCACCCGTAAGGGCAAAGCGACATTCTCATAGGTGGTGAGATGGTCGAGCAGGCGGAAATCCTGGAAGACGATGCCGACGCGGCGGCGCAGAAGCGGCAGTTCGGGGCGGGGGATTTCGGAAATGTCGCGCCCGAACATGCGGATCAGGCCGCGTGTCGGCTGCAGCGACATGAAAAGCATCCGCAGCAGCGACGTCTTGCCGGCGCCCGATGGGCCTGTCAGAAACTGAAAGGATTTCTTCGGGATGTCGAAGGTCAGGTCCCGGAGGATTTCCGGGCCCATGCCATAGCGCAAACCGACATTCTCAAAGTGGATCAACGGGCAGCTCAGTCTGTTGTGGGTTTCACCGCACGACTTGTTAACCAACACCGTTAACAGCCGGTAAATTTTGCTGGAAAGACGCCCGTTTGATGGCGATCTTTGCGAAGCATTAACCATTAAAATTTACGACTGAGCAGGATTCGTTTCAATGCCAGATTTCTCCTGGCAACGAAACCATGTGGACATCTGCGAGGCAGCCACCATGGAAGCATCCTCCTTCAGTCGCCGGACGCCGGGCCAGGCCTATGATTTCCTGCCGCCGGAGCCCGCCAACCGTCTGTACCGCTCGGCGCGCCCTGCCGATATCTCCGACGCTGAATTCGTTACCCTCGGCAAAGTGCTGCCCAGGGAATTCAGCGCAAGGACCCATAACGACAACCGCAAGCGCATAGCTGCCGCACAGGCCGCACGGGCTGCACAGCCGCCGCTCATGCCAGCGATGGCCGCTTCCGTTCTGCGGACAGCGGAATCCTGGCTGCAGCGCGCGTCGATGCGGAGCTTCGCAGCGCTGGTGCTGGCGCTCGTCGTGCTCGTCTTCGGTCTCGCGGGTGGTTTTTCCGGCCTTTCCGGCGAGCGCGCCACTTCCGGAGCGCCGCTGCATTTCACCCACGTCACGGTGACGCCGCGTGATGCAAACGGCATGCGCGTGCTCGTTATCAACGGCATCATCGAAAACGAGAGCGGCACGACGCAGACGGTGCATCCGATCCGTGCCGATCTCGTGACCGACGAGCGGCTGACTGCAAGCATCGTCATCGACCCGCCGGCCGATGTCATCTATGGCGGCCAAAGCCGGGGCTTCTCGGCTCGCGTACAGCATGCCGGCGGAAAGATGGCGGAGGTCCGGCTTTCCTTCCTGCCATAGACGTAACAGGACATGGAATGGTCGACTTTCCCGCCACAGGTCGCGCCAATCCCGTTAATTTCATGGTCGGCGAGGCTGTTTCAGGCTCGCATATGTGCTAACGGCTTACCCTTCTTTTCATGGAGCAAGCCCTTATGCCTGTCGTGCGCGGAAAAAACATCGAGCCGCTTTTCACCGCCGAGCAGATCGCCGAGCGCAATCATTCGATGGCGCGGGAGATTGCCAGTGGCCCGACCAAGGACCTGCTGGTCATCGCCGTGCTCAAGGGCTCCTTCATTTTCGCCGCCGACCTGATCCGCGCCCTGCATGATAGCGGGCTTGCCCCGGAGGTCGAGTTCATCACTCTGTCGAGCTACGGCATCGGCACGGTTTCGCAGGGCGTACGCATCGTCAAGGATATCGACAGCGACGTGCATGGCCGCGACGTCCTGCTGATTGACGATATCCTCGAATCCGGCCGAACGCTGCTCTTTGCCAAGGAACTGCTCTTCGAGCGTGGCGCGCGCAACGTCACGATCGCCGTGCTGCTCGACAAGCGCGTCAAGCGTAAGGAAAAGCTGGAGGCTGATTATGTCGGCTTCGAATGCCCCGACTATTTTGTCGTCGGCTACGGCATGGATGTCGCCTATGCCTTTCGCGAACTGCCCTTCGTCGGCGTGGTCACCGGGGACGCCTGAGCCGCTGCAAAGTGTTACAGCGCTTTTGCGCGACATGCCTTAGCCGTTCGAGACGGGTTGTTAACCATCTCGTCCATCGCTTCACCATCTTTACCGATCGAAAAGGAAAGTCTGGTGATTTCCGTCGCGGGGCTGACGACGGAGCGATGCACATATGGCAAGAATTCTGATTACGGAAGACGAGGACTCCCTGCGGTCCTTCGTAGCCCGGGCCCTGCGGCTCGATGGCCACGAGACCGATGAGGCCGCCGATGGGGCCGAGGGGCTGGAGAAGCTCAAGGACGGGGTCTACGATCTGCTGCTTTCAGACATCCGCATGCCCGTGATGGACGGCATTGAACTCGCCCATCAGGCAAAAGACGCTTTTCCTGGCTTGAAAATCCTGCTGATGACCGGCTATGCCGAACAACGCGAACGGGCCGACGATCTTGCCGAGAAGATTATCGACGTCGTCGCCAAGCCATTCGCGCTTCCCGATATCCGCAAGGCGGTCGCCCGGGCGCTTGTCGCTTAGAGCCTGGATGCCGAAAAGTATCAGCGCTTTTCGGTCGACATCCCGCTCTATTTCTCTGATTTAGATCAGGTTCAGATTCTAGGCCGCTCCGGTCTAGAATCATCCTTTCCAGTGCGCGTCCTATCATTGCGCGGAGGCGTAAGGCCTACTGGATGTCCAACAACCGTTCGAGATACCGCCGTTCCATTTCCTGCGGCGGATTGTTGCCAAGCTTTTCGCGAATCGCGTCGAGGATTTCTCGTGCCCGCTGAACGTCGATTTCGTCAGGCACCTTCACGCTGTTGTCGCCGAAATCCGGCCCCTGGGGCCGGCGCGGCCGGCCGAGCGGGTCGCGGCCGTTCTGGTCGCCTTGGCCTACCTGGCCGTTCGGACCTTGACCCTGCTGGCCCTGCTGCGCCTGCATCATCTGGTTCATCATGTCGCGGGCGCCCTGGCGAAGCGCTTCCAACGCGCGGCCCTGACCCTCGACGGCCGGTTGGCCGCGGCCCTGGCCGAGTTCACGGCCGGCGCCTTCCATTTCGCGCTGCGCCTGCCCAAAGCCCGGGCCGGGTTTCATTCCCATCTCGCCGAGGCTCTTCTGCAATTCGCCGAGCTGCTTGCCCAGCGCATCCTGCTGGGCGCGCAGCTGTTTCAGCGCCTCACGCAGCTGCTCGGCCGTCATCTGGTCGGAGGGCTGCTGTCCATCCTTGCCTTGCTGGCCCTGTTGCTGATCCTGCGGCTCGCCGTTCTCTCCGGGGTTCATCTCGTCGAGCAGCGGATCGTTCTCGCCCATGTCGGGCTCGCCGCGCTGCATGCGGTCCCTGAGCTGCTGGTCGAGCCGGAAGGTCTGCTCCATCAGCTTTTGCTGGTCGCGCAGGATCTCGCCGAGCTTGTCGATCTGCTTGCGGGCCTCGCTGTTTTCCTGGCTCTGCTGGCTGCGCTGCGGGCGGCCGGCCTGCAGGTTGTTCATCATCCGCTGCAATTCCGACAGCATCTGCTGGGCCGCGTCACGATTGCCGGAGCGGGCGAGATTTTCGATCTGATCCATCATCCGTTCCAGATCCTGCTGGCGCAGAATGTTCTGCGCGTTCTGGTTCGGCTGCATTGGCGCGTTCTGCATGCGTTGGGCGAGCTCGGTCATATAGTCCTGCATCGCCTTGCGCAGCTCGTCCATCAGCTTCTTGATCTCTGCGTCCGGGGCGTTGCGGTCCAACGCGTCGGCGAGGTTCTGCTGGGCCTCGCGCAGCTTGCGCTCGGCCAGCGAAAGATCGCCGTCCTCCATGCCGAGGGCAATCTCCCACAGATATTGGGCCGTATCCTTCAGCGCATCCTCGCCCCTTGCAAGCTTCATACGCGTCAAGGCGGATTCCAAGAGCAGGTAGTTGGTGAGCTTCGGGATGGTCTCCTCGGGGCGGATGGTCAGCGCCTCGTTCAGGGCGATGGCCTGCGGCATCTTGCGCGTATCGAGCGCGAAAACCTGCCGTTCCTCGGCGACGGCTGCGGCGAGCGGTTCGTTGAAGGGGCGTGACGGTAGCGTCATCTCATGCGGCGGGCTGCGGCCGGTCTGGCCGGCGGCATCCTTGGCGACGAGCGTGATGCGCACACGTTTGCCGGCAAGCGGATGTTCGGTCAGGTTGCGGCTGGTTACAGCCTTGGCGTCGCGGGCGTTGCGGCGGGGAATATCCAGCCGATATTCCGGCAGTGGATAGAGCGGCGTTGCCGTCGGATCGGTTTCGACGGGAACAATCTCCGCATGCGCCTCCTGGACCCCGTAATCGTCCTTGACGGTGAAGGCGATTTCAAGCGCGCCGTTGACGCTGGGCTTCGGCAAGCCGTCGAAGGCAATCTCTGGCGCCTTGTCGGGGAGTACGTCGAAGCTCCAGCGGCGGCCGTTGACCTCGAGTGCACCGTTCTCCTGGAGCTTCATCATATGCGTCTGCGCGATGAGAGCCTGGCTGGTCGGTGCCGCCGTCTGCTGCTCGCTGCCTGATGCCGCCGTCTGCTGCGGCTTGGTATCTGCCTGCACGGCGATATCCTGCGCCTCGCCGTTCGCCTTGCGGAACACGACCTTTTCGGCCGTCTTTCCGCCGCTGACGCGCACGGTGAGGCTTGAAAACTGCGGAATGCCGATCGGCGCCTGCTCGCTGCCGTCAGCCGTCAGATAAACCGGGGCGCGACCGGTATAAGAAGGCGGCGTCACCCAGGCGTCGATGCGCACTGCCGGATCGCTGACCACCTGCTCGGGCGCCGCCTGCAATGCGTCGCGGATCGAGCCGCCGTTGATCGACAGCGAATAACCGAAGGCCGTGACGAGCAGCAGCGCCGGGACGGCGCGCAGGGCGAAACGATCATGCGCGGCGATATCAGGCCGCGGCAGTCCCGCATCGAGCGCTGCGATCTTTTCAGCCATGCGCGTCTGGTGCTCGCGCCAGAGCGCCCGGCCGAAGGGCGTATCGAAGGCCGGCTCGTCTTCCTGGACGGTGACCGGCTGGTGCGGCAGGCCGTTGCGCTCTTCCAGCATGCGGTCGGCTTCGGCGATCCTCGGCCAACGCAGGGTGCGGAAGGGGAGGAGCGAGACGAGAAAAGCGGCAGCAAAGGCGATGAGCAGCAGGATGCGCAGCCAGTCAGGCACGCTGCGGAAGAGGCCGAACCAGGAGGCGGAGAGATAAAAGGCGATGACGGACAGTACCGGCATCAAAGGCGGCAGCAACTGCTCGAAAAAGAGCACGATGCGCGCCAGCAGGCGTTTCGTCGTCACCAGCCGGGCAAGCGAGGGACGGAAGGCAAATGCACCTTTCTTCTGCCTCGAGGGGCTTGTCATCGGTCCGGTCTCCGCGATCTGGCGTTCTGGAACAGAGGGCGCTTCCGGCGATTGCGGGGCAATACGCTCATGAACGAAAGGATAACACTCTTTGTGGCGAAGGCGAGGGCGAGCGGCCGGTAATACCGGCTTTTCACGTTTATTCGCCAAAAAGTGATGGCTTGTTCAGTCGAGCCAGGCCGGAACGGAATCGAGGCTGATCAGCTCGGCATAGGTTCTGCGCGGTCGAATCGTATGGAAATCGCTGCCCCTGACCAGAACTTCGGGCACCAGCAGGCGGCTGTTATAAGTGCCGGCCTGGACCGCGCCATAGGCGCCGGCAGTGCTGACGGCCATCAGGTCGCCGGGCTTCGGCATCGCCATCTCGCGGTCGAGCGCCAGATAGTCGCCGGTCTCGCAGACGGGGCCGACGACATCGGCGCGGATGCGCGGCGCGTTGGCCGCCGAAATCGTTACCGGGCGAATCTCGTGATAGGCCTCGTAGAGCGTCGGACGGATGAGATCGTTCATCGCGCCGTCGACGATGACGAAGGTCTTTTCGCCGCCATCCTTCACATAGAGGACTTCTGTCACCAGGATGCCGGCATTGCCGACGATCAGGCGGCCGGGTTCGGTGATGATCTTGCAGTCCAGGCCGCGCAGCTGGTTCTTGACGATTGCCGCATAGGCGTCTGGCAGCGGCGGCGGATTGTTGTCGTCCTTGTAGGGAATGCCGAGGCCTCCGCCGATATCGACGTGATGGATGGTGTGGCCGTCGGCGCGGAGCGTCGCGACAAGGTCATGCAACAGCTTGAAGGCGTCGTCGAAGGGCCGCAGTTCGGTGATCTGGCTGCCGATATGCATGTCGATGCCGGTGACCTCGATGCCGGGTAACTTTGCGGCATGGGCATAGATGGCGCGGGCGCGCTCCCATGAGATGCCGAATTTGTTTTCCTTCTTGCCGGTCGAGATCTTGGAATGCGTCTTTGCATCGACATCCGGGTTGATGCGGAAGGAGACCGGCGCTTTTTTGCCCGCGCTCACAGCGCGCTGGTTGAGGATTTCGAGCTCAGGCTCGGATTCGACGTTGAAGCAGTAGATGCCGGCCTCAAGGGCGAAATCCATCTCGGACGGCGTCTTGCCGACACCTGAGAACATGATGCGGTTTGCCGGAATGTCGGCAGCAAGCGCGCGGCGCAGTTCGCCTTCAGAGACCACGTCGATGCCGGCGCCGAGGCGACCCAGCGTCTTCAGCACTGCCTGGTTCGAATTCGCCTTCATCGCATAGCAGACCATGGAGTCCATGTCGGCGAAGGCTTCCGAAAAGACGCGGTAATGGCGCTCCAGCGTTGCAGTGGAATAGACGTAGAAAGGTGTGCCGACCGCCTTGGCGATCTCGGGAACGGGGACGTTCTCGGCATGAAGGACGCCGTCTCGGTACTCGAAATGGTTCACGGGCTTGTGCCTTAAAGAAGGGGATCGAGAAGGAAGGGCTTGTCGACGGTTCCCGGCTGTTTCGTCGGCTTGGAAACGTCGCCTTCCTTGGTTGCCGCAGCGCTCGGCGGATCGAGGTCGCCCTTGCGCCCGCATCCGGCAACGGCAAAGCCGATGACGGCGAGAACCGCCGTCAGGCGGACGAGGTGCGGCAAGCTCTTCATGGATATCCTCTTCTGCGGCATGTGACGGCATCATTCATATCGAATGACGGACATCTTCATAGCGAAGTTTATCCGCCTTGTGCACCCTGATTGTTGGACGGTCTTTCCGCCAGCAGGAAGGGCGCGGGCGGCTTTTCGCCACGCCTGGTATCTCTTAGTTGCGGGCGCGCCAGAAGGCGATCTGCTTGCGCACTTCGGACGGCGCTGTGCCGCCGAAGCTCTTGCGGCTGGCGACCGAGGCCTCGACGGTCAGCACATCATAGACCTTGTCGGTGATGTCGGGATGGATCGCCTGTAGATCGGAGAGCGGCAGCTCGGCAAGGTCGCAGCCCTTGCTTTCGGCCAGTGCGACCGCGCGGCCGGTGACGTGATGGGCGTCGCGGAAGGGGAGGCCGGCTTCGCGCACCAGCCAGTCGGCAAGATCGGTCGCGGTCGAATAGCCGGAGCCGGCCGCCGCCTTCATGCGCGCGGTGTTGACAGTCATGTCGCGCACCATGCCGGTCATGGCAGCAATTGCCAGTTCCAGGCTCTCGGCTGCGTCGAAGACCTGTTCCTTGTCTTCCTGCATGTCCTTGGAATAGGCAAGCGGCAGGCCCTTCATGATCGTCAGCAGCGCCACCAGCGAGCCGTTGATGCGGCCGGTCTTGGCGCGCACCAGTTCGGCGGCATCCGGGTTCTTCTTCTGCGGCATGATCGACGAGCCGGTCGAGAAGGCGTCGGAGAGACGCACAAAACCGAATTGCGGGGTCGACCAGATGACGATTTCTTCTGCCAGACGCGACAGGTGCATGCCCGCAATCGCTGCGATCGACAGAAATTCGATGGCGAAATCGCGGTCGGAGACCGTATCGATGGAGTTGCGGGTCGGCTCGCGGAAACCGAGCGCCTTGGCCGTCATATGGCGGTCGATCGGGTAGCCGGTGCCGGCAAGGGCGGCGGCGCCGATCGGGCTTTCATCCAGATGCTCGATGGCGTGGCGCACACGCGAGCGATCGCGGCCGAACATTTCGACATAGGCCATGCAGTGATGGCCGAAGGTAACGGGCTGGGCAGTCTGCAGGTGGGTGAAGCCCGGCATGACGCTTTCGGCATGTTCCTCGGCGCGGTCGAGGAAGGCCGCGATCAGGCGGGTCAACATCTGCTCGGTCTTCTGCAGCTCTTCCTTCACCCAGAGACGGAAGTCGAGCGCCACCTGATCGTTGCGCGACCGGGCGGTGTGAAGACGGCCGGCGGCCGGTCCGATCAGCGTCGCCAGGCGTGCCTCGACATTCATATGGATGTCTTCGAGCTGGCGCGAGAATTCGAAATTGCCGCTTTCGATTTCTGACAGGATCGTGTTTAGCCCGTGAACGATCTTGTCCTTATCTTCGGCGGAAATGATCCCTTGATGGGCAAGCATCGTCGCATGGGCGATCGAACCGCGGATATCCTGCGCGAATAGCTTCTTGTCGAAACCGATCGAGGCATTTATCTCCTCCATGATCGCGTCCGGGCCGGAGGCGAAGCGACCGCCCCACATCTGGTTGGAGGATTTGGTGTCCGTGGTGTCGTCGGCCATGAAGGTGTCCGCCTTGAGGATGCATGTCCAGGAGAATGAAATGACGACAAGAAAACCCCTCGGGCTGCCATCCCTGAAATGGATTGCGATGGCCGCCGTTGCGGGTGTCGTTGCCGGTGCGGCAGCGGTATACGTGAAGGAGACGGGGATTGGCAATGGCGGCGGCGAAACGGCATCTGGCGAATGCAAGCTTGCCAAGGATCGCGTCGCCAGCGTCACACCGCTGATGAAGGGGCAGGTGGCCGCCATGGTCGCCGCCTACGAGCCGCGCAAGCTGACCGCAGTCTCCTTCAACGGGCCGGACGGCAAACCGCTGACGCTCGATCATTTCGCCGGCAAGACCGTGCTTCTCAATCTCTGGGCGACATGGTGCGTTCCCTGCCGCGAGGAGATGCCGGCGCTGAACGCGCTCGAGAAGGAGATGGGCAGCGACAGGTTCCAGGTGGTGCCGGTCAATATCGATACCGGCGACGACGAGAAGCCGAAGACGTTCCTCACCGAGATCGGCGTCGATGCGCTGCAGCTCTACCGCGACAATACGATTTCGGTGTTCAACAATCTGAAGAAAGAGGGCCTCGCCATGGGGCTGCCGGTGACGCTGTTGATCGACGACAAGGGCTGCCTGATTTCAGCGATGAACGGCCCGGCTGCCTGGGACAGCGAGGATGCCAAGGCGCTGATCAAGGGTGCGATCGGGTCGTAGAGCCGCGACCGGTTACTCTCTTGTGCTAAGGACGGTGCTTCGAGCAGCAGCGTTTAACGCGTCGGGACCGGCACTTCGCCGCGATAGTCATAGAAACCGCGGCCGGACTTGCGTCCGAGCCAGCCGGCTTCGACATATTTCACCAGCAGCGGGCAGGGGCGATATTTCGAGTCCGCCAGGCCGTCATGCAGCACCTGCATGATCGAGAGGCAGGTGTCGAGGCCGATGAAATCGGCAAGCTGCAGCGGCCCCATTGGATGGTTGGCGCCGAGCTTCATCGCCGTATCGATGGCGTCGACCGTACCGACGCCTTCATAGAGCGTGTAGATCGCTTCGTTGATCATCGGCAGCAGGATGCGGTTGACGATGAAGGCCGGGAAATCCTCGGCGACGGTGATGGTCTTTTCCAGCGTGCCGACGAATTCCTTGGCGGCGGAGAAGGTCTTCTCGTCGGTCGCGATGCCGCGCACCAGTTCGACCAGCTTCATCACCGGCACCGGGTTCATGAAATGTATGCCCATGAAGCGTTCGGGGCGGTCGGTGGCGGCAGCAAGCCGGGTGATGGAAAGGGAAGAGGTATTGGTGGCAAGCAGCGCTTCCGGCTTCAGGACCGGACAGACCTGCGCGTAAATCTTCCGCTTGACTGTTTCATCCTCGGTGGCGGCCTCGATGACGAGATCAGACGGGGCGAGATCATTGACATCGGAAGAGCCAGTGATGAGCGACAAGGTCGACTTGCGTTCCTCTTCGGTCATCTTGCCGTTCGTCACCAGGCGGGCCAGGTTGCCATTGATGGTGGCAAGGCCGGATTCGATGCGGTCCTGGGAGAGATCGTAGATGTGAACCCTGTAACCTGCGGCGGCCGAAACATGCGCGATGCCGCAGCCCATCTGGCCGGCACCGATAATACCAATATTCTTCAACACCGCATTCATCTCCAAACCCCCGCACGGCATTCGCCCCCGCGCCGCCGCATTTTTCTAGCAATACTGCCGGACGAAGGATCGCCCGGCAGCAGTAGTAGCCCGATAAAAGATAATTTTCCAGTCATTCGCAAGTGCGAAAGAAAAGCATTTGACGCGGTCAGAGCGCCTTTTCCAATTCCGGCAAGGCGTCGAAGAGATCGGCAACCAATCCGTAGTCGGCGACCTGGAAGATCGGCGCCTCTTCGTCCTTGTTGATGGCAACGATCACCTTCGAATCCTTCATGCCGGCCAGATGCTGGATGGCGCCCGAAATGCCGCAGGCGATGTAGAGCTGCGGGGCGACGACCTTGCCGGTCTGGCCGACCTGCCAGTCGTTCGGGGCATATCCGGCATCGACCGCGGCGCGGCTTGCGCCGATCGCGGCGCCGAGCTTGTCGGCGACCGGCAGGATGACTTCCCTGAACTTCTCCGCCGAACCCAGCGCGCGGCCACCCGATATGATGATCTTCGCCGATGTCAGTTCCGGGCGGTCGGAGTTGGAGAGCGCGTCTCCGATGAAGGTGGAAAGACCCGGGTCGGAAACCGCAGGGATCGCCTCGACGGCAGCCGAGCCGCCTTCGGGCGCAGCAGCAAAGGAGGCGGTGCGCACGGTGATGACCTTCTTGGCGTCCGTTGCCTGCACCGTCTGGATGGCGTTGCCGGCATAGATCGGCCGCTTGAAGGTGTCTGAGGAGATCACCTCGATGATTTCGGATACCTGGGCGACATCGAGCAGGGCTGCGACGCGCGGCAGAACGTTCTTGCCGACGGAGGTCGCGGCGGCAATGATTGTGTCATAGGCGCCAGCCAGCGAAACGATTAGGTCGCCGAGCGGTTCGGCAAGGTTGTTGGCGAGTTCGTCGCTTTCGGCCAGCAGCACCTTGGAGACGCCGGCAAGCTTGGCGGCGGCATCGGCAGCGGGCTTGGCAGTCTTGCCGGCGACGAGAATATGAATATCGCCGCCGATCTTGGTGGCGGCCGTCAGCGCCTTGGCGGTCTGATCGGACAGGCTGGCATTGTCGTGGTCAGCCAGAAGAAGAATGGCCATGATGATATCTCCCTAGTTCTGGCTTAAAGCACGCCGGCTTCGTTCTTGAGCTTGTCGATCAGTTCGGCGACTGACTTGACCTTGACGCCGGCCTTGCGGCCCGACGGCTCTTCCGTCTTCAAGACCTTGAGGCGCGGTGTGGTGGAGACGCCGAAGTCGCCGGGCGTCTTCTTGTCGAGCGGCTTCTTCTTCGCCTTCATGATATTCGGCAGCGAAGCATAACGCGGCTCGTTCAAGCGCAGGTCGGTGGTCACAACAGCCGGCAGCTTGATCTCGATCGTCTGCAGGCCGCCATCGACTTCGCGGGTCACCTGAGCCTTGCCATCGCCGATCTCGATCTTCGAGGCAAAGGTCGCCTGGGCAGTTCCGAGCAGCGCCGCCAGCATCTGGCCGGTCTGGTTGCTGTCGTCGTCGATCGCCTGCTTGCCGACGATGATCAGTCCCGGCTGTTCGGCATCGGCGACAGCCTTGAGGATCTTGGCGACAGTGAGCGGCTCGATTTGATCGTCGGTCTCAACCAGGATCGCCCGGTCGGCGCCCATGGCAAGTGCGGTGCGCAGCGTCTCCTCGGCCTTGGCTGGACCAATCGAGACGACCACCACTTCCTCGCACTTGCCGGCTTCCTTCAGCCGCAGCGCCTCTTCCACCGAGATCTCGTCGAACGGGTTCATCGACATCTTCACATTGGCAAGCTCGACACCCGTGCCATCCGGCTTCACCCGGATCTTCACGTTGTAGTCGACAACCCGTTTGACTGGGACGAGTATCTTCATGGGGTCCTTCCTTCAGGAGAAACTGGTTTCAGAGACTTTTTAGAAAATGCGCGCTCGGGCGCCGCTCCGATTGTCGAATGGCGACATGGATACGCGTTTTTCCTCCAAATTCAACGCTTCCATGACGCCGGCAGGCGATTTGCCTCGGCAATATATGGACGTTTACGTTCACGTCAATATTGCGTCAGCGACGACCCCAGGGAAATCGCTGTGCCGTGCGCCCGTCCGTGCCGGCCGCGATGGCTGGGCCGGCGCCCGGCTCGTTTCTGACGGCGCGGGGCGTGACGATCTGCCGGTCGAAGAGCGGCACACCAGGCCGGCGCAACACCAGGATCAGGAAAGCCCCGGCAAGGATGCCGCCGACATGCGCGCCCCAGGAAACGTCGCCGTCAGGTGCGATCGCCAGCATGAAGAACTGCTGCCCGATCCACAGAAGCAGCGGCACGAAGGCCGGCAGGGGCAACGGCACACGGAAAAACACCAGCACCCAGACCCGGACGCGCGGATGCAGCATGACATAGGCGGCAACGACGCCGGAGACCGCCCCCGATGCGCCGACCAGCGGCGCTTCCGAGGTCATGGTTAGCAGGCCGTGGCAAAGCGCGCCGGCGGCTGCGCAAACGAGATAGAAAATCAGGAAGCGCAGATGTCCCATCGCATCCTCGACATTGTCGCCGAAGACCCAGAGGAAGATCATGTTGCCGGCGAGATGCCAGAAGCCGGTGTGGACGAAGGCATAGGTAAGGTAAGTCAGCGGCTCCGGCACGATTTCGAGCCCCTGCGCCAACACCGCGTGGCCGAAGGCGATTGCCGGGATATAGCCGAGCCCGACGGTCGTCGCCTGGGCTGCCTGTTCGCTCTCAAAACTGGTCAAAAGCCAGGCCGCGATATTCAGTGCGATCAGTGCGAGCGTCACCCACTGAACCTTGATATGTTTCAGCGTGTTGGCATCGTGAAGTGGTATGAACATAAAGGCCCCCGGGCGATCGTGATCGCGGCTAGCCTATCTGTTTTTTCCCGGAACCCAAAGCACATCCGCATGACCCCGGTCGTTTGCATGACGTGCGGCGACGAAGAGGAAATCGGAGAGCCGGTTGACATATTTCATCGCCGGCTCGCCGACGATTTCGCCGTCGGTGCGGGCAAGCGCCACCATCAAACGTTCGGCGCGCCGCGCAATCGTGCGGGCAAGATGCAGATGTGCGGCGGCCGGGCTGCCGCCTGGCAGGATGAAGGATTTCAGCGGCTCCAGACCGGCGTTCAGCTGGTCGATATCGTGCTCGACGCGGTCGACCTGCGTCTCGATGATCCGTAGCGGCTCGTAGGCCGGCGGCTCACCCGTGTCAGGGGTGGCGAGATCGGCGCCGAGATCGAAGAGGTCGTTCTGGATCGACATCAGCATGGCGTCGAGTTCGGGCAAGCCGGCCGTGTACAGCCGCGCCAGGCCGATCGCGGAATTGGCCTCGTCGATCGTACCGTAGGCCTCGATGCGCAGATCGTCTTTGAGCCGGCGCGGGCCGGACACCAGCCCGGTCGTGCCGTCATCGCCTGTTTTCGTGTAGATCTTGTTGAGCTTGACCACGGTTTCCCCCTTGAAGTCTGGTCAGGTCGGGCGGCCACCGCCGGTCAGCCAGAGTGTCAGCATGATCAGGATGACGGCAATCGCCTGCAGCAGCACACGAAGCTGCATCAGTTTGTTGGAAAGGTTGGGATCGCCGCCCTTCATCATGTTGAAGAGACCGCGGATCAGGACGAGGGCGACGACGCCCATGACGATGATCGCGAGGATATAGGTGACCGTGGACATGGTATTCAGCTTTCTCAGTCAGTCCGTCCGGCGCATCAGGCGGTAGAAGAGGTCTGCCGGAAGCAGCCGCTTCAGGAACATACCCTGCTTAGCCGGAGTCGTTACGGGATAATGTGGCCTCGGATTTTTCGAGTTCAATGCGTGTTTCAATACGGAATAGACCGCTTCCGGTCCGAGTTTGTGGCGATTGACCGGTCCCGATCCGTCGAGTCTCGCCAGTTGCCTGATGTAATCGACCGCGTGCGGCGAATTCTCGAGGTCGATATGCTCTTTGATCTTTGCGAGCGCATTGGCGGTGAAACGCGTGGCGATCGGTCCCGGTTCGATCAGGCTCACATGGATGCCGCTGCCCTGCAGCTCCATGCGCAGGGTGATGCTGAGGCCTTCGAGCGCGAATTTGGAAGCGGTGTAGGCGCCGCGATAGCGATAGGGGACGACGCCGAGGATCGACGAGCATTGCACGATCCGCCCTTGGCCACGTTTGCGCATCGGCGGAATGACCTGCCGCGTCAGTTCATGCCAGCCGAAGAAATTCGCCTCGAACTGTGCGCGCAGCGTTGCCGTCGAAAGATCCTCGACAGCGCCCGGCTGGCCGTAGGCGCCGTTATTGAAGAGTGCGTCGATGCGACCGCCGCTGCGTTCCAGAACCGCGCCGACCAGGTCGGAAATCGTCTCGGTCCTGGCATAATCCATCAGGAAGGCTTCGATGCCCTCCGCTTCCAGCCCCTTGAGATCGTCCGGCTTGCGCACCGTCGCGAAGACACGCCAGCCATCGGCTTTCAGCGCCCGCGCGCAATGAGCGCCGATACCGGACGAACATCCGGTCACGACGATGGTGCGCTGCTCCGCCATGGAATGATTCCTGTACAAAATGGGACTCGTTTCCCATATTCGGCCAGAGGATACAATCTGAAAGCCGGAGACAGAATGCTGAAGGTGCTGCGCACGATCTACGAGGTGGTCTATGACGCGATCTGTCACATGGTCGAGGACGACGGCTTCGCCATGGCAAGCCATGTGGCGCTTTCAAGCCTGCTTGCAGTTTTCCCCTTCCTGATCTTCGGCACGGCGCTTGCAAACTTCCTCGGCGCCGATCAGTTTTCCTCGACCGCCATCCACCTGATCTTCGACACTTGGCCCGAGGCGATCGCCAAGCCGCTCGCCGACCAGGTGCTGCAGGTGCTGACCATTCCACGCGGCGGGCTGCTGACGATCTCGGTGCTGGCGGCCGCCTATTTCGCCTCGAACGGCGTCGAGGCGCTACGCATCTCGCTCAATCGCGCCTACCGGGTGCAGGAAACGCGGCCCTGGTATTTCACGCGTCTCGCCAGCCTGGGCTACGTGCTGATCGCGGTCATCATCTTCGCGGCAATCAGCATCCTGCTCGTCGCCCTGCCGCTGGCACTTGACTATGCCAGGAAGTGGTTTCCGCTGTTTGCCGATACGCTCGACATCGTCTTCAGCTGGCGCATCTACGGCACGCTGGTGGTTCTGACGGTCGGACTGCTGGTCATGCATCTCTGGCTGCCAGCCGGCAAGCGGCGGGTCTTCGACGTCATTCCCGGCGTGCTGCTGACGCTGCTTCTCTGGCTCGCCGGCGCGCTGATCTTTGCCTATTACCTGGTGACCTTCGCCAACTATACGGCAACCTATGCCGGTCTCGCCTCTGTCATGATCGTGCTGATCTTCCTCTACATGGTCGGCGTCATCTTCATCATCGGCGCGGAGATCAATGCGGCGCTGATCAAGTTCCGCGTCTTCCGGATGTTCTCCCACACGCTTTCGATCGTCGGCAGAGAGCGTGTCGAAAGGCAGTCAGAGCCCGACAAGGCGGCGAATATCCGCTCCTGACATGCCCTGGGCGCGCAATTCGCCAAGCCCAGTGTCGCCTTGGCTTTTCGAAAGCTTGCGGCCATCCGCGCCAAGAATGAGACGGTGATGGTGATAGACCGGCTGCGGCAGGCCGAGCAGCACCTGCAACAGCCGGTGCACCGATGTCGCGTGGAAGAGGTCGAGCCCACGCACGACATGGGTGACGCCCTGCAGCGCATCGTCGACGACCACGGAAAGATGATAGCTCGACGGCGCATCCGAGCGCGACAGGATGACGTCGCCCCAGACGTCGGGCTCGGCGGCGATCTCACCTGTCCTGCCGTCGCCGGTTTCCGTCCAGAACAGCAGCTCGCCGATCAGGTCGAGCGCTTTGCGCATATCGAGCCGCCAGGCATGTTTCTTCCCAGGGGTCAGCAGGTCCCGCCATTCGTCTGCCGAACGCTCGCGATCATTTGCGGTATAATGCGGAGTGCCGTCGGGATCGCGCGGCCAGGATTCACCAGTCGCCTCGTAGGCAGCGACGCGCGCCTTCACCTCGCCGCGCGTCAGAAAGGCTGGATAGACCAGCCCGCGCTCGATCAGCGTGTGCAGCGCCGTCTGATATTCGGGAAAATGGTCCGACTGGCGCCGCACCGGGCTTTCCCAGCTGATATCAAGCCATTCGAGATCCCTGAGGATGCCGGCCTC
Organism: Rhizobium ruizarguesonis; assembly: GCF_017357285.1. NCBI lineage: Bacteria > Pseudomonadati > Pseudomonadota > Alphaproteobacteria > Hyphomicrobiales > Rhizobiaceae > Rhizobium > Rhizobium ruizarguesonis. The sequence continues at coordinate 4,569,182 of NZ_CP071678.1, read as the reverse complement.
GAACTCGGGCGTGCAGCGCGTCTGATCGATATCTTCGATGCGTAGCAGCAAGCGTGCTTGTTCGGCCTCGGCCATGTCGCGGTTCAGCAGGGCCGAGAGGGCATGTCCGAGATGCAACGGCCCGTTGGGGCTCGGCGCAAAACGAAAGACAGGTTTTTGACGCTCACTCGTGGTCATGCTTTCTTCTGCCATGGATTCGGCTTTTGAACCACTGCGAGGCAAAATGCAGATCATCCGCAACGAAGACGATGTCAGGCAGGGGCTCGAAGCGCTGCTTCGCCTCGATCCACGTCTTGCGCCGATTGTCGCGGAGGCCGGACCTATTCCGCTGCGGCTGCGTGAGCCCGGCTTTGCCGGTCTTGCCCATATCATCGTCTCGCAGATGGTGTCGCGCGCCAGCGCCGATGCGATCTGGCGGCGCATGCTGCCGGCGGACGGTCTTTTAACCGCCGGAGGCTACGCACTGCTTCACTCCGAGGCATGGCGCGAATTCGGCCTGTCGCGCGCCAAGGCCGAGACGCTGTCACGGATCGCCGAGGCGGTCGCCTCCGGCCGCCTCGATCTCCCCAGGCTCTGCCTGAAGCCGCCGGGCGAAGCGCTTGGCGAACTCACCGCGCTGAAAGGCGTCGGTCCGTGGACGGCGGAGGTCTATCTGATGTTTTGCGGCGGCCATGCCGATGTTTTCCCGGCCGGCGATGTCGCGCTGCAGAATGCCGTCGGAGCGGCATTCGGTCTTGCAGCACGGCCGCCGGCAAAGGCGCTGACCCAGCTTGCGGAAGTCTGGTCGCCGTGGCGTTCGGTGGCGGCACGGCTTTTCTGGGCCTATTACGCCACGAAAATGCGCCGTGACATGGTGCCGATCGGCTGATCGGCAACACTCTTCAAATTGCCTTTATCCTCTGAATTTATTGGACTTCACAATCCTGTAACAACCGGCCTAATATACAGGTGCAGATGCCGAATCGATCAGGAGAGTCCCTTGACGATTGCAGTCTCCCCACAGGCCCTGCCGGCGCTCGTCCTGAACGCTGACTACCGGCCACTGAGTTATTACCCCTTGTCGTTGTGGTCCTGGCAGGACGCGATCAAGGCGGTATTTCTCGACCGTGTGAACATCATTGCAGAATATGAACATTCGGTTTCCTCGCCGAGCTTTTCGATGCGGCTTCCGAGTGTCGTGTGCCTGAAGACTTACGTTCAGCCTTCCCGCAATCCCGCCTTCACCCGGTTCAACGTCTTCCTGCGTGACCGGTTCGAATGCCAGTATTGCGGCGCCCATGACGACTTGACCTTCGACCACGTCATCCCGCGCGCCCATGGCGGCGAGACGACCTGGCAGAATGTCGTGGCAGCCTGCTCGCCCTGCAATCTGCGCAAGGGCAGCAAGCTTCCGAAGCAGGCAGGCATGTTCCCGGCGCAGAAGCCCTACCAGCCGACGGTGCAGGATCTGCACAATAACGGCCGGCTGTTCCCGCCAAACTATCTGCATGAAAGCTGGCTCGACTATCTCTACTGGGATACCGAACTGCAGCCCTGATCGAACGGCCTACAGCGTCGCGCGTCTTTTCGGACGCGCAAAAGACGCTGTAGCTTTCGGTTTCCTGCATAATTTATTCAGTGGCGGCCTTGCGAACGCCGACAAAGGCGAAGGCCGCAAGCAGGATTCCGGCAATCACGTTCCAGCCGGCAAAAGACAGGCCGAGCACCCGCAGGGCCGCGTCGGTGCAGGACGGGCCCTTGATGGTGTTGAGCTCACCGAGCAGATCACCGGCATTGGTCGTCATGCTGCTTGCCGTCGTCGAGCAAGTGGCCGGGCCGGGCCAGAAATGCCATTCGACGCCGGCGTGATAGACACCCATGCCTGCCGTCACCAGCATCAGGATGCCGGCCGCGAGAATGAGCGCCCGGGTGATCCAGTTCGGCAGTCCGACGAGTTCGGAGATTGCGGCCAGGATCGCGATCGGGATGGCGTAATAATAGGGCTGACGCTGCAACAGGCAGAGCGCGCAAGGAATATAGCCGCCGATATACTGGAAGCCGAGCGCGGTGCCGACCGCCGCCGCCATGCCGATGGCGAGCAAAATGGAGTAGACAAAGCCGGGGCGGGCGAGCGGCGAGGAAGTGGCGGTCATGGCGGAGCTCCGCGAAATTGGCTCAGTGGGCAAACAGTTTATAAGCGATTCCGAGTGTGATGAGGACGCCTGCACCGATGCCGACGATCTGACCAAGGCGCTTCTCGACGAAGTGGCGGATCGGCTCGCCATATCGACGAAGCAGCCACGCCAAAAGCAGGAACCGAGCACCGCGAGCTATGATGGCTGAGATAACGAAGAAGCCTAGATTCATGCCAATGACGCCAGCCATAATGGTCACGACCTTAATCGGCGGAAGGTGTGCTAAGCCGGAAGTCACCAGCAATAGTAACAGGATTTCCCATTCGCCGTGAATTTCGCGTCGCAATCGCTCGAAATCATCGAATTTGCTGTAGAACTCAAGGACTGGTCTGGCGATTGCATCATAGGCGTAATAGCCGAGCGCCCAGCCGGCGATGCCGCCGAGGACGGAGGCGACGGTTGCAATCAGCGCATAGCGATAGGCGCGTTCCGGCTTGGCAAGCGCCATCGGCAGGAAGAGCACATCAGCGGGGACGAGAAAGACGGAGCTTTCGACGAAGGCGATGACGGCGAGCCAGACTTCGGCCGATTTGCGCGAGGCCAAAGACATGGTCCAGTCGTAAAGTCTGCGGAGCATTCCGTTTCCTTCCTGTTGCGGTGCAAAAAGCTTTAGGGGCCGTGCGCGGCGCTGTAAATGCTCGGCCGTGTCCTTCCTGCCACCGCGGTCGAAAAATTTTCGTGATGCGGGGTATCGGCACCTCTCCCAAGATTTCGTGGGATTGCGAATCGGCCATTCTGCGGCAAGCTGATTTGGGGTCGACGTGCAGGGTGGCAGGGGAATGTTCAAAGTGATCGAAGGCGGCCGTGGGCAGGCCGTGCAAATGGATGACCGATCCGAAGAGGGTCGTGGACCGAGCAAAGACGACGTGCGCCGGGAGGCTGCGCGGCGGCTGAACGAGAGCGGCTATCATCTCTCCCGCATCCGGGAATTCGCGACCGGCGTACCGATGCTGGCGTCTCTTAAATATTTGTCGCTGCAGATCGATTTCGCAGCCGAGACGTTGTCGCGGCTTGATCCGATCCCGGAGGATTTCCACGCCGATGGCTATTGGCCGGCGGGCTGAAGCAATCACGGTGGCGCGATTGCCGCTGACATGCGGTGGCGTTTGCGTCAGGACAGGTCCATCGACTTTTCCCGTTGCTGACGCAGGACGTTCATTTCCGTCCGCTGCTGGGCCATTTCGCTAACGGCGGCGCGCAGATGTGGATGGTGCGACATGAACATGTTGAAGTCGCGCCGTTCGAGCACCTCGAACTGGCAGAAGTCGACGGCGATGACGTCGGCTGTCCGCCGTCCGCCGGTCAGGAGCGCCATTTCCCCGAAGAAGGCTCCCGGCTCCAGGCGGATCGCGCCGCTGGCGAGCCGCACCTCCACCGCGCCCGAGGAGATGAAATACATGCTATCGCCGCGATCGCCGCGGCGGATGACGCGTTCGCCGGGCGGCGCGGATTTCGCCTTGAAGAGCAGCAGCAGCTCCTCCTGCGCGTCCTCGTCGACCTCGGAGAACAGCGGGAAAGTCTCGATCAGCTGCTGCATCTTCAGTTGATGCTGGCGCTCGCGCTCTTCGCCGAGCGCCCTGATCTTTTCCAGTTCTTTGCCGAGCGCCTTCTGCCTGCTCCTGCCGTAGCTTTCCCAGAGAGAGGGCCATTTCGAATGGATGTATTTCTTCAGGCCGTCGGTCGCAAAGATCACGATTGGGTTGAGGGTGATCGACAGGATCGCGGCAGCCAGGATCAGATCCTGGCCCTCATGTGGCAGGAGCCCGAGTGAGACGCCGAGGCCGGCGAGGATGAAGGAAAATTCGCCGATCTGGGCAAGGCCGCCGGCCAACGTTAACCCCATGCTGATCGGGTATCGCAGCAGGATGACGATGAGGAAGGTGATGATGCCCTTACCCAGGATCACGAGCGCCAGCGCGCCGATCACGGCCAGCGGCTGGCGCACCAGGATCGAGGGGTCGAAGAGCATGCCGACGGACACGAAGAACAGCACGGAGAAGGCGTTCTGCAACGGCAGCGAGTCGGCGGCTGCCCTGTGGCTGAGCTGGGATTCGCTCATGACGACGCCGGCGAAAAATGCACCGAGCGCAAAGGAGACGCCGAAGATCGCCGCCGAACCGAAGGCGATGCCGAGTGCGATCGCCAGCACCGTCAGCGTAAAGAGTTCGCGCGAGCCGGTGCGGGCAATCATCGTCAGCAGCCAGGGCACGATGCGAGGACCGAGGAAGATCGCCATGGCGGCGAAGGCCACAACCTTCAGCAGCGTCAGGCCGATCGTCAGCACCAGCGGCAGGTCGCCGAGGCCGTGGTTGGTCGTATCGCTGGCGTTGCCACCCAGAAGCTCTGCGAGCGCCGGCAGCAGCACCAGCGCCAGCACCATCACCAGATCCTCGACGATCAGCCAGCCGACGGCGACGCGTCCGCTGGCAGCGTTAACGAGATTGCGCTCCTCCAGCGCCTTCAAGAGAACGACGGTGCTCGCCACCGACAGGCTGAGGCCGAGGACGATGCCGGCGCCGAGGCTCCAGCCCCAGAGTTTGCAAAGACCGATGCCCAACAGGGTGGCGAGGATAATCCGCCCGATTGCGCCCGGCACGGCGATGCCGCGCACGGCGAGCAGGTCGGAAGCGGAAAAATGCAGGCCGACGCCGAACATCAGAAGAATGACGCCCATTTCGGCGAGCTGGCCGGCAAGGGCGGTATCGGCGACGAAGCCCGGCGTGAACGGGCCCATCAGGATGCCCGCCATCAAATAACCGACGAGTGGCGGCAGCCGAAGCCTGTCGGCTCCATAGCCCAGGATCGCTGCGAAAACGAAACTGACGGCGACCGTCGCGATGAGTCCTACTTCCTGATGCACGTCCGCCCTCTCTTGTGATAGCGGCGGCCACTTTGGACGAAGCGCAAGCAAAATTAAACAGTTGATTTGGATGACCGGCTACTGTTCGGGGGCCTTCGCTCTCATTTTGGCGGGTAGGATAGAATAATGCTGCAATTCCAAATGTTAAGGCGTCCTTCTCAGGTCTAAAAAGTCGCGCGGCGTTGTAGGCACGGCCCTTTTTCGCGGCACGGTCGGACCGTCACGATGTTGGAACCACTTGTGTCTTGCCTCGTTGCTCTTTCATCAAGAAAGGAGAACGACATTCGAAAGATGATCTTGAACTGTACTGTGGCGGCCCTTGCCGTCTGCTCGTTTGCAGCGCCTGTTCTTGCCGACAGCGTCTATGTCAGGGAGCGTTCCTATGACGACGGCTATCGTCATGAGCGGGTACGACCCGGCATCACCATCAGCGAGCGTGGCGTCACTTTCGGTGCCGTGCACGAACGTGAGCACCGCCGCTATCGCGATAATGGCTGCGAAACCAGGAGCGTCACCCGACAGACCGACGAAGGCGAGGTCACCAAGACGGTCCGGCGCTGCAATTAACGAAAAAATGTGCGATAAGGACGAAGCCCGGTTCCGACGAGCCGGGTTTTCGCCTTTTGTGGCACGAATATTTCAATGCAGTGGTGAAAGTCGTCTGTCGGTGTTATGAGCACGCCTTTGGTAACAGCGCGTTCCCAGCGCAAACACCGCCCGCACAGGATCTTTTAGTATGATTGAGCTTACGCCGTCCCAGATCGCCGCACTTAAACTCGCCAGGGATGGAGACCTTTATCCTCAGCCAGCCAATAAATGGACGCACGAGAACGCGACGGTGACTTATGCAAAAACTGACCGGTGGAAAGAGCGGCCCCAGAAAATAAAGTCGGTCACTGCCAAGACGCTGGGCGAGTTGAAGGAGCCGGGTTTTCTCGAAAGGCGGCACCTGGATGACGACGCATCAAAAGACGTCTACGGCATCACGATGGCCGGCAAGATGTGGCTGCTGAAAAACAAGTAAGCTTCGCTGAGACACGGGATCATGTTCTGTGGCCCGTGTGCGCTTGTTGCGACAGAGGCGTTGCAGGAACTAGAGGTAGTCGTCCCACGTGCTGGGGCTTACGCAACGCGTCACATCAAAGCCTGCGGACCGGCCCGTGCTCTTTGAACAACTGCTTGTTATTGAGATTTAAGTCCCCATTTAACACGACCTTCCGTCGTGGTTGAAAAAAACCTACCAGAGTAACTTATGCGGGTTGCAGGGGTTAAGGTTTGAGGGGTACTGTGCTCGATAAACTAGGAAGAATGCGCGTAATTCTGTGCGCTCTCATCGTGATGGGGATTTGTGAAACTACAAGCGTAGGGGTTTGCGCAGCCGAGATAACAGCCGTTGATTGGCGGGGCCACAAGGTTCTTCGTCTCATGGGCGAAATCGACGACGGCACAGCACACAAGCTGGCCGAACAACTGCGGCTGCTATTGGCACGGTCATCACGGCTGCAAAAGAGCCACCATAAGGCACGTGAAAGCCGTTCGGCATAGTTCTTCTTGTCCGCTTGCGTAGCCTCGACTGAGCGGTCGCCCGCCACGATTAGCTCACCCCGGATCGTTTCGTCCAAGACTTCCTCAGGCCTTCCGTTCGCCCATCATGCCTGCCTTCGATCGATGATTCGCATGAATCTAGCGTGATGCGCTGCGGATGCCGAGTCGCTTCATAGGGGCGTGGCGTGGAACGGGAAGGTACTACCGGAAGTGCCGGTCCACGTCTATCATAAGTGAACCGCGTACCGCGCGTGTCACCTGCCGCCGACGAGGCAGATGTTCAGGGGGTATCACTTTACCATGTCACTTCTATCTCGCCTCTTTCGGTCCAAAGCTCAAAAAGCGGTAGACGCCCTCCAAGATAACCTGAACCACCGCCTAGTGGCCATCGACGCCGGTCTGAAGCTGTTCAAGAAGTCGGCCGACGCATTCGATGCGTCTAGTATCCCCGAAGGCTCAGAGGAAGAGGCGTCTTTCAAACTCGCTCAGGGAAAACATGCCTACTTTACAAACGCCCTCCTTGACGATCTCAAACACGCCGAGGAGTTGATCAAGGCAATGCAACTCTCTCTTAGTTTCAACAGTGGCCGTCCTTCCCCTGGCTTCGAAACGGACGTTCTTCGCACTGAGAAGGTGCTCGAAGGGACCGACGATAACGTCAATCGCCTATCGCATGTAACGAAGGACATGTTGGATATCGTAGGCGAGGTCTACCCGGACGACACCCAACCTAAGCGGAAGGAAGACCTCGCTGCTTTTAAAACGCTCCTCGACCACGCTAAGGCGCGCAAAAGCGAGGTCGATGACACTATGACTCAAATGGATAAAATCCTGAGTGGCATCATTGACCAATACGAGGAAACCGAGACGTTCTCGGACCGCGAACTTGCAAAGCAGGCCGCCGCTTTCATGAAGGCTGGAACAGCCCTCTCCTTGGCCGAGGGCGAGTGGATCGACTTCCTCCAGAAGGCCATCAAAGCCCCGTCTGTTGATCCCTTCCGCCCAGACGTAGGGCGCAAGGGAGCGTGGTTGGAGGAACGTTGGCAAGTATATAACAACTCCAAAGCCACGCTTCAGGCCCTCCTGGACGATACCGATGGCGGATCAGCTTAGATAGCGGCCTCCCGGTAACTTCTTCACTCGAAGGCCAAACTTCCGACCGCGACCGATGTAGGTCTTTCGTTCACATTATGAGCATGGTGGGGCTTCCCTCTGGGGGCTGGCCGTCGCCCATAGCTGCCAGGTATGCCTTCCGGTGCCGTCAGTTTTGGCCGACGCACACCTTCACCGCTTTGGTGGTCGCCACTAGTCGAGCCTTCGCCAGCTACAGAATGCCCTAGAATCAGATGCCGATCATGCCCACTCACTCCGGCTACGATCATACGATCCTGCATGTTGTGTCTCAGGCTGTGGACGGTGACATTTGGGTCTGAAACGACCTTCCTGAGGTTCTTCATTAGAGCAGCACTTGCTGCGTCACCGCCGCCTTTTCTGCATATTTTGCAAATAGTGGTTGCGGCTCGCGACGCTGGTGCTTTGGGCGTTCGTTTGCTCTCGCTCCACCCATCATTGTAGGATGGCCACCGCTTGATTGCTTTGGGCTCGCTGAGTCCCAAGACCTTTTTGAACTCGTATCGCCCCAAGCGTTCTCGCAGAGAGACAGGTACTTGTCGCCGGTACTCGAAACTGCCGGTCTTTGTTTTGGTCACGTATTTCAGGATGATTGTCTTCAAGGTCTGGTCCTCGTTCGGCACCTGATACAGCACCCGGAGGACGAATTTGCCAAGTCGCTTCAATGAACTAAGGCCTTTTGGCCTCGGTAGTGGTGCCCCATGCCGGAGTCGAACCAGCACTTCTTTCGAAACTCGATTTTGAGTCGAGCGCGTCTACCAATTCCGCCAATGGGGCAACGGATACGAACGGGCGGCTGTCTAACATGCGAGCGCCCGGACGCGCAAGACGGGCAAGCGAAGTTATCGGACTGATCCGGTAGAGAGATCCGGCCCCGTTTTGAGGCCGGATCCTGTTTGACATCAATGGGCGGCGGCCGGTGCCGGGCTGCTCAGGCCGGACTTCTTCAGCGTGATCGCCAGGATCGAGGCCAGCAGGCAGAAGGCGCCGGCGACGAAAAACGCCGGCAGGTAGCTCGAAAGCTCCGTGCGCGAGAGGCCGGCGCCATAGGCGGCGGTGGCGGCTCCCAGCTGATGTCCGGCAAAGACCCAACCGAAGACGAGGCCGGTCTTTTCGCGGCCGAAGCGGTCGGCGGCGATCTTGACGGTCGGCGGCACGGTGGCAATCCAGTCGAGGCCGTAAAAGACGGCGAAGATGGAGAGGCCGTAAAAGCTGAAATCGCTGAAGGGCAGGTAGAGCAGCGACAGGCCACGCAGGCCGTAATACCAGAAGAGCAGCCAACGATTGTCGAAGCGGTCGGACAGCCAGCCGGAACCGATGGTGCCGAAGAAATCGAAGATGCCCATGACAGCCAGCACGCTGGCCGCGGCCACCGGCACGATGCCGAAGTCGCCGCACAGGGTGACGAAATGGGTCTGGATCAGGCCGTTGGTGCTGAGACCGCAGATGAAGAAGGTGGCAAAGAGGATCCAGAAGGTCGAGGTCTTCGAGATTTCCTTGAGGACGGTGATCGGCGTCATCAGCGCGGCGCCGAGGGAGGTGCTTGCCGGTGGCGGCGTCACCTGCGTCTCACCGAAAGCGGGCAGGTTGAGGTCGGCGGGGCGGTCGCGCATGAAAGCAAGCACGGCAAGGGCTGCGACCATGATCATGGCGCAGACGAAAAACACCGTCGAGCGCCAGCCATAACGTTCCGTCAGCTCCGCCATCAGTGGCAGAAAGACGAGCTGACCGGTGGCCGAGCTCGCCGAGAGCATGCCGACGACGAGACCGCGATGCTTGGTGAACCAGCGGCTGGAGATCGTTGCGGCGAGCACCATGGCCGTCAATCCCGTGCCGAAACCGACGACGATACCCCAAAGCAGCAGCAACTGCCACAGCGTCGTCATGAACAGCGAACCAACGAAGCCCGCGCCGATCAGCGCTAAGGCGAAGACAATGACCTTGCGCACGCCGAAATAATTCATGAAGGCGGCGGCGAACGGACCCATGAAGCCGAAAAGGATCAGGCGGATGGCAAGGGCCGAGGAAATCTGCGAGGTCTCCCAGCCGAACTCGTCCTGCAGCGGCTTGATGAGCACGCCGGGTGCGCCCATGGCGCCGGCGGTGACCAGCATGGTGAGGAAGGTCGCGGCGACGACGACCCAGCCGTAATGGATGTTGCGCCGAGCAAGGGAGGAGGCGAGGGCTGTGGAAACCATGGGCAAGATTCCGTTTGAATTCTGGTTCGAGACGATAGTGGATCGATTTACATGATGGTCATCATATTTCTTGCGTATTGATGATGGACGTCATATATTTTGTCAAGCGACTATTTCTGGAGACGACAATGCGGGTCAGCCGCGAAAAATTTGCCGAAAACCGCGAAAGGATTCTGAGCGTTGCCGGCGTGCTTTTCCGCGAAAACGGTTTCGACGGGGTCGGCGTCGCCGACATCATGAAGGCGGCGGGACTGACGCATGGCGGCTTCTACGGTCATTTCGGTTCGAAGGACGACCTGGCACTTGAGGTCAGCCGCAAGCTGATCGACAGGGTGGAAGAGCGCTGGAAGGAGCATATCGCCGAATCGCCCGACCGGCCGCTGGCCGCTCTTCTCGACCATTATATCCACTGGCGCACGGTTGACGATCCCGGCGGCAGCTGTGTCTTCGCAACGCTGATCCAGGAAGTCAGCCGCAGCCGCGGCGCCGTCCGCGCGGTCTTCAGCGATGGGCTTTCCGTGCTGGTCGAGACGCTTGCCGATATCGTTCCCGGCGAAACGGAGGAGGAGCGCCGCGCCAATGCGACGACGACACTCTCATCGATGATGGGCGCTGTCATTCTTGCCCGCGCGGTCGAGGACAGGGCGCTTGCCGAGCAGTTTCTGGTGACCATGCGCCGGCAGCTCGATCCTGACAGCCAGACATAATCTCAGTCGCGGGGCCATGGTTTCGCTCTCCCTCTCCGGATGGAGAGGGATCTGCCCTTGCATATGCCTGAGGACCGAGAAGCCAATGACTACTTGAAGCCGGCGATGGCGTGCGGGACGTAGGGTGCTTCCAGTGCTGCGATTTCCTCGGCGGTGAGCTTGACCGAGAGCGAGGCAACGGCGTCTCTGAGGTGGTTGGGTTTGGACGCGCCGATGATCGGGGCGGTGACGGCACTCTTCTGCAGGATCCAGGCGGTTGCGACCTGGGCGCGGGAGATGTTGCGGGCCTTGGCGATTTCGGCCACGGCTCCGACGATCTTGCGGTCCGCATCAATGGACTGCGTGTAGAGCGTCTTGCCGAATTCGTCGGTTTCGCTGCGCGCCGTCGTCTCGTCCCAGTCGCGGGTCAGGCGGCCGCGGGCAAGCGGGCTCCAGGGGATGACGGCGATTTTCTGATCCTCGCAAAGCGGCAGCATTTCGCGCTCTTCCTCACGGTAGAGCAGGTTCAGGTGGTCCTGCATGCTGACGAATTCGGTCCAGCCATTCAGCCTGGAGACGTAAAGCGCCTTGGCGAATTGCCAAGCATACATGGAGGAGGCGCCGATATAACGCGCCTTGCCCGATTTGACGACGTCGTGCAGCGCTTCCAGGGTTTCCTCGATCGGCGTCGTGTAGTCGAAGCGGTGGATCTGGTAGAGATCGACGTAGTCGGTGCCTAAACGACGCAGGCTGTTGTCGATCTCGTCGAAGATCGCCTTGCGTGACAGGCCGGCGCCGTTCGGGCCCGGCCGCATGCGGTTGAACACCTTGGTCGCCAGCACGATGTCCTCGCGTTTGGCGAAATCTTTTATGGCTCGGCCGACGATCTCCTCTGATGAGCCGTTGGAATAGGTGTTGGCGGTGTCGAGGAAATTGATGCCGAGGTCGATCGCCTGCTTGATTATAGTCCGGCTTTCGTCTTCCCTGAGGCTCCAGGCATGATTGCCGCGGCCGGGATCGCCGAAGGTCATGCAGCCCAAGCAGATTTTCGACACTTCGAGACCGGTCTTGCCAAATTTTGCGTATTCCATGAAACGACTCCGTGATGAATTGGATGACCCCCAGGCGGCTTTCCATGATTTAGCGCGAGATGGCCAAAGTCGCAGGGCGGCAAATGAAGAATCTATGCTGCATGCGCACAATGATCCGTGATCGACTTCTGAAGCTCATCGCTGTCGATTCCGGCTGCAGCTTGCACATCCGCGCCGCAAGATGTTAGCTGATGCAGCATTTTACCGGAATCCGACCATGCAGCTGCCGTCCCACGATCGCTACGACGATCTTTATCGCGATTTCTCCTGGCGGATTCCGGAGGATTTCAATATCGGCCGCGCCGTCAGCGACGACTGGGCCGCAAGAGATCCGGAGCGCGTCTGCCTTGAGCATTTCAGCCCCGATGGCGATCATCTTTCGCTGACTTACGGTGAGCTTGCCGGTTCCTCGTCCATGTTCGCCAATGCGCTGGCTTCGCTCGGCATTAAGCGAGGCGACCGCGTCGCCCTGCTGATGCCCCAGTCCTTCGAGACTGTGGTCGTTCATGTTGCGATCTACAAGATGGGCGCAATCGCCTTGCCGCTGGCGCTGCTCTTCGGCGTCGAGGCGCTCGAATACAGGCTGAGGACCTCAGGTGCGGTGGCAATCGTCACCAACGATTTCGGCCTCGATCGCGTCCGGAAAATTCGCGATCGGCTGCCGGAGCTTCGGCATGTGATCAGCCTCGATAATTCTCTCGACGCTCTCTCCTTTGCCGATCTGATCGTGTCATACGAGCCCTTCTTCAAGGGAGAAAAGACGTCTCCCGACGATCCGGCGCTGATGATTTTCACCTCGGGAACGACAGGGCCGCCCAAGGGCGCGCTGCATGGTCATCGCGTTCTGCCCGGCCATATTCCCGGTATGCAGTTTGCCCATGAGGGCTTTCCGAAAGTGGGCGACAAGGTCTGGACGCCGTCCGACTGGGCCTGGGCGGGCGGTCTGCTCAATGCGCTGCTGCCGAGCCTTCTACTCGGAATTCCCGTGGTCTCGTCGCCGGCGCAGAAATTCGATGCCCATATGGCCTATCGCATCATGGCGGAGATGGATGTGCGCAACGCCTTCATTCCGCCGACGGCGCTGAGGCTGATGAGATCCGTGCCCGATCCGCGCTCGAAATATGATCTGGTGCTGCGCACCATCGGCTCGGCCGGGGAGGCGCTCGGCCGCGAGACCTATGAATGGGCGCGGCATACGCTCGGCATCACCGTCAACGAATTCTACGGCCAGACGGAGTGCAATTTCGTGCTCGCTTCCAGCGCTGCCTATGGCGTCACCAGGGCCGGTGCCATCGGGCGGGCGGTGCCTGGGCATCGTGTTGCGATCGTCAGCGAAGCGGGCGACGAATTGCCGGCTGGCGAACCGGGCCAGATCGCCATCGCCAGTCCCGATCCTGTGATGTTCCTCGGCTATTGGGACGATGCGGCGGCGACCGAACGAAAATTCGCCAAGGGCTGGCTGCTCACCGGCGATATCGGTCGGCAGGATGCTGAGGGCTACGTCACCTTCGAAGGCCGCGACGACGACGTCATCACCTCGTCGGGATATCGCATCGGCCCGGCCGAGATCGAGGACTGCCTGATCGGCCATCCCGCCGTGCAGCTTGCCGCCGCCGTCGGCAAGCCCCATGCCGTGCGCACCGAGATCGTCAAGGCCTATATCGTGCTTTCACCGGGCCATCACCCAAGCGAGGCGCTGGCCGCCGAGATAAGGGAGTGGGTGAAGACGCGGCTTTCGATGCACGAATATCCGCGCGAGGTGGAGTTCATCGATGCATTGCCGCTGACCACCAGCGGCAAGGTGATCCGCCGGCTGCTGCGGGAGAGGGCGGCCGACGAGGGGTAGATCATTTCCGAAGGTGATCTATCTTTTTGTTTTTGCGCAATTCCGGACGCAAAACCGCAACGCACTTTTGCTGGAATTGCTTTAGCCCCGGCCAGCGAGCGACATGATCTTTTCGCGCAGCATCTTCGCCATGTTGCGGGTGCTGCGGTACATGTGGAGCTGGGCTGAGACCTGGCGCATGTCGCGGTCGCCGTTCTGCGTCAGGCCGATCACCAGCGTTCCCATCTCCTCGCGCTCCTGCCAGAAACGGCTCATGATCGGATGATCCGAGACAGCGCAGGAATCGGAGCGGACGATATTGGCATCGTCGAGATGCCATTCGGTGAGTTCGCTCATCAGCAGCTTGCCCGGCGAATACCGGGCGTAGTTCTCGTCATAAGCGGTCTTCCACGTATAGGCCTCGCCGCCCATCATCAGCACGACGATGGCGGCTATCGCCTTGCCGTTGAGATCGATCGTGTGAATACGCACGGCATCGACGGCGGCAAGGTTCGACACCGCCTCGCGGGCGAAGGCCGTATGATAACGATCGGTGACGAGAGCGCTTCGCCGCTTGCCCTTCCAGCCGCCGGCTTCCATCGCCAGGAATTCCTCGAAGCGGACATGGATTTCGCGCGGCTGGCGGGCGACGGTATAGACCGCTGTTCCCACCTCATCCAGCAGGCGCCACTGGCGGCGCATCTCGCGCATGTGCGAGGAGGAGATGGTTTTGCCGAGATAGGCCGGCGCCTCTTCGTCGCTCTGCAGCATCGGGCGCAGGTAGGGATTGGTGACAGTAACGGGAAGATTGCGGCTGAGCGCCACGGCCTTGAGCATGCGCACGAAGATACCGTTCAGCCTGAGATCCGGCAGAACCAATAGGCCGGGCAGATTGAGATCGCCGGCGGTCAGTCCCTCGAAGAGATTGTCGAGCGTCTCGGCGGCATCCTCGCCATCGACGAGCGGCGTGCCGAGCGGACCGAAGCTGTTCGACCAGCCGCGGATGATCGATGGGCCGACGGCGAAGCCCGGCTTGTCGACCGAAAACGGCAAGAGGAACCGCATGCGGCTGCGGCCGGCATTGTGATCGCGGATCAGGGCGAAGTTCACCTGCCGATCTTCGAGCCGCGGCATGGCGGGGGCTAGGAAACGGCCGGAGAAAAAGACGTTCGGCTCCATCGCCCGGTTGGAGAGGAAATCGAGCTCATCCTGAAGCTCATAGCCCAGCTTGCCGGGATAGAGGCAGAGCTCGCGCCCCGGCCGGCCGATCTCGGCGCGAGCCTCGGCCCGCGGTGCTTCGAAATTCAACGCGGCGAGATCATGCACCATGCGGTTTGCGGCGCTGTCGGTGCTTTCGGTAACGGGGGGAACACGCACCATCTATCGAACTCTCATTTCTGGCGTTGCGGCGGAGGGGCTGGCGAAGGCGAAAAGGACGATGCCGAGCGTATGGCGCACGGCGACATGCAGCAGGATCGCCTCGACCGCCATGGCCGAGGCCGTGGCGATCGCCGTGCCCTCGATGCCGTAATGCGGGATCAAAGCGAGGTTGAGGCTGACATTGGCCGTCAATGCGCCGGCATAGAGTGTGACGCAGAGGTTCTGCTTGCCTGCCATCATCAGCAGCGTTTCGGCCGGGCCGACCAGCGATTTGGCGAGGATGCCGGCGAGCAGGATCGCCATCACCAGATAGCCTGATGTAAAGGCGCCGCCGAAGAGCGACAGCAGCAGATGGCCTGCCGCAAGCACGACAAGGCCGACCCCGAGCGCCGGCCAGAAGGTCCAGCGGGCGGCGTCGATGGCAGCGGTTGCCAGCTGGGCGTGGTCGCCTTCGGCGATGATCGAGGAAAAGCGCGGGCCGGAGGCGGCCTTGACCGAGAAATTGATGAAATGCACCAGCGCCATCGTCTTGGCGGCGGCGAAATAGATGGCGACGTCGTGCGGCTCGAGGAAGATGCCGACGACGACGACATCGGAATTGGTGAGCAGGAAGCTCACGCCCTCGATCAGGAAAATCGGGAAGGCGACGCTGAACCAGGCGAGGAAATCGACCTTGCGCGGGCCTTCGTCATAATGCCGGCGAAGGCGGTAGAGCGTTGCGGCATACTGACCAAGGGCGGTGACGAAGGTGGCGACGAGTGCTGCCTGCATCGCGGTGACGGCCGTGTGCTCGGCGCCGATGGCAATCGCGATCAGCATGAAGAGGATGATGAGGATCGGGCGGACGATGTAAACCGGGCTCAACGCCATCACTGGCCAATGGTTCGCCCGTGACGTGCCTTCCAGAATATCGCCGAGCGCGATCATCGGCATGGCGAGCAGGCCGATGAAGATCGGGACGAGATAATAGACCTGGATCATATCGCCGAAGAAATGCAGCCCGAGCATGCCAGCGGCGAGCACCGTCGTGCCGGACAGCAGCGCAAAAATCCGAGCCGTGCCTGTCAGGCCGCGGATTTCCTCGAAAGCGCCCGCTGCCCTGTATTGCGGCAGGAAGCGGATGATCGCGGTGTGGAAACCGAGGCATGAGAGATCGCCGAAGACGACGACCAGCACCCAGACGAAAACGAAGATGCCATATTCATATTCGCCCATCAGCCGGGCAAGCACGATCTGGGAGACGAAGGCAAGTGCTGCGCTGAGGATGCGGATCGAAAACGCTGTCAGCGCCATGCGCTGGGCGGCCGCCTTCTCCCCGCGTTCGGTGAGCACGGCCGCAAGCATGCGCAGCGTACGGCCGCCGACTGGGCGCAGGCCCGCGGGCAGCATCTTCTCCGCTGTTTCTATGACCGCCATGATGAACACGCAAAACTCTGAGGTCAGGCAAATCGCCCCTGAAGTCTTGACAGGACAGGGTTAAGAAACGGTTCCGGATTGGGCTGCCGTCCAACGCTGAATTCCGGTTTTCCGGCGTTGCCGCAGAAAAGAAAATGCCGCCCGGAGGCGGCATTTTCGCGGATCTTTGCGGACTTGCCTCAGACCTGCTCGAAGGCGCCGTGGCAGTGCTTGTATTTCTTGCCGGAACCACAGGGGCAGGTCTCGTTGCGGCCGACCTTGCCCCAGGTGGCTGGGTCATCCGGGTTGCGGTTTTCAGGCGAAACGATGACTTCCGACGCCTGGTAGATCGCCGGGGCGAAATCGTCCTCGCCGGTCGTCGGATCCAGGTGATGGGCCTGCATCAGCGGCGGTTCAGGCTCGGCAGGGGCCTGCTGCACCAGTTCGACGCGCATCAGCTGGGCGGTGACGGCCTCGCGCAGATTGTTGAGCAGCGCGGTGAAGAGCTCGAAGGCCTCCGACTTGTATTCCTGCAGCGGATCGCGCTGGGCATAGCCGCGGAAGCCGATGACGGAGCGCAGATGGTCGAGGTTGACGATGTGCTCGCGCCAGAGATGATCAAGCGTCTGCATGACGATCGAGCGTTCGACATAATGCATGATGTCGTCGCCGAAACGCTCGGCCTTTTCCGTGAAGGCCGCATTGGCGGCTTCCGTCAGGCGCTCGCGGATATCGTCCTCGCCGATGCCTTCTTCCTTCACCCAGTCCTCGACCGGCAGGTCGAGATTGAGGATGTTCAAAGCCCCGGTCTTCAGGCCGGCGGCATCCCATTGTTCGGCATAGGCGCGCTCTGGAATATGCTTGTCGACCATGTCCTCGATCACTTCACGGCGCATGTCGGAAACGGTCTCGGAAATATTGGTCGATTCCATCAGTTCGAGGCGCTGCTCGAAGACCACCTTGCGCTGATCGTTGAGAACGTCGTCATACTTCAGGAGGTTCTTGCGGATATCGAAGTTGCGGGCTTCGACCTTCTTCTGGGCGCGTTCCAGGGCCTTGTTGATCCAGGGATGGACGATCGCCTCGCCTTCCTTGAGGCCGAGCTTGGTCAGCATGCTGTCCATGCGGTCGGAGCCGAAGATGCGCATCAGGTCGTCCTGAAGCGAGAGGTAGAACTTCGAACGGCCGGGGTCGCCCTGACGGCCGGAGCGGCCGCGCAGCTGGTTGTCGATGCGGCGGCTTTCATGGCGTTCGGTGGCGATGACGTAGAGGCCGCCGGCTTCGAGCGCTTTTTGCTTGAGTTCCTTGATCTCCTCGATGATCGCCTGGATCCGGGCGTCACGCTCCGGACCGGCTTCGACTTCGCCAAGTTCGCGCTCAATGCGCATGTCGAGGTTGCCGCCGAGCTGGATGTCCGTGCCGCGGCCGGCCATGTTGGTGGCGATGGTGATGGCACCCGGCACGCCGGCCTGGGCGACGATATAAGCTTCCTGCTCGTGGTAGCGGGCATTCAGCACCTTGAAGTCGTCGAAACCCTGCTTGCGCAGGCGCTCGGCGAGCAGTTCCGATTTCTCGATCGAGGTGGTGCCGACCAGCACAGGCTGGCCGCGCTTATGGGCGTCGAGGATCTCCTCGATGATCGCCTTGAACTTCTCGTCGAAGGTCCGGTAGACCTCGTCATCCTCGTCGAGGCGCTTGATCGGCAGGTTGGTCGGGACCTCAATGACATCGAGATTGTAGATATTGGCGAATTCTTCCGCTTCCGTCTGCGCCGTGCCGGTCATGCCGGCGAGCTTGTCGTACATGCGGAAGTAGTTCTGGAAGGTGATCGAGGCCAGCGTCTGGTTTTCCGGCTGGATCTGCACCTTTTCCTTGGCTTCGAGCGCCTGGTGCTGGCCTTCCGAATAGCGGCGGCCCGGCATCATGCGGCCGGTGAACTCATCGATGATGACGACTTCGTCGTTGCGGACGATATAGTCCTTGTCGCGCTGGAAGAGCTTGTGGGCCTTCAGCGCGTTGTTGACGTGGTGGACGATCGCAACGTTCTCGATGTCGTAGAGCGCGTTGCCCTTCAAGAGGCCGGCCTGGCGGAGCAGGTTTTCCAGCTTCTCGGTGCCCTCTTCGGAGAAGTTGGCAGAGCGCTGCTTCTCGTCGATCTCGTAATCGCTGGGCACCAGCAGCGGAATGTAGGCATCGATCGTATTATAGAGTTCGGAGCGGTCGTCGAGCGGGCCGGAGATGATCAGCGGCGTGCGCGCCTCGTCGACGAGGATCGAGTCAACTTCGTCGACGATCGCGAAGTTGTGGCCGCGTTGGACCATCTGGTTCTTCTCATACTTCATGTTATCGCGCAGATAATCGAAGCCGAGTTCGTTGTTGGTGGCGTAAGTAATGTCGCAGGCATAGGCCGCGTGCCGTTCCTCGTCGGAGAGGCCGTGGACGATGACGCCGGTGGTCATGCCGAGGAAGCCGTAGACGCGGCCCATGTTGGCGGCATCGCGCTGGGCGAGGTAATCGTTGACGGTGACGACGTGCACGCCCTTGCCGGAAAGCGCGTTCAGATAGACCGGCAGGGTGGCGACGAGTGTCTTGCCTTCGCCGGTCTTCATCTCGGCGATCGCATTCGAATGCAGGATCATGCCGCCGACCAGCTGTACGTCAAAAGGTCGCAGGCCGAGAACGCGGCGCGAGGCTTCGCGCACGACGGCAAAGGCCGGGATCAGAATGTCGTCCAGCGTCTTGCCCTCGGCGAGCAGGGCGCGAAACTCCACGGTCTTTGCCGCGAGCTGCTCGTCCGTCAGGGCCTTCGTCTTCTCTTCGATAGAGTTGATGGCAGTGACGTTCGGCTGGAAGGACCGCACGCGGCGGTCGTTGGAAGACCCAAATAACTTGCGGGCTATACCGCCAAAGCTGACCATATGACTGGCCCTTTCTCAATATTCATCCCCGGCGTTTCTTGTTCGCGGCCCAGCCGAAAATCAGGCGCGCGCCTTAAAACGCCCGGAAACTGTTCTGGACGCGAGGTTGCGTGACAGATAAGAGGGGGGTCGAATGATGTCAACGGATTTGGCGGATACAGAAAGGCCACAATCCGATGTTGATGGCTATTTTGGGCTGGATTCAGGGGATGCTGAAACCGGCAATGTAACTGTGAAGGGTATTTCATGTTGAGCACCAACAAACTTGCCGTTCTGGCGTTCGCAACTTTTGTTGCGCTCCAGGCTCCGGCCTATGCCGATGACGCCGTCATCGCCAAGGTCGGCACTCTGGAGATCCACCAGTCGGAACTCGACCTCGCCGTCGCCAATCTCGACCCGCAGCTGGCACAGCTTCCCGATGACCAGAAGAAGGTCGCAGCCCTTTCCGCCGCCATCGACGTCAAGCTGCTCGCCGCCGATGCTGCGGCCGAGAAGCTCGATCAGACCGACGAATTCAAGAAGCGCATGCAGTATCTCACCGACCGCGAGCTGCACAATGCCTATTTCAAGAAGCATGTCGTCGACATCGTGACGCCTGACGAAGTCAAGGCCCGCTACGACAAGGAAGTCGCTGCCCTGCCGAAGCAGGAGGAAGTCCACGCCCGTCACATCCTCGTCAAGACCGAGGACGAAGCCAAGGACATCATCAAGCAGCTCGACGCCGGCAAGGATTTCGCCGAACTCGCCAAGGAAAAGTCCACCGATCCGAACAAGTCGGAAGGCGGCGATCTCGGTTATTTCTCGCGCGGCCGCATGGTCAAGGAATTCGAAGATGCAGCCTTCGCGCTTGAGAAGGGCACCTACTCCAAGACGCCGGTCAAGACCGATTTCGGCTTTCACGTCATCAAGGTCGAAGATAAGCGCGATGCCCCGCCGCCGCCCTTCGATCAGGTGCAGGATCAGGTTCGTCAGCTCGTCATGCGCGACAAGTATCTTGCGCTTCTGAACCAGGCGAAGGCCTCCGCCAAGATCGAGATCACGGACGAGACGCTGCGCAAGGGTTACGACCAGGCCAACAAGCAGCCGGAGCCGGGCAGCGAGCCCGTCGCGCCGGCGCCGCAGCAGTAATAATAGTCGCCTAGGGCCCGGTTCTTCCGGGCCCTTCACTATCGTGGTTGTCGCATTTCCGGACGGCGAACCGGTTTCCAATTCGCCTGGAAATGCTCATTGGCAGGTCTCATCATGTCCGGTTCCGTCTCTCCGCTTGCTCCGAAATCCTTCGTCTCGATGCCACCGCTGCGCGGTGTGCGCATGGCGACGGCTTCCGCTGGCATCAAGTACAAGAACCGTACCGACGTGCTGATGATGGTCTTCGACAGGCCGGCGACCGTCGCAGGCGTTTTTACCCGTTCGAAGTGCCCGTCGGCGCCGGTCGATTTCTGCCGCGCCAACCTCCCCCATGGCAGCGCCCGCGCCGTCGTCGTCAACTCAGGCAATGCCAATGCTTTCACTGGCCTGAAAGGCCGCCAGGCGACCGCGCTGACGGCGAAATCGGCTGCCGCTGCCGTCGGCTGCGCCGAAAACGAGGTCTATCTGGCCTCGACCGGCGTCATCGGCGAGCCGCTCGATGCCACCAAATTTTCAGGCGTTCTGGAACGGATGCAGGTCGAAGCGACCGGCGATTTCTGGTTCGAGGCCGCCAAGGCGATCATGACGACCGACACCTATCCGAAGGTTTCCACCCGCAGCGCCGAGATCGGCGGCGTGGCCGTGACGATCAACGGCATCGCCAAGGGCGCCGGCATGATCGCGCCTGATATGGCGACGATGCTCTCCTTCGTCGTCACCGATGCCGACATCGCGCCTGCCGCGCTGCAGGCGCTTCTGTCTGACGGCGTCGGCCCGACCTTCAATTCCATGACCGTCGACAGCGATACCTCCACCTCCGATACGCTGATGCTGTTTGCGACGGGTGCGGCGGCCGAGGACGGCCAGGCCCGCATCGAACGCGCCGATGATCCGCGCCTTGCCGCCTTCCGAGCCGCACTCAACGAAGTGCTGAAGGATCTGTCGCTGCAGGTGGTGCGGGACGGCGAGGGCGCCACCAAGATGCTCGAAATCACGGTGACGGGTGCAGAGAGCGACGCCGCTGCCAAGCGTATCGGGCTGTCGATCGCCAATTCGCCGCTGGTCAAGACGGCGGCCGCCGGCGAAGACGCCAATTGGGGCCGTATCGTCATGGCCGTCGGCAAGTCCGGCGAGATGGCCGATCGCGACCGGCTCGCCATCTGGTTCGGCGACATCAGGGTCGCCGTCAATGGCGAGCGTGATCCCGATTATTCCGAGGAGGCGGCCTCGAACGTCATGAAGGCGCAGGATATCCCCGTCAAAGTCGATATCGGGCTCGGCACCGGCACGGCAACCGTCTGGACCTGCGACCTCACCAAGGAATATGTTGCGATCAATGGCGACTATCGGAGCTGATCGTTCATTGGCGCAGGCATCCATTTCCTCACACAATCTGCCGCTGGTCCGCAGGCTGGAGGCCGTCGGCTTTCGTGCCTGGCCCGCGGCATCCGTGCAATATGACGGCAGCTGGCAGGTGCGGCTGACGGCCGGTCACCCGTCCAACCGGCTGAATTCGATCGTGCCGCTCGATCCTTCGGATCATCGCGACGTCGAAATCCGCCTGGAAAAAGCGCGCCGGAAGTTCGAGGCCTATGGCCGCGCCGCCGTGGTCCGCCAGACGCCGCTTGCCTCGCCGGTGCTGATCGAACTTCTACGCGCGCAGAACTGGACGTGCTTCGACGAGACGGTGGTGATGACCTGCGACCTTGCCGAGGCGGAGCTGCCCGATACGCTCGACCACCTGCCGACCCATGATGTCGGCCGTTTCGTCGACGCCAATCTTGCCGTCGAACGAGCGCCACTGAGGCTGAAGCCGGCGCTTGCCGAAATCATTTCGGCGATCAAGCCGCCATCCGGCCTGTTCATGATCGAGAACGCGGCGGACGGCCCGCTTGCGACCGTGCTCTGCGTCCAGGACAACGACCTTGCCGGAATCATGTCACTTTCGGTCTCCGAGGCGCGGCGGCGCGAGGGGCTTGGCATCGAAATCCTAACCTCGGCGCTACGCTGGGCGCGCATGCGTAGCGCCCGTTCGGCCTGGCTGCAGGTGAAGCTGTCCAACCGCCCGGCCATCGCACTTTATGAGCGCCTCGGTTTTCGCGACGCCTATCATTATTGCTATTGGCAAAAGGAGCCGCGATGAGCGAGGCGGGCCGGAAGATATTGCTGGTCGCCGCCTGTGCGCTGATCGATGCCGACGGGCGTATCCTGTTGGCACAGCGCCCCGAGGGAAAGTCGCTCGCCGGGCTATGGGAGTTTCCCGGCGGCAAGGTCGAGCCGGGTGAGACGCCGGAGGAAACACTGGTGCGCGAGCTCGAGGAAGAACTCGGCATCAACACCAAGATCGCCTGCCTGGCGCCGCTGACCTTCGCCAGCCACTCCTACGAGACCTTCCACCTTTTGATGCCGCTTTATATCTGCCGGCGCTATGAGGGCATTCCCCAGGGCCGCGAGGGTCAGGCGCTGAAATGGGTGCGCCCGCAGGCGTTGCGCGATTATCCGATGCCGCCGGCCGACGAGCCGCTCATCCCGATGTTGCAGGATTTACTTTAGCATTGTCTGATTATTATTGTGCCACACCGTTTTCGGCTGTGGATATTAATGGATCGTTTAACACCTTCTGCCAAAGATCGGCCTCAATCAAGCATCTGGCGTGCGTGTATTAAAAGGCTTGACGTCATGGACGATGATTTCTGGAAAGCTGTCCGGGAAAAGGAACGGGCCTCGTCTGCCTCGCGCAGGACGGGTGCGCTGAATATCGCCCTTCTGTTCGGCACGGCGGTGGTCGCGCTGACGCTCATCCTGACGCCAATGCTTGCGGATTCCTCGAAGAAAAGCGTCTTTGCCAGCGCGCCGGCGGATTTCGATACGATCACGACAGGATCAATCCCGAAGAGCGAAAGCGGCAAGCGTTATACGATCCGCCGCAGCGTCCTCCAGGATACGCCAGGCTCGGTCTGCGTCGTCCAGGGCTACGGCGTCGGCGCCGGTTGCTGAAGAATGCCGGCCGTCGCCCGATGGTCGTGGAATTGGTCGTTTGCTGTCGGTTTCGCTCAGAGGGTCGCGTAATAATGCGTATTTTGAAAGCATTTCTTGCTGATAACAGAGGTGCGACGGCAATTGAGTATGGCTTGATCGCCGCCCTCATTTGTGGCGCGCTCGTCTCTGGTCTCGGGGTCTTCACCGGCGCCTTGCAAGACGTCTTCAACGTGATCAACAACAATATGACGGTGAATTGAAGAAGCAGCCGGCCCTTACTGCTTGAGCTTGTGTTCGTCCACCTTCAGTGCATCGGCAAGGCGCGCCTTGGCCGAACCTGGCCTGAGCGGCTTTTGCTGGCTCTCATGGGCAGACCATCCCGAGACATAGATGATCGAGAAGGTGGCGCGGATACGTCCGTCGGGATCGGAATAACGTTCGGCGTAGATCTCCGCTGCGCGCAGGAAGAAGGCGCGCGTCAGCGGCATCCGGGCGCGGGCTGCAAGCGGATTGCTCATGCCCATCGCTCTCAGATCCCGCATCAGCGGAAAGAGCGAATCATATCGCACCGTATAGTTCTCCGCATCGATCACCGGCAACGTGAAGCCGGCGCGCTGCATGAGGCTGCCGACATCGCGCACATCAGCGAAGGGGATGACACGCGGGCTTGCGCCACCCGTCATCTCGACCTCGGTGGCCAGCAGCACATCGCGCAGTTCCTGCAATGTGCCGGCGCCGGAGATCGCGGCCATGAACAGGCCGTCCGGCTTCAGGGCGCGGCGGATCTGGATGAAGACACCCGGCGTATCGTTGGTCAGATGCAGGCTGAGCGGCGCAAGGATAAGATTGGCCGATTGCGGTTCGAGCGGCACATCCTCCAGCGGCGCCTCGATCAAGGTTTCGCCCGGTCCGGCATAGGCCTTCTCGCTTTCGATGCGGATCATCGTGCCGATTTTGCCCGTCGCTAGCGCGGCACGGGCGGCAGCACCGGTTGCGCCATGCAGTTCGACGGCGGTCTCGAAGGTCCGCTCGACCACAGTAAGCCTCTCTGCCATTTCCTCAGCGGCAATGTCGAGCAGGAAGGCGGCTTTCGGGTCGTTGTTTACAAGCGCACGATGGCGATGTGCGGCGATCAGGGCGCTGTCGAAGATCGTTTCCATGGCGATGTCCTTAGTCCCGCGCCGTCTGTGCGGCAAGACGATTTTCCTTTCGTGGAGAACGCGCTAGTCTCTGCGGCATGGGGCCAATCGAATTGAAAAGACCGGCAGAATTCTTGCGGACGCATCTCTTGCGGCCGTTTTCGGCGCTTGCCGATTTCTTTTATCCGCCCGCCTGTTCCGTCTGCGGCATTTCCACAGGCGGCCATCGCGGGCTCTGTGCGAAATGTTGGTCCAGTATCCGCTTCATCGAACGGCCCTATTGCGAGGTGCTCGGCATTCCCTTCTCGCACGATCTCGGCGCCGGGATCCTCAGCGCCGAGGCGATCGCCAACCCGCCGCCCTTCGACCGGCTGCGGTCGGCTGCGACCCACGATCATGCGGTCCGTGATCTCGTCCATGGGCTGAAATATCGCGATCGTACCGATCTGGCGCCGATGATGGCCGCCTGGATGCTGCGCGCCTCCGACGAAACCGTCGAACGTTGCGATGCGCTGATCCCGGTGCCGTTGCACCGCACCCGCATGCTGTCGCGCAAGTTCAACCAGGCAGCAGAGCTTGCCCGCCACATGGCAAAGCTCTCGGGCAAGCCGCTGCTTGCCGCCACGCTTATTCGCGTCAAGCGCACCAGCCAGCAGGTCGGCCTTGGCGCAAAGGCGCGCGAGGACAATGTCAGGGGCGCTTTCGCGATTGCCAAGGGTTGCGAAAACGACATTTTCGGCAAGCGCATCGTGCTGGTCGACGACGTCTATACAACAGGGGCGACGGTCGCTGCCGCAACCCGCGTGCTGCGCAAGGCAGGTGCCCTCGACATAACGGTTTTGACCTTTGCAAGGGCTCTTCCCGAGCCTATATGACAGACATACCCCGGCATCCGTCTGGAGATCTTTATGGTACCCGTCACTATCTATACACGGCAGTTTTGCGGTTATTGCAGCCGCGCCAAGTCCCTTCTCGAAGAAAAGGGCGTCGAATATGTTGAGCACGACGCGACCTTTTCGCCGGATCTTCGCCAGGAGATGATCGGCAAGGCAAACGGCCGTACCACCTTTCCGCAGATATTCATCGGCACCGATCATGTCGGCGGTTGCGACGATCTCTTTGCACTCGATCGGGCCGGCAAGCTCGATCCGATGCTTGTTGCCTGAGGAAAAACCGATGAGCTTCAAGGCCGCCGCCGTCCAGATGTGCTCCGGGGTTGATCCCGTAAAGAACGCCGCCGCCATGGCGCGCCTAGTGCGCGAGGCCGCAGCCCAGGGCGCGACCTATGTGCAGACGCCCGAGATGACCGGCATGCTACAGCGTGACCGCCCAGCGGCGCATGCCGTGCTTGCCGACGAAACGGACGACATCATCGTCAAGACCGGTTCGGAGCTTGCAGTCGAACTCGGCATCCATATGCATGTCGGCTCGACGGCGATCGCGCTTGCCGACGGCAAGATTGCCAATCGCGGTTTCCTCTTTGGCCCCGACGGCAGGATCCTCAATCGTTACGACAAGATCCACATGTTCGACGTCGACCTCGACAATGGCGAGAGCTGGCGTGAAAGTGCTGCCTATACCGCCGGCTCGGAGGCGCGCGTGCTGTCGCTGCCCTTTGCCGAAATGGGCTTCACCATCTGCTACGACGTGCGTTTCCCGGCGCTTTTCCGTGCCCAGGCGGTGGCCGGCGCCGAGGTGATGACCGTTCCTGCCGCCTTCACGAAGCAGACCGGTGAGGCGCATTGGGAGATACTTCTCCGGGCGCGGGCGATCGAGAACGGCGTCTTCGTCATCGCCGCCGCTCAGGCCGGCCGGCATGAGGACGGCCGTGAGACCTTCGGCCATTCGATGATCATCGATCCATGGGGCACGGTGCTGGCCTCGGCCGGCGCCACCGGCGAGGCGGTCATCGTCGCCGAAATCGATCCCGGCGCAGTCAAGGTTGCGCACAACAAGATCCCGAACCTTAGGAACGGCCGGGAATTCTCGGTCGAAAAGATTGCGGGGGCAGTCGCCGGAGGCGTCGCCGCTTGATCCGCTATTCGCTCACCTGTGACAATGCTCATGAATTCGAAGGCTGGTTTTCGGAAGGCGCGGATTTCGACCGTCAGGTCGCGACCGGTTTTCTGACCTGCCCGGTCTGCCATTCCGCCGCCATTTCCAAGTTGCTGATGGCACCCTCGGTCTCGACTGCGCGCAAGAAGGACGAAATGCAGACGCTGGCGATGGATGCCATGCGACGCGAGGCGCTGGAGAAGCTCAAGGAGGCCGTCGCCGCGGTCAAAGCCAATTCCGAGGATGTCGGCACGCAGTTTCCCGAGGAAGCCCGTAAGATCCACTACGGCGAGGCGGATGCTCGCGGCATCATCGGCCAGGCGACATTCGACGAGGCGCAGGCGCTTCTGGAAGAGGGTATCGAGATCGCCGCCATTCCTGTTTTGCCGGAAGACGTCAACTGACAGAATAGCCGGCTCAATGATCGTGGGAACTATGCCGGTCGCTTTGCCACCAGCATATAGTTCACATCCATATCCCTGGACAGGTTCCACTGGTTCGATAGCGGATTGAAGAAAACGCCGGTACGGTCGGTGATCTCGAGGCCGTTTGCGGCCAGCGGCTTTTTCAGTTCTTCAGGGCGCACCAGCTTTTCATACTGATGGGTGCCGCGCGGCAGCCAGCGCAGAATGTTTTCGGCGGCGAAGATCGCAAGGGCCGCCGCCTTCATCGTGCGGTTGATGGTGGCGACGAAGATTAGGCCGCCGGGGCGGACCATTTTCGCGCAGGTCGTCATGAAGAACTCGACGTCGGCGACGTGTTCCACCACTTCCATGTTCAGCACGATATCGAAGGTCTCGCCGGCGTCGGCGAGTTCCTCGGCGGTGACGGCGCGGTAGTCGACCGAAACGCCGGAGGCCTTCGCGTGGGTCGAGGCGATGCCGATGTTCTTCTCGGAAGGATCGGCGCCGGTGACGGAGGCGCCCATGCGGGCGACAGGTTCCGACAGCAGGCCGCCGCCGCAGCCGATGTCGAGCACGCGCAGGCCTTCCAGCGGGCGAGCGTTTTTCGGATCACGGCCGAAATTCTCGCAAGCCTTGTCCCTTATATAGGTGAGGCGGACGGGATTGAACTTGTGCAGCGGTCGGAACTTGCCGGTCGGGCTCCACCATTCCGCCGCCATCGCCGAGAAGCGGTCCACTTCGTCCTGGTCAATCGTGCTTCTGGCGGTTTCCGTCATCGTCCACTCCTTCATTCGCTAAATGTGAAGTCGGACGATCAGGGGCATAAGTCAAGGGCGCAGATCGGGGGACCGACGAGCGCGGAGCCGCTCGCCAATAGCTTTTTTCGCGCGCGCTTGCCTCCCCCCGCCAAACTCGCTAAGAGACGCCGCAACTTGGGGCCTTTGGGGACCTGGGCTTTTAGAGCGGTTCCAGAAGTTGGTAATCCGGCTCTTTGGCCAAGCGGTCTGCCCCAGAGCTTTCGTGATGCCGGATCCGCTTTTCCGCTTTCCCGGCGCCAGTCATGGTAGAGGCATATGGCACGCATCGTAATGAAATTCGGCGGGACGTCCGTCGCTGACCTGGACCGCATCAAGAACGTTGCCCGGCATGTGAAACGCGAAGTCGATGCCGGGCACGAGGTAGCGGTGGTGGTATCGGCAATGTCCGGCAAGACCAATGAGCTGGTCGGCTGGGTGCAGGGCACGCCGAAGGTGATCGGCGCCAATTCTCCGTTTTACGATGCACGGGAATATGATGCGGTGGTCGCCTCCGGCGAGCAGGTAACCTCGGGCTTGCTGGCGATCGCCTTGCAGGCGATGGATATCAATGCGCGCTCCTGGCAGGGATGGCAGATCCCGATCCGCACCGACAACGCTCATGGCGCGGCGCGGATCATGGAGATTGACGGCTCCGACATCGTCAAACGGATGGGCGAGGGCCAGGTTGCCGTCATCTCCGGCTTCCAGGGATTGGGACCCGACAACCGCATCGCAACGCTCGGGCGCGGCGGATCGGACACGTCGGCCGTCGCCATCGCGGCAGCTGTCAAGGCGGATCGCTGCGATATCTATACGGATGTCGACGGCGTTTATACGACCGATCCGCGTATCGTGCCGAAGGCTCGCAGGCTGAAAAAGATCGCCTTTGAGGAAATGCTCGAAATGGCCTCGCTCGGCGCCAAGGTGCTGCAGGTGCGCTCGGTCGAGCTTGCCATGGTGCACAAGGTGCGCACCTTCGTGCGCTCGTCATTCGAAGATCCCGATGCTCCGGGCATGGGCGATCTGTTGAACCCGCCCGGAACGCTGATTTGTGACGAGGATGAAATCGTGGAACAGGAAGTAGTTACCGGCATCGCCTATGCCAAGGATGAGGCTCAGATCTCGCTTCGCCGTCTTGCCGACCGGCCGGGCGTTTCCGCCGCCATCTTCGGGCCGCTTGCCGAATCCCATATCAATGTCGACATGATCGTCCAGAATATCTCCGAGGACGGATCGAAGACCGACATGACGTTCACCGTGCCATCGGGCGACGTCGAGAAGGCGATCAAGGTGCTCGGCGACCATAAGGAGAAGATTGGCTACGATGTCGTGCAGAACGAATCGGGGCTGGTGAAAGTGTCGGTCATCGGCATCGGCATGCGCAGCCATGCGGGCGTCGCGGCGACCGCGTTTCGTGCACTTGCCGAAAAAGGCATCAACATCAAGGCGATCACCACCTCCGAGATCAAGATTTCCATCCTGATCGACGGTCCTTATGCAGAACTCGCTGTCAGGACTTTGCATTCCTGCTACGGTCTGGATAAGAATTGATTCCCAGTGGGCGGCCTGCCCCTTCAGGTTGAGGAGACGAAGGCCGGCCCGCCGGGACTGAGTGCGTTGTTTCGGGAGCTTGAGACGCCATGAGAGACCTTTCCGGTGGTCCGCGCGTGCTGCTCAGGCGGCTGCGCGAGTTGATGGCGGAGCCGCTGGAGCCGCAGGAGCGTCTTGACCGGATCGTCCGCCAGATCGCCGGCAACATGGTGGCGGAGGTCTGCTCCGTCTATGTGCTGCGCGCCGACGGCGTGCTCGAACTCTATGCCACCGAAGGCCTCAACCGTGAGGCCGTCCACCTGGCGCAGCTGAAGATGGGGCAGGGCCTCGTCGGCACGATCGCGGCCTCGGCGCAGCCGCTGAACCTTTCCGACGCGCAGTCGCATCCTGCTTTCCGCTACCTGCCGGAGACGGGCGAAGAAATCTACCATTCCTTCCTCGGCGTGCCGATCCTGAGAACCGGGCGCTCGCTCGGCGTTCTTGTCGTGCAGAACAAGGCGAGCCGCAACTATCGCGAAGAAGAGCTGGAAGCGCTCGAAACAACGGCGATGGTGCTTGCCGAGATGATCGCCACAGGCGAACTCAAGAAGATCACCAAGCCGGGCCTCGAACTCGATCTGACGCGCTCGGTGACGGTTGACGGCGATACTTATAATGACGGCATCGGCCTCGGTTACGTCGTGCTGCACGAGCCGCGCATCGTCGTCACCAACCTGTTGAACGAAGATGCCGAGAAGGAAATCCGGCGGCTGGCCGAAGCCATGGGCTCGCTTCGGATTTCGATCGACGACATGCTGTCGCGTCGCGACGTCTCGATGGAGGGCGAGCATCGCGAGGTGCTCGAAACCTATCGCATGTTCGCCCATGACCAGGGCTGGGTGCGCAAGCTCGAGGAGGCGATCCGCAACGGCCTGACGGCGGAAGCGGCGGTCGAGAAGGTGCAGAGCGACACCAAGGCGCGGATGATGCGGTTGACCGACCCTTATCTGCGCGAACGCATGCATGATTTCGAGGATCTGGCGAACCGTCTGCTCAGACAGTTGACCGGTTATACCGGCCGGACGACCGCCGAAGGTTTCCCCAGCGACGCGATCATCCTGGCGCGCGCGATGGGAGCAGCCGAACTGCTCGATTATCCGCGTTCCAATGTGCGTGGGCTGGTGCTGGAAGAAGGGGCGGTGACGAGCCACGTGGTGATCGTCGCGCGCGCCATGGGTATTCCGGTCATCGGTCAGGCAGCGGGCGTGGTGGCGCTCGCCGAGAACGGCGATGCCGTGATCATCGACGCCGACGAGGGACATGTGCATCTGCGGCCGATGGCCGATCACCGGCGTTCCTACGAGGAAAAGGTCCGCTTCCGCGCCAGGCGGCAGGAGCAGTTCCGGGCGCTGCGCGCCGTCGAGCCGGTGACCAAGGACGGGCGGCGGATCGCGCTCATGATGAATGCCGGCCTGCTGGTCGACCTGCCGCAGCTTTCGGAATCGGGTGCCGAGGGCATCGGTCTCTTCCGCACCGAGCTGCAGTTCATGATCGCCTCCACCATGCCGAAGGCGGAGGAGCAGGAGCAGTTCTATCGCAATGTGATAAAGCAGGCGGCGGGCCGCTCCGTCACCTTCCGTACGCTCGACATCGGCGGCGACAAGGTGGTGCCGTATTTCCGTGGCCATGAGGAAGAAAATCCCGCACTCGGCTGGCGCGCCATCCGGCTGTCGCTCGACCGGCCGGGACTGTTGCGCACCCAGTTGCGCGCTCTGCTGAAGGCATCGGCCGACACCGAGCTGAAGCTGATGGTGCCGATGGTGACCGAGGTTTCCGAGCTGAAGATAGTGCGCGAGCTCTTGCAGAAGGAAGTGCAGCACCTCTCGCGCTTCGGCCACGGGCTGCCGCGCAAGCTGCAATTCGGGGCGATGCTGGAGGTGCCGGCACTGCTTTGGCAGCTCGATGAATTGATGGAGGCGGTCGATTTCGTCTCGGTCGGTTCGAACGATCTCTTCCAATTCTCGATGGCGGTCGATCGCGGCAATGCGCGGGTCTCGGACCGCTTCGATCCGCTCGGCAAACCGTTCTTGCGCATCCTGCGCGACATCGTGCGCGGGGCGGACCGGAACAAGACACCGGTGACACTCTGCGGCGAACTCGCCAGCAAACCCATCTCGGCAATGGCGCTGCTCGGCATCGGCTTCCGCTCGATCTCGATGTCGCCGGCCTCGATCGGACCGGTGAAGGCGATGCTGCTCGGGCTCGATGTCGGGGCGCTGACGAAGGCGATGGACGAGGTGCTGGACGATCACCACGCCTTGATGCCGATGCGCGAGGTGCTTGCCCGCTTCGCCGAGAGCCACAATATTCCCCTTTAGACAGGGATTAAGAAGAATCGGAGTGCAGGGTGGCGAAGCTTCCCGTTGAAAAGATGCGCGAGCTGGAACGTCGTTTCGGCGAGATCGAGGCGCGCATGTCGGCTGGCCCGGCTGCCGATGTCTATGTGAAGCTCGCATCCGAATATTCCGAGCTGCAGCCTGTCGTGACGAAGATCCGCGTCTATGAGAAGGCGATCGCCGAGCTTGCCGATCTCGAAACGCTGCTCGAGGACAGGTCCGTCGACCGCGAGATGCGCGACCTCGCCGAGCTGGAGCTGCCCGAGGTGAAAGAGCAGATCGAGGCGCTGGAACAGGAGATGCAGATCCTGCTTCTGCCGAAGGACGCAGCCGACGAAAAGAGCGCGATCCTCGAAATCCGCGCCGGCACGGGCGGCTCGGAAGCGGCCCTTTTCGCCGGCGATCTCTTTCGCATGTACGAGCGCTTCGCGGCGGAAAAGGGCTGGAAGGTGGAGGTGCTCTCGGCGAGCGAGGGCGAAGCCGGCGGCTACAAGGAAATCATCGCGACGATCACCGGTAGAGGCGTCTTCGCCAAGCTGAAATTCGAATCCGGCGTGCATCGCGTGCAGCGTGTGCCGGAAACCGAGGCGGGCGGACGCATCCATACGTCGGCCGCAACGGTTGCGGTGCTGCCGGAGGCAGAGGAGATCGACATCGAGATCCGGGCCGAGGATATCCGCATCGACACGATGCGCTCTTCGGGTGCGGGCGGCCAGCACGTCAATACGACGGACTCGGCGGTGCGCATTACCCACCTGCCGAGCGGCATCGTCGTCACCAGCTCGGAAAAATCGCAACACCAAAATCGCGCCAAGGCGATGCAGGTGCTGCGCTCCAGGCTCTACGATGCCGAGCGGCAGAGGGCCGACAGCGAGCGCTCTGCCGATCGTAAGAGCCAGGTCGGCTCCGGCGACCGCTCGGAACGCATCCGCACCTATAATTTCCCGCAGGGGCGGGTGACGGACCATCGCATCAACCTGACGCTCTATAAGCTCGACCGGATGATGGAAGGCGAGATCGAGGAGGTCGTCGACGCGCTGATGGCTGATTACCAGGCCAGCCAGCTGGCGCAGCTCGGCGAGCAACAATGAGCTCGACGGTCGCCGATATGCTTGCCGATGCGCGTCGCCGCTTCACCGAAGCAGGTATCGTCGACCCGGCGACCGATGCGCGGCTGCTTGTCGCGGGCCTTCTGAAACTGTCGCCGACCGAGCTGTTGACGCGATCGGCCGAGAGGCTTTCTGCTGAGCAGGCCGAATTGATTTTCAAGGCGCTGGAGCGGCGGCTTGCTCATGAGCCGGTGCATCGCATTCTCGGCGAGCGGGAATTCTATGGCCTGCCGCTTCGGCTCTCGGCGGAAACGCTGGAGCCGCGGCCGGATACGGAAATCCTGGTCGATACGGTTCTCGTCTATCTCAAAGACCTTGCAAAGGCGCAAAGCCGTCTCCATATCCTTGACATGGGAACCGGGACCGGGGCTATATGCCTTGCGCTTTTGAGCGAATGTCCTGATGCGTCAGGTGTAGGCAGCGACATATCGGCGGATGCACTTTTGACGGCAAGATCGAATGCAGAAAGAAACGGGTTGCAGGATCGTTTTCAGGCCATACAGTCGAGTTGGTTCGAGGACATCCAGGGATCCTTTCACGTGATTGTCTCAAATCCGCCCTATATTGCTTCCAATGTTATTCACGATCTCGCTCCCGAAGTGACCAAATTTGATCCGGCTGCGGCTCTGGATGGCGGCCCGGATGGGCTTGACGCTTACAAAGCCATCGCCAAGGATGCGGCAAGGTTCATCAGGCCCGATGGGGTCGTCGGACTGGAGATCGGCTACGATCAGCGAAACGACGTGACGGCGATCTTTGAAGCGAAAGGCTTCAGGTGCCTCAAATCCGTGAAAGATTATGGTCAGAACGACAGGGTGCTCGTGTTCGCGCTCGCGTGAAAGGCGATAATGCAGCACTGGACGAGACATTATTGTTATTGCGAAGAAAAGGCTTGGATTTCCCGGTGAAGCAATATAGGTTGCGGTCACGTGTTGGGCAGATAGGAATGAACGAGATTCGTTCGGTACTTGGTTTGCCTCGGGGGTCCGCTCTTTTAAACGAGAGTTTCAACGGTTGAACACGACCCAATGCGTGAATCAGTCAAACTGACTTGAGAACCAAGCGGCAGGTCGGCGCAAAGGCGCAGTATGCTCGCGGCACAAAGGTCCTGATCCGGTTTTCCGGTCATGGCGGTTGGTGCCATGTATCCATCACAAACAGAGAATTCAGGTGAACGATCTATGAGGCCAGGACAGCAGAACAAGCGCGGTCGAGGGCGTGGCAACAATAATAACGGCGGCGGAAATAACAATAACAACAATTTCAACCGCAAGGGCGGCAATCCGCTAACCCGGACCTATGACAGCTCCGGCCCCGATGTGAAGATTCGCGGTACTGCGCAGCATATCGCCGAAAAATACGCGCAGCTCGCCCGCGACGCCCAAAGCTCCGGTGACCGCGTGATTGCCGAGAACTATCTCCAGCACGCCGAACATTATAATCGTATCATCGCCAGTGCCCAGGCGCAGATGCAGGAACGCTTCCAGCGCGACGACCGCGGCGAGTACAATGATCGTGACGGTGCGGACCGCGACGGCGATGATATGGACAACAGTGACAATGAGAATGACAATGACGGCGACGATGTCGTTATCGTCCAGCCGCCGCAGAGCAGGCCGCACCAGCCGCAGCAGAGCAGACAGCACCAGCCGCAGGCACAGCCGAAGCCGGTAGCCGCTCAGGCGCCTGCACCGGCACCCCAGCCCGAGGTCATCGATGGAACCGGCCCGCAGCCGGAGATTGACGGCATTCCGGCCGAAGTCGCCATGGACGAGGAAGGTGCCGGCGGCCAGCCGCGCGAACGCCAGCCCCGCCGCCGCAGCACCGGCAGCCGTCCCCGTCGCCCGCGTCGCGGCGCTGAGGGCGAAGAAGCAGCCGCTGAAGGCGAGGGTGCCTCTGCCGAGGCGCCAGTGCTGGCTGAGGTCGCATCGGAATGAGGATTTCGCTTCCCCTTCAGGGAGAGCGTGACGTTCATGCCATCTGCTCGAATTAGCTTGAAAATCCCCGGCCTTGTGCCGGGGATTTTCATTTTATGGGCTCTTTAAACTCGCCGAACAGGCTACCATATTCTCCTCGAACTGCTTCGCCCAAATCTCAGACGGGCCAAGGGCGACCTGCCTTTTCAGGGGGTCGATCTCAATCATCGGTCTGCGCCTCGTCAGGGCAGGGCGATCCATGGAGGTAGAATATGAATATCGAGAAATATTCGGAGCGGGTGCGCGGTTTCATCCAGTCCGCCCAGACCTATGCGCTGGCGCAAGGTCACCAGCAATTTACGCCCGAACATGTGCTGAAAGTCCTGCTCGACGACGAGCAGGGCATGGCGGCGTCGCTGATCGAACGCGCCGGCGGCGATGCCAAGGCCGCCCGTCTTGCCAATGACGCGGCCCTTGCCAAGCTGCCGAAGATCTCCGGCGGCAACGGTAATATCTATCTGGCACAGCCGCTCGCCAAGGTGCTTTCGACCGCCGAAGAAGCGGCGAAGAAGGCCGGCGACAGCTTCGTTACCGTCGAGCGCCTGCTGCAGGCGCTGGCGATCGAATCCTCCGCCTCGACCTTTTCGACCCTGAAGAATGCCGGCGTGACGGCTCAGGGTCTCAATCAGGTCATCAACGACATTCGCAAGGGGCGGACGGCGGATTCCTCCAATGCCGAGCAGGGTTTCGATTCGCTAAAGAAGTTCGCACGCGATCTCACCGCCGAAGCCCGTGAGGGCAAGCTCGACCCGGTGATCGGTCGCGACGACGAAATCCGCCGCACCATCCAGGTGCTTTCACGCCGGACGAAGAACAATCCGGTTCTGATCGGCGAGCCCGGCGTCGGCAAGACGGCGATCGTCGAGGGCCTGGCGCTGCGCATCGTCAACGGTGACGTGCCGGAATCGCTCAAAGACAAGAAGCTGATGGCGCTCGACATGGGCGCGCTGATTGCCGGTGCGAAATATCGCGGCGAATTCGAGGAGCGGCTGAAGGCCGTGCTCAATGAAGTCCAGGCGGAAAACGGCGAGATCATCCTGTTCATCGACGAGATGCACACGCTGGTCGGCGCCGGCAAAGCGGATGGGGCGATGGACGCTTCCAATCTCCTGAAGCCCGCCCTTGCCCGCGGTGAGCTGCATTGCGTCGGCGCGACCACGCTCGACGAATATCGCAAACATGTCGAGAAGGATCCGGCCCTTGCCCGCCGCTTCCAGCCGGTCGTCGTCGACGAACCGACGGTCGAAGACACGATCTCGATCTTGCGCGGCCTGAAGGAAAAATACGAGCAGCATCACAAGGTGCGTATCGCCGATGCGGCGCTGGTGGCTGCGGCGACCCTTTCCAACCGCTATATCACCGACCGTTTCCTGCCTGACAAGGCGATCGACCTGATGGACGAGGCGGCGGCGCGGTTGCGCATGCAGGTTGATTCCAAGCCGGAAGAGCTCGACGAACTCGACCGCCGGATCATGCAGCTGAAGATCGAGCGCGAAGCGCTGAAAAAGGAAACGGACGTCGCGTCCGCCGACCGTCTGAAGCGGCTTGAATCCGAAGTGACCGATCTCGAGGAACAAGCCGATGCGCTGACTGCCCGCTGGCAGGCGGAAAAGCAGAAGCTCGGCCTTGCCGCCGATCTCAAGAAGCAGCTCGACGATGCCCGCAACGAACTGGCGATCGCGCAGCGCAAAGGCGAATTCCAACGTGCCGGCGAGCTGACCTACGGCGTTATTCCGGATCTCGAAAAGCAGCTCGTCGATGCCGAGAAGCAGGATGGCGATCGCGGCGCGATGGTGCAGGAGGTCGTCATCCCCGACAATATCGCCCATGTCGTTTCCCGCTGGACCGGCATTCCGGTCGACAGGATGCTGGAGGGCGAACGCGACAAGCTGCTTCGGATGGAAGATGAGCTGGCGAAATCGGTGATCGGCCAGGGCGATGCGGTGCAGGCCGTGTCGCGCGCCGTCCGCCGCGCCCGCGCCGGCCTGCAGGATCCGAACCGGCCTATCGGCTCGTTCATCTTCCTCGGTCCGACCGGGGTCGGCAAGACGGAGCTCACCAAGGCGCTCGCCCGCTTCCTCTTCGACGACGAAACGGCGATGGTGCGCATGGACATGTCGGAATATATGGAGAAGCACTCCGTTGCCCGGCTGATCGGTGCGCCTCCCGGCTATGTCGGTTATGATGAAGGCGGAGCGCTGACGGAGGCGGTTCGCCGCCGGCCATATCAGGTCGTGCTGTTCGACGAAATCGAAAAGGCGCATCCCGACGTCTTCAATATCCTGCTGCAGGTGCTGGACGACGGGCGTCTGACGGACGGCCAGGGCCGGACGGTCGATTTCCGCAACACGATGATCATCATGACCTCGAATCTCGGCGCCGAATATCTGACGCAGCTGAGGGACGGCGACGACAGCGACACGGTTCGCGAGCAGGTGATGGAGGTGGTGCGCGGGCATTTCCGGCCGGAATTCCTGAACCGCATCGACGAGATCATCCTCTTCCATCGCCTGAAGCGCGAGGAGATGGGCGCGATCGTCGATATCCAGCTGAAGCGGCTGGTGGCTCTGCTGTCCGAGCGCAAGATCGTCATCGACCTCGACGAGGAAGCCCGCCACTGGCTGGCGAACAAGGGTTACGATCCGGTCTACGGCGCAAGGCCGCTGAAGCGGGTGATCCAGAAGTTCGTGCAGGATCCGCTGGCCGAGCAAATCCTGTCCGGCCAGGTGCCGGACGGATCGACGGTGACGGTGACGAGCGGTTCGGACCGGCTGCAGTTCACGACGAGGCAGACGGTGAGCGAAGCGGCGTAAGCCGGTTTATCGAACGGATGGGAAATGGCGGCTTCGGGCCGCCATTTTCGTTTGGTGGCTTTTTTCGTTTGGTGGCGGGGGCGTCTCTTGAAGGGGAAGCAGCGTAGATGGACGCTACTTGCTCGCCACCTGGTCCGGCGTCTGGTTGTTCAGCAGCGTATCGATGCGCTTGCGCTCGTCTTCGAATTTCGCCAGCGCCTCGCCCTGCAGCGATTTGCCGCCCGGCAGGCGGATGCGCAGCGGATCGACCTTGGTGCCGTTGACGATCAGCTCGTAATGCAAGTGCGGGCCGGTGGATTCGCCCGTTGTGCCGACCCAGCCGATCACCTGACCCTGGCGGATCTTGGCACCGGGGACGACGCCCTTGGCAATGGCGCTCTGGTGATTGTAGGAGGATTCATAGCCGTTGGCATGGCGCACGATCGTCTGGTTGCCATAACCGCCGGAATCCCAGCCGGCTTTTTCGACCGTGCCGTTGCCGGCGGCGATGATCGCCGTGCCGCGGGGTGCAGCCCAGTCGACGCCGGTGTGCATGCGGGCAAAACCGAGGATCGGGTGGCGGCGCATGCCGAAGCCCGATTTGAAGATGCCGTTCGGCACCGGGTTGCGCAGCAGGAACTGGCGGATACTCTTGCCGTTCTCGTCGAAATAATCGACCGTGCCGTCCTCGGGGTCCTGGAAGCGGTAGAAGCGCGTCTGCGTATCGCCGAAACGGGCGTTGACGTAGAGCAGTTCGGAATCCTCGGTCGCCTGGCCGCCGCTGTCGGCGACGGAGAAGAAGGCCTCGAGACTGTCGGTCGGCCTCAGCTGTGCCTGGAAATCGACATTGCTGGCGAGCAGCTTGATGATCAGCGCCGTCATATCCTTGGTCATGCCGTAGGAAAGGGCGGCACGATAGATGCCGTCATAGACGCGCGGCAGGTTCTGGCCGGGGGGCGGTGCAAAGGAATTATCATCGAAGGCGGTGGCGATGGCATCCAGCATCGGCGGCTCGCTGCCGGGCACGTATCTGCCCTTGTCGTCGACGGCCACGGTGACGAGATGGCGCGTGCCGCGATAGACGCTGGCTCGGATGATCTTTGCCTGTTCGCCCTTCTGAATGATGCCGATGCGCAGCACATCACCCTTGTCGAGATCACCAGAACCCAGTTGCTGCGCGATATAGCCGGCAATGCCGTCGGCATATTGCTGCGGATAGCCTGAATCCGTCAGCGCCTTGGCGATGGGCGTATCGACGCGCACGGGCAGGATGTCGTCGGCGAATTCTTCGGTCTGCGGCGTGATCGATTCCGATGCGGAGACCGTCATGTTCTGTTCGAGGACGCGGGCGGACAGACCGGCGGTCAGATCGACGTCGGCGTCCTCGTTGGAGAAACGACGCGGATCGACGTAATAAAGGGCTGCGAGCTGCGTGTTGCCGTCGGTCAGCACCGAGCCGTTGGAGCGCACGTTCTCTTCAACCTCCTCGAGCGACAGGCCGGACGCCATCTGCATGCTGGTCTTGCCGGTCGGGAAGGGGATGGTCTTCAGGCTGACTTCGGATTCGACGTCGGAGCCGTAAAGCGCACCGGTGCGGCTTTGCGGCGCGGGCTGAGGCTCGTCGGCGGAAAAGATCGCCAGGGGATCGAAGTCGGGATAGTCCTCGGTCGCCAC
>NZ_CP071678.1:4107500-4525000 GCF_017357285.1 Rhizobium ruizarguesonis | reverse complement strand
TAACAGCTCACTGGTCTAAATAAGGGTCTTTGCGCCGAAAATGTAACGGGGCTGAAGCCATGCACCGAAGCTGAGGATTTGCGAGCAATCGCAAGTGGTAGCGGAGCGTTCCGTAAGCTGATGAAGGGAGACCCGTGAGGGCTCCTGGAGGTATCGGAAGTGCGAATGTTGACATGAGTAACGATAAAGAGGGTGAGAGACCCTCTCGCCGAAAGACCAAGGGTTCCTGCTTAAAGTTAATCTGAGCAGGGTTAGCCGGCCCCTAAGGCGAGGCAGAAATGCGTAGTCGATGGGAACCACGTTAATATTCGTGGGCCTGGTGGTAGTGACGGATTGCACAAGTTGTTCATTCTTATTGGATTGGATGGGCAGCGGAGCGGTTCCAGGAAATAGCTCCACCGTATAGACCGTACCCGAAACCGACACAGGTGGTCAGGTAGAGTATACCAAGGCGCTTGAGAGAACTATGTTGAAGGAACTCGGCAAATTGCACGCGTAACTTCGGAAGAAGCGTGACCCCATGCTAGGCAACTATTATGGGGTGGCACAGACCAGGGGGTAGCGACTGTTTATCAAAAACACAGGGCTCTGCGAAGTCGCAAGACGACGTATAGGGTCTGACGCCTGCCCGGTGCTGGAAGGTTAAGAGGAGAGGTGCAAGCTTTGAATCGAAGCCCCAGTAAACGGCGGCCGTAACTATAACGGTCCTAAGGTAGCGAAATTCCTTGTCGGGTAAGTTCCGACCTGCACGAATGGCGTAACGACTTCCCCGCTGTCTCCAACATAGACTCAGTGAAATTGAATTCCCCGTGAAGATGCGGGGTTCCTGCGGTCAGACGGAAAGACCCCGTGCACCTTTACTATAGCTTTACACTGGCATTCGTGTCGGCATGTGTAGGATAGGTGGTAGGCTTTGAAGCGGGGACGCCAGTTTCCGTGGAGCCATCCTTGAAATACCACCCTTATCGTCATGGATGTCTAACCGCGGCCCGTTATCCGGGTCCGGGACAGTGTATGGTGGGTAGTTTGACTGGGGCGGTCGCCTCCGAAAGAGTAACGGAGGCGCGCGATGGTGGGCTCAGACCGGTCGGAAATCGGTCGTCGAGTGCAATGGCATAAGCCCGCCTGACTGCGAGACTGACAAGTCGAGCAGAGACGAAAGTCGGTCATAGTGATCCGGTGGTCCCGCGTGGAAGGGCCATCGCTCAACGGATAAAAGGTACGCCGGGGATAACAGGCTGATGACCCCCAAGAGTCCATATCGACGGGGTTGTTTGGCACCTCGATGTCGGCTCATCGCATCCTGGGGCTGGAGCAGGTCCCAAGGGTTTGGCTGTTCGCCAATTAAAGCGGTACGTGAGCTGGGTTCAGAACGTCGTGAGACAGTTCGGTCCCTATCTGCCGTGGGTGTAGGAATATTGACAGGATCTGTCCCTAGTACGAGAGGACCGGGATGGACATATCTCTGGTGGACCTGTTGTCCTGCCAAGGGCATAGCAGGGTAGCTATATATGGACGGGATAACCGCTGAAGGCATCTAAGCGGGAAACCCACCTGAAAACGAGTATTCCCTATCAGAGCCGTGGAAGACGACCACGTTGATAGGCCGGGTGTGGAAGTGCGGCAACGCATGAAGCTTACCGGTACTAATAGCTCGATTGGCTTGATCGTTCTCATTGACTATGCTCATCTCAAGGCGACCGCAAAGCGGTCGTCCTGACAAGGCGAAGGCACCAGCCTTTGCCCGGTCCCGGCGAACACGAAGTGTTCGTCCGGTTGGAGCTCTAAAACGTGTTCAAAAACGAAGTCATAGCACTTCACCAGCTTCTCAAAACATATAGTTGCGCTTTGCCGACCTGGTGGTTATGGCGGGGTGGCTGCACCCGTTCCCTTTCCGAACACGGCCGTGAAACGCCCCTGCGCCCATGGTACTTCGTCTTAAGACGCGGGAGAGTAGGTCGCTGCCAGGTCTGCAAAACGCAACTTATGTAAAACAATCTTCTCATCACTAACTCTACGGCCCATGCCGAACAAAAAGGGTCGCGCAAGCGGCCCTTTCTGCTGTAAAATAATAACGCGGGGTGGAGCAGCCCGGTAGCTCGTCAGGCTCATAACCTGAAGGCCGCAGGTTCAAATCCTGCCCCCGCAACCAAACTTTCCATAATACACATACTCAAAAGCCCGCCATTCCGGCGGGCTTTTGACGTTTCTAGACCTCGGTCGAGGCACGGCTGCGGTAACCGGAAGCCCCGGACCGTAAAAACGGTCGGGGCTTTGCTGCTTTTGGCCAAATGGCGTGGCCGACACGAGAAATGCGAGAAGGTCACACAAGCCGGCCAAGCGATGATGAATTAGTCGACCTGCCCACATGCCCCTACGAGTGTCTGAACCACGTCCTCGCCGCGACAGATGAGGCGTGCATAATCCTCAGATCAACCCATTTATCGGTTCTTAAGCAAAGAATGACAGTTTGGCTCCGATCGGTGGTGGGGGTGCATTCGTGGTAAATGGTTTGATGTCGCGGGTTCGCATTCAGACGAAGGTGCTGGTACTTTTGGCGCCATTCGTCATTAGCCTATGCGCAGTGGGGCTGACGGGCTACTACGCGGCCAGCCTTCTCGAAGGTCGGATGGAGATCTCCAACCATGTTTTGCAGTCTCTGAACGGGTTCAAACATGTTTCTTCCAGCATGACCGGCTTTCTGATGAAGCCGTCGCAGGAAGCCCGTGATACCGCGCTTGCGGAGGCCCGAGAGCAACTGGCAAACCTGAAGCAGACGATCGAGAGCCTAAGGCCGACGACCGATGTGGGGCTTCTTGACCGCGCGCTCGATCAATCGCAAATCATCCCGCAAAAGATCGAAGCGATCTGGCAAATCGAAACGGGGCAGCAGAAAATTCTCAGTGATGTTGACGCTGCTTCCGCGGCACTTCTTGATCTGCAAGGGCAGGTTGGCAAGCGCTCGTTCATGCTGATGGCTAGCGCGAAAAAGACGGAAAATGCTAACAAGGGCGGTCTGAACAATTCCGTCTCCGTCAGCGCCGCCGCCAGTGTCGCGACAAAACTTCGCAATGACTATACGAATGCGACGACGCCGGCTGACAAAGTTAGCCTGTTAGCCAAATACGCGCCCGATTTGCAAAAGGCAAAGGAGCAGCTTTCGCCTGCATTCGCGACCGACAAACAAGCCCTCGCCGCGCAGTATGCCGCTGCTGTGGACGCCCTCGCCAACGCTTCGAAGGTGTCGCTGGACACTTTGGATGTCCCAACAACGGATGCCACCGTTGCCAATCTTGCTGCAACTGGCGACAGTCTCAAGACGATTGGCGACGATCTGATGCGGACCTCCGTGCTCGCGCTTGCCGCGTCGGACAAGGATATCTCGCAGGCGACGAATGTCGGCAACGAACTGCGCGCCATCGTTAACAGCAATAATGAGATCCGCGTCGGCTTCGCCGAACTCGCCGGCAATCCAGACGACGCGCGAGTGAAGAAAGTTCAGCAGTCGATCTACATGTATCAGACCGAGCTCGGCCGTCTTGCCGGCATGGTGAACGACGACCCCGTCTTTGCCGAAATTCCGAAGAAGGCTCAACCCGTCCTCGATCTGCTTGCAGCAAACGCGGCAGCGCTCTCCGAAGGTGCGGCGCGCAAGCTGGCTGAATTTGATAGCGCTGCGGCGCAGATCGACAACACCTGGAACCTGCTTGCTCAATTCGCCGAGACGCAAAGGCAAAATGCTGGGCAGGATCGTCAACAGGCGAATAGGATATCCGGTGGCGCCATTGTGTTCGGCATCCTGATCGCTATGACCGCCGGTGCCGCGCTGGTCATCACCCTGAAGGGACCGATCACCCAGATTACCGCAGCGATGCGCAAGATCGCAGAGGGAAGGCTCGATACCGCAATCACCGGCGAGGCACGGGGCGACGAAATCGGGGAAATGGCGCGCGCGCTTTCCGTCTTCAAACAAAACGCGCTGTCGAATGTCGAAATGGAACAACAGGCCGAGATCGCGCGTAATGATGCGGAATCTGAGCGCGCCCGCAACGAACTCGAGCGGCGTAGCGCCAAGGTCCAGGTTGACGCTGCAATCGAGGCTCTTGCAGAAGGGCTAACGCGGCTGTCGCGCGGGGAGTTGAATTTTTCGATCGATACGCCGTTTGCCTCCGAACTCGACCGGATCCGCACCGATTTCAACATGTCGGTCGCGGGTCTCAAGGAGACGCTCTGCGATATCCGCGAGACGTCTTCCCTCATCAGCGACAATGGCCGGCAGATGGCGGAAGCCGTTGATGACCTGGCCAGCCGAACGGAAAAGCAGGCGGCCGCACTTGAGGAAACAGCAGCGGCAGTGGAGGAGATTTCTTCCGCCGTCAACACCTCTTCAGGACGGGCAGCAGCAGCGCTTGCGCTTGTCCAACGCGCCAAACAGGGCGCCGACGCCTCGGCCTCCGTGGTCCAAAACGCCGTTTCGGCCATGGGGCGGATTGAGGACGCGTCCGGCCGGATCGTTCAGATTGTCAGTGCCATCGACGCTATCGCTTTCCAGACCAATCTCTTGGCCCTAAATGCCGGGGTCGAGGCGGCAAGAGCGGGTGAGGCCGGCAAGGGCTTTGCTGTCGTGGCGCAGGAGGTGCGGGAGCTGGCGCAACGATCGGCTCGCGCAGCCAAGGAAATCGGCGAGCTCATCAACAATTCCGTCCGAGAGGTTGCGTCCGGCTCCGAATTCGTCGGCCGCACCGGCGATGCGCTGATGGAGATTTCCAGCGAGATCGTCCACATTGTCGGTCATATCGAGCTCATCGCCTCGTCAAGTCGCGACCAAGCGACGACACTCCATTCGATCAACGCATCGGTGAACGATATTGATCGTATGACGCAGCAAAATGCGGCGATGGTGGAAGAGACGAATGCTGCCACCAGACAGCTATCGTCCGAGGCGCTTGCACTTACCGACATGATTGCGCGCTTTCGGCTTGAAGGCCACGAGAGCGCGGCTCCAAGAGGGTACCAGACTGCGGCATGACGGCAGCATGTATTCGCAGTGAGATGCATGATTCCGATCAGCAGGCTGATGAGTAATACGTTTCCCTTGATCAGTTTTCAGGCGCACGATAGTTGCTAAAATAGCAATCTTCTAATATACGTGGAGCCGGCGTTTTAATATTTCCGCAGCGGCAAGCAACGTCCCTCCAACTGACGGGCGTTTATTATCTT
Source organism: Rhizobium ruizarguesonis (assembly GCF_017357285.1). Classification (NCBI taxonomy): domain Bacteria; kingdom Pseudomonadati; phylum Pseudomonadota; class Alphaproteobacteria; order Hyphomicrobiales; family Rhizobiaceae; genus Rhizobium; species Rhizobium ruizarguesonis. The sequence continues at coordinate 4,519,780 of NZ_CP071678.1, read as the reverse complement.
ATTCAGTAGGGCGTTCGATTTCATGAAGTAGATTAAAGATTTATAGGGGGAAGGAATAATGCGAAAATGGGCATCTTCTCTACTGACGGCTCCGCATGGAAGGCGTCGTCTTCTGTTTGCTATCTCGGGATTGCCAGCGTTCTGCGCAGTGGTGCTCTCAGCTGGTGTCGCGTTCGCGCAGGCGCCGACTGAAGAGCAGCGCAATGCGATCAAGGCGGAATGTCGCTCCGATTTCATAGCGCAATGTTCAGGGGTGACACCGGGCGGCATCGAGGCGCTCACTTGTCTGCAACAGCATAATGCCACACTGTCGGCGGGCTGCCGGAAGGCGGTGTCGGCGGTGAGCAAACCCAAGTCGACATCCGCGGAGCCGGCCCCGGCTGCGTCCGCAACCACTTTGGCGACCACACCCGTACCGGCGACGGCCGCACCGACGCAGGCGCAGCGCAACGCCGCCAAATCGGCCTGCCAACGCGATTTTATGGCGCAATGCTCTGGTGTCACACCGGGCGGCACCGAGGCACTCAGCTGCTTGCAACAGCACAATGCCGCTCTATCGGCGCCGTGTCAGCAGGCCGTTGCGGCCTTGGGAGGATCAGCCGGGGGAGGATCAGCCGGATCAACCCCAGCCAGCGGCGGTGCTGCTGCGACGGTTGCGACCACGCCTGCTCCTCGGGCCATGATGCCGGCCTTCTCGCCGCGCGAGGAACTGATGATTCTGCGCGAAACCTGCGGATCGGATTTTCAGGCTCTGTGCCGCACGGTGCCCTTGGGCGGAGGACGGGCTATCGCTTGTCTTCGGGACAATTTGCAACACGTGTCGCCTGCATGCCACCGGGTGCTGACCTCGGGACTATAGCGTCTGTTCGAAACTTGCGCTGTGAAGAGACCTCAGCAGAAACCTGCCTCCGCGTGAAACCGCAGGTGATTGCGCGACAGGCTGTTGCAACAGCCTTACTGAACCTTCGGCATCTCCGCCTCCGCGACGGCCGCGGTCTTTATGCGCCCTTTCCAGTATTCCTCGAGGCGCTGCAGCAGGACGTAGAAGGACGGTACGAAGAGCACGGCGAGGCAGGTCGAGGCGATCATGCCGCTGAAGACCGATATGCCGATCGACTTGCGGGCGGATGCGCCGGCGCCTGTCGCCAGCACCAGCGGCAGGACACCGAGAATGAAGGCGAAGGACGTCATCAGAATCGGCCGGAAACGCAGGCGGGCGGCCTCGACGGCGGCATCCAGAATTTCCATGCCTTCCGCCCGCTTTTCCCGCGCATATTCGACGATGAGAATGGCATTCTTCGATGCAAGCGCAATCAGCAGGATGAGGCCGATCTGCGTATAGAGATTGTTGGCAACGCCCGCTGCCGTCAGGGCCGCCACCGTGCCGAGGAGGGCGAGCGGCACGGCAAGTATGACTGCCAGCGGCAAGATCCAGCTTTCATATTGGCCGGCGAGCACGAAATAGACGAGGAGCATGGCGAGCGCGAAGACGAAATAGATCTGCCCGCCCACGGCCTTCTCCTGATAGGACAGCGCCGTCCATTCGAAGCCGGCGCCCGGCGGCAGCGTTCGATTGGCAATCTGTTCCATGACATCGAGCGACTGGCCCGAACTGAAGCCGGCGGCCGGCCCGCCAACGATTGTTGCTGAGGGGTAGAGATTGTAGAGGCTGATCAGGGAGGGGCCTTGCGTCGTCGTGACATCGACGACCGTGCCGAGCGGCACCATTGTCCCGTCACCGGCCTTGACCTTCAGATTGCGAATGTCATCCGGGCTGACCCGGAAATCGGAAGCGGCCTGCGCATAGACCTGGAAGGTGCGGCCGAATTTGTTGAACTGGGTCACATAGCTCGAGCCGACGTAGCCGGAGAGCGCCGAGAAAACCTGACCCACGGTAACCCCCAATGTCTCCGCCTTGATGCGGTCGACGGCGACTGCGAGTTGCGGCACGTTCGAGCGAAAAGGCGTGCTCAGCCTTTGCAGCGACGATTGGGCACTGCCGTTCTTGACGATCGTATCGGCAAGCGATTGCAGCAGCGGGTAGTCGGAAATGCCGTTCTTGATCTCGACCTGCATGGTAAAGCCGCTGGCATTGCCGACGCCCTGGATCGGAGGCGGCACGACCACCAGCGTCTTGGCGGCGAGCACCCTTTGCAGCGCGCCGTTCAGATGCTGGTAGATCGACAGCAGATCCTCCCCCTTCTGCTTGCCGCGCTCGTCCCAATCTTTCAGCACGACATAGGCCACGCCGGCATTCTGCAGGCTGGCATTGTTGTCGAGAACGGAAATGCCGCTGATCGTCAGCACCTGATCGACGCCAGGTGTGGCTTCGGCGATCTTGCCGACCTCGTTCATCACGGCATCGGTGCGCTCCTTCGAGGCACCGTCAGGCAGTTGTGCACTGATCAGCACGTAACCTTGATCCTCGACGGGCAGGAACGCGGTCGGCAGACGGGTGAGGCCCCAGACGGCGACCCCGATCAGGACAATTGCCGCTATGGCCATGACACCGGCGTGGCGGGTCATCGATCCGATCAGCCCGGCATAGCCGCGTTCGCCTTTGTCGTAGACCCTGTTGAAACCGCGATAGAAGACGTTGCGTTTCTCGGGCGGGACCGGCGGCCGCAGCCAAAGGGCGCATTGCGTCGGTTTCAGCGTGACGGCATTGATGGCGCTGATCAGCGCCGTGGCGGCGATGACGAGGGCGAATTGCCGATAAAGCTGTCCGGTCAGGCCGGGCAGGAAGGCGGCCGGAATAAAAACGGCCATCAGCACCAGCGTAATGCCGATGACCGGACCGAGGAGTTCCTCCATCGCCTTCTCGGCCGCCTGTCGGCCGGACAGGCCCGCCTCGATGTGGCGGGCGACACCCTCAACGATGACGATGGCATCATCGACGACGATGCCAATGGCGAGAACGATGGCAAACAGCGTCGACAGGTTGACGGTGAAGCCCAATGCCGCCATGGCCGCGAAGGCGCCGATGATGGTGACCGGAACTGTGGTCGCCGGCACGAGCATTGCCCGCCAATCCTGCAGGAAGACGAGAATGACGATGAGAACGAGGACGCCGGCTTCGATCAAAGTGACATAAACCTCGTCGATGGATGCCTTGACGAATTTCGTCGTGTCAAACGGTACGTGATATTCAAGGCCCTGTGGGAAGCTCTTCGAAAGCTCCTGCATTTTTGCGCCCACCTCCTGCGCCACCGCAATGGCGTTGGCCTCCGGCAGCTGAAAAATGCCGATGCCGGCCGCCGGCCGGCCGTTCTGCATGAAGGACTGGCTGTACGTCTGCGCGCCGAGTTCGACGCGGCCGATATCGCGGATGCGCGTGACGCGGCCGCCTTCCCCGCTTTCGACCTTGACGATGATGTTCTCGTAGTCGGCAGCCTCATTCAGCCGGCCGTTGACATTCAGCGTGTATTGAAAGATCTGCCCCTTCGGCACCGGCGGAATGCCGATCTGGCCGGCGGTGACCTCCTGGCTCTGCTGCTGCACCACGTTGACGATATCCTGCGGTGTCAGACCGCGCGCCTGCAGCAGGTTCGGGTCCATCCAGATACGCATGGCATACTGGCCGGCACCGAACACGGTGACGTTGCCGACACCCGGCAGGCGGGCGAGTTCATTCTGCAGATTGATGACGGCATAGTTCGACAGGAAGAGGCTGTCATAGCGGCTGTCGGGTGAGGTCAGGGTGACGAAGCCGAGAATCGCCGTCGATTTCTTTTGTGTCGTGACGCCTTGAACCTGCACCGCTTCGGGAAGCGATGACATTGCTATGGCGACGCGGTTTTGCACCAGAACCTGCGCTTGATCGGGATCCGTTCCGATGGCAAAGGTTACTGTCAGCGAATAGGTGCCGTCGCTGGCGCTCGTCGACTGCATGTAGAGCATGTCCTGCACGCCGTTGACCTGCAGCTCGATCGGCAGGGCGACGGTATCGACGAGGGTCTTGGCGCTGGCACCGGGAAAACGCGTCGTCACCTGCACCGTCGGCGGAACGACATTCGGATATTGCGCCACTGGCAATTGGAACAGGGCTACCGCGCCGATGAGCACGAAGACCAACGCCAGAACGTTGGCGAGTACCGGTCGCTCGATGAAGAAGCGCGAGATCATGCTGTTGTCCTTAGACGGTCAGATGAAGCATGGTGGCGAATTCATTGCGTGGTGGTGGTCTTTGCCTTGGTATCGCCGGCGGCAGCTGCCGGCGGGTTCATTTCCATCTTCTCGGGCGTGACCTTGCTGCCGGGGATGGCCTGCTGGATACCTTGGGTTACGACCCAGTCGGCCGGATCGAGGCCAGAGTCGATGACACGGAGCGAACCTTCACGCTGGCCGGTCTTGACCTGTTTCTGCTCGACGACGTCGTCCTTACCGAGAACGAGCAGGTAGCTGCCCAGCTGGTTCGTTCCGATCGCATCGTCGCGCACTAGCAGAGCCTTGTCGTTATGGCCGACCGGCACCCGAACGCGCACGAAGAGACCGGGCAGCATGGCGCGGTCCTTGTTGTCGAACAGGGCGCGTACCTGAAGCGTGCCTGTGGAGGCATCGAGCTGCGGCGATACATAATCGAGATGTCCCTTGTGTGGGTAGCCTTCTTCCGTCTGCAGGCCGAGCTCTGCCGGGAAACTCGGAAGATCCGTCTGCTTGAAGGTGTGTCCCTGCTTTGCCAGCGTTTCCTTGATCATCAGCACCTGTGTTTCGCTGACGTTGAAATAGGCATAAAGCGGATCCGTCTGAACGATGCTGGCAAGCTTGGTGGGGCCTGATACGCCGACAAGTGCGCCGATATCGACGAGGTGATCGGTGACGGTACCGTCGAAGGGGGCAAGCACTTCGGTATATCCGAGGTTGATCGTCGCGAGATCGAGATTGGCCTGAGCGTTGAGGATGGACGCATTCGCCTCGTCGAGCGTCGCCTTGGCGCTATCGACGGCGGTCTGCGTGGTGACTTGTTGCTTCGACAGATTGAGCTGTCGGTCGTATTCCTGTTGCGCGCCGACCTGAGACGCCTGTTGCGAGGCGAGCGATGCCTTCGCCTGATCCAGTTGCGCCTGATAAGTGTTGCGCTCAATTCCGAAGAGCTTGGTGCCCTTCATCACCGTCATGCCGTCCTGGTAGTCGATCGATTGGACGTAGCCTTGGACGCGCGCCTCGATATCGACGGAATTGAGTGGTGCCGTATTGCCGGTGAGTTCGAAATAGAGCGTCACCGGTTGCTGGACCGGCTGGGCGACTCGAACCGGAGGTGGAGGAGGGGCAACGTAAGTGTTGCCGCTTTCCTCACAGCCAGCGAGAATTGCCATGCCGGCGAGCACCACAGACAGGTGCAGACCCTGATACAATCTCACACGCATTGCCGCCGCCCCGATGTTTACGAGCCTACTGCAGTAATTTCAAAGATCTACAGCGTCCTTTGCGCGTCTGAAAAGACGCGCGGCGCTGTAGTCTTCATGCGTGCCTCGGCGGAGACGGCCCCTCTCCGAAAAGTTCCGGGCATGCGATATTATGTCGCGGCATTGCTAAAAATTGCAATAGCTGCTGGTGCACAATTAAACTGTGTCGAAGCTCATCCTCGACGGACGCCATGATGTGGCTAGGGTTTCCCGAGGCGCTCTATAGCGGACCGCAAAGGCGCATCCGAAACATGGACCAGCCCGACATATGGATTGGCCATATCCGAAACCAGGAAGATCGCGCCCGCGACAGATAGGGCGCAGACGAACAGAATTGACAGCACCGTCGGATTGGCCGGCGCCTGCAGTCCGAAGGTCGCAAAAAGCAGCGAGAGCCAACAGACGAGAACGGTAAGGAAGGCCCAGGGCAAACCCTCTTTCCCGGATTCGACCAGCAGCCAGTGGGTTTCGGCCACCATGCCGCTTACCTCCAGAGCACGGGCCTGGAGAGCGCGCTGCGCCGCATCCTTCGGCGCCAGCGATCGAAGGTCGCTTTGAACCGTCTCTATATCCTGATATTCTCCCACGGCCTTGCCGGATGTCTCGTCGGTGGTTTCGGCAGTCCAGCCGCGGCTCAGCCGTTTCTCGATGAGTTCACGCAGCAATTGACGCGCATTGTCGGTTTCCGGCCCGTATTGCGCCATGACGCGATCAAGCAGCAGTATCCGTGCGGCTGCCGTTCTCATCTCCACTTCGGCATTGTCATAGGACGACTTGGCGGATGCGATCAGAAGGCCGAGCGCCAAGGCCGACAGCGTTCCCACTACTGCGGTCGCCAGCCTGATGACGTCCTTGGATTCCGCATTGAGATGGTGATTGGGCAATCGGGCACGCACGATCAATCCTGTCGACGTCGCCGTCGACAGAAAAACAAATACAAGCCCGCCAACCAACAGTGAGTCCACGGCCGGTCTCCATTCGCCATGTAGGTCCTGCAGCCACCGCGATTGCTTGCAAGCTATGCAAAGCCCCCGTCATCATAGCTGAAGACAGACCAAGCGCGGAACTCTTTACTTTCCTGATCTCGCGCGGCCGCCATCGGGCGGGTTTCATTGCTGGAATATCAGCAACACGTAAGCCAGGAAAAGCACCAGATGGACAGCGCCTTGCATGAGATGCGTGCGGCCGCTGGCAAAGGTGATGATGCTGACAGCAAGAGTGAGCAGGAGCATCACCAGATCTCCATGCTCCAGGCCGAGTGTCACGGGGTGTCCGTAGAGCTGACTGACAACGAGCATCGCCGGCACCGTCAGCCCGATCGTCGACAGCACCGAACCAAGGAAAATGTTGACGGAGCGCTGAAGATTATTGGCGATGGATGCACGCACGGCGCTGATTGCTTCAGGCGTCGCGACGAGGATGGCCATGACAACACCGCCAAATGCGGTTGGGGCATGCAGGGTTTCGATAATGTAATCGATCGGCCGGGCAAGCTGTTCGACTAGAAAGACGACAGGACCCATATGGGCGAAAAGCAGAATGGCATGAGGCCAGACCGGTCCATGTCGAGGGACACGTTCACTGATGCGCTCGTGACGGTTGCTGTCGTCGGTGAAATAGTCGCGATGGCGGCCGGCCTGAAGAAACAGAAACGTAGCGTAAAGGCCGACCGATATTATACCCAGTATCAGTTGTCTTGGTGCAGATGGATGCTGTCCGTCCGGCCCCGCAAGAAATGTCGGCATCACCAGGCTTAGGGTCGCCAGCGGTACGATGACCCCGAGATAGGCGTTGGCGCCCTGCAGGTTATGCTGTTGTTCCGGTCGCCGCCATGCGCCCAGCAGCAAGGACAGGCCGACCATGCCGTTCAGGATGATCATGACGACTGCGAACAGGGTGTCGCGCGCAAGCGTGGGATTGTTCTCGCCGTGAAGCATGACGGCTGATATTGCCATCACCTCGATCGAGGTGATGGCAAGCGTCAGAATGAGCGTGCCGTAGGGCTCCTTCAGCCGCTCAGCCAAATGATCCGCGTGCCGGACAACCGACAGAGCGGAGCCAAGGACGGCAGCAAACAGCCACGCGAAAACGACAGTGAACCAAAGCGGATCGGAAAGCTGCCCGAAGAGCTGCTCCTGGAAAACAAAAAACGCCAAGCTCGTCGCGACGCTGACGCCCAGGAACCATTCCTCGCGTATCAGGCTGTTTGCGCCGACGGCGCGCAATGCCGGGCCGTCCGTCATTGAAGCCACCCGTCTTCCGTCAAATGTCGCCGCAATGCGATCATCAAAACCATTGTGTCCGCCCACTGTCTCCTGCCCGTCCCATGAGCAGGCCGAGACGAGGCTGCCTTAAGGCGAACCGAACCTCAAGCCAGATCGTGTGTCACTGACTAAAACTTGCAGGTGTCTCTATTCTCATCATCCATTGTTTCCTGACAGGGACTGCTAAAACAGAGGGCAAGACGAGGCCCGGCGAACGCGCGGCGCGGGCGGTTGTAGTGCGTTGCGGCGGCTGCTCACGCCGCGTCTTCGATTATTCGCGGCCGGTCGCCGGGATTGCCGCGCCGGTCACGACAGCTGCTGCCGGCGAAATCAGGAAGGCGATGAGGCGGGCGATCGATTGCGGCGATACCCAGCCGTCCGTCTTCGCATCGGGCATGGCCGCGCGGTTCTCAGGCGTGTCGATCGTGCCCGGCAGGATGCAGTTGGCGGTGATGCGGTCGTCGCGGCATTCGGCAGCGATCGCCTCGGTCAGCCGGATGACGGCGGCTTTGGAGGCGGCGTAAGCGGCCTGCTTGGCGCCGGCCTTCAGGCCGGGTGCGGCGGCGATATGAACGATGCGGCCGTAGCCCGCGGCCTTCATGGTCGGGAGAACCGCGGCGCTGATCGTCAAGGCAGTGCGGGCGTTTGCGGTCATCATCGTCTCCCACTGCGCGGGTGCCTCCGGCCCGACCGGTCCCATCTGGAAACCGCCGACGGTGTTGACCAACGCGCTAACGCCGCCGAAGCGCTTGACGGCCCGGGCGACAGCGGCGGCGCAGGAGGCATAATCGGTGAGATCCGTTCCCGCGATCGACAGAAATTCGGTGGAAGCTGGAAGATCGCCGGCCAAGGCTTCCAGCTCATTGCCCGAACGGTTCATGCAGACGAGTTTTGCGCCGGCGCTGGCAAGCTCGCGGACAACAGCGCTGCCGAGGTTGCCGCCGGCTCCCGTCACGATCACGGCTTTCTGTTCGTTCATGGCAATCGATCTCCTGACGGTGCCCGCGCTGGACGCTGCCCACATTGTTGATCCAGGCTGCGCGGCAGCGCAAGCCCGCCGCCCAGGACAAGGTCAGATGTTTGCGGAACGGCCCGCGGAGCTATCCGCGGGCCGTTCGTCCTTGATCGTCTGTCGGATCTGATTTCAGTGATACTTCGCCCGTTCGCGGCCGAGGATGACAGGTGCGTCGAGGCCTGAGATCGGACGGGTGACATCTGCCGGGATGTCACCGGTGAGCTGCAGGTCGAGATAGCGAGCGCAGCAGACCCGCAGGAAGGACGTGAAGTTGCCGAGATCGTGGCCGGCATCGATCGATTCATGATGCAGCCGGGTGATCAGCTGGACGACATTCATGCCGTCACGCCGGGCGATTTCCTCCAGCTTCGCCCAGAAGAAGTTCTCCAACCTGACGCTGGTGACCATGCCGTCGATGCGCAGCGACCGGGTGGTGCTTTCCCAGAGCCGAGCATCCGCCTTGATGAAGAGTTCACACATATCGTCCTCCCCAGTGCCGCCCTCCTCAGGCGGCGTTGGTTTCGAGCAGTGCTGTGGCATCGAGCACGGCCATGAACTGGCGCAGCCACGACGGATGCGCCGGCCAGGCGGGCGCCGTGACCAGATTGCCGTCCGAGACTGCATCGGTGATTTCGATATCGGCATAGATGCCGCCGGCAAGTTCGACTTCCGGCCGGCAGGCTGGATAGGCCGAGCAGGTCCGGCCCTTCAGCACACCGGCAGCGGCAAGCAGCTGCGCGCCGTGGCAGATGGCGGCAACGGGTTTTCCGGCGTCGAAGAAGTGCCGGACGGATTTGATGACGTCGGCGTTGAGGCGCAGATATTCGGGCGCACGGCCGCCGGGAATGACGAGGGCATCGTAATCTTCGGCGCGCACGCTGTCGAAGGTGGCGTTCAGCGTGAAATTATGGCCGCGTTTTTCCGAATAGGTCTGGTCGCCCTCGAAATCATGGATGGCGGTGGCGACAGTCTCGCCGGCGTTCTTGCCGGGGCAAACGGCATGGACGGTATAGCCGCAGGCAAGCAACGTCTGGAACGGCACCATCGTTTCGTAATCTTCGGTGAAGTCACCGGTGATCATCAGGATCTTTGAGGCTGGCATCGTTTCCTCCCTTTGAAACCAACTGGCGGAGATTAGCAAAGAGCTGTGGAGAGCAGGTACTATGGGAATACTACAGGCGAAATTCCCACCCGGCGGGCGACAGCATCAGACCGCCCTGACCTTGACATCAGGCACTGCGCAGGCCTCGCCGCCGCCGAAGAGGCGGGAACGAGTCAGGAAGCGTTTCTCGCGGCCATTGTCGAGCGAGAACATGCCGCCGCGGCCGGGAACGACGTCGATGATCAGCTGCGTATGCTTCCACGCCTCGAACTGACTGGCGCTGATATAGACCGGCACGCCGCCGATCTCGCCGAGCCTGACGTCGCTGTCGCCGATCATGAATTCGTTAGCCGGATAACACATCGGCGACGAGCCGTCGCAGCAGCCGCCGGACTGGTGGAAGAGGATCTCGGGATGATCCCGCTTTATTTCTGCGATCAAATCGAGAGCTGTGTCGGTTGCGAGAACACGCGCTTCGCCGTTGACGGTGGTTTCCATGGCTGCCTCCAAAGTTTTGGGGGAGAACTCCCCTCCCCACAAGGGGGAGGGGCTAAGCTGTGGCACCGGCTGGCAAAACAACAAGCCGGCTGCATATGCTGCGCCTCAAGAGTGAATACAGCGAGGGCCGCATGGTAAGCCCCCCCTTGTGGGGAGGGGTTGGGGAGGGGTTTAAGACCCTCCCGTCATGCTGAGTATCTCAGAAGAAGCCGAGTGCCTTCGGGCTGTAGCTCACCAGCATGTTCTTGGTCTGCTGGTAGTGATCGAGCATCATCTTGTGGGTTTCACGGCCGATGCCCGACTGCTTGTAGCCGCCGAAGGCGGCATGGGCCGGATAGGCGTGGTAGCAGTTGGTCCAGACGCGGCCGGCCTGAATCTCGCGGCCGAAGCGGTAGCAGCGATTGGCGTCTCGGCTCCAGACACCGGCGCCGAGACCGTAGAGCGTGTCGTTGGCGATTTCGAGCGCTTCCTTCTCGTTCTTGAAGGTCGTGACCGAAACAACCGGTCCGAAGATTTCTTCCTGGAACACACGCATTTTGTTGTGACCCTTGAAGATCGTCGGCTTGACGTAATAGCCATTCGCCAACTCGCCGCCGAGATCGTTGCGCGAGCCGCCGGTCAGCACTTCCGCGCCTTCCTGCTTGCCGATATCGAGATAGGCGAGGATCTTTTCCAGCTGCTCCGTCGAGGCCTGGGCGCCGATCATTGTCGCGGTGTCGAGCGGGTTGCCCTGCTTGATCGCCTCGACGCGTTTGACGGCCTTTTCCATGAAGCGGTCGTAGATGGATTCCTGGACGAGGGCGCGGCTCGGGCAGGTGCAGACTTCGCCCTGGTTGAGGGCAAACATCGCAAAGCCTTCGAGCGCCTTGTCGAGGAAGTCGTCGTCTTCGGCCATCACATCGGCGAAGAAGATGTTCGGCGATTTGCCGCCAAGCTCCAGCGTCACCGGAATGAGGTTCTGGCTGGCATATTGCATGATCAACCGGCCTGTCGTCGTCTCGCCGGTGAAGGCGATCTTGGCGACGCGCTGGCTGGTCGCCAGCGGCTTGCCGGCTTCGAGGCCGAAACCGTTGACGATGTTGAGCACGCCGGGTGGCAGGAGATCGCCGACGAGTTCGGCCCAGAGCAGGATTGAGGCCGGTGTCTGTTCGGCGGGCTTCAGCACGACGCAGTTGCCGGCGGCAAGCGCAGGTGCCAGCTTCCAGGTGGCCATCAGGATCGGGAAGTTCCACGGAATGATCTGGCCGACGACGCCGAGCGGCTCATGGAAGTGATAGGCGACGGTATCGTGGTCGATCTCGCCGATCGAACCTTCCTGGGCGCGAATGCAGGAGGCGAAGTAGCGGAAGTGGTCGATCGCCAACGGAATGTCGGCGGCCATGGTTTCGCGGATCGGCTTGCCGTTGTCCCAGGTCTCGGCCTGGGCGAGCAATTCCAGCTTGTCTTCCATACGCTGGGCGATCTTCATGAGGATATTGGAGCGCTCCGCCGCAGAGGTGCGGCCCCATTTTTCCTTAGCCGCATGGGCGGCGTCGAGCGCGAGATTGATGTCCTTTTCATTGGAGCGGGGAATGTCGCAGAGCTTGCCGCCGGTGACGGGCGTGAGGTTTTCGAAGTATTTCCCCTCGACCGGCTCGCGCCATTCGCCGCCGATATAGTTGCCGTATTTCAGTTTGAACGGCGACTCGACGATTTTCTGATGAAGCATGTCATCCTCCCTTGATGATCCAGGTTCCCAAACGAACCAGTGGGAGGAAAATGTGCATATTTTGGCGGAGGGAATAGGGTGGGTCTTCCATACCGCAGTGCACAGTGTCGCAGACCTGCGACAGCATCGCGTCACGATTGCTCCAGGTGCGGAACCTTTACCCTGATCAGTGGAGATCGAGCTTCTTCATCTTCCTGTGCAGCGTTGCGCGGCTGATGCCAAGCGCGATCGCAGCCTGCGAGACATTGCCGCCGGCGCGCGACAGCGCCCGCAGCAGTGCCGCCTTCTCCGCCTCGACGATCTCGTCCTGCTGGGAGACTCGGGCTTCGTGCAGGGCATCGGCGGCAGGAATGCCGGCGGCGATGCGCTTGTCGTCCAACTGCAGTGCGATGCGGGCGGCGCGCGTCGCGCCGAGCACCAGATCGTGCCTGTCGACGGCAAGCAGGGCGGCGGCGGAATTGGCGCCGGCCGGGACCATCAGGAAACGCGCGCCGGCAAAGGCCGAGCGGAAAAGGTTGAGTTCGATGCGCATTGCCGCATCGCGTACGGTCTGTGTCAGGATTGCCAGCGTCATTTCGTTGACGTCTTCGCGGCATGTGGAGATGTCGAGGGCTGCTGCCACCCGGCCACGATGATCGCGGATCGGCGCCGTCGTGCAGCTGAGGCTGGTATTCGAGCAGAAAAAATGCTGATCGCGGAAGATGGCGACGGCACGCTCGTCGGCAAGTGCGGTGCCGATGCCGTTGGTGCCGATGCTGGCCTCTGTCCACACCGAGCCGGTCCAGAGGCCGAGTTCGCGGAATTCCTTGTCGTCGCCGGCAGCGCCCCGGCGCTCCAGGGCGATGCCGTTCTTGTCGGTCAGAAGCAGGCAGCAGCCGGCCCTGCCAACGGTGGTAAAGAGACGATCGAGCTCTTCCGTCGCGCTGGCGATCAGCTGTTCGGACTGCTCGCGCGCGCGGCGGAATTCCTGGTCGGTGAGGCGCAGTGGAGCCCGCTGGTCCTCGGGGGCGAGCTGGTGCATGGTCATGCACCGCCGCCATGAGGCGACAACGGGAGAACTGGCCGCCGCAGAATCGCGCTGGGCAGACGTGTAGACGTGCTCGGCGTGCGCTGAGTGTTCGTGCATCGGCTCCTCCCACCGAAGTTCAGCACATTCTGATGGAAAAGCGGCTGGTTTGCAATCGGCCGGTACTGGCGGTCGTCAGCATGCGGCTCTTCCTGACGACAATGGCGGAAATCACATTTCGGTGTTTGGGCGGCCATGGCGTAACAAATGACCCCTCTCTCTCGTAGTTCTATACGGAAGCAAGGTTTGCCAGACGAGGAGATCCGACCATGCTGAATAGACGATTGTTGCTGATGGGCGCCGCTTTTGGGGTGTTTGCGGTTCACTTGGGCCTGGCCGGCAAGGCGATCGCCGCCGAGACGTTTGCTGTGACGCATACCGACGAGGAATGGCGCAAGCTGCTGACGCCGGATCAATATGTCATCCTGCGCCGGGCGGGGACGGAACAGCCCTTCACCAGTGCCTTGCTGCATGAGGAGCGAAAGGGCAATTTCGCCTGCGCCGGCTGCGACCAGGACCTCTTTTCATCGACCACCAAATTCGACAGCGGCACCGGCTGGCCGAGCTTCTGGGCGCCGCTCGAAAAAGCCGTCGGCACCACGAGCGACACGACTTTCGGCATGGTGCGCAATGCCGTGCACTGCAGCCGCTGCGGTGGGCATCTCGGCCATGTCTTCGATGACGGCCCGAAGCCAACCGGGCTTCGCTACTGCATGAATGGGCTCGCCATGACATTCCGTCCGGCCTCGGCCTGATCCAGGGATGACCTTACTCGGTGCTGATGACTGCCTGCGCCTAGAACAGGATCATTTTAGGCCGGGTCGGCCTAAAATCTGAATCCTGTTCTAAGTTAAGAGTTGGAGCATGATGTCGTCCGAAAACCGATCACACTTTTCGGCATCATGCTCTGCACTGCAACCAGGCTTCTATGCCGCGTGCTGCCGCCCGGCCGGTCGCCAGGCAGGCGGTGAGGAGATAGCCGCCGGTCGGCGCTTCCCAGTCGAGCATCTCACCGGCGGCGAAGGTGCCCGGCAGCGCCTTCAACATGTAGCTGTCGTCGATGCCGCTCCAGCGGATGCCGCCGGCCGAGGAGATCGCTTCGGCGATCGGGCGGGTTTCGATCACCGGCACCGGCAGGGCCTTGATCATGCCGGCGAGACGTTCGGGATCGGTGCGGTCGCGCTCGGGAGCGAGTTCGCGCAGCAGCGCCGCCTTGACGCCGTCGAGGCCAGCGCCCTTGCGCAGGCGGTTTGAAAAGCTCGATTTGGCATCCTGCCGGGCAAGGTCGCGGCTCAGCCTCTCGATGGTGCGGCCGGGTGCGAGGTCGAGCGTCAGGGCAGCGCTGCCGTGGGTCAGCAGCCGGTCGCGGAGGCTGGCGGTGTGGGCATAGATCAGGCTGCCCTCGATGCCGCTCCCGGTGATGACGAATTCGCCGGGAAACGTGCCGGCCTCGGATGTTGCGGTGACCGACTTTACCGGCTCGCCGGCGAAACGCTCGCTGAAGCTTCCGCTCCAGCCGACGGTGAAGCCGCAATTGGCGGGCTTAAAGGGTTCGATCTCGACGCCTCTTTCCGATAGCCGAGTCAGCCAGCTTGCATCGGAGCCGAGGCGCGGCCAGCTTGCGCCGCCGAGCGCGAGCAGGGCTGCGTCACAATGGACGATGCTGCGCCCTTCGGACGTTTCGAAAACATAGCCGTCTTCGGCAAAACCGGTCCAGCGGTGGCGGGTGCGCAGCGTGGCGCCCTGTGCCTCCAGCCGCCTGAGCCAGGCGCGCAGCAAAGGAGAGGCCTTCATCACCTTCGGGAACACCCGGCCGGACGAGCCGACGAAGGTCTCGGTCCCGAGCCCTGCTGCCCAATCCCTGATGTCATCAGGGGTAAAGGCATCAAGAGCGGGGCGCAGATGGGCAGAGGCCGCGCCGAAGCGCGTGGTGAAACGGGCATAATCCTCGGAATGGGTAATGTTGAGACCCGACTTGCCGGCCAAGAGGAACTTGCGGGCGAGGGTCGGCATGGCGTCGTAGACCGTCACCGCATGACCGGGACGGGAAAGCAGCTCGGCAGCCGCGAGACCGGCCGGGCCGCCGCCGATGATCGCGATCCGCTTCTGGTTCATTGATGTCTTCGCCCGATTCTGTCTGCATTCAGTTTTGGCGCGAGCGGGGACCGCCTGCAAGGGCAGCGGTCAGTGGTGCGGATGCGTGCACTGGCCGTGGTCGGCGAGCACCTCGATGACGCGGCATTGGTCGACGCGGCCGTGGCCGCAGCCTTCCACCATGGTTTCCAGCTCGGCCTTCAGCGCCATCAGGCTGCGGATGCGCTGCTCGACCTCGATGAGGCGGGCCTTGGCGATGGCGTCGGCCGAGGCGCAGGACTGGTGCGGATCATCCTGCAGGGTGAGCAGCGTGCGGATCGCCTCGATCTCGAAGCCGAGCTCACGGGCATGGCGGATGAAGGCGAGACGGCTGATATCGGCAGGCTCGAAGGAGCGCTGGTTGCCCTCGCTGCGGCTCGGCGCCGCGAGCAGGCCGATGCTCTCATAATAACGGACTGTCGGTACCTTGACGCCGCTTTGGCGCGCAGCTTCACCAATCGTGATCTTTTTCATGATTTTCCTCTTGCACCTCTAGTCGCTAGAGGATGTAGGAGAGATGCTTCTGTTTGACAAGGAAGCGGATGATGGCTGAGAGCGAGACACGATACCGGGTTGGCGGCATGGATTGCGCCGCCTGCGCAACCAAGATCGATACGGCGGTCAGACGCGTGGCGGGTGTCGCCGATGTTTCCGTCTCGGTGATGGCGGGCACGATGACCGTCCGGCACGATGGCAGCAGCGATCTCAAGGTGATCGAGAAGAGGGTGATGGGGCTCGGCTATTCCGTCGCGCCGCTTGCTGGAAGCGCTGCGCCTGCGCGGGAACACGGCTCACACCATTATGACGACCACGATCACGGCGATCATGCCGGCCATGATCACGGCCATGAAGGCCACGATCACGCAGGTCATGATCACGATCATGCAAACCACGATCATGCAAACCACGATCATGCGAGCCATGACCATGATCACGGCGAAAAGGAAATCGAAGGCCTGCATGGGCACGACCATGCGCCGATGGCCGGTCCGTGGTGGCAGCGCAAGAAAGGCCGGCTGACCATTCTTTCGGGCGTGGCGCTCGTTGTCGCCTACGCCGTCGGCCATCTGGTGCCTGCGATCGCGCCCTACGCCTTCATCGTCGCCATGTTGGTCGGGCTGGTGCCGATCGCGCGCCGCGCCGTCATGGCAGCTCTCTCAGGTACGCCCTTTTCGATCGAGATGCTGATGACGATTGCCGCCGTCGGCGCCGTCATCATCAATGCCGGGGAGGAAGCGGCAACCGTCGTGTTCCTGTTCCTCGTCGGCGAATTGCTGGAAGGGGTGGCTGCGGGCAAGGCGCGCGAAAGCATCCAGTCGCTGACGGGTCTGGTGCCGAAGAGTGCGCTGCTTGAAGACAATGGGCAGACACGGGAGGTGCCGGCCGAAAGCCTTGCGGTCGGCGCCATCATCATGGTGCGTCCCGGCGACCGGATCTCCGCGGACGGCATCATCATCTCAGGCGAGAGTGCGATCGACGAGGCGCCGGTGACGGGCGAGAGCACGCCGGTGCGCAAGGGCGTCGATGCCGTCGTTTTCGCCGGCACGGTGAATGGCGATGCGGTGCTCAGGGTTCGCGTCACGGCGGCCGCGGCCGACAATACCATCGCCCGCGTCGTCAAACTGGTGGAGGAAGCGCAGGAATCGAAGGCGCCGACCGAACGCTTCATCGATCGGTTTTCGCGCTATTACACGCCCGGCGTGGTCGTGGTCGCAGCGCTCGTCGCGGTCGTTCCGCCGCTGCTGTTCGCTGGGCCGTGGGGCGAATGGGTCTATAAGGGCCTTGCCATCCTCTTGATCGGCTGCCCTTGCGCGCTCGTCATCTCGACGCCGGCGGCGATCGCCGCTTCGCTTTCATCAGGTGCGCGGCGCGGACTCTTGATGAAGGGCGGCGCGGTGCTGGAAACGCTCGGCAAGGTGACGATGGTCGCCTTCGACAAGACAGGCACGCTGACGGAAGGCAAGCCTCAGGTGACTGACATCATTTCCTTTGGCCTGAGCGAGGCGCAGGTGCTGTCGCGCGCGGCGGTGCTGGAGCGGGGTTCCAGCCATCCGCTGGCGCTGGCGATCCTCAACCGCGCCAAGGCGGACGGCGTTCCCGTGCCGCCGGCCTTCGAGCTGGAAGCGCTGCCGGGCAAGGGTGTCAGCGGCAAAGTCGGCGGTGAGACGCTGGATCTGCTGTCGCCGCCTGCCGCCCGCGAGCGCGGGACGCTCAGCGCGGAACAGGATGCACGCATCACGGCGCTGAACGACGAGGGCAAGAGCGTGTCGGTGCTGCTCGTCAACGGTATTGCGGCCGGCCTGATCGCCATGCGCGACGAGCCGCGTGAGGATGCCGAGGCCGGGCTCGCTGCCCTCAAATCAGCAGGCGTCAAGGCGATGATGTTGACGGGCGACAACAAGCGGACGGCAGCAGCCGTTGCCGGCATGCTCGGCATCGACTGGCGCGGCGAGATGATGCCGGAGGACAAGCAGCGGGTCGTCGGCGAATTGAAGCGCCAGGGCTTCATCGTCGCCAAGGTCGGCGACGGCATCAACGATGCTCCGGCGCTGGCCGCTGCCGATATCGGCATCGCCATGGGCGGCGGCACCGATGTGGCGCTGGAGACGGCGGATGCCGCCGTGCTGCACGGACGCGTTGGCGACGTGGCGCGGATGATCGAACTTTCCAAACGCACGATGCGCAACATCCTGCAGAATATCACCATCGCACTCGGGCTGAAGGCGGTGTTTCTGGTGACGACGATCGCTGGCATCACCGGGCTCTGGCCAGCGATCCTTGCCGATACCGGCGCTACCGTACTGGTGACGATCAACGCGCTGCGGTTGCTTCGGATAAAGATATAAACATTCCTTTATGTCTATTGACGATATCCACTTGCGGGCGCATTCTAGCGGCATCGTGGTTCTCCGGATTCGGTCCGGAGCTAAGAGGGAATTCGGTGCGGTGCCCAGCGCCCAATCCGAAGCTGCCCCCGCAACTGTAGGCGGAGAGCCGCCGTCCAATTGACGTCACTGGGGAGACGCCCGGGAAGACTGGACGGTGGCAGCGACCCGCAAGCCAGGAGACCTGCCGCGATTGATAACGTCCACGGGCGAGGTGTCCCGGTGTGCCGCTTTCTGCGAAACGGTACCCTTGCGTCCGTTCGTCGATGCGTCTCGCCAATGCCTTGCCCATAACCCTCGGGGTAAGGAAATGAGCATCAAGACTGCAAATCTCGGGTTTCCAAGAATTGGAAGCCATCGCGAACTGAAATTTGCGCTGGAAAGCTATTGGGCCGGCAAGAGCAACGCGGCCGCACTTCTGGAAACGGCGAAAAAGCTGCGCGCCGAGAACTGGAAGCTTCAGCAGCAGAAGGGGATCGCCGTCATCCCCTCCAATGACTTCTCGCTTTACGATCACGTTCTCGATCTCGCGGCGATGGTAGGCGCGATCCCGGCCGTCTATGGATGGCAAGGCGGCCCGGTCGATCTCGACACATATTTCGCGATGGCGCGCGGCTCGACCGGCGAGAGCCATCACGGCGATTGCGGCCATCTCCACCACGGCCACGGGGTGCCGGCGCTGGAGATGACGAAATGGTTCGACACCAACTACCACTACATGGTTCCGGAACTCAGGCGTGACCAGCCCTTCACGCTGACGGCGAACAAGCCGCTGGAGGCGTTCCTGGAGGCGAAGGCGCTCGGCATTCACACGCGGCCGGTCATTCTCGGGCCGGTCACCTTCCTGAAGCTCGCCAAATCCACGGAGGAAGGGTTCGGCACGGTCGAACTGCTCGATCGGCTGCTGCCGGTCTATGCCAGGATATTTGCCGAGTTGAGAGCGGCGGGTGCCGACTGGGTACAGGTCGACGAGCCATGCCTCGTCCTCGATCTTTCTGACAGAGAGCGCGCCGCGCTCAGCCAGACCTATCGGGCACTCGGCGAAGTAGTGCCGGATCTCAAGATCATGCTTGTCGGCTTTTTCGGCGATATGGGCGACAATCTTCCGGCCGCACTTAAGTTGCCGGTCGCAGGCCTTCATGTCGATCTGGTGCGCGGGCCGCAGCAGATCGAGATCCTCCTGGAAAAGGCGCCGGACAGCCTCGTGCTGTCGCTCGGTGTCATCGACGGACGCAACATTTGGCGGGCCGATCTCAACGCCATCCTGAACAGGATCGTGCCGTTGGTTTCCAGGTTAGGTGAGCATCGACTTCAAATCGCGCCGTCCTGCTCCCTTCTTCACGTTCCGATCGACCTCGAGCTGGAAACAGGGCTCGATGGCGAGCTGAAAACATGGCTCGCCTTTGCGACGCAGAAGCTGGACGAGCTTGCCGTGCTCGGCAGCGGGGCCTTGGACCGGAGCGGCGTCATCGGTGCCCTTGAAGCGTCTTTGCGCGCCGTCGCTGCCCGCGCCTCTTCCTCGAGGGTTCATGATGCCGCAGTTACGGCGCGAGTGGCAGGCATCGACGGAAGGATGAAACGCCGGGGTCGCGCATTCCTCTCGCGCAAAGCGCTTCAGGGTGACCGATTGCGACTGCCGCTCTTCCCGACAACGACGATCGGCTCGTTCCCGCAAACATCGGAAGTGCGCAAGTCGCGCGCGGCCTATGCAAAGGGTGCAATCAGCGAAGCCGACTACGAAGTCTTCCTGAAAAAAGAGACGGAATCGGCGATCCGCTGGCAGGAGGAGATCGGCCTCGACGTGCTTGTTCACGGCGAGTTCGAGCGCAACGACATGGTGCAGTATTTCGGCGAACAGCTTTCAGGCTTCGCCTTCACCGCCCATGCCTGGGTGCAGAGCTACGGTTCGCGCTATGTCCGCCCGCCGATCATCTTCGGCGACGTCTCACGCCCGAAGCCGATGACGGTGGAATGGTGGCGCTACGCGCAGTCGCTGACGGAAAAGCCAGTGAAGGGCATGCTGACGGGACCGGTGACGATCCTCAACTGGTCCTTCGTCCGCGACGATCTTGCGCGTGCAGATGTCAGCCGGCAGATCGCGCTGGCGATCCGCGACGAGGTGATCGATCTCGAAAAGGCGGGCGCGGCGATGATCCAGATCGACGAGGCAGCCCTTCGCGAAGGCCTGCCGCTGCGAAAGGCCGATTGGAAGACCTATCTCGACTGGGCGGTGGAAAGCTTCCGCCTGTGCTCGACCGGCGTTGCCGACCAGACGCAGATCCATACGCATATGTGCTATTCGGAGTTCAACCAGATCATCGATGCCATTGCCGCGATGGATGCCGACGTCATCTCCATCGAGACTTCCCGTTCGAAGATGGAGCTGCTGGAAGCCTTCCGAAGCTACAAATATCCGAACGAAATCGGCCCCGGCGTCTACGATATCCATTCGCCGCGCGTTCCCGAGGTCGGCGAGATGACCGAGCTCATGCAGCTTGCCCGCGGTCGGCTTTCCGATGGGCAATTATGGGTCAATCCGGATTGCGGCCTGAAGACCCGCAAATGGGAAGAAGTGCGTCCGGCGCTCGTCAACATGGTCGCCGCCGCTCATGTGTTGCGGACCATGGGTCGGTGAGGGGCGCTTAAATCTCCGCAACATCTCGAGGAGCCGGCTTTTGCGGGCTCCTTTTATGAACGGGTTCTCCACAGCGCTTTTCCGTTAACGCTTCGTTATCCACATCATACACAGGCACGGCGATTCGTTGTCGCCATTGCTGTGCCGCCACAACAATCTGTTGACGCAATCAGCGATTCGCGTACCATATCTAGTGTTCGAGGTTCCGTCGATTCGTGAGGATCGGCGGCTAAGACGGGAATACGGTGCGCTTCGCCATCATGGCGCGGCAATGCCGGAGCTGCCCCCGCAACTGTAAGCGGCGAGCAACTGTCCGATTTCAGGTCACTGGAGCATGATGCTCCGGGAAGGCTGGGGCAGGGTGCTTTGACCCGTGAGCCAGGAGACCTGCCTCGAACGAAACGTCCACGGGCGGGGTGTCCGGAAGGTCGCGTTGCATGGCTGCGGGGAATGTCCGCATCGCGTTTCGCGGGCCCGAGCCTCCGCCCCCGAAACCTTCGCATTGAGCCACTTCGGGGTGAAGTCATGTCAGTATCTCAGTTCAGGCCGCCACCCGCTAGAGGTAGAGGGCGGAGTACGCCCAGCGGCTAAACAGCCGCATAGCTCAAATCACCAGAGATTTTTCGACGGATATCGACAGATTTCCGATCAATGTCCTGCGTCCCAATCGCGTCGTCACGAGGAATATCATGACCATTACCGTCTACAGCAAGCCTGCCTGCGTCCAGTGCACTGCCACCTACCGCGCCCTCGACCGGTTGGGCGTCGATTATGACATCGTCGATATCTCTGAGGATGCCGAAGCGCTCGATCGGGTCCGCAGCCTCGGCTACATGCAGGCGCCTGTCGTCATCGCCGGCGAGCGGCATTGGGCCGGCTTCCGTCCCGACATGATCAGCGCGCTTTCCTGAGGAAAGGCGATGGGCCTGATCGTCTATTATTCCAGCCGGTCCGAGAACACCCATCGGTTCGTCGCCAAGCTCGGACTGCGCGCGGCGCGCATTCCGTCAAGTGGCGCGGACGCGTTCCATATCCGCGAACCCTTCGTGCTGATCGTGCCGACCTATAGCGGCGACGGCGGCAAGGATGCCGTTCCCAAGCAGGTGATCCGTTTCCTCAACGATACGGAAAATCGAGGACACATCCGCGGCGTGATTGCCGCGGGCAACAGCAATTTCGGCGAAACATACGGGCTCGCCGGCGACGTGATCTCAAGGAAGTGCCAGGTGCCTTACCTCTACAGGTTCGAACTGCTGGGCACAGAAGCGGATGTCGCCAACGTCAAACACGGAATGGAACGGTTTTGGACACGGGAACAACTCTGACGCGGGATGCGGGCGCAAAACCGCATAACACTTTTGCTCATCCCGCCGGCGAACGCCCTTTGAAAGCGGCGGAAACGCTCGACTACCACGCGCTGAATGCGATGCTGAACCTCTATGACGATCAGGGGCGGATCCAGCTCGACAAGGATCGAATGGCGGCCAAGCAGTATTTCCTGCAGCATGTGAACCAGAACACGGTGTTCTTTCACAATCTCCGGGAAAAGCTCGATTACCTCGTGACCGAGGGCTATTACGAGCAGGAGGTTCTCGACCAGTATTCCTTCAATTTCGTGCGGGATCTGTTCGACCAGGCCTATGCCAAGAAGTTCCGTTTCCCGACCTTCCTCGGCGCCTTCAAATATTACACCAGCTATACGCTGAAGACCTTCGACGGAAAGCGCTATCTCGAGCGCTATGAGGACCGCATCTGCATGGTGGCGCTGGCCTTGGCGCGCGGCGACGAGACCCTTGCCCGCGACATGGTCGACGAGATCATTTCCGGCCGCTTCCAGCCGGCGACGCCGACCTTCCTCAATGCCGGCAAGAAGCAGCGCGGCGAACTGGTTTCCTGCTTTCTGCTGCGCGTCGAAGACAATATGGAATCGATCGGCCGGTCGATCAATTCGGCGCTGCAATTGTCGAAGCGCGGCGGCGGCGTGGCGCTGTCGCTGACGAATATCCGCGAGGCGGGCGCGCCGATCAAGCATATCGAGAACCAATCGTCGGGCATCATCCCTGTCATGAAGCTGCTCGAAGACAGTTTCTCCTATGCCAACCAGCTCGGCGCACGGCAGGGCGCGGGGGCCGTCTATCTCAATGCCCACCACCCCGATATCATGCGCTTCCTCGATACCAAGCGCGAAAATGCCGACGAGAAGATCCGCATCAAGACGCTTTCGCTCGGCGTCGTCGTGCCCGACATCACCTTCGAACTCGCGAGGAACAACGAGGACATGTACCTGTTCTCGCCCTATGACGTGGAGCGCGTCTATGGCGTGCCCTTCACCGAGATTTCGGTGACGGAAAAGTACCGCGAGATGGCGGACGAAGCCCGCATCTCCAAGAAGAAGATCAAGGCGCGCGAATTCTTCCAGGTGCTTGCCGAAATCCAGTTCGAGAGCGGCTATCCCTACATCATGTTCGAGGACACAGTGAACCGGACGAACCCGATCGCCGGGCGCATCTCGATGAGCAATCTCTGCTCGGAGATCCTGCAGGTGAGCGAGGCGAGCGAATATAATGACGACCTCTCCTACAAGCATCTCGGCAAGGACATTTCCTGCAATCTCGGCTCGCTGAATATCGCGGCGGCAATGGATTCGGCCGATTTCGGCAAGACGATCGAAACCTCGATCCGGGCGCTGACGGCTGTTTCCGACATGAGCCACATCTCTTCGGTTCCCTCGATCGAGAAGGGCAATGACGAGAGCCATGCGATCGGCCTCGGCCAGATGAACCTGCACGGTTATCTCGCCCGCGAACGCATCTTCTACGGCTCCGAGGAAGGCGTCGATTTCACCAATATCTATTTCTATACGGTGACCTATCACGCAATCCGCGCCTCGAACCTGCTGGCGGTCGAGCGGGGCCAGAGCTTCAAGGGCTTCGAGGACTCGAAATATGCCTCCGGCGAATATTTCGACAAATATGCGGAGCAGCGCTGGGAGCCGGCGACGGAGACGGTGAGGGCGCTGTTCGAGACGTCAGGCATTCACATTCCGACGCAGGAAGACTGGGCCGCGTTGAAGAAGGCGGTGATGGCCTCCGGCCTCTATAACCAGAACCTGCAGGCGGTGCCGCCGACAGGCTCGATCTCCTATATCAACCACTCGACCTCCTCGATCCATCCGATCGTCTCGAAGATCGAGATCCGCAAGGAAGGCAAGATCGGCCGCGTCTATTATCCGGCGCCATTCATGACCAACGACAATCTCGATTATTATCAGGATGCCTATGAAATCGGGCCGGAGAAGATCATCGACACCTATGCGGCGGCGACCCAGCATGTCGACCAAGGCCTGTCGCTGACCTTGTTCTTCCGCGACACGGCAACGACGCGCGACATCAACAAGGCGCAGATCCATGCCTGGAAGAAGGGCATCAAGACGATCTACTACATCCGCCTTCGCCAGATGGCGCTGTCCGGCACCGAGGTGCAGGGCTGCGTATCCTGCACGCTGTGATTTGATATTTCGCTCCGGAGCATTTGCCCCTCACCCTAACCCTCTTCCCGTTCTGACGGGGAGAGGGGACTTGCCACACGAACCGGCAATAAAAGACGGAAAAGGGTGCGGCATATCCCCTTCGCCCCGCTGGCGGGGAGAGGTGCCGGCAGGCGGATGAGGGGCGCCCAGACATATTCCTCAAGAGGGACCACCTAATGAACATGCAAATCAAACCCGCTTCCCGCGTGCGCGCCGTCAACTGGAACCGCATCGAGGACGATAAGGATCTCGAAGTCTGGAACCGGCTCACCGGCAACTTCTGGCTGCCGGAAAAGGTGCCGCTTTCCAACGACATTCCCTCCTGGGCAACGCTGACGGCGGCCGAACAGCAGCTGACCGTCCGCGTCTTCACCGGATTGACGCTGCTCGACACGATCCAGAACGGCGTCGGTTCCATCCGGCTGATGGAGGATGCGGCTACGCCGCATGAGGAGGCGGTGCTTTCCAACGTCTCCTTCATGGAGGCGGTGCATGCGCGCTCCTATTCGTCGATCTTCTCGACGCTGTGCTCGACGCCCGATGTCGACGACGCCTATCGCTGGTCGGAGGAGAACGAATTCCTGCAGCGGAAATCGACGCTGATCATGGAGCAGTATCGCTCCGGTGATCCGTTGAAGAAAAAGGTTGCGAGCGTTTTCCTCGAAAGCTTCCTGTTCTATTCCGGCTTCTACCTGCCGATGTACTGGTCGAGCCGCGCCAAGCTGACCAACACGGCCGACATGATCCGGCTGATCATCCGCGACGAAGCGGTGCACGGCTATTATATCGGTTACAAGTTCCAGCGCGGGCTGGAACGCCTCGGCGACGAGCGGAAGCAGGAGATCAAGGATTTCGCCTTCGAGCTGCTGCTCGAACTCTATGACAACGAGGCGAAATATACCGAAGCGCTCTATGACGGCGTCGGACTGACCGAGGACGTCAAGAAATTCCTGCATTACAATGCCAACAAGGCGCTGATGAACCTCGGCTATGAGGCGCTGTTCCCGGCTGAGGCCTGCAAGGTCAATCCGGCGATCCTGTCGGCGCTTTCGCCGAATGCCGACGAGAACCACGACTTCTTCTCCGGCTCCGGTTCCTCCTATGTCATCGGCAAGGCGGTGGCGACCGAGGATGAGGACTGGGATTTCTGAGGCTTGATCGCCGTCTGCCTCTTATCATTTGCTCTCTCATCGCCCACATTCAGCGGAAACTAAATTCTATCCTCGCCGATGATGTGGCGTAGCGGGAGTTTTTGATGTCGTCTTTTTTGAACAAGGCCGGGGCTGCCGTTGAAGCGGGCGAAGGCGTCTGGCCGATCCGCAGAAGACGGATTCTCGACTGGCTGGTGAACGAGACGCGCGGCGAGCGGTTCATCGACAATATCCTGGTGGAAATGTGCGAGAAGCTGCTGGCGGCAGGGGTGCCGGTGGCGCGGGTGACATTGCATTTCAGGACGAACCATCCGCAATGGATCGGCGCCCGCATCCTCTGGAAGGAAGGCCTGGCAGAGGCGAAGATCAACACTTTCGCCTATGGTGTCGAAAATACGCCGGAGTTCCTGAAGAGCCCCGTCAACGCGATCCATCAGGGATCGGAGGAGGTGCGTAGACAGCTGGAAGGCACAGCCGAAGGCGACGAGGATTCATTCTATCAGGAACTGCGCGATGACGGCCTCACAGAGTATATCGCGTGGCCCCTCGAGCATACTTTCGGCAAACGGCATGTCGCGACATTTTCGACCAGCCGGCCGGGCGGTTTTACGAGCGAGCATGTCGATTTCCTGCGTGATCTGCTGCCGGCCCTGACGCTCGTCAGCGAAATCCGGCTGAAGAACATCATGGCGCGCACGCTGCTGCAGACCTATGTCGGACCGCATGCGAGCGAACAGATCCTGTCGGGCGTCACGACGCGCGGCAGCGGCGCGACCGTTGGGGCGGCAATCATGATCTGCGACCTGCGCGACTTTACGGCGATCTCCGATCTCTGGCCGCGTGACGATGTCATCCATCTGCTCAACGATTACTTCGACGCCATGTCCGACCCGATCGAACGGTATGGCGGAGAGATCCTGAAGTTCATGGGCGACGGATTGCTGGCGATCTTCCCTCTGAGCAAGGACACGGCCTGTCACGATCTGCTGCAGGCGATCCGCGAAGGGCAGGCGTTGATGGCGCAATTGAACCAGCAATATGCGGGCAACGGACGCGAACCGCTGCGCTACGGCGTCGGGGTGCATGTCGGTGACGTCATGTACGGCAATATCGGCTCGCGCCGGCGGTTGGATTTCACCGTCATCGGCCCGGCGGTCAATGTCGCCTCGCGACTGGAAACCCTGACCAAGGAGGTCAAGCGTCCGGTGCTCTTGTCGCGGGCCTTTGTCGAAATGGCGGGCTGCGCGAAGGACATGGATAGTCTCGGCACCTTCCCGCTGCGCGGGCTTGGAGAGCCCGTCGATGTTTTCGCCTTTCCGGAGCACGTCGCTGCATAATTTTCAGCGCAGGCGGGCTCATACGCCTCGTTTGTTTCCCCAGAGCAGCACGTGCAATTGCGGTAGTACGCGGACTTCAAACCATTGGTCGGCCGTCACTCTTTCGACAAGCCAGTGCATCCGATCCATCACGCCGTCGATATCAATGCGTGCGTTATCGTCATCGAGCGGCGGCGGCGTATGATTGCCGGGCTGAAGGAACAACGGAATTTGGGGATAGCGCTGACCCGCGCGCTGGGCGAATTGGTAGTCGGTATCGTCGAAGACAACAATCTTCAATGCGACCTCCGGTCCGCCGGCGGCCAGTTGAAGACAGTGATCCACCTGATCCCAATCCGTCAGCATTCCGCTTGATGGCGGTTTGGGGCTGATGACCAGGGTGTCGAGATCGCGAAACCAGGCCTGGGCTACGCTTCCCTGTGTTTCCAGGGCAAAGCGGTATCCTTGCGAATGGCCAAGCTCGATAAGCGGCCTTAAGGGCTGTATCGCCGGATTGCCTCCGGAAAGGGAAACCGTCAGTGGCTTTCCCCCAGAGAGTTCCGTGACCTTATGCCAGACCGCCTCAGTGGACATGGGAATCCATTGATCCCGGAACGCGCTGTCGACCGCGTGAAGACTGTCGCACCAGGAACATCGATAGTCACAGCCGCCTGTCCTCACGAACACCGTCGGCAGCCCGATCAAGGCACCTTCACCCTGTATGGTCGGGCCAAAGATCTCGCTGACGCGAATGGTTCCGACGCTCACGGCCTGTACTCCGCCCATGTTTTAGGCGTCTCGCTGACGCGAACAGATGAGGTCTCCGGAAAGCGCGGCTTGCACCAGTCGTAAAAGTGCCTTGCCAGGAACTCCGACGTGACTTTCGAGTGGCCGAAGACGTCGTTCAGGTGACGATGATCGAGAGCTTCATCGATATAGCGCTTGAGCGGCGAGAGGTCGTGATAGTCACGGACGAAGCCATCATCATTCAGGTTTTCCGCAGCCAGTTCGACGACGACGACGTAGTTGTGACCGTGGAGCCGAGCACATTGATGGTCGGCAGGCAGGTGATCCAATTGATGGGAGGCGGAGAGATGAAACTCCTTGGTGATGCGGTACATCAACGCACCTCCGTGGCCGAGTATCGCGAGATCGCCGATCTCCAGAAATCCCGGTCTTCGTACTCCGTGGGATCGGGGACGCCGGCAAGATGGAAAGCTTCACGGCGTTCCACACAGGTTCCGCAGCGCCCACAGTGGAGCTCGCCGCCTTTGTAGCAGGACCAGGTCTCCGAGAACGGCGTGCCGTGTTTTTCGCCGTCAACCACGATCGCCGCTTTGGAAACGTCGACATAGGGTGCAAGCAGTTTCACGCTGGCATAACCTTCCAGCGCTTCGTTCTGCATGCGCTGGAAAGCATCGATGAAGCCCGGACGGCAGTCCGGATAAATGAAGTGGTCGCCGCCATGCACGGCGACGGCGACGGCATCTGCTTTTTGCGCCGCAGCCAAACCGAACGCGATTGCCAGCATGATGGCGTTGCGGTTGGGCACGACGGTGGCTTTCATGGTCTCCTCGGCGTAGTGGCCATCCGGAACCTCGACATTGTCAGTCAGGGCCGATCCGCTGAGATGGCCGCCGATGCTGGCGATGTCGATGATATGATGGGGAACGGAGAGCCGTGAGGCACATCTGGCGGCGAAGTCGAGTTCCTTGCGATGCCGTTGGCCGTAATCGAAGGAGACGAGACCGATAAGCTGTTTTTCCGTTGCTACCTTATGGGCAAGCGAAACGGAGTCCAGTCCGCCGGAGCAGACGACGATGGTTTTCATATGTTGGATCCCTTGTTTTGACCGGGTGGGCTGCGACCGGATTGCGCGGTGCTTCTAGGACAAATCACGCGGCATGGAAACAGTTTTGAAGCGTGAGCGTCATTAAGGGATGAGATGACGTTGATTTCACGGCGGTTTTCATGGCTTCGGGGTGCTAACGCCTCCCATAGCCGAGTGGCCTAACCGACCGGAAAGTTGATCTGCGGCGGCAGCAGAAGCTGCAGCTCCTCGGCATCCGGATTGTTGATACGCTGCAGCAGCATGCGTCCCAGATCCTCGCCGGCCGCCGTCAGGTCCTCGTGGATCGTGTCGACCTTCGGCTGCAGCTGGGTGAGAAGGCGGGACGTCTCCTTGGCGACGATATCGTAATCGACCGCCAGTATGCGGCCGGCATCGCTCATGCCGCTGATGACGGCGAGCGCCGAAACTTCGCCGGGGCAGATAAAGCCATCAGGAGCATCCGGGGCATCAGCGCGGCTGCGGATGAAGTCGCGCAGCACGTCTGCCGGTGTATCGAGATCGACTGCCTCGGGGATTTCATAGGCGATGCCGGCCTCCCGCACCGCCGTCATGAAGCCGTGCAGGATATGCTGGCAGAAGGTCAGCCGTTTTGGCGGCAGGATCACCATTACCTTTTTGCGGCCCTTAGCGATCAGCCGGCGCGTCGCCTCATAGGCAAAGGTGAAATTGTCGTAGTCGACATAGGGGTGCGGCGTCGAAAATTCGGTGCGGCCATGACAGATGAAGGGAAAGCCGGTTTCGAGCAGCAGGCGGACGCGGGCATCGAGCGGTTCGGTGCGCGTGAAGATCAGCCCGTCGGCGAGGTGGTTGCGGATGATGTATTCGGCGGCCTCGATATCGGTCGTCGACAGGAAGTTCGGGGCGACGACAAGATGGTAGGAGGTCTCTTTCAGCGCCTTGGCGATGCCGTACATGATCGAGGTGCTGAAACCGACCACTTCCTCATGCGAATCGAGCAGGATGGCGATGACGTTGGTGCGGCCGGTCTTCAGGCGCTGCGCGGCCCGGTCAGGGAGATAGCCGATTTCGCGGGCGATGCGATGCACCCGTTGGCGGGTCTCGAGCGAAATCTGCGGCGCATCGGAAAGCGCCCGTGACACCGTCGTCACCGCAAGGCCGGCGATCGTGGCGATCGTTCGCAAGGTAGGCTTGCCGCGCTTATGCGTGATATCGAGATTTTCGCCGCGTTGCGGCCGGGACGGTTCGGTCACCCTTGGCTTTCCATGCTGGAATTGCCGATACCATAACACGATGAATCGGGCGCGCAATCGATGAATGGAAACGTTTTAAATTTTAGCGTTTTGTTAGTCATGGATTAAATATGAGTTATATTCAGTAGCTTAGTGAAATAGCCATATTTTTCTCGGGTGTCGAGAAAGGGCTTGACGACCAAAGATTTATAACGTTTTAAATTAGCAACCGTGCGGAGGAGCGCGGCGGTATGCTGACTGCTGCAATGGCGGGAAGCATCGGGCGGCAGGGAGGTCCCGCCGCCGATTTGCAAATGGGAGGAAATTCATGAACAAGTTTTTGAGCTCGGCAGCTGTTGCTGTCGTGATGATGGCTGGCCTCAGTGCTGCCCACGCCGCCGACGTCAAGGAAGTACAAATGCTGCACTGGTGGACGTCAGGCGGTGAGGCGGCTGCGCTGAACGTCTTGAAGCAGGATCTTTCGAAGGAAGGTTTTGCCTGGAAGGACGTTCCGGTTGCCGGCGGTGGCGGCGATGCGGCGATGACGGCGCTGAAGGCGATGGTTGCGGCCGGCACCTATCCGACAGCCTCGCAGATGCTCGGTTATACCGTGCTCGATTATGCCCAGGCCGGCGTCATGGGCGATCTGACCGAGACGGCGAAGAAGGAAGGTTGGGACAAGTCGGTTCCGGCAGCCCTGCAGAAGTTCTCGGTCTATGACGGCAAGTGGGTTGCAGCTCCCGTCAACGTCCACTCGGTCAACTGGCTGTGGATCAACAAGGCTGTGATGGACAAGATCGGCGGCACCCAGCCGAAGACCTTCGACGAGCTGATCGCACTGCTCGACAAGGCCAAGGCCGCCGGCGTCATCCCGCTGGCGCTTGGCGGCCAGAATTGGCAGGAGGCGACGATGTTTGATTCCATCGTGCTGTCGACCGGAGGGCCTGAGTTCTACAAGAAGGCCTTCAACGACCTCGACGAGGAATCGCTGAAGTCCGACACGATGAAGAAGTCGTTCGATAACCTCGCCACGATCATCAAATATGTCGACCCGAACTTCTCGGGCCGCGACTGGAACCTGGCAACCGCCATGGTCATCAAGGGTGACGCGCTGGTGCAGGTGATGGGCGACTGGGCCAAGGGCGAATTCGTCGCCGCCAAGAAGACGCCGGACACAGACTTCCTGTGCTACCGCTTCCCGGGCACCGACGGCAGCGTCGTCTACAACTCCGACATGTTCGGCATGTTCAACGTTCCAGACGACCGCAAGGCGGCCCAGGTGGCGCTGGCGACGGCAACGCTGTCGAAGAGCTTCCAGTCGGCCTTCAACGTCGTCAAGGGTTCGGTGCCGGCTCGTACCGACGTTCCCGATACCGACTTCGACGCCTGCGGCAAGAAGGGCATCGCCGACCTGAAGGCAGCCAATGAAGGCGGCACGCTGTTCGGCTCGCTGGCGCAAGGCTACGGCGCTCCTCCGGCGATCGCCAACGCCTACAAGGATGTCGTCTCGAAGTTCGTCCACGGCCAGATCAAGACCTCCGACGAAGCCGTCAAGCAGCTCGTCCAGGCGATCGACGACGCCCGCTGATATCCACTGTCGACCTAATAAGCTTCCCCGCATCATCGCGGGGAAGTTTCAGACTCCGCGATGTCATGCGGAGAGGAGATCAATTCCATGAGCACAGCTGCGACCACCGATAGCGTTGCGACATCCAAGCCGACGGCGAGAGTTTCGCCCCGGGCCTGGCTGCAGGATGCCCTGCCGAAGATCGTGCTGGCGCCGAGCTTCGTCATCACCATCATCTTCGTCTACGGCTTCATCGTCTGGACGGCCTATCTGTCGTTTACCAATTCCAAGACCTTTCCCTCCTATGCGCTGACCGGAGCACGCGCCTATCAGCGGCTGTGGCGCTGGACCTTCGAGAGCGATCCGCCGTCTTCCTGGTACACCTCGATCACCAATATGGCGATCTTCGGCTTCCTCTATATCGGCATCTGCCTGGCACTCGGTCTCTTCCTCGCCATCCTGCTCGACCAGAAGATCCGCGGCGAGGGGCTGCTGAGGCCGATCTTCCTCTATCCGATGGCGCTGTCCTTCATCGTGACAGGTGTCGCCTGGAAATGGTTCCTCGATCCCGGCCTCGGGCTGGAACAGACGCTGCACCACTTCGGCTGGACGAGCTTCCACTTCGACTGGATCAAGAACAAGGACTTCGTCATCTACACCGTCGTCATCGCCGGCGTCTGGCAGGCGTCAGGCTTCGTCATGGCAATGTTCCTGGCGGGACTGCGCGGCATCGACGGCGAGATCATGAAGGCGGCCCAGATCGACGGCGCCTCGCCATTCCAGCTCTATCGGCGCATCGTCATCCCGCTGCTGCGGCCGATCTTTCTGTCCGCCTTCATCGTGCTCGCCCATATGGCGATCAAGTCCTATGACCTGGTGGTGGCGCTGACCTCGGGCGGCCCCGGCGGCTCGGCCTGGCTGCCGTCCAACTTCATGTATGAATACACCTTCAAGCGCAACGAAATGGCCGTCGGCTCGGCCAGCGCCATCATCATGCTGATGACGATCTCGGCAATCATCGTTCCCTATCTCTATTCCGAACTGAAGGAGAAGGCGCGATGAGCACGATCATCTCACCGACAGCCGGCAGGGCGCAGAACAGCACCAACACCCGCTGGATCGGCCGTGTCATCATCTACGGCCTGCTGCTGATCTTTGCCGTCCTCTATCTGATGCCGCTCTTCGTCATGCTCACGACCTCGTTCAAGACGATGGACGAGATCCAGAACGGCAACATGCTGGCGCTGCCGCAAGCGCCGACCTTCGATCCCTGGATCAAGGCCTGGGGCGAGACCTGCGTCGGGCTGACCTGCGCCGGCATCAAGGGTTACTTCTGGAACTCGATCAAGATGGTCGTGCCGGCTGTGGCGATCTCCACCATCATGGGGGCGCTGAATGGCTATGTGCTGACCAAATGGCGCTTTCCCGGCCACACGCTGGTGTTCGGGCTGATGCTGTTTGCCTGCTTCATCCCGTTCCAGTCGGTGCTGTTGCCGATGGCAACGATCCTCGGCTCGCTCGGCCGCTTCGGCATGACGCTGCAGAATGCCACGGGCTGGAACTTCGGCTTCGGCAATCCGACGGTCAATCTGGTCTTCGTGCATGTCGTCTATGGCCTCGGCTTTACGACGCTGTTCTTCCGCAATTTCTACGAGGCCTTTCCGACCGAACTGGTCCGGGCCGCCCAGGTCGATGGCGCCAGCTTCTTCCAGATCTTCCGCCGCATCATGCTGCCGAACTCGCTGCCGATCATCGTCGTCACCGTCATCTACCAGTTCACCAATATCTGGAACGACTTCCTGTTTGCCTCGGCTTACGCCGGCACCGGTGAATCCATGCCGATGACGGTGGCGCTGAACAACGTCGTCAACACCTCGACCGGGGTGGTCGAATACAATGTCAACATGGCGGCTGCGATGATCGCCGCCGTGCCGACGCTCATCGTCTATATCCTCGCCGGCCGCTACTTCGTGCGCGGTCTGATGGCGGGCGCTGTCAAAGGGTAATCCATGGCCTTCCTCGAAATCTCCGGTCTCAAAAAGCGCTTCGGCGCCGTCGACATTCTCAAGGGGATCGACCTCGAACTCGAAAAGGGCGGCTTTCTCGTGCTGGTCGGCCCGTCCGGCTGCGGCAAGTCCACCCTGCTCAACACCATTGCCGGGCTGGAGACGATCACGTCAGGCGATATCAAGATCGACGGGCGCGACATCAGTGGTCTGCATCCCTCCAAGCGCGACATCGCCATGGTGTTCCAGTCCTACGCGCTCTATCCGAACATGACGGTGGCGGGCAACATCGCCTTCGGGATGGAGATCCGCGGCGTGCCGAAGGAGGAGCGTGCCAAGGCGATCGCCCAAGTCTCCGACATGCTGCAGATCGGCCATCTGCTCGACCGCAAGCCGAGCCAGCTCTCCGGCGGCCAGCGCCAGCGTGTCGCCATGGGAAGGGCGCTGGTGCGCAATCCGCAGGTCTTCCTGTTCGACGAGCCGCTCTCCAATCTCGATGCCAAGCTGCGCGTCGACATGCGCACCGAGATCAAGCGGCTGCATCAGCGCATGGGCACCACCTTCGTCTATGTCACCCATGACCAGATCGAGGCGATGACGCTGGCGACCAAGATCGCCGTGCTGAAGGACGGCGTGCTGCAGCAGTTCGGCACGCCGGCCGAGATCTATAACAGCCCCTCCAACATCTTCGTCGCCGACTTCATGGGATCGCCGGCGATGAACCTGCTCAACGCCACCGTCGAAAACGGCGCTGGCGGCCTCGAAGTCTCGCTGGAGCGGCCGAATGCCGCCCCGCTGAAGCTCCCCGTCATCTCAGGCAATGACGGCCTGACCGCCTATACCGGCAGACAGGTGATCTTCGGCATCCGCCCGGAGGCGCTGACCGATCCCGATGGCGCCGACCGCAAGGCACGCTCGCTGACCGAGGGCGACTGCCTGATCGAGGTGGTGGAACCGGCCGGCTCCGACACCTTCGCCGTCACCAAGCTCGGCGGCAAATCCGTCGTCGCCCGCCTGCGCGCCGATACCGGCATCGCTCCAGGACAAAACACCCGCCTCGCCTTCAATCTCGACAAGGCCGTGTTCTTCGATCCCAATAGCCAGCTCAGGATTGGGTGAGGGCCATTAGAGCGCCGCGCGCCTAACAAGACGCGCTAAGGACGCTCTAACACTTTGAGTTGGCGCATAATCCTTTCCGAAAATCGATTTCGATTTTCTGGGTTATGCGCTAGCCGGCCGTCACGCCCACCTTCACCGGGGGAAAACGCGAGGAGACCGCTTCGACGGTGATCTCGCCGGTGAACCCTGTCGCCTCCAGCCAGAAGCCGGCGGTGCCGCCCTGCAGCGGCACATTGGTCGGGCCGACGATCCTTGCCGGGCCGTGCACCTTCAGCGAAATGCTGTCGTTCATGAAGGGCAGGCGCTGGCCGCGCTGGTCGAGGGCGCGGATGATGACGCGTGTGCTGTCGCGTTCACGGGCTTTCAACGTCGAGCTATCGGCAACCACTTCCAGGGTCGTCGGCAATGGATCGGCCACCAGCGTCAGACTGGCCACCGGCTCGCCGCCGATATAGCCGGTGAAAGTGCCGTCGATCCATTCGAGACCCCAGGTGCCGAGCTCATCGGCGGTGAAGTGCCGATGGTCGAGCACGACGGGCGGATGCGGCAGATGCGGGTAATTTTCGCGATCCGGACCGATGCGCTTGCTGAGCGAGCCATATTGCAGCTCCACCTCGTCGCAGTTGGTCAGGATGATCAGCGGCAGCACGCCGCCGATATTGCGTTCGCCGCGCGCCCAGAAGGTCACCGGCTTCATGACGATCTCCTCGGAAGGGTCGCACTGGCTGATATAGGCATAGGCCGCGAATTTCGGCTCGCGGAACATGTCCATCACACCGTGATAGCAGATGCGGTCGCCGGAGCCGAAATCCTTGTGGGTGTTGTAATCGAACATGCACCAGCCGATGGCGCCGGAGATATCAGGATCGCCATAGGCGGCATTCAGCACTTCCAGGTGACGGCGCACATGCTCGGCCTGACGCTGCTCCTGGTCATAGATCTTCGTCGGGTGCATGTGGCCGTTGAACTCGGTGATGAGGTACGGCACCTTGTGGGACAGTCCGGTATTTTCCTGCTGGGCGCGCAGCGCGGTGCGCGGGCGATTGGCGCCCGGCAATTCCTCGTTGCCGAGGATGAAGTCGTTCATCGTATAGACGTCTTCGAGCAGCTCGCTCTCGGTGAGATAACGCACGCCGCCGGTCTGGCGGGTGCTGTCGAGTTCGCGGGCGAGCCGGTTGGTCTCGGCGTAGAAATCGTGATTATCCTGCGAGCCGTTGATGCGCACGCCCCAGATGATGATCGAGGGGTGGTTCCAGTCGCGCTCGATCATGCGGCGGACGTTTTCGATCGATTCCCGCTGCCAGTCGGCATCGCCGATATGCTGCCAGCCCGGGATCTCTTCGAAGACCAGCAGGCCGATCGTGTCGCATCGGTCGAGGAACCATTTCGACTGCGGATAATGCGAGGTGCGGACGATATTGCACTTCAGCACCGTCTTCATGATGTCGGCGTCGCGCTCCTGGGCGGAACGGCTGGCGGCATAACCGACATAGGGGAAGGCCTGGTGGCGGTTGAGGCCGCGCAGCTTCACTGGCTTGCCGTTGAGAAGGAAACCTTCCGGCGTGAATTCGGCGGTGCGGAAGCCGAACCGGGTGGAAATACGGTCGGAGCCGTGTTCGGTCCTGAGCTCGACGGTGACGTCATAGAGCGTGGGATCGGTGATGTCCCAGAGGGCAATGCCGGTGAGGCCGCCAAAGGAGAGCGTGGTTCGGCTGCCGATCGTTTCGGTCGCGGCAGTGGCGACCACCGTGCCGTCAGCCTGTTTCAGCGTGGCGGTGACGGTCGCCGAGAAGCTGCGGCCCTCGGGATTGGCGATGTCGACGCGGATGGTTGCCGATTTCTCCGGGCGAAGAACGTCTGTGGTTTCGATCTTGAGATTGCGGATCGAGACCGGGTCGGTGACCTTCAGCCAGACGTCGCGGTAGATGCCGGCATAGGTCAGATAATCGATGCGGCCGCCGAAAGGCGGAATGTCAGGGTTCTCGCTGCCGTCGATCTTGACGGTGACGAGGTTCTCGCCCTTGACGAGCTTGCCGGTGAGGCGGGCCTCGAAGGGCGTGTAGCCGTCCTTATGGGCAATGATTTCTTCGCCGTTCAGATAGACGACGCTGTCGGCCATGGCGGCGTCGAAGACGAGCGAAACCTCGCGGCCCTCGAATTCCGGCAGCCAGCGCAGCACCTTCTGATAGGTGAAGGCGCGCTGATAGCTGGTCTCGTCGAAATAGCTGAAGGGCAGTTCGACGGCGGTATGCGGCAGGCTGACCGACTTGGCGGCATCGAAAGCTTCGAGCAAACGCTGGCCGAAGCCCTCATGGAAACTCCAGCCTTCGTTGAAGGAAACGACGGAACGCATTTCAGGCTCTCCAGGTTACGACATCAGGGACATTGCGGCGCCTCTCGGCGCGTGAAAATCTGGTCATCGGTATTCCTCCTGGACGCAATGGATGAGCGAGCCGCTAAAATACGTCACAGCGAATTCGATTCATGCGACGCGCTTTAGCTTTTTTCATGCATGTCGTCACCCCGCAACCGCTGTGCACTTCCAGGCAACATGCTTCAGGCGGTCGAGCCCCAGCGGGCGGTGCAGGTGAGCGTGATGCTGTGCGGGCCTTCGATCTCGGCGTCATGCCGTTCGATCAATTCGACGACGGCATCGATGAAGGCGACGTGGTCGAGGCTCAGCGTGGTCAGGTCGTTGCAATCCCAGGCAGCCATGGCGATGCCGTCCTGGCCGACGATGGCGATATCATCCGGCGTGTTCTTGCCGAGCACCCGGCGGGCTGCATCGCGCGCACCGATCGCCATGACATCGTTGCCGCAGATGATGGCGTCGACCTTGTCCCGGTGCAGCAAGAGCACTGCCTCCTTGAAGCCGGACTCATAGGAGTAGTCACCGAAGGCCTGCGCCTCGAAGGCGAGGCCGCGCTTGGCCAGCGCATCGGCGAACCATTTGCGCCTGAGCTTGTCGATCCAGCTGGAATTGGTGCCGGAGAGGTAGGCGAAACGCTTTTTGCCGTCGCGAACGATCTTGTCGATGATCTCGTCGGCGGCCTCAGAGCCGTCGATGCGGATACTGGAGACGTTTTCGTTGTCGAGCGGCTCGAAGGAGACGATGATCGGCTTCGTCGTGTGGAAGATATCGACGGCATCCTGCATCGACACCATGTCGGAGAAGACGACGACGTGATCGACCTGATAGGTGGAGGCAAGGCGCATCAGTTGCAGCCGGTCGGAATGATCTGCGCAGCAGAGGATGATCGGCAGCAATTGTCTTGCCTGCAGGCGGTGGACGAGAAGCTGTTGTTCCTCAGCCTCGCAAGGGTTGCCGATTGCATTGACGACCAGGGCGACGAGGCGCGAGCGCTGATTGTTCAGCGAGCGGGCGATCGCGTTCGGCTGGTAGCCATGTTCACGGGCGACGGCGAGGATGCGGTCGCGGGTCGCACTGCCGATGCGTGAATCCGGCGAGAAGGCGCGGGAAATGGTGGCGGAGGAGACGCCGGCGAGTTTCGCCAGTTCCTTCGAGGTGATCCGCCGTCTACTCATACCGCTCATCTTCAGCGCCTGTTAGGCGACGATCCTGACGGAAGCGCCGCCGGCCGCTGCCGATTCCTTGATTGCATCCCATAGCCTAGCGAATCTGAGGCCCATTTCAACGGAGCCGGAGTTTTCCATCTTTCCCTCGCGAATGGCGAGGAAATTCTTCATCGGATTACCGAGAATCTCGGCTTCCTCGCGCGGCTCGGCGGTGCGCCCGACACTGATCTCGCGCCAGCCGCCCCAGGCGTCGATGCGCACGATCGCCTTCGAATAGAAGAAGGTGATGTAGGAGGCGCAGCCCGGAGGGCCTTCACCGGCGGCCGTCAATGTCGCCAGCGCGCCGTTTTTCAGCCGGGCGGAGACGGCGGTGGCGATATCGACCTGTCTGCCGTGGTTGTTCATATAGGCCGACACACTGTCGAAATCCGAATTGGCGAGCAGGCAGACGGTGTTCATCATGTGGGCGCCGGTATCGAACATGAAGCCGCCGCCGGAGATATCAGGCTGCTGCTTCCAGTGGCCGTCATAATTGGACGACCAGCTTTCCCAGATCATGCCCGATATGGCGATCAGCTCGCCGAATTCGCCGGCGAGGGCCCGCAGGCGCGTGTCGAGCACCAGCGGCGACAGGCCGCCCTGGAAGGCGGTGACGATGGTGACGCCGCTCTTTTTCTGCGCGGCGATCAGCCCCTCGGCTTCAGTGACCGTCGTCACCATCGGCTTCTCCAGGAAGAGATCGAGGCCGGCATCGGCGACGGCGGTTGCCTGCTCGGCATGGAAGGCATGCGGGGTGGAGACGTAGACGATGTCGAGTTCGCCCCGGCACTCGGCGAGCATCTGGCGATAATCCTCGAAGCTCTTCGGTTCTGGTGCGCCGGCGGCGAGGCAGACGTCGATCAGGCGCTGGCGCGAAGCCGCCGTGGTGTCGGTGAGTGCAGCAAATTCGATCTCCGGCATCTTGACCCAGCTCTCGGCATATTCCGCCGCCTTCAAGCCGGCGCCGATGACGCCGAGGCGTAATTTCCTAGTCATGAAAATTCCTCCCTGAATGCATTGTGCACACGATTACACAAACGGTATAGTGATGGCAATATCTAAATATATAAGTAATATCAATATATTAAAACTCGCATTCGAATCTTTTCAAAAACCATCTTGTCAGTGTTTGGAATGCGTGTACATTTTCGCAACCGGGGCTGGAGGGCGCCGTGTCTCTAAAAAAGGGAGGATTTCCGTTGAAGAAGATGGTTCTTGGCGGCCTGTGCGCCGTTCTGCTGAGCGCGGTTTCGGCGCTGGCGCAGGCTGAAACAATCCGCATTGCAAATCACGGTCAGGCCGGCATCGACGCGATGAAGTCGACGGTCGAGCGGATCGAAAAGAAATATGGTGTCACTGTCGAGGTCATCGAATATCCGGCGCCCGACAAGGACTACCTGACCAAACTCCTGACGGAGCTCGGCGCCGGCAACGCGCCCGACCTGTTCTCCATCCCGACCACGGCTGCCGTCGCCGACATGGTGGAAGCCGGCTACCTCGCGCCTGTTACCAAGGAGTTCAAGGCTTGGGATGGCTACGCCAACCTCTATGACGTCGCCAAGGAGCTTGCCGTCAGCCCGGATGGTGAAACCTATGTGATGCCGTTCATGCTCGGCATCCAGGAAATCTATTACCGCAAGGACGTTCTCGAAAAGGCCGGCATCTCGACCGAGCAGCCGAAGACCTGGCAGGAGCTTCTCGACCGTGCGGCCGAAGTCAAGCAGAAGACCGGCGCCTACGGCCTGCTCTTTCCGGCCGGCGTCTCCTGGGGAAGCGGCGCCTTCGACGAAGGCTTCCAACATCTGCTCGTCGGTTCCAAGACGCCGCAGCTGGTCGATGCCGACGGCAAGCTCGATCTGAATGGCGAAGGCATCAAGGATGTCTTCAACGTCTACAAGGAACTGATCGACAAGGATCTGATGCCGACGCAGCCGCTGCTCGGACCCGAGCCCTGGGTCGTGCCGAAGTACCAGATGTTCCCGGCCGGCAAGCTCGCCGCGACCACCTGCGGCTCCTGGTGCTATATTTTCGACTGGGGTCGCGAAAGCAAGAACCCCATCCCTGACGTGACGAAGGTGGTCGGCACCTGGACTGTTCCCGGCCAAAGCAGCGGCCAGTACGTGCTTGCCAACCTCGCTGCGCCGTGGGCCGTCAATTCCAAGTCGGCCAATACGGAACTGGCGATCAAGGCGCTGATGGAGATCGGCTC
The DNA here is from genome assembly GCF_017357285.1 of Rhizobium ruizarguesonis. Taxonomy (NCBI): domain Bacteria; kingdom Pseudomonadati; phylum Pseudomonadota; class Alphaproteobacteria; order Hyphomicrobiales; family Rhizobiaceae; genus Rhizobium; species Rhizobium ruizarguesonis. The sequence goes on along the minus strand of NZ_CP071678.1, from coordinate 4,479,554 downwards.
GATCGAGACGCAGGTTTCCTACGCCACCCGTATCGGCAATATCCCGGCCAGCAAGGGTGCGGCTGACAATGCCGAGTTCCAGAAGCTGACGGAACTGGTTCCGATCCATGCGGCGGCCGGGAACGGCGTGTTCCTGAAGCAGGCTTCCGGTTTCGGTACGGTCTCGGAAGGTGTCGCGCGGGCCACCGAAGCGCTGCTCCGCAAAGAAACCGATGCCGCCGGCGCCCAGAAGATCCTTGTCGACTACGTCAAGGAAACGCTCGGCGACGACATGGTCAAGTAAGCTCCGGCACCCTCTCTTTCACCAAGACGGGGACGCGGCGCCAACACCCGCGTCTTCCCGCTTTCATTCGATAAGCCGGTTCCATCGATAAGGTTTGTGAGCTTCCATGGCCCGAAACTCTCATGAAAAGCGCGCCGAGCGGCAATGGCTGCTGATCCTGTTGCCCTCGCTGGTGCTGCTTCTGGCCTTCGTCATTTATCCGGCCCTCTATTCGATCTATCTGAGCTTCACCAACGAGGCGCTGACCGGGGCTGCGGCCCTTCGGCCCCGTTTCGTCGGTTTCAGGAACTATGTAAGGCTCTTCAACGACGCGAAGTTCTGGAATTCGCTGTTCGTCACCTTCGTCTTCGTCATCGGTTCGGCGGTGATCGGCCAGTTCGTGCTCGGCCTGATCTCGGCAATTGCACTGCGCCGGCCGATCCGCTTTCGGCGGGTGTTCTCGTCGATCATCCTGTTGCCGAACGCAGCCCCTGAGGTCGTCGCCGGTTTCATGTGGATCTCGATGCTGGCGGGCGGCGACAATGCCACGCTCAGCCGCATCGTCAGTTTTTTCGGCATCACGCCGGCCGACTGGCTGCAGGTCTTCCCGCTGTCGATGATCATTGTCGTCAACACCTGGCGTGGCATCGCCACGGCGATGATCCTCTTGACGGCCGGCCTCAGTACCATTCCGGCGGAGATCTATGAGGCGGCGCGCATGGACGGCGCCACCCCGTCGCAGATGTTCCGCCGCATCACCCTGCCACTGATGATGCCGACGATCCTGCTCTATATGCTGATCTCGGCCGTCTCCACCATCGCCGTCTTCGGCCTCGTTTATGCGCTGACGCGCGGCGGGCCGGGCGGGGCGACCGAGGTGGTCAGCATCTATATCTACAACCAGTCCTTCACGGCGTTCCAGCTGGGCTATGGTGCCGCGGTCGCTGTCGTCGCGCTCGTCATCTCGCTGATATTAGGCATCGCCTATGTCCGGGCCATGAAGGTGGAGGTCTGACATGGCCGTCGTTTCCCCAAGTGAAACTGCAAACAAGGGTCGCTCCGACCTCATCGCCTATGCGACGTTGTCGCTGATCTCGATCTTCTGCGCGGTGCCTTTCTTCTGGGTGCTGCTTGCCTCGCTCGACGGCAATGCGCAGCTCTTCCTGCATTGGCCGGAGCAGTGGACCTTCGCCAATTATGTCAGAGTTTTCACCAAGGAGGACGGGGCGAAGTGGCTGTTCAATTCGCTCTTCGTGGTCGCTAGCGCGACGCTGCTCGTCATGGTGCTTTCGGGGCTCGGCGGTTATGCGCTGTCGCGCACCCGGGCCTGGTGGAAGCTGCCCTTCCTCTACGCGATCCTGCTCATCCGCGTGCTGCCGCCGACGGCGCTCGTCGTGCCGCTCTACAAATTCCTGCTGACGCTGAACAATGCGGAAGCGGCGGTGCTGCGGCCGATCTTCGGCAGCTATACGCGTGACATCATGCGCTGGACCGGCTTCATCGACGGGTATCTCGGGCTGATCCTGGTGCTGGCGACAATGCAATTGCCGCTGGCGCTCTGGATCATGAAGACCTTCTTCGATGGGCTGCCGAGGGACTACGAGGAGGCGGCGCTGATGGATGGGGCAACACTCATCCAGCGCATCCGCCGGGTGTTGATCCCGCTGGCGCTGCCGGGGCTGGCTGCGGCCGGGCTTTTCGCTTTCATGTCGGCCTGGGGCGATTTCCTGCTGCCGCTGATCCTCCTGTCGTCGCCGGAGCTGCAGACGCTGCCGCTCGGTCTCTTCCGCGCCTTCCTGCGCATCAACGAGATCGATTACGGCCTGCTGACCGCATTGGCATTCATCTATCTGCTGCCTGCCGTCGTCGCCTTCGGTTTTGCGCGGCGCTTCCTCGTCCAGACATTCTCGGGCGGCGTGAAGGGCTGAGATCAAGAAAGAGAAACAGATGATCAATCTCAGAAACGTTCGCAAGTTCTACGGCGCTCTCGAGGTCATCAAGGGCGTCGACATCACCGTGGAAGACGGCGAATTCGCGGTCTTCGTCGGCCCGTCCGGCTGCGGCAAGTCCACGCTGCTGCGCATGATCGCCGGGCTCGAAGGCATCGACGAGGGCGACCTCATCCTTAATGGCAAGCGCATCAACGACGTGCCGCCCGACAAGCGTGGCATCGCCATGGTGTTCCAGTCCTATGCGCTCTATCCGCATATGAGCGTTGCCGAAAATATCGGCTTTTCGCTCAGCCTGAAGAAGGTGCCGGAGGCGGAGATCCGCCGGCAGGTGGAAGCTGTGGCCGAAATCCTGCAGCTCACCGATTACCTCGACCGCCGCCCGGCCGCTCTTTCCGGCGGCCAGCGCCAGCGCGTCGCGATCGGCCGCGCCATCATCAAGAAACCGGCGCTGATCCTGTTCGACGAGCCGTTGTCGAACCTCGATTCGGCGCTGCGGGTGCAGATGCGCGCCGAGTTGCAGCGCCTGCACCGCGAGCTGAAAGCGACCGTCGTCTACGTCACTCACGACCAGGTGGAGGCGATGACGATGGCCGACCGCATCGTCGTGCTGAACAAGGGCGTCGTCGCTCAACAGGGCGCGCCGATGGATCTCTACCATCAGCCGGACAATGAATTTGTCGCAACCTTCATCGGCTCGCCAAAGATGAACGTGCTGCCGATGACGGCGACGCGCCGGGATGCCGGCAAGGTGCATCTGGAAAGCCCGCTCGGCCTTTCCATCGACCTTTCAGACGGCAATGGCGCCGTGCAGCAGGGCGAGGCGAAGCTCGGCATTCGGCCGGAACATCTGAAGCTCGCACCCCAAGGGCAGGGCGATTTTTCGGCCGAGGTCGTCATCGTCGAGCGTTTGGGCGTGGAGACCTATTTGACAGTCGGTTCGCAGCAGCAGCCGATCGTCGTACGCGTCGAAGGCGATATCGCGGTGCGGCCGGGCGATCGTGTGTCGCTGACTGCCGAGCGCGCCGGTTGCCATCTGTTTGATTCCGCCGGCCGGGTAATCCGTTCTGCAACCGCTTGAAACACATCGAGGAATGACATGACAATCAAGGTCACGATCTGGAACGAAGGGCGCCACGAGCAGGTCCACAAGGAAGTTCAGGATATCTATCCTGATCGTATCGACGGAGCGATCGCTGCCGGAATCGCCCACCCCGATTTCGAGGTCCGCCGCGGTACGCTAGACGATCCGGATGAAGGGCTGCCGGATTCCGTGCTCAATGATACCGACGTGCTGCTCTGGTGGGGGCATATGGCGCATGAGGAGGTCAGCGACGGGCTGATCGACAGCGTGCAGCAGCGCGTGCTGAAGGGCATGGGCCTGCTGGTCCTGCATTCCGGCCATCATTCCAAGCTCTTCCGCCGGCTGATGGGGACCAATGCCAACCTTTCCTGGCGCGAGACGCCTGATGGCGACCTGGAGCGCGTCTGGGTGGTCAATCCCTCGCATCCTATCGCCGAGGGGCTGCCGCCCTATTTCGAGGTCAATGCCTCGGAAATGTACGGCGAACCCTTCGACATTCCGCAGCCGGACGAGCTGGTGTTCATCTCCTGGTATTCCGGCGGCGAGGTGTTCCGCAGCGGCTGCACCTTCCAGCGCGGGCGTGGGCGCATCTTCTTCTTCAGCCCCGGCCACGAGACCTACCCGATCTATCACGACAAGACCGTGCATAAGGTGATCTCGAACGGCATCCGCTGGGCGCGGCAGAAACACACCGATGGCCGCATTCTGGAAAACTGGCACCGCGCCGAGCCGCTGCACGGGCGTCCCGACAAAGCGAAGGCCTGATCTATGGATATTGTGCGCCGGTCGTCTTGATATAGATCGAATAGACTGAACGTGTCGCGGTGATGAAGAGCCGGTTTTTCTTGGGGCCGCCGAAGGTGAGGTTGGACACCGTCTGCGGCACCCTGATCTTGCCGAGCAGGGTTCCGTCGGGCGAAAAGCAGTGCACGCCGTCGGAGGCGCTCGTCCAGAGATTGCCGGCGACATCGAAACGGAAGCCGTCGGGATGGCCGACATCGAGGCTGCAGAAATAGCGGCTGTTGGTAAGCGCCTTGCCATCGATGATGTCGAAAACGCGGATATGGCGCGGCACTTCATGTTTTGCGGAGCCGGAATCGGCAATGTAGAGCTTCGTCTCATCGGGCGAGAAGGCAAGGCCGTTCGGCTGGATGAAATCCTCGACGACGGCGTCGATCGCGCCGCTTGCCGGATCGATCCGGTAGACGTTGCGCGTGGGCTGCTCGGGCTCGGCCTTGTGGCCCTCGTAATCCGACAGGATGCCGTAGGTCGGATCGGTGAACCAGACCCCGCCGTCGGAGTGCACGACGACGTCGTTCGGCGAGTTCAGACGCTTGCCCTGATAGCTGTCGGCGAGAATGGTGATGGTGCCGTCCGTCTCGGTGCGGGTGACGCGGCGGCCGCCATGCTCGCAGGAGATCAGCCGGCCCTGCCGGTCGCGGGTGTTGCCGTTGACGTAGTTGGAGGGTGAGCGGAAGACGGAGACGGTCCCATCCGGTGTCCAGCGCATCATGCGTTCATTCGGGATATCGCTCCAGAGAAGGCAGTTCAGATCGGAAAACCAGACCGGGCCTTCCGTCCAGCGGCAGCCGGAATAAAGCTCCTCGAGGCCGGCGCTGCCGATGACCATGGCACCGAAGCGTTCGTCGCGGATCTCATAAATCGGATTGTCGCCCATGCCAGTTTCCTCCCTGAATGCTGCCGTTCTTTTCCTAGCGGCAAAAAGCTGGAGGTGCCAGAGCCCGGCGATGGAAATGCCGGGCTGCGGTTTTCTTAGAGCCTTTCCTGGTCAGATTGCAGCATTCTGTTGGCTCAAACGGAGTCGAATGGTCGACCGGCCGGCGCGCGTCGTAGCCAGGCTCTACGGCCAAGCCGGCCGGTCGAGCAGGCGGCCCGTTTCAACCAACCCGAAGAGCCGGGCATCTTTGCGCCAGGATCAGAGGCGATCGGCTCGGACGTACCAAGAGGTATGCCCTTCGCCAATCGCCTCTGCCCTGACGAAAACCTGCTCCGGCAGAATGCTTCAAGCTGACCAGGAAAGGCTCTACAGGGCCGCGACCGGATGCGGCGAGCCGTCGTAAGCGCCCCAGATCGACTGGTCGAAGCAGATGACCGAGCCGGTCATCAGGCCGGATTCGGAAGACGACAGGTAAGCGCAGGCGCGCGCCACCTCGTGCGGATCGACGAGACGGCCGAAGGGCTGGCTTGCCGCCGCCTTCTCCAGCCAGTCGGCCGGGGCATCGTGATATTCGCGCTGAATGCGGTCCTCGCCTTCAGAGGCCATCCAACCGATGTTCAGACCATTGACGCGGATGCGGTTGCGCAGGAGCGCATAGGCGGTGTTCTTCGTCAGCGTTTCCAGCGCGCCCTTGGAGGCGCAATAGGCGGCGATGAAGGGCTGGCCGGCTTTGGCCGACATCGAGCCGATATTGACGATCGTACCCTCGATCTTTTCGCGGCGCATGACCTTCACCGCCTCCTGCATCAGGAAAAACGGCGCGCGAACATTGACGGCGAACATGGCGTCGAAGAGTTCCGGGCTGGTGTCGAGGATGGTGCCGCGATCGGTGATGGCGGCGGCATTGACCAGCGCATCGACACGACCGAAGGTCTCGTCACAGGCGCGCACGACATTCTGTGCATCCTCGACCTTGCCGAGGTCGGCTTTGACGTAGACGATCCTGGCACCGGTCGCAGCCGAAATCTCCGCCGCCTTCGCCTTGCCCTTGGCTTCGTTGCGGCCGCAGATGACGATGCCTTCCGCGCCGCGTTCGGCGAAGAGACGGGCAATGGTTGCACCCAATCCTTGTGTGCCGCCGGTGACGATGGCGATCTTGCCGTCGAGGCGGCCGTGGTCTGTGCTCATGAGGTTCCTCCTTTGTGATGACGTACGAATGGCCTCCCGCCGGTGCGGAAGGCCTTCGTCGGTGTGGATAGGCAGCTTGCTCCCGCTGCCCGTCAGCTCAACTTCTTCTGCGCCTGCTCTTCAAGTGCTGCCGTAAAGACTTCATCGTTCCAGCCTTCCTTCAGCGCCTCATGCATCAGCTGCGCCTGTGTCTTCGGCGCCAGTCCGCCGAGCGGGGGGTCGCGGTCGAGGTTGGTCGGGAAGGAGTAGCCCTCGGCGCAGGCGGCGACGGCGTTGGCGATCTCATCAGGCGAGAGCCTGCCCTGCAAGGTCTTCAAGGCGGGAAACAGCCTGGCGCTCATCCGCTCGCGATTAACTGTTTCCATTGCCCGGCCGAAGGCGGAGGAGACCTGCAGGAGGTTGGCGACGCGCTTGATGTCGGCCGAGCGGTTGGTGCCGGCGGCATGGAAGAGGGCGGGATTGAAGAAGACGAGGTCGCCTTTTTCGAGCGGCAGCTGGACATGGTTGGCCTCGAAATAATCCCGGAACTCCTGCCGTTTCAGCGCGAGATAACCCGGCACATAGGTCTGGCTGTGCGGCAGGAAGAGCGTCGGGCCGCTTTCGAGCGGCATATCGCAATGGGCAACCGCACCCTGCAATGTCAGCACCGGCGAAAGCCGATGCACATGTGCCGGGAACTGTTCGATCACTTTTGAGGACTGAAAGCCGAGATGATAGTCGCGATGCGCCGACTGTGCCGTGCCGCCCGGATTGACGCGATTGACCTGCGCCGTCATCTGGTAGCTCGGGCCGAGCCAGGCTTCGCTTGCCAGCGCGATGATGGCGTTGCCGTAATATTCGGCGAAATTTGCCGGATCGGCGAGGCAATGTTTTTCCAGCGAATTCCAGATACGGTCGTTGGCGCCGGGTTTGGCGAAGTGGTCGCCACCGCCGGTCGAGGTGCGGTGCTGTTCCTCGATGATCGCATCGAAGATCGTGCTGGCGCGGTCGACGATGCCGGTGTCTTCGTAAGCGCGCTTGAACACGACGACGCCAGGACCCTCGCCGAAGGCCTCGCAGATTTCCGCCAACACGGCGCGTCGGCCTTCTGGCGTTGCGGCCGCCGTCATCACCTTGCGGCTGTCATAGATCAGCACGTTTTTTTCGACCGCGGACGCCGAGGGGTAGTCGGTAAGTGCTGTCGTCTTTTCCGCAAGGGCGCGTAACTCATCGAGATCGCAGGCGTCTTCGCTCAGCCAGACGCGGTCAGCGCGCAGTTTCTGCTGGTTGTCGGTTTTCATGGCGGGCTCCTCCCTCTTTCCAATGGAGGCACTATACGCCGCGATGCCGGGTGATATAGATCAGAAATCCATCAAAAAACCATCAGGCCGGTCATATGGCACATCTCTTTCTCGTCAAGGATATCGCCTTCCAGGCAGGGCTCAGCACCGCGACCGTCGACCGGGTGCTGAACGGCAGACCGGGTGTGCGCCGGCAGACCGAGATGCGGGTGAAGGCGGCGATCGCGGAGCTGGAGAAGCAGCAGGCCGGGGCGATGGGCAGCGGCCGCATGCTGGCGATTGATATCGTCATGGAGACGCCGCAGCGTTTCAGCGATGCGGTGCGCGCCGCCTTCGAGGCGGAGATGGCGACCTTCCTGCCGGGCGTTTTCCGCTGCCGGTTCCATTTTGCCGAGGTGATGAAGCCCGCCGAACTGGTGCAGCTTCTCGATCGCATCCGATTGCGCGGCACGCATGGCATCGTGCTCAAGGCGCCTGACGTCGCCGAGCTGGCGGCCGCCGTAGCGCGGGCGGATGCGGCCGGTATTCCCGTCGTGACGCTGGTGACCGACCTGCCGAATTCGGCACGCATCGCCTATGCCGGCGCCGACAACCGGGCAGCGGGAGAGACCGCTGCCTATCTGATCGGCGAATTTCTCGGGAGTGATGGTGGCAAGGTGCTGGTGACGCTGTCGAGCGGCCGGTTCCGCGGCGAGGAGGAGCGCGAAATCGGCTTTCGCCGCGTTATCCGCGCCCGCTATCCCGACATCGGCGTTACCGAAATCAGCGAGGGGCACGGCACCGATGCTGCGACGGGAACGCTTGCCGCGGCAGCGCTTGCGGCCGACCCCGCCATCAACGCCGTCTATTCGATCGGCGGCGGCAACCGGGCGGTGCTTGCGGCCTTCGACATGGCCAAACGCCCCGTCCGCGTTTTCGTCGCCCATGATCTCGACGCGGATAATCGCGCCCTGCTTGCGGCGCGTCGGATCGGCTTCGTGCTGCATCATGATCTCAGAACCGATGCGCGTTCGGCCTTCCGGGCGATCATGAGCCGGGCGACTGCCTTGCCGCGCGCGGTTACGCCCTCGCTTTCATCAGTCGAAATCGTCACGCCCTACAATATGCCCGCGGCCGATTGAGCCAATTGACTTTCCTTCGATGCCGAATTCGGGCTACAGCTTTGACACGAGTGAAGGTGAGTGGGCATGGATTACAGCGACGTCAGCACGATTGCAGCCTGGATCACGGAGCAGGGACTGAAAGGCGTTTCGGAAGCCGAACTGATGACCGGTTTCTGCTCGGCTTGCCGGGACGCCGGCCTACCGCTCGACCGCGGTCTGGCGCTGATGGATACGCTGCATCCGGTGCATGAGGGCCGCGCCTTCCGCTGGGACAGCATCGAGGAAATCCAGACCGAGTTCGAATATGGTCCGACAATCTCGGGGGAGGCGGCGTCGAACTGGCAGCGTTCGGCCTTCTATCATCTTTGGTCTCGTAACGAGCGGGAGATACGCCGGCGTCTCGGCTTCGGCGATCCGATCGATTTCTCCATGCTCGATACGATCGCTGAAGCCGGTCACACGGATTTCGTGGCGATGATGCATCGTTTTTCCGAGGCCGGCACGATCGGCGAGATGGATTGCTTCTTCTCGCATTTCGCGACGAAACATCCTGAGGGCTTTTCCGATCACGACCTCGCCATCCTGCGCAAGCTGGTGCCGGTGTTGGGGCTGGCGATCAAATGTATCGCGCTCGGGCGTATCGCCCGCACCATCGCCGAGGTCTATCTCGGCGAGGACGCCGCGCGCCAGGTGATGGAAGGCAAGATCAGCCGCGGCAAATCGGAGCGGATTTCCGCGGCACTCTGGTTTTCCGATCTGCTGAACTACACCAAGATCTCCGACAGCGTGCCGCCGGAGGAGATCATCCCGCTGCTCAACGACTATAGCGAGGCGGTGATCACGGCGGTCCACGAGTCCGGCGGCAACGTGCTGAAGCTGATCGGCGACGGTGTGCTCGCCATCTTTAAGGGCGAGGTGCCGGCGGAGACATGTCGTGCGGCGCTGAGCGCCGAATCGTTGCTGCGGGAAAAGCTGACCACGCTGAATGCCGCGCGTGCGGCCGACGGCCGGGCGACGACCGACGTCTATATCGGCCTGCATATCGGCGATGTCTTCTATGGCAATATCGGGAGCCAGGACCGCTTGGACTTCACCGTCATCGGACCTGCCGTCAACGAGGTCAGCCGGATCGCCTCGATGTGTCGTTCCGTCGATCTCAACCTGTTGATCTCCTCCGATTTCGCCGCGGCGATACCGGAGCAGCAGCGTACCGCACTCGCCTGCGTTGGACGCTATGCGTTGCGCGGCGTGCAGCGCGCGCAGGAACTTTATACTCTCGACAGCGCCCGGCTGAACGGCTGAGTTCCTGACTGCAAGGGCTATCGCAACAGGCCCTGACCTCCGTCGATCCAGATCGGCGTACCGGTGATGTGTCGGGCGCGCTCGGATGCGAGGAAAAGGATGGTTTCGGCGACATCCTCGCTCTTGCCTGCCTTGCCGCCGGCAATCGGAATATCGCCCTGCGGCCAGATGACGGGAACCTCCGTCTCCTCGCGGCGGCGGCTGTCGGTATTGGCGCTGATATTGGTCTCGATCTCGCCGGGGCAGACGGCATTGACGCGGATGCCGTGCCGGCCGAGTTCGAGGGCGAGCTGCTGGACCATGGCGACCTGGCCGGCCTTGGTTGCGGTGTAGGCGGTGGCGCCGGGCGTGGTGAAGGTACGGGTGCCATTGATCGAGGAGACGACGATGATCGAGCCGCCGCGGCGCTTCAGATACGGAACCGTCAGATGCAGGGTCAGGTAGGTGCCGCGCAGATTGACGGCGATGGTCTTGTCCCATTCTTCCGGCTTCAGATCGTCGATCGGCGCCCAGACGCCGTTGATCCCAGCATTGGCGACAACGATGTCGAGGCCGCCGAAGGTGTCGGTCAGCTGCGCGACGGCGCCTCGCATCTGAGCTTCGTCGCTGGTATCTGCCGTCAGCGCGATCGACTGGCCGCCGGCGGCCTTGATCTCGGTGCAGGTCTTTTCGACTTCGTCGGCGGTGCGGCTCAATGCTGCGACCCTTGCACCCTCGGCAGCGAGCCGCAGCGCCGCGGCTTTGCCGATGCCGGAACCGGCGCCTGTTACCAATGCGATCTTTCCCTTCAGCTCCATGGGCGGGCTCTCCTTTCCGTTTTGCCGACATGCCAACTGTTCGGCGCGGCAGTTGGTTCCGGAAGAGGCGGGTCGTCGCGGTTATCTTAGAAGCGTTTGCTTCAACGCCCATCTCTCCGGCCCGTGGACGGCGGCAAAGAGCAGGCCGGCGAGGAAGGTAAAGTGATCGATGAAGAAGCCGAACTCGGCCTGGTTCTGCTGCCAATGGGACGGGCCGTGGAAGGCGAAAGCGAGGAAGATCACATAGATGCCCGCGAGCAGGCTGGCCTCGGTGAAGAAGGCCCCTGATATGAAAGCGAGCGCCAGCGCGATCTCGAAGAAGGCGGCAACCCAGGCAAGGAATGTCGCCATCGGAAAGCCGGCAGCGGTGATATAGCCGGCCGTCGCACCGATATCGGCGAACTTGAAGCCGGCGGCCATGAAGAAGACGAAGCTGAAGATGATGCGGGCGACGATGATTGCGATTGCTCTGGCCATTTTGAAATCTCCTCTTTGAGCTTCGACTATGACGGACGAGACACGCGATATCCTACACGGGGAATGAAAAAGGGCCGCTTGCGCGACCCTATCACTTTGAGTTGCGCATAATCCTTTCCGAAAATCGGTTCCGATTTTCGGGGTTATGCGCTCTCACCACTCGGCGAAGCTGCCGTCGGCGTGCCGCCAGATCGGGTTGCGCCAGCGGTGACCTTCCTTCGCGCGCTCGATGACATAGGCTTCGTCGACCTCGATGCCGAGACCCGGACCCTGCGGGATCGAGACGAAACCATCGGCATAGTGGAACACCTCCTTGTTGGAGATGTAGTCGAGGATGTCGTTGCCCTTATTGTAGTGGATGCCGAGGCTCTGTTCCTGGATGAAGGCATTGTAGCTGACGGCATCGACCTGCAGGCAGGCGGCGAGCGCGATCGGGCCCAGTGGGCAATGCGGCGCTAGCGCCACGTCGTAGGCTTCGGCCATCGCCGCGATCTTGCGGCATTCGGTGATGCCGCCGGCATGGGAGAGATCCGGCTGGATGATGTCGACATAGCCGTCGGACAGAACCTGCTTGAAGTCCCAGCGCGAAAAGAGCCGCTCGCCGAGCGCGATCGGCGTCGAGGTATGATTGACGATATCGCGCAGCGCTTCCTTGTTTTCGGAAAGTACCGGCTCTTCGATGAACATCAGCTTGTAGGGATCCAGCTCCTTGGCGAGAACCTTCGCCATCGGCTTGTGCACGCGGCCGTGGAAATCGACGCCGATGCCGATATACGGGCCGATTGCCTCACGGATGGCGGCGATGGTCTCGACTGCTTTCTCCACCTTCTCGTTGGTGTCGACGATCTGCATTTCCTCGCAGCCATTGAGCTTGATCGCCTTGAAGCCGCGGGCAACCACTTCCTTGGCATTGTTGGCGACATCCGAGGGACGGTCGCCGCCGATCCAGGAATAGACCTTGATGCGATCACGGAGCTGGCCGCCGAGCAGGGAATGGATCGGCTGGCCGAGCGCCTTGCCCTTGATGTCCCACAGCGCCTGGTCAATGCCCGAGATCGCGCTCATGTGGACGGCGCCGCCGCGATAGAAGCCGCCGCGATACATCACGGTCCAGTGGTCCTCGATCAGGAAAGGATCCTTGCCGATCAGGTAGTCTTCCAGCTCATGGACGGCAGCCTGAACGGTGAGTGCGCGGCCTTCGACGACCGGTTCGCCCCAGCCGACGATGCCTTCATCGGTCTCGACCTTCAAAAACAGCCAGCGCGGTGGAACGATATAGGTGGTGAGTTTGGTGATCTTCATCGCTGTTCTTTCAGTCTCTTCCCGGGTTTGCGATCGGCGGCGCGTCCGCAGATTTGTCGTGATCGGTCATTTCGTTCTGCCGATCGCTTTTTCGGCGGCGGCAAGATCGCGCACCGCAAGATCGAGCATGCGGTTGGCGCATTCGCGGGCGCCAGCCTTGTCGCGCATGCGCAGGGCTTCGACCAGCTGACCGTGAACGAGCACCGCATCCTCGCGGTTCTCGACGCCGATATTGGAGGCATGCAGCGCATATTTCAGCGCCGCATGAATGGCGCTCGACAGACGGCGGAAGACCTGATTGTGGCTGGCGGTGAGCAGCACCGTGTGGAACATGACGTCGGCATCGGTGAAGCTTTCCGGGTCGCGGGCGCTGTCGCGCATCTGCCGCCAGGCATTGTCGAGATCGGCGATCTCCTGGGCGCTGGCGCGCTCGGCGGCATATTCGGCGGCTGCCGGCTCGATGGTGCGGCGGGCTTCGAGGATACAGCCGAGCAGGTCGAAATCCTTGATATAGGGACCCATCCATTCAAGCACGTCAGCGTCGAGGATATTCCAGTCGTCCTTGTCGCAAACGGTGGTTCCGATGCGCGGTTTACCGCGGACGAGACCCTTGGATTCCAGCACTTTCAGCGATTCGCGAATGACGGTGCGGCTGACGCCGTAGAGTTCGCAGAGATCGTTCTCGCGAGGCAGCGGCGAGCCCGCGGGATAGCGGTCCGCACAGATATCCTGAGCGATCGCCGCCGTGACGTTGCGGCGTACGCGCGGGCGGCGCTCGATGCGGCGGCTTTCGGGCCCGCTCTGTCGCTCGATTGTTTCCAACTCACCTCTCCGCTCTGTCTCGCGTGCTAGGCAACCGAACCTGATTATCCGAATTCGATCCGCATTGCGACGTTTCCTCCCGGCACTCCGTCAATAATCCTATTATTCCAATCATCATACATTGGCAATTGACTGGTATGATGATTTATCATAATTCAGTGGACGTTGCCTGGGAGGCAGCGGCTCGGTTTTTGAGAGTTAGGGAGAGAGACATGCGCTTGTTCAAAGCAGCCATTCTGGCTGGCACTTTCGCCATTCTGGCAGCCGGCTCGGCATTTTCCGCGGACGTCAAGATAGGGTTCATCGTCAAGCAGCCTGAGGAGCCGTGGTTCCAGGACGAATGGAAATTCGCCGACCAGGCCGCCAAGGAAAAGGGCTTCACCGTCGTCAAGATCGGCGCCGAAGACGGCGAGAAAGTCCAGTCGGCGATCGACAATCTCGGCGCTCAGGGTGCGCAGGGCTTCATCATCTGCACGCCCGACGTCAAACTCGGCCCCGGCATCGTCGCCAAGGCCGAAGCCAACCAGCTGAAGCTGATGACGGTCGACGACCGTCTCGTCAGCGCCGAAGGGAAGCCGCTGGAAGACGTGCCGCATATGGGCATTTCGGCCACCAAGATCGGCGAGACCGTCGGCCAAGCGATCGTCGACGAAATCAAGAAGCGCGGTTGGGACATGAAGAATGTCGGCGCGGTCCGCGTCTCCTACGACCAACTGCCGACCGCCGTCGACCGCGTCGAAGGCGCCATGTCGGTGCTGAAGTCCGCCGGCTTCCCGGCCGAAAACATCTATGATGCGCCGCAGGCGAAGACGGATACGGAAGCCGCGCTCAACGCGGCGACCACCGTTCTCAACAAGCATGCCGACGTGAAATATTGGGTCGCCTTCGGCCTCAACGACGAAGCCGTTCTCGGCGCCGTCCGTGCTTCCGAATCGGTCGGCATTCCGGCGGCCAACGTCATCGGTGTCGGCATCGGCGGCGCGGAATCGGCGATCAACGAGTTCAAGAAGCCGGCAGCGACGGGCTTCTTCGGCACCGTCATCATCTCGCCGAAGCGTCACGGCTATGAAACGGCGCTCAACATGTACGACTGGATCGCCAACGACAAGGAGCCGGCAAAGCTGACGCTGACCTCCGGTTCCCTAGCACTGCGCGGCGATTACGAAAAGGTCCGCAAGGATCTTGGCATCGAGTGATCGTCCTTCCAAGATGATATCGTCCGGCGGCCGCTCAGCGTGCCGCCGGGTCTTTCTCGACGGAGCGATGATGGCTTTCCTCGAATTCAGCAATATCTCCAAGGGTTATCCCGGCGTGCAGGCGCTGGCGAATGTTTCCTTCACGGTCGAGAAGGGCGCCGTCCACGGCCTGATGGGCGAAAACGGCGCCGGTAAATCGACGTTGATCCGGGTACTGTCCGGCGATCAGGCCGCCGATGGCGGCAATATCCTCATCGACGGCGAGGAGCAGAGATACGGGTCCGTTCGCGACGCCTTCCATGCCGGCGTCATCGTCATCCATCAGGAACTGCAGCTTGTTCCCGAGTTGACGGTCGCCGAAAATCTTTGGCTTGGGCGCTTTCCGGCCAAGGGCGGCGTCATCCATTCGAAGACGCTGATCGAGACGGTGCGGTCGAAGCTCGAGGAGATCGGCATCGATATCGATCCGTCGGCCAAGGTCGCTTCGCTTTCCATCGGTGCGCGGCAGATGGTCGAGATCGCCAAGGCCGTCATGCTCGATGCACGGGTGATTGCGCTCGACGAGCCGACCTCCTCGCTCTCCTCGCGCGAAAGCGAAATCCTGTTTTCGCTCATCGATACACTGAAGGCGAAGGGAACGGTCATTCTCTACGTCTCGCATCGGCTCGACGAGATCTTCCGTCTTTGCGACAGCCTGACCGTGTTGCGCGACGGCAAGCTTGCCGCCCACCATCCTCAGATCGCCGAAACCACGCGCGAGCAGATCATCTCGGAAATGGTCGGACGCGAGATCAGCAATGTCTGGGGCTGGCGCGAACGTCCGCTCGGCGACGTACGGCTGGAGGTCAAGGGCCTCTCGGGGCCGAGGCTGCGCCATCCGATCAGCTTTTCCGTCCGCCAGGGCGAAATCCTTGGCTTCTTCGGCCTGATCGGCGCCGGCCGCAGCGAGATGGCGCGGCTGCTTTACGGCGCCGACACTAGGCATCAGGGCCAGGTCACGATCGACGGCGTTGCCGTTTCTCCGAACAATCCGAAAGCGGCGATCAATGCCGGCATGGTGCTTTGCCCTGAGGACCGCAAGTTCGACGGCATCGTCCAGGGACGATCGATCGAAGAGAATATCGCGATCTCGTCACGCCGGCATTTTTCGCCCTTCGGCATTCTGAGCCCGAGACAAGAGGCGGCGCTGGCGGACCGGTTCATCGCCAAGCTTCGGGTGCGGACGCCGTCGCGCAAGCAGGACATCATCAATCTCTCGGGCGGCAACCAGCAGAAGGTCATTCTCGGCCGCTGGCTTTCCGAGCAGGGGATCAAGGTCCTGGTCATCGACGAGCCGACGCGCGGCATCGATGTCGGGGCGAAATCGGAAATCTATGAAATCCTCTACGAGCTTGCGGCAGGCGGTATGGCGATCGTGGTGATTTCAAGCGAGTTGCCCGAAGTCATGGGCATCTCTGATCGCATCATGGTGATGTGCCATGGCAGGGTGGCGGCCAATGTCGCCCGTCCGGATTTCGACGAGCTCAGCATCCTGACGGCAGCGCTTCCCGACAAGAATGCCGCAGGCACCTTTTAGGATTAGGAAAATACGGACGATGACTTCGTTGAAAAAAATCCTTCTCGGCGAACAGGGGCTGGTGGTGATCTTTGCTGCCGCCTTCGTGATCGTCTCGCTCTTCGTTCCGAACTTCCTGACCGAGCGAAATATGCTGGGGCTGCTGCAGTCGGTCGTCACGATCGGCATCGTTGCCTGCACGATGATGTTCTGCCTGGCGTCGCGCGATTTCGACCTTTCGGTCGGATCGATCGTCGCCTTCTCCGGCATGATCGCGGTGATGGTCTCGAATGCGACGGGCTCCATTCCCGTCGGGCTACTCGCCGCCCTGCTGTGCGGCGCCGTCGTTGGTTTCGTCAATGGTATCGTCATTGCCCGCTTTCGTATCAATGCGCTGATCACCACGCTTGCGACCATGCAGATCGTCCGCGGGCTGGCGCTGATCGCCTCCGATGGCCGCGCCGTCGGCATCAATGATCCCGCCTTCTACCAGCTTGCCCTGTCGCGGTTTCTCACCGTGCCGACGCCGATCTGGATCATGCTGATCCTTTTCATCGTCTTCGGTTTCGTGCTCAACCGCACCGTCTTCGGCAAGAACACCCTGGCGATCGGCGGCAATCCCGAGGCCTCCCGGCTTGCCGGCGTCAACGTCGTCAATATGCGCATCTGGATTTTTGCGCTGCAGGGGCTTGTCTGCGGCATTGCCGGCATCCTGCTTGCCTCCCGCATCACCTCCGGCCAGCCGAATGCGGCGACCGGGCTTGAGCTTTCGGTGATTTCGGCCTGCGTTCTCGGCGGCGTTTCGCTGGCCGGCGGCCGGGCGGCGATGAGCGGCGTCATCGTCGGCGTGCTGATCATGGGTATTGCCGAAAACGTCATGAACCTCTTGAATATCCAGGCGTTCTATCAGTATGTGGTCCGCGGGCTGATCCTGCTGATCGCAGTGTTGCTCGACAATTTGAGGTCTTCGGCTGCGGGACGGCGCGGATGAACCAGGGACAAGCCGGCGATGACATCGAACTGAGGCACGGCGATCTCTGCGTCCGGGTCAGCAGTCGGGGTGCCGCGGTCACTGCTGCGACCTATCGAGGCATGCCCTTTCTCGTGGCGGCCGGCGGGCCGGAGGGAGCGATGGCGAATTTCGCAATGGTGCCGTTCGGCAATCGCGTGGAGGGCAATGCCATGTCCTTTGGCGGACGCGACTATGCCTTCCAGCCGAACGCTCCCGATCCGCTCTATCTCCACGGCGACGGCTGGCTCAGCCTCTGGCAGCTTGAAGACTCCAGCGCGGAGCATGCGCAGTTCTGCTTTTCCCGGAGCGCCGACGGGGTTTCGCCTTATGCCTACCTGACCCGGCAGGAGATCCGTCTCGCCGGTGATGCGCTGGTGCTGAGGCTTTCCGTGGAAAACCGCGGCGAAACGGCTCTTCCCTTCGGGCTCGGTCAACATCCCTTCATCGTGCGCACGCCAAAGACACGACTGACGATTGCGGCCGATGGCTATTGGAGCGAGCGGCCCGACCATCTTCCGGAGATGCCTGGCCCGGTGCCCGACTATTTCGATTTCAGATCCGAAACGCTTTTACCGCAGAGATGGATGAACAACTCCTTCGAGGGTTGGAATGGGCGGGCGGCAATTGCCTGGCCGGAACTCGGAATTCAGGCGGCGTTGGAAGCCGACGGTGCGCTCGACCGCTTCATGCTGTATATGCCGGTCAACCGGAGCGACTTCTTCTGCCTAGAGCCGATGAGCCACCTGCCGAACGGCCACCACCTTCCTGATTCCGGTGGGCTCACGCCGCTTGCGCCGGGGGAGGCGCTTGCCGGCACGGTGACGATCCTGATGTCGGCGCTGCCGGTTCAACCGGAGGAGGGATAGATGGGCGGCCGTCTGCGGGGCAAGAACATCCTGATAACAGGCGCTGCGCAGGGTATCGGCCTTGCGATCGCAAAGGCTTTCATGCGGGAGGATGCCGCGGTCTTCCTCGTCGATCGCGATGCGGCGCTGCTGGCGCAGGCGGCAAAGGAGCTTCAGAGCAGCGGCGGCCGGCTTGGTTATCTGCCGGCCGATATTACCGATGCCGGAACGATCACGACGTTGGTCGCTCAGGCGAATGAAGAGATCGGACAGCTGAACGCGCTCGTCAACAATGCCGGGGTCAATGTCTTTGCCGAACCGCTCGAGACGACGGACGAGGAATGGAACCGCTGCTTCGACATCAATCTCAAGGGCGCATGGAATTGCTGCAAGGCGGTGCTGCCCGGCCTGATCGAACAGGGCAGCGGCGTCATCCTCAACATCGCCTCGACGCACGCCTTCACCATCATCCCGCACACATTTCCCTATCCGCTGGCAAAACACGCCCTGCTTGGAATGACGAAATCCTTGGGGCTCGAATATGCCGCCCGCAATATCCGCGTCAACGCGCTGGCGCCGGGCTATGTCTCGACCCAGAAGGTGATCGATTACTGGAACGGCTTTCCCGATCCGGAGGCGGCAAAGGCCGAGACGATGAAACTGCATCCCGGCGGGCGTATCGCGACGCCGGAGGAGATCGCCATGGCGGCCGTGTTCATGATCTCAGACGAGTGCCCGTTCATCAATGCCACCTGCCTGACGATCGACGGCGGCCTCAGCGTGCTGCAGCATCCGGCCTAAGGGGCTTCGATCCCGCTGATTTTTACAAGCCTGTCGTCTTCTCGGGATAGAGCATTATATTGCCCATCGGGAAGGCTATCTGATCTCCCGCAGGCATGGAGCGGCGCCCTGCCGCTTCTGGAAACAGTTAGAGCATGATGTTGTCCGAAAACCGCGCACACTTTTCGGCATCATGCTCTGAAAACACAATTGAAAACAGGAGGACGGCATGCAGATCAATCGTACGGCTTCGGCTCATTGGACCGGTGGCCTCAAGGACGGAAAAGGCCTGATCTCGACACAGAGCGGCGCCCTGAAGGATTATCCCTACGGCTTTGCGAGCCGCTTCGAAGGCGTTGCCGGCACCAACCCGGAAGAACTGATCGGTGCCGCCCATGCCGGCTGCTTCACCATGGCGCTGTCGTTGATCCTCGGGGAAGCCGGCTTTACCGCCGAGCATATGGAAACCTCTGCCAAGGTAACGCTCGAAAGCGTCGAGGGCGGTTTTGCCATCACCGCCATCCATCTCTCGCTCGCCGGCCGTATTCCCGGTGCCGATGAGGCGACCTTCACCGAACTCGCCAACAAGGCAAAGGCCGGCTGCCCGGTTTCCAAGGCGCTCGCCTCCGTTCCGATCACACTCGACGTCAAGATCGTCTGATCTCTAGCCGCTGCCGACAAAGTGCCGCGCGCTATATGCCGCGGCACTTTCAATTGCGCGCAATATTTTTCACTTTATTCCGCGGCGATTAAGCGCCAGCATGGTGCTGCTCCGGGCATGCAGCCCCCGGCGCGCACGCGCATCAATATTCATTTCCGTCAAAAAACCACCGAGGGATCACATCATGTCCGCTGTAACAGGCCTTACCCTATTTCATGTCATTGTCAGTCTCATCGCCATCGTGGCAGGCATCGCCCTTGCCCATGGCTTGCTGACCGGCAAACGCCACGATCGCTGGACGTTTCTTTTCATGCTGACGACGGCGGTCACGGTGCTGACCGGTTTTCTCTTTCCGTACAATGGCTTCACGCCGGGAATCGGCGTCGGTATCCTCTGCGTGCTGATCTTCGTCCCAACGGCGCTTGCGCGCTACCGGTTTGGCATGAGCGGGGTCTGGCGCCCGTTCTTTATCGCCGGGGCGCTTGCACTGTTCTATTTCAACTGTCTCGTATTCGTCGTTCAGTCGTTCCAGAAGATCCCCACGCTCAATGCACTGGCGCCGACCGGTGGCGAGCCCATAGTTGCCGTGGTTCAGTCGATCGTCCTGATCGCCTTCATCGTCATCGGCTTCTTCAGCATTCGTCGCTTCCGCCCGACCGCGCTCGGCCTGTGACATCTTGTGCTGCGCTGCGGCATATTGACAAGTGATGCCTGATATTTTACGATTGACGAAATTCGAAAATCGTCAGTCGTAATTCAGGCTTCGAAACTTATGAACGATATCGCGGAAAATACGCTCGAGATCACGCGGCAGGAGAATATCACGCGTATTCTCGATGCGGCTGAGCGGCTGTTCCGTCACTACGGCTACAGCAAGACGACGGTGGCCGACATTGCCCGCGATCTCGGCATGTCGCCGGCCAATATTTATCGTTTCTTCGCCTCCAAGGTGGAGATCCACCAGGCGCTCTGCGGGCGCATGCTCGCCATGTGCTATCAGATCGCCTACGACGTTCGCCATCAGCCGGCCAGCGCCAGCGAAAGGCTGCGCCGTTATGTCGAGACCCAGTATCAGTGGACGCTGGATGTGATGCTCGACGAGACGAAGGTGCACGAGATGATCATCGTCGCGATCGAGCGCGACTGGCATGTCATCGAAAAACATATCGACCGCGTTCATGATCTCATTGCCGAAATCATCGCCGAAGGCATTGCAGCCGGAGAATTCGCCGAGCAGGACCCGGTCATTGCCTCGCGTTGCTTCGGTGCCGCGACGACCACTCTCTGCCATCCGCAGATGGTGGCGCAATGTCTTGCCAAAACCAACCGCGCGAGCGTCGACGAACTGATCAGCTATGCGATCAGGGCGCTGAAGTAATAATGGACGGCGGCCGCCGTCGGAACCCCCGAAACGATCCAGGAGTGCGGAAGATGTTTTCGCTCAAGACCCTCAGCCATCGCATGCCGTCCGTCGCCAGTCTCGTACTCGTGGGCGCCATCGGCATCGGCATTTCTGCCTGCTCGGAAGAGAAGGCTGAGGTCAAGGAAGTCATCCGGCCGGTGAAGGTCGTCGAGATCGCCAAGGCCAGCGACACGCGCAAGCTCGACTATTCGGGCTCGGTCAAGGCGCGCACAGAGATGAACCTCGGGTTTCGCGTCGCGGGCAAGATCACCGAACGCCTCGTCGATATCGGCGACCGGGTGACGCCGGGCGATGTTCTCGCCCGCGTCGACGCCACCGATTACCAGCTGGCGGTCAGAACGGCGGAAGCCAATCTCGCCTCGGCGGAAAGGGGCGTCGAAACCACCGATCTGGTCAACAAACGCGCCGAGCAGCTTTTCGACAAGAGCGTCGCCCCGAAGTCGCAGGTCGAACAGGCCTCGCTCAGCCATGACCAGGCGATCTCGCAGCGCGATGCCGCACTTTCCGCGCTCGACCAGGCGAAGAACCAGGTGAGCTACACCGAGCTCAAGGCCGGCCAGAACGGTATCGTGACTGCTATCAATGCCGATACTGGCCAGGTCGTCGGTTCCGGCACCGCCGTGGTCACCGTTGCCGTCGACGGCGAGAAGGAAGTGCAGATCGCGGTTCCGGAAAACGACATTGCCGAATTCAAGCCGGGCAAGACAGTCAAGGCAAGCTTCTGGGCTGACGACAGGCTGGTACTCGACGGCAAGGTGCGGGAGGTTTCCGGAAGCGCCGACCAGCAGTCGCGCACCTTTGCAGTCCGGGTGAGCCTGCCGAACGATCCGCGCGTATTGCTCGGCATGACGGCGACGATCGAGGCCGACGTCAGCAATGGCAGCAGCTATGTCTCGATCCCGCTCAGCGCACTGGCTGAGAAGGATCGCAAGCAGATGGTCTGGACCGTCGACCGCGACACGGCGACCGTGCATGGCCGCGACATCAAGGTTGCCGATTTCACCGGCGACGGCGTGCATGTGACCGAGGGTCTCGATGGCGGCGATCTCGTCGTTTCGGCCGGCACGCAGTTCATGAGCGAGAACCTGAAGGTGAAGGTGCCGGACCAGCAGTCGGCCCTGGCCGCCACGGACCAGACCGTCCGCTGATCGCGCCATAGGATAGGGAACAAGACCATGGACGCCACCAACACCGAAAAGCGGCCCTTCAATCTATCGCGCTGGGCGATCGGGCATCCGAGCATCGCCCGCTTCCTCTTCGGGCTGATCATCATCACCGGCGTACTCGGCCTGATGCGCATGGGCCAGCGCGAGGATCCCGAGTTCACCTTCCGCGTCATGGTCGTTCAGGCGATCTGGCCAGGTGCTTCCATTCAGGAAATGGAAGATCAGGTCGTCAACAAGATCGAGCGCAAGCTGCAGGAAACGCCCCATATCGACTGGGTCAAGTCTTATACGCGGGCGGGTAGTGCGATCATCACCCTGCAGGTCAAGGGCGACACGAATTCGCAAGAGGTGGCGGATGCCTTCTACCAGGTGCGCAAGAAGGTCGGCGACATCTCCAACGAGCTGCCGCAGGGCCTGCTCGGCCCTTATTTCAACGACGAGTTCGGCGATACCTTCATCACGCTGCATTCGATCAGCGGCGACGGCTATTCCTATCCGGAACTGAAGAAATTCGCGATCCAGGCGCGCGACATGCTGCTGACGACGCCGGGCGTCGAGAAAGCCGTCATTATCGGCGACCAGCCTGAGAAGATCTATATCGACGTCTCATCCAAGGCGCTCGCCGAGCGCGGCTTGACGATCCTCGATCTGCAGAACGCCATCAAGGGCCAGAACAATGTCGATCCGGCCGGCTCGGTCGATACCGGCCTGCGGTCGGTGCGCATATCTGTCGAAGGCGACGTGAAGAAAGCAGCCGATATCCGTGAACTGCGCCTTCGCGCCGGCGGTCAGGTGACGCGCCTCGGTGATATCGCCACCGTCAGTTCCGGGCTCGAAGATCCCTACCAGCGCAAGTACCGTTTCAACGGCCACGACAGCGTTCAGGTCGGCGTCGTGATGGCCAAGGGCTTCAACGTGACCGATGTCGGCAAGGGCGTGGAGGCGACCTATCAGCGCTTCGAGGAGGCGCTGCCCTACGGCGTCGCCGTCGATCAGATCGCCAACCAGCCCGACGTGGTGACGGATGCGGTCAGCGAATTCATGCATGCACTCGGCGAAGCTCTCATCATCGTGCTGGTCGTCTCGTTCGTGTCGATCGGTTGGCGATCGGGCCTCGTCATCGCCATCGCCATTCCGCTGGTGCTCGCCGCCACTTTTGCGCTGATGTACGAACTCGGCATCGACCTGCAGCGCATCTCGCTTGGCGCGCTGATCATCGCGCTCGGCCTGCTCGTCGACGATGCGATGATCGTCGTCGAGATGATGGAGCGAAAGCTGGAGGAGGGGCTCGTCAAGATCGAGGCGGCAAGCTTCGCCTATTCCTCGACCGCCTTCCCGATGCTGACGGGTACGCTGATCACCACTGCCGGCTTCATTCCCGTCGGCTTCGCAGCATCGACGGCCGGCGAATATGTGCGGTCGCTGTTCTACGTCGTCGGCATCGCGCTTGTCACTTCGTGGTTCGTCGCGGTCTATTTCACGCCGTGGCTCGGCTATATGATCCTCAAGCAGCGCCATCACGCAGGCGAGCATCACGACGCCTTCGACACCGGCTTCTATCGCCGGCTGCGCGGCACGGTCGGCTGGGCTGTGCGCCACCGTGTCATCGTGCTGCTGCTCACGCTCGGCACCTTCGCCACCAGCCTCTGGGCCTTCCAGTTCATTCCGCAGAATTTCTTCCCGCAATCGTCGCGGCCGGAAATCCTCGTCGATCTCTGGCTGCCCGAGGGCACCAGCATCAAGGAAGTCGAGGTGCAGGCAAAGGCGCTCGAAGCCAAGATGATGGATGATCCCGACAAGCGGTTCATCGCCACCTATATCGGCGAAGGCGCGCCGCGCTTCTTCCTGCCGCTCGACCAGCAGTTGCGCAATCCGAACTTCGCCCAGCTGCTCGTCATGGCCAATGACGAACCGGCGCGCGAGCGGCTGATCGTCAAGCTGCGGACGATCCTTGCGGAAGACTTCCCCGATATTCGCGGCAAGGTCGACCGCCTCTTCCTCGGTCCGCCGACCGGCTGGCCGGTGCAGATGCGCGTCATGGGCCCCGACCGCCAGGAAGTCAGGGAGATCGCCGATCAGGTAAAGGCGCGCTTCCAGGCCAATCCGGAGCTCGGCGCCATCCATGACGATTGGCTGGAAGAGGTGCCGGCGATGAAGCTGGTGATCGACCAGGACCGCGCCCGGGCACTCGGCGTCACCTCGCAGCGTGTGCGCCAGATGCTGCAGACCGCCATGTCAGGGGCTGCGCTCGACGATTTCCGCGACGGCGAGGAGACGGTTTCGATCGTCGCCCGCGAGCCGGATGCCAGCCGTTCGCTGCTGTCGGCGGTCAACTCGGTCTATGTGCCGACGGATTTCGGCGGCTTTGTGCCGGTCTCGCAGGTTGCCAAGGTCGTGCCCGTCATGGAGCAGGGCATCGAGTGGCGGCGCGACCGCCTGCCGACGATCACCGTGCGCGCGACGCTGCCTGACGATGTGCAGCCGAACGACGTGGTGATGAAGATGTATGCCGACATGAAGGACCTGCGCGACAGCCTGCCAGCCGGCTACAATGTCGAGATCCAGGGCGGTGCCGAAGATGCGGCGGAAAGCCAGATGTCGATCGCCGCCAAGGCGCCGATCATGCTCGCCGTCATCGTCGTGCTGTTGATGGTGCAGTTGCAGCATTTCGGCAAGGCGATGCTGGTGCTTGCCACCGGCCCACTCGGCATCATCGGTGCCGCGGCCGCATTGCTGATCAGCGGCGCGCCCTTCGGCTTTGTCGCCATCCTCGGCGTCATCGCGCTGCTCGGCATCATCATGCGCAACTCGATCATCCTGGTCGACCAGATCGACCAGGATATCAAAGCCGGCATGCACCGGCAGGAGGCGATCGTCGGCGCGGCCGTGCGGCGTTTCCGGCCGATCATGCTGACGGCACTGACCGCCGTGCTGGCGCTGATCCCGATCTCGCGCGGTGTCTTCTGGGGTCCGCTCGCCTACGCGATGATGGGCGGCATCCTGGTTGCGACCGTGCTCACCATTCTGGTTCTGCCCGCCGGTTACGCTCTTTTCTTCGGCCGGGAACCGAAGGCAAAGGACGAGCCGGGCGAGCATGCCGACGCCATCCAGGAAGAGGCGGATGACAGACATCCGCCGGCGTTGGCAGCAGAGTGAGGACGGCGCGGCGAAAGCCGCGCCGTTTTCCTTGCAGGTCACAGCTTACTCGTCAAAGCGCGTCGCTGCCTACAGCGCCGCGCAGTCTTTACTGCCTGTTCCGTCTTGGAGCTGCGCGCCGATTCCATTGCCGCCTCGAAAAAGCTAAGCTGCGAAGCATGCCGGGAGACCAACCGCGATCCCGGCCACTCATTGACGAGGCAGGACCCGACCATGGCCGATTACCATCTGGAAGCAAGCTGGAGCCCGATCGAGGGCAGATTCGGGCGCCTCACCTTCACGCTTTTCAATCTTTCGACCGAGCCGCTGTCCGGCTTCTCGCTCGCCTACACGTCAGAGACGCGGATTGCCGACAAACATGTCTGCGACGGCGGCAGCCTCAAGCGGCAGGTCGCGCATTTCCATGAATTCCTGCCGCCCGAGGGGCTGAGCGTGCCGCCCGGCGGGCGCTGGCGGTTCACCGTCGAGGGGCTGACCAGGGAGCCGAAACATATGACATCAGGCGTCAAATCGGCCTATCTGACACTTGGCGACGGACGCCACGTTCCTGTTGGTTTCGGCGATCTCATGCTCGAAGGCCGGAATGGCGGCGTGGTGTCGCCGCTTCTGCCGCCAGGCCGGGCCGAGGAACCTTATTCGCTGCTGCCCTGGCCGCTGGCGCTCGGGCTGAAGGCGGGAGAGCTGCCAGTCGTCCTTTATCCGGCCGAGCGGACACGGCCCGATGCGGTCAAGGCGCTTTCGCTGGTTCTTGCGCTTTACCAGCGGCTCTATCCGGCCGACAATATGCCGTTTTCCCTCAGTGTCGTCGAAGGCGGGCGGGCCATTCGTTTCGTCACCGAATCGTCGATCGCCGCCTTCGCCTACGAGTTGCGTTTTACGGCGCATGAGATCGTGCTTTCGAGTGCGGATGCCGCCGGGCGGCATTACGGGCTGATCAGCCTGGCGCAACTGCTGCACGGCGCCCGCGCCGATCCCGAGGTCTTCAAATTCCCCAGTTTCGGCACGATCGCCGACCAGCCGCGTTATGACTGGCGCGGCTGCCATCTCGATGTGTCCAGGCAGTTCTATCCGGTGGCAGACGTCGTCCGGCTGATTGATATTCTCGCCTGGAACAAGCTCAACATCTTCCACTGGCATCTGACGGATGACGAAGCGTGGCGGCTGGAGATCAAGGCCTATCCCGCGCTGACGGAGATCGGCGCGCGGCGCGGGCCGGATGAAGTGCTCGTGCCGCAGCTCGGTGACGGGGCGCAAACGCGCTCCGGTCATTACACACAAGGGGACGCCAGGCGGATCGTTGCGCATGCAGCCTCGCTGCATATCGAGGTGCTGCCGGAAATCGATATTCCGGGCCACAGCATGGCAACGCTGTTCTCGCTGCCCGAGCTCGTCGACGGGCAGGAGGCGCCGGACAGTTACCGCTCGGTGCAGGGTTATCCGAACAATGCCCTCAATCCGGCGGTGGAATTCACCTATGAATTTCTCGGCAAGGTGTTCGACGAGATGGTGACGCTGTTTCCCGGCGAATATCTCCATATCGGCGGCGACGAAGTGGCGCATGGCTCCTGGCTTTCCTCGCCGCTCTGCAAGGCCCTGATGGAGCGGGAGAAACTTGCCGGCACTGCCGAGCTGCAATCCTATTTCCTGAAACGTATCAAAGCCATGCTGTCGGAGCGCGGCAAGAAGCTCGTCGGCTGGAACGAGGTTTCGCATGGCGGCGGCGTCGACCGCGACGGCACGCTGCTGATGGCCTGGGAAAAGCCCGCCGTCGGCATCGAGCTGGCACAGGAAGGCTACGACGTGGTGATGACGCCGGGGCAGGCCTATTATCTCGACATGGCGCAGGCTGAAGCCTGGGCCGAGCCCGGCGCCGGCTGGGCGGGCTACGCGCCGCCGGAACACACTTACGCTTACGAGGCCGAGGGCGAGCTGCCGGAGGCGCTGCAGGAGAAGATGCGCGGCATCCAGGCCTGCATCTGGACCGAGAACTTCGTCTCGCGCGCCTATTTCAACCGGCTGGTTTTTCCGCGTCTCCCGGCGGTCGCCGAGGCTGCCTGGACGCCTTCTGCGCGCAAGGACTGGGATCGCTTCGCAGCGATCGTGCGGATGTGGCCGGTGCTCTAAGCCGCCGCCTCGGCCTTCAGCCCCAGCAGTGCCGCGCCGATCAGGCCGGGTTCGATGCGGCATTCGCTGCGCACCACCAGCGGGCGATCGAACTTGCGCAGGATGCGGGCGCGCACGGTGTGGTCGAGCTCGGCAAGCAGCGGCTCGACATTGGAAAGCCCGCCGCCGACCGGCACGATGGTCGCGCCGGTGATGTTGATCGTCAGCCCTAACGGCGAGGCGACGAGATCGACATAGACGTCGATCGTCCGTGTCGCCTTCTGCTCTCCATGGCGCCACTGAGCGATGATCTCCTCGCTGGCAAGGTCGAGATCGTGCAGCGTCTTGTGCAGGCGCTCCAGGCCGCGGGCGCCGCCGACGGTGTCAACGCAACCCTTCTGGCCGCAGCCGCAGGCATAGGCGGGAATGGCGACGGGCGGATCGCCGGCCGCAGATGCGATGATCGGCCCGTGACCCCATTCGCCGGCAAAGCCGCCGGCCTCGTTGACGAGGCGTCCGTCGGCAACCAGTCCGCCGCCGACGCCGGTGCCGAGGATAGCGCCGAAGACGATGCGGTGGCCGCGGCCGGCGCCGAGACCGGCTTCGGCCATCGCGAAACAGTCGGCGTCGTTGGCGATCAGCACCGGCAGGCCGAGTTCGGCTTCGAGGTCGGCGCCAAGCGTGCGTTCGTGGATGCAGGGAATGTTGGCGCAGATCAGGCGCTGCGTATCGGGATCGACGACGCCGGCGATGGAAAGGGCGATGCCGTTCGGCTGTTCGCCGGTTTCGGCGATGATGCCGCGCAGGGTCTCGACGAAAGCGGCAAAATCATCTCTGGGCGTCGGGCGGCGGCCGAGGGGAACGATGTCTGTCTCGGAACGAGCGATGCCACCCTTGATGGCGGTGCCACCGATGTCGAATGAAATGATCATTGCCACTCTGCCGTTTCTCTGGTCTCCCAGCGTCTGCTTGCATTGTTGGCGGGGAATTTCAAGCGCTCATTCGGCGGTGGTGCAGCCGGCTTTATGGTCGGGCCGTGTACCACCCCCTCTGTTTTGCCGGACACCCTCTCCCGCAGGTGGGGAGATCAGATAGGCGGGACGGGTTTCCGTCTTCCATTCCGTCATGGCAAGACGTTGGAGAGATCTGGTGAGCCCGAGCCCATCGGCTCCGATCGCAGCCGCAATTTCTAACCCCGCAAGTCATTCAATTGGCATATTGCATCGCCAGAATCCGGCCCTACACTTTCATCAACTGCCGGACCCACGACGATCGATACGAGAGAAAACAGTACCATCCGAAGACCACGTCCCAAAGGCCGCCGCCTCTCATCCATTTTGCGGCAGATGGCCGTCGATCAGAGCCGCGAACGGATCTCGATCGGCGATCTATTCGACACGATGGGTGACAGGGCGATCAGCGCGTTGATGCTGATCTTCGCGCTTCCGAACGCCTTTCCCACTCCGCCCGGAACCTCGGCCGTGCTCGGGGCGCCATTGGTCTTCCTGGCAGCGCAACTGACCTTCGGGCTGAAACCCTGGCTACCGAAGGTGATTGCCAACCGTTCGATGCGCCGGGAGGATTTCGAGTCCATCGTCGGCCGCATCCACGGCTGGCTCGCCTGGGCCGAACGCATGCTGAAACCGCGGCTTGCGATCTTCGCCGAACCGCCGGCGGAATATCTCGCCGGGGCGGCATGCCTGCTGCTGTCGATCGTTCTCCTGCTGCCGGTCCCGCTCGGCAACATTCTGCCGGCGATCACGATCTCGGTCTTCGCTTTCGGCATATTGGGCCGTGACGGTCTCTTCGCGCTCATCGGCTTCGTGATGACGGCCGTGTCGCTCGTCATCGCCGGCGGGGTGATTTACGGTCTCGTGAAGGCGGCGATCTATCTCGTCGTGCAATGGTTTGCCTGAGCGGGTTTGCCCGAGTGACGGCGGTTATTTGGCGGGGCTCCTTGCAACAGGCTCGACATTTGCCGGAATTTTGTTTTGATCTGGCGCGATACAGACTCAAATCATGTTCGGCGGCGGCACGCCGGCTCACTTTGCGCGGTAGGCATTAGATGGTAAAAAGATCCGAGACCCCTGCACGGCTCGATGATGCGGCGCGTGCCGGCTGGCTCTACTACGTCGCCGGGCGCACGCAGGACGAAATCGCCGCTGCGATGGGCATCTCGCGGCAATCGGCGCAGCGGCTGGTGTCGCTGGCGGTCGCCGAGCGCCTGATCAAGGTGCGGCTCGATCATCCGATCGCCGCCTGCCTGGAGCTCGGCAGTCAGCTGCGCCGGAAATTCGGGCTGAAACATGTGGAGGTGGTGCCGAGCGATCCCGCGTCGTCGTCGACGACGGTCGGTATCGCCGAGGCGGCCGCTGCCGAGATCGAGCGGTGGCTGAAACGGCCGGAGCCGATCGTACTCGCCATCGGTACCGGCCGCACCCTGAAGGCGGCCGTCGACCAGCTTCCGGCGATCGAATGTCCCAATCACCGCATCGTTTCGCTGACCGGCAATATCGCCCCGGACGGATCGGCGGCCTATTACAACGTCATCTTCAGCATGGCCGATGCGGTGAAGGCGCGACACTATCCGATGCCGCTGCCGGTGCTTGTCACCTCGGCGGAGGAGCGGGAGTTGCTGCATGGCCAACAGCTGGTGCGCTCGACGCTTAATATGAGCGCGCAGGCCGATGTCACCTTCGTCGGCATCGGCGAGCTCGGCATCGATGGGCCGCTTTGCGTCGACGGTTTTCTCGAGAAGGACGAGATGATGGAGCTGATGCGCGGGGGTGCTGTCGGTGAGATCTGCGGCTGGATTTTCGATGTCGATGGCAGGCTGATCGACAACCCGATCAACGAGCGCGTCGCGTCCGCGCCGATCCCGTCCCGTGACGCGTCGATGGTCATTGGGTTGGCCAAGGGCAAGCGCAAATTCAAGGCCATCAGAGCTGCCGTTGTCGGCCATCAAATCAACGCTCTGATCACCGACGAAGAGACGGCTGAGTTTTTGCTCAAGAACTGAGCAAAAAATATTATATTTAAATCAATAGGATAACTATCGCCTTCGGCACTGCAGCAACGATTGCCGATTGACATTCTGCGTCGTTTATTGAGTAATTGCCCATGAGCGAAGCGAATGCTCACACCCCATCTTCTGGGAGGAAGATTATGACATTGAGAACTTTTCTGCTGGGCGCCTGCTCAGCACTGGCGTTTGCCGGTATGGCTTCGGCCGAAACGCTTACGATTGCGACCGTGAACAACGGCGACATGATCCGGATGCAGAAGCTGACGGATGATTTCAAGGCGAAGAGCCCCGGCATCGACCTTGAATGGGTAACCCTCGAAGAAAATGTGCTGCGCCAGAAGGTCACGACCGACATCGCGACCAAGGGCGGCCAGTACGACGTTTTGACGATCGGCACTTATGAAGTTCCGATCTGGGCAAAGCAGGGCTGGCTGGTGCCGCTCGACAATCTCGGCGCCAATTACGACGTCGACGACCTGCTGCCGGCGATCCGCAGCGGCCTGACCATGGACGGCAAGCTCTATGCGGCGCCGTTCTACGGCGAAAGCTCGATGGTGATGTACCGCAAGGACCTGTTCGACGCCGCCGGCCTGAAGATGCCCGACGCCCCGACCTGGGACTTCATTGCCGACGCTGCCCGCAAGATCACCAACAAGGACAAGGAAGTCTACGGCATCTGCCTGCGCGGCAAGGCCGGCTGGGGCGAGAACATGGCCTTCCTGACGGCCATGTCCAACTCCTTCGGCGCCCGCTGGTTCGATGAAAGCTGGAAGCCGCAGTTCGATCAGCCCGAATGGAAGGACACGCTCGACTTCTACGTCAAGCTGATGAAGGATGCCGGTCCTCCGGGCGCTTCCTCCAACGGCTTCAACGAGAACCTGGCGCTCTTCCAGACCGGCAAGTGCGGCATGTGGATCGATGCGACCGTTGCTGCATCCTTCGTCAGCAACCCGAAGGAATCGACCGTCGCCGACAAGGTCGGCTTTGCGCTGGCTCCCGACAAGGGCCTCGGCAAGCGCGGCAACTGGCTGTGGGCCTGGAGCCTTGCCATCCCGGCAGGTTCTCAGAAGGCCGAAGCCGCCGAGAAGTTCGTCGCCTGGGCCACGAGCAAGGATTACACCAACCTCGTTGCCGAGAAGGAAGGCTGGCTGAATGCACCTCCAGGCACCCGCAGCTCGCTCTATGCGAATGCGGATTACCAGAAGGCGGCTCCCTTCGCCAAGACGACGATCGACTCGATCAACTCGGCCGATCCGAGCAAGCCGACCGTCAAGCCGGTACCGTATGTCGGCGTCCAGTTCGTGGCGATCCCGGAATTCCAGGGCATCGGCACGGCAGTGGGCCAGCAGTTCTCCGCAGCTCTTGCCGGCCAGCTTTCGGTCGACCAGGCCCTGCAGGCCGCACAGCAGCTGGCAACCCGCGAAATGACCAAGGCCGGCTACATTAAATAAAACCTCCTGAGCAAGAGGCGGATCCTTGACAATCCGCCCCTCTGGGCCGCCGATTGCCCGAACTGCATCGGCGGCCTCTTTTTTCAGACAAAGCTGCCTTGCGGCCGCTCCCCGCTTCAGTCCAGATCGGTGATTGCCATGGCAACCTTACATACCCGCTCCGCCGCGCGCCTGATGATCGCGCCCTCCGTGCTGCTGCTCTTTGCATGGATGATCGTCCCGCTTGTGATGACGATCTATTTCTCGCTGCTGAACTACAATCTGCTCAGCCCCGGCATGGAAAACTTCGTCGGTTTCTTGAACTACGAATATTTCCTGTCCGATCCGGCCTTCATCGCCGCGCTGATCAATACGCTGCTGCTCGTCGCCGGCGTTCTATTGATCACCGTCATCGGCGGCATCGCCTTTGCGCTGCTGCTCGACCAGCCGATGTACGGCCAGGGCATCGTGCGCATCCTGGTGATTGCGCCGTTCTTCGTCATGCCGACGGTGGCAGCACTCGTCTGGAAGAACATGTTCATGAACCCGGTCAACGGCCTGTTTGCGCATCTTGCCAAGGCGCTCGGCTTGCAGCCGATCGACTGGCTGGCGAATGCGCCGCTGTTTTCCGTCATTCTGATCGTCGCCTGGCAGTGGCTGCCCTTTGCCACCCTCATTATGCTGACCGCGCTGCAGTCGCTCGACGAGGAGCAGAAGGAAGCCTCCGAAATGGACGGCGCCGGTCCGATCTCGAAGTTCATCTACATCATCCTGCCACACATGGCGCGTGCCATCACCGTGGTGATCCTGATCCAGACGATCTTCCTGCTTTCGGTCTTTGCCGAAATCCTCGTCACCACCAATGGCGGGCCGGGCACCGACAGCACCAACCTTACCTATCTCGTCTATGCCCAGGCGCTGCTGCAGTTCGATATCGGCGGGGCATCGGCCGGCGGTATTGTGGCTGTTATCCTCGCCAATATCGTCGCGATCTTCCTCGTGCGCCTCGTCGGCAAGAATCTGGAGGCTTGAGATGGCCAGAAAAGTCACAACGCAGCGCAAGCTCATCGTCACCGCGATCGCTTGGACGCTCGGCATCCTGATCTTCTTCCCGATTCTCTGGACGTTCCTGACCAGCTTCAAGTCGGAAGCCGACGCCATCGCCTCGCCGCCGCAATTCCTGTTCTTCCACTGGACGACGGAAAACTATGCGGAGGTGCAGAGCCGGTCGAACTATCTCAGCCACTTCATGAACTCGGTGATCATCTCCTTCGGCTCGACGCTGATCGGCCTGATCATCGCCATTCCGGCCGCCTGGGCGATGGCGTTTTCGCCGACCAAGCGGACCAAGGACGTGCTGATGTGGATGCTGTCGACCAAGATGATGCCACCGGTCGGTGCATTGATCCCGATCTACCTGCTGTTTCGTAATTCTGGCCTGCTCGACACGCGCACCGGCTTGGTGATCGTGCTGACGCTGATCAACCTGCCGATCATCGTCTGGATGCTCTATACCTACTTCAAGGAGATCCCCGGCGAGATCCTCGAAGCGGCGCGCATGGATGGGGCGTCGCTGATGAAGGAGATCGTCTACGTGCTGACGCCGATGGCGGTGCCCGGCATTGCCTCAACGCTGCTTTTGAACATCATCCTTGCCTGGAACGAGGCGTTCTGGACGCTCAACCTCACCGCCTCGAAGGCGGCGCCGCTGACGGCCTTCATCGCTTCCTATTCCAGCCCCGAGGGCCTGTTTTACGCCAAGCTCTCGGCGGCATCGACGATGGCGATCGCGCCGATCCTGATCCTTGGCTGGTTCAGCCAGAAACAACTCGTCCGCGGCCTGACCTTCGGCGCTGTGAAATAACATAAAAGGGAGAGAAACATGGGCAGCATTACCCTTCAGAAGGTTTCCAAGGTCTTCGGCGAAGCCAAGGTCATCCCTTCGATCGATCTCGACATCAAGGACGGCGAGTTCGTCGTCTTCGTCGGCCCGTCGGGCTGCGGTAAGTCCACGCTGCTGCGGCTGATCGCCGGGCTCGAGGATGTCTCCGGCGGCAAGATCGTCATCGACGGCAGGGACGCCACCGAAAAGGCGCCCTCGGAGCGCGGCCTTGCCATGGTGTTCCAGTCCTATGCGCTCTATCCGCATATGAGCGTGCGCAACAATATCGCCTTCCCGCTGAAGATGGCGGGCGTCGACAAGGCGGAGATCGACCGCAAAGTGACTGATGCGGCCCGGGTGCTGAACCTCACCGACTATCTCGAACGCAAGCCGCGACAGCTGTCCGGCGGCCAGCGCCAGCGCGTGGCGATCGGCCGCGCCATCGTGCGTCAGCCTTCGGCCTTCCTGTTCGACGAACCGCTGTCGAACCTCGATGCGGCACTCCGCGTCAACATGCGCCTCGAAATCAGCGAGCTGCATCAGCAGCTGAAGACGACGATGGTCTACGTCACCCACGACCAGGTCGAGGCGATGACCATGGCCGACAAGATCGTCGTCCTGAACAGGGGCAATATCGAGCAGGTCGGCTCGCCGCTCGAACTCTACAGCCGCCCCCGCAACCTCTTCGTCGCCGGCTTCATCGGATCGCCCAAGATGAACTTCATCACAGGCCAGCACGCCGCCGCGCTGAACGCACATACCATCGGCGTCCGGCCCGAACATGTGCTGTTGTCGATGGAGAGCGGCGACTGGAAGGGCAGGGTCGTGGTCGCCGAACATCTCGGCTCCGACACCTTCCTGCATATCGACGCCGAGGGCATCGGCATGTTGACGGCGCGCGGCAGCGGCGACTTCCCGGCGAAAGCGGGCGACACGGTCTTCCTGACGCCGGACCGTTCGCGTATTCACAAATTCAACGAGGGCGGCCTTGCCATCTGAAGCGGGCCGCCGGGCTGGGGGCAGGCATGCGAGCCGGACGATGGCGCCTGGCCGTCTCGGCAAGACCTTCAAGAGGACTGAAACATGACGTGCAAATTATCGCTGGCAACGCTTTCGGATGTGGCGCGCACTGCCGCCATCCCTGGATATGACAGGGCATCGCTGAAAGCCGGCATCGTGCACTTCGGCGTCGGCAATTTCCACCGTGCCCACCAGGCGATCTATCTCGACGATCTCTTCAACGCCGGCACGGATCACGACTGGGCAATCGTCGGCGCCGGTGTGTTGCCGTCGGATGCCGCCATGCGCGAAAAGCTTGCGGCGCAGGATTTCCTGACGACGGTGGTCGAACAGGACAACAACAAGACGGCGGCGCGCGTCACGGCACCGATGATCGACATCCTGCCGGTCGGCGATGCCACTGCGATCATCGCCAAGCTTGCCGATCCCGAGATCCGCATCGTCTCGATGACGATCACCGAGGGCGGCTATTTCATCGACGCATCAGGCACATTCAATCCGACCCATCCGGCGATCGCCGCCGACGGACAAAATCCCAACGCGCCGAAGACAGTGTTCGGCCTGATCGTCGCCGGCCTGAAAGCGCGCAAGGACAAGGGCATCGGTCCCTTCACCGTCATGTCCTGCGACAACATTCCCCATAATGGAGTCGTCACCGCCAATGCCGTCGTCGGCACGGCCGCACTTTCGGACCCTGCCTTTGCCGACTGGATCCGAGCGAATGTCGCCTTCCCGAACGGCATGGTCGACCGCATCACGCCGGCGACCAGCCAGCGCGAGGTCGATTTCCTCCGGGACAATTTCCAGATCGAGGACAGTTGGCCGGTCTATTGCGAGGAATTCAAGCAATGGGTGCTCGAGGATAAGTTCACCGCCGGCCGGCCGGCGCTGGAAAAGGTCGGCGTCACCTTCGTGCCCGATGTCACGCCCTACGAGCACATGAAGATCCGCATCCTCAACGGCGGGCATGCCGCGATCGCCTATCCGGCGGCGTTGATGGACATTCATTTCGTTCATGATTCCATGGAAGACCCGCTGATCCGCGCCTTCCTTGCCAAGCTCGAGAAAGACGAGATCATCCCGATCGTGCCGCCGGTGCCGAACACGTCGCTGGCGGACTATTTCGCCCTGATCGAACATCGCCTGCTCAATCCGAAGATTGCCGACACTATTCCGCGGCTGGCGCAAGACGGCTCCAACCGCCAGCCGAAATTCATCCTGCCGTCGACGCTCGACAATCTGCGTCAGGGCAGGGACGTCGTTGGCCTGGCGCTGGTTTCAGCACTCTGGTGCCGCTATTTCGCCGGCAAGACCGACAGCGGCAAGGATATCGTCTTCAACGACGCGAGCGCAGAGCGCCTGCATGCGGCGGCGCTGAAAGCCAAGGACGACCCGTCGGCCTTTCTCGTCTTCGACGATATTTTCGGCGAAGTGGCGAAATCGGAACTTTTTCGCAAGCGTTTCGCCCATGCTCTCAAAACCCTGTGGGAAAAGGGCACGCGGGAGACGCTGCAGCTCTATCTCGACGGCAAGCTCGCAGTGTAAGGAATCCGGATGGCGGTATCTGCTGCCGCCATTCGTCCGGCCTTGCGAGCGCCGCGGGACGGTAACACGTCCGAATTGAACTCAGGTTGGGTGTTCCATGGCTGATGCTGAAACACGGCTGGTGATCTTCGATTGCGATGGCGTACTCGTTGACAGCGAACCGATCTCGATCAGCGTGCTCGTCGGGGCGATGAACGATCTCGGCGTCTCGATCACCGAAGACCAGGCTTATGAGCGTTTTCTCGGCCGCAGCCTGTCTACTCTCATCGATACGCTGGAAACCGAATTCAACGTTCATGCCGGCGAGGAATTCCTCGAGCGTATCCGCACCGATCTCTACGCCCGCTTTCGCACAGAACTGAAGCCGATCGAGGGTATCGCCGCGGCGATTGACGGCCTTGGCGTTCCCTGTTGCGTTGCCTCGTCCAGCCAGATGGAGCGAATCCGGCTGTCGCTGTCGGTGACCGGACTTCTCGACAAGCTGCCCGACATCTTCAGTGCGACGATGGTCAAGCGCGGCAAACCGGCGCCCGATCTCTTCCTGCATGCGGCGCGTGAAATGCAGGTCGAGCCGGCTCATTGCCTTGTCGTTGAAGACAGCCCGGCCGGCGTTGCCGCGGCCAAGGCGGCAGGCATGACGGTCTTCGCCTTCACCGGCGGATCACACGCCAACTTCGCCGGATACCGTGCCGAACTCGACCGCCTTTCGCCGGAAGTGGTGTTTGACGCCATGCCGGATTTGATACACCTTGTCCGCAACCATAAGCTGGACGGGACCAAGACTTGATGCGTGATCATGTGGTTGCGGTGGATATCGGCACGGGCAGTGCGCGCGCCGGCGTCTTCGACGCACGCGGCCGATTGCTCGCCAAGGCCGAGCATCCGATCGTGATGAACCGGCCGCGCGAAAACCATGCCGAGCACGATTCCGAAGATATCTGGTCGGCCGCCTGCATGGCAGTGCGCAGGGCGATGGAGCAATCCGGTATCGCCGCCGCCTCGGTCGGAGCGATCGGCTTCGATGCCACCTGTTCGCTTGTCGTCCGTGACGTCGAGGGCCGGCAGCTCAGCGTTTCCACAGGCGGGGAGAGGCGTTTCGACACGATCGTCTGGCTCGATCATCGGGCGCTGAAGGAAGCCGATTTTTGCACGGCGACGCAGCACAGGGTGCTCGAACATTCCGGCCACGTGATGTCGCCGGAAATGGAGATGCCGAAGCTGATGTGGCTGAAGAAGAAGCTGCCCGCCACATGGGAAAAGGCTGGCTATTTCTTCGATCTCGCCGATTTCATGACGTGGAAATCGACCGGATCGCCCGCCCGTTCGCGCTGCACGCTGACGGCGAAATGGAACTATCTCGCCCATCTCGAAAAGGGCTGGCAGCAGGATTTCCTGGAACGGATCGGCCTCGAGGACCTTCAGGCGCGCGGCCATCTGCCGGATGAGACCACGCCTGTCGGAGACAGCGTCGGCCGGCTGACGCAGGAAGCGGCGGAAGCGCTGGGGCTGACGACGGACTGCCATGTCGCCGCCGGGATGATCGACGCCTATGCCGGCGCACTCGGCGCGCTCGGCGGCTACGCCGCCGATCCTGTCAAACGCGAGCACCAGCTGGCGCTGATTGCCGGCACGTCGAGCTGCATCGTTACCTTCTCGCGGGAACGCAAGCCGAGCCATGGCATGTGGGGTCCCTATTACGAGGCTGTCTTCCCGCAGTCCTGGCTGGTGGAGGCCGGGCAATCGGCGACCGGCGCGTTGATCGACCACATCGTGCGCATGCATGCGGCCGGTGGCGAGCCGACGGCAGCGCTGCATCAGAAGATCGTCGCGCGCATCGCCGAATTGCGGGCCGAGGAGGGCGATGACTTCGGTGCGCGGATCTTCGTGCTGCCGGATTTCCATGGCAACCGTTCGCCGCTCGCCGATCCGCACGCCGTCGGCGTCGTCAGCGGGCTGACACTCGATACGTCCTTCGACGGGCTCTGCGCGCTCTATTGGCGCTCTGCGGTGGGGATTGCGCTTGGCATCCGCCATATCCTGGAAATGATGAAGGAATACGGTTACATGCCCGATACGCTGCATATTGCCGGCGGGCATGTGAAGAACCCGGTGCTGATGGAGCTTTATAGCGATGCGACCGGCTGCAAGGTCGTGGTGCCGAAGATGAACGAGGCGGTGCTGCTCGGCACGGCAATCGCAGCATCCGTCGCGTGCGGCTTGTACAAGGATCTGGCGGCGGCCGGCGAGGCGATGTATCCGGGCGGCGACGAACGGCTTCCCGACAAGGCCAAGCAGGCGCTTTACGACCGCGACTACCGCCGTCTTCTCGCTATGCACCGGCACCGCGCCGAATTGGAAACGATGCAATAGAGCGCCGCTCTAAGGACGCTCCATCACATTGAATCTGCGCATAACCTTTCAAATTAGTGGTTTGCCGTCTCGCCGAGGACTGTCGCGAATTCCATCATGCGGCGGCGACGAAGTGCGGCCTCCTCTCCGACTTGGAGGATGACGGATTCAGACAGGCAATCGAGCAGCGCGATCAGCGGCGGAAGATTGTCGAGATCGGGGGCGCGAGCGGGCGGCAAGGGCAGCATGACGTTCGACTGGTCCGCCATCCAGTCCGCTTGCTGCGGCGAAATGAGCACGACCTTATAGCCGTAGCGCCGCGCCGTTCTGGCAAGCAGCCGCGCCTTGGCGAAGCGGCGGCAATCGATGATGACAAGCAGCGCGTCGTCGACCGCCAGCCGGGCGAAGAGTTCCGCAAAACGGTTGTCGGCAGCGTCGAGCGTGCGAACGCCGTCGCGGGCTTGCGTCAGCCGCTGACAGAAATGATTGGCCAGGCTTGAGAGCCGCGCATGCGTGGCGATCGACACTTCGCGGGCAGTGCTGATCAAGCCGACGGCTTCCGACCAGTGCGGCTGCGCCGTCAGATGATAGATATGATGGAGGGCCTGGATCTGTTCGGCAACCAGCACGGCGAGCGGTTTGCCCTCCGCAGCGTCGGCATGCAGCTCGCTCATAGCGCTCTGCAATTGCGCCGGCGATGTCGTCACGGTCTCGCGAATCTCCACCTTGACGCTGTCCAATCCCTGATAACCGAGCGAGCGCAGGAAGCGCCCGACGGTCATCGGCGAGAGATCCAGCCTGTCGGCAACGGACGCAGCCGTCTCGAACGGCAGGTCGTTCAGGTGTTCGGTGAAATATTTCGCGATACGGCGTTCGGCCGGTGTGCCGGTTTTTGCGTATTGCCTGAGTTTTTGCACAAAGTCTTCCACGTCAGCCTCCCCGTCTTCCCTCAGAGGCGTTCCGTGGATGCGCTGTTGCGACCCCTTGTCTTTGCAACTATTTCGGAAGCTGCTTCTCAGGCCCGTGTGTATTTTATATGCGTCACAATATTATATTAGTATTTAGTTTTCGACAAGTTTTCTATTACTGCATGCAATTTTATTCTCTCTTGTCGGTGGCCTCCATCTTTCCTACATCTTCGGCGCAACCGGAGACGCCTGAGACATGATTCTTGACGCCGCTCGCCTTTCGCTCGCCAATTTGTTCGCATCGGAAACACGTTCTGTCTTCTGGAAAGTGCTCGGCCTGACGATTCTCGTGCTCGTCGGCCTCTGGTTCGCGCTGCGCGGGGCCTTCATGGCCTTCCTCTTTCCCTGGCTCACGGGTTTCTTTCCCGATATGCCGGATTGGGCAGGGTGGCTCGCTTTCCTCTTCGCGATCCTGGCCGGTATCGGCCTTGCGTTGATGCTGGCGCTGCTGCTGTCGCCGGTCACGGCGCTGATCGCCGGCCTGTTTCTCGACGATGTCGCCGATGTCATCGAAAAGCGCGACTATCCCAAGGACGCGCCGGGCACCGCCATGCCGCTCGGTCCGGCGATGGCAAGCTCGATCAAGTTCCTCGGCGTGGTGATCCTCGGCAATATCGTGGCATTGTTGTTGCTGTTTATCCCCGGCGTCAATCTGGTCGCGTTCTTTCTGGTGAACGGCTATCTGCTCGGACGGGAATTCTTCGAATTCGCCGCTATGCGCTCCCGTTCGCCTGATGAGGCACGGCTCTTCCGCGCCAAGCATGCCTCCACGGTCTTTCTCGGCGGGCTGGTGATCGCCCTCTTTCTGGCGATCCCGATCGTCAATCTTCTGACGCCGCTTTTTGCCGCCGGCATGATGGTTCATCTGCACAAGCTGGTTTCTGCCAAGGATCCCGGTTTGCGCGCCTGAGGCTCAACGGGGCAGGGCGGAGACGTCGTACATCGCCGCAAATTCAGCGCTCGGCGGGGAAGCGACGCTGCGGGCAGGGCTTGCAGCCATGCTTCCGGAGGCCGGGACTATGCTCGAACCGCTGACGTCGCTGCTATCGGCGGCCTTCGACCGCGCGGCGATCGCGATCGAGGCGGGCGCTGAAAGGCGGCAGTACGAACAGGCGATCGCTGTTCTACTCGACGGCCTCGCCGATCACCTGCGGCGGTAGCTCGACGAGCGGCGCCGGCACATCCCAACTCTTCTCCGGCGATTTGCAGAGATCGGCGATGACGCAGCGCTCGCATTCGGGCCGGCGCGCCTTGCAGGTGTAGCGACCGTGCAGGATCAGCCAGTGATGGGCGTGATAGAGGTAATGGCTTGGGATCACCTTCATCAGCCGCGCCTCGACCTCGTCGGGTGTCTTGCCGGGGGCAAGCCTGATGCGATTGGCGATGCGGAAGATGTGCGTATCGACGGCCATCGTCGCCTGGCCGAAGGCCATGGAAAGCACGACATTGGCGGTCTTGCGGCCGACACCCGGCAATCTCACCAGTTCGTCGCGTGTCTCCGGCACCTTGCCGCCGAATTGGTCGACCAGCATCTGCGATAGCGCGATGACGTTTTTCGCCTTGTTGCGGTAGAGACCGATCGTTCTGATGTAATCGCGCAGCCGCTCCTCGCCGAGATCGAGCATCTTTTCCGGCGTATCGGCAACCTTGAAGAGCGCGCGCGTCGCCTTGTTGACGCCAACGTCGGTCGCTTGCGCCGAAAGCGCGACGGCGACGACGAGCGTGAAGGGGTTGGTGTGCTCGAGCTCGCCCCTCGGTTCCGGCCGCTGCACCGAGAAGCGGCGGAAGATCTCCTCGCGCTCGGCCAGGGAATAGGCCGTGCGCACCGCTGCCGCCGGTTTGCGGCGGGCAATCACATTCGTGCCCTGCGGCGTCTTGGTCACGGATTTGAGTTTCGGATTCGCCATGGAAACTCTATAATCGGCAGCCATGATGGAAAGCAACGCCGACAGCTTCAATGAGCAGCCTGTTTTCGCTGCCGAGCTCTTTCCCCACCGGTCGCTCGGCCGCCGGGGCTTCAAGGTGCTGCTTGCCCTGTCCGGTGCCGTCTGCTTGCTTTACGGCATGTTCTTCATCGCGACCGGGGCCTGGCCGATCGGCTTCTTCTTCGGACTGGATTTCGTGCTTCTCTACGGCGCCTTCTGGCTGAATTACCGCTCCGGGAAAGCGCGCGAACAGGTGACGGTGTCGCGCACGGATGTGTCGGTGCGCAAGTTTGCGCCATCGGGACGGATGGTGGAGCATCATTTCAATCCGTTCTGGGCGCGCTTCCGCGTTCGCCGGCACCAGGAGATAGGCATTCTTTCCATGCATATCTTCGGCGAAGGCCGGCGCACAGATATCGGCTCCTTCCTCAATCCCGACGATCGCGAAAGCTTCGCCAAGGCCTTCAAGGGAGCGCTGGCGACGGTCAAGCAGCGGATCTGAACCTATCCGGCGGATGCGCAAGAATCGGGTGGTTTGCTCACCCCCTATTGACTATCTCCTTGTTACAAGGAGAAAGACGATGAACATGATTGCCAACCTGCAGACAGACATCACGCCTGACGGCCCTGATTATGACATTGTCCGTCGGGTGATCGAACTCATCACCGAGGATTACCGCGACCAGCCTTCGCTGGAGGCGATCGCGGCGCGGCTCAACCAGTCGCCGACCCAGCTGCAGAAGACCTTCACCCGCTGGGCCGGCCTGTCGCCCAAGGGCTTCCTGCAGGCAGTGACGCTCGACCACGCCAAGCGGCTGCTGCGCAAGGAAGACATGCCGCTGCTCGAGACCTCGATCGAGGTCGGCCTTTCCGGGCCGAGCCGCCTGCACGATCTTTTCGTCACGCATGAGGCGATGTCGCCCGGCGAATGGAAGGCCAAGGGCGGTGGTCTCATCATCCGCTACGGCTTCCACATCTGCCCCTTCGGCGTGGCGCTGATCATGGTAACCGACCGCGGCCTTGCCGGCCTTGCCTTCAGTGATTCCGGCGACGAGAGGGCCTGCCTCGAGGATATGACCTGCCGCTGGCCGAACGCCTGTTATGTCGAAGACCTGCAGGCGACGGTTCCCTATGCCGCCCGCATCTTCGAGCCCGGCAAATGGTCCTCGGACCAGCCGCTGCGCGTCGTGCTGATCGGTACGGATTTTCAGGTGAGCGTCTGGGAAAGTCTGCTGAAAATCCCGTTCGGCAAGGCCGTCACCTATTCCGATATCGCCAACGATATCGGCCGGCCGACGGCGCAGCGCGCCGTGGGTGCGGCGGTCGGGGCAAACCCGATCTCCTTCGTGGTGCCTTGCCATCGGGCGCTCGGCAAGAATGGCGCGCTGACGGGCTACCATTGGGGCCTCACCCGCAAGCGGGCGATGCTCGGCTGGGAATCGGCGCACGCCTGAGTGGGTTTCGCGGGCGGAGGGCGGAGTCGTCGCCGCTTATCGCTCTGCCACTTCTCCCTGCTGGGGAGAAGTGGCAGACGGTGATGTCTCGGCCAGTTCCAGTAACGCCCGGGCAGCACTTTCGTCGGTGATCAGCGTGTTGCAGCCGATGCGCTTGATCGTCGCACGGATTGCTACGGCCCGATGGGCGCCGCCGGAGGAGAGCACGATGTGCTTTGCCTCCTTCAGCGTGTCGAGATCGACTGACATCACGCGCCGATTGATCGAGTGGTCGACCGAATTGCCGTCCTTGTCGAGGAAGTTGAACATGGTGTCGCAGACGCAGCCGGCATCGACCAATTGCTGCAACTCGGCCTTTGATATCCAGCCCTCCGACAGCGAGGTCGAATGCGGGCCGATATCGCCGCAGCTGACGATCGCCAGATCGAGGTTCTCGGCGAGACGGTAGATCGTGTCCAGCCCGCATCTCTCGATCAGATTGCGTTTGGTCTCGATGGAATCGACGAGAAGCGGCGCCAGGAACATGTAGCATTCGGCGCCAAGCTGGTTTGCCAGCCGCCATGTGTAATCGATCGGGTTCGTCTGGTGCACGGCGACGATGCCGCCGAGCAGCGAGACGACCTTGCAATTGGCGCGGCGCGGCGGCCGGAAGCTCGACAGCGAGGCGGTCATGGTGCGGCCCCAGCCGACGCCGATGGTGTAGTCGTCCGGGATGGCTTCTGAGAGGAACTGGCCAAGCGCCAGGCCGACATTTTTAGCCAGCGAATTGACGTCACCATTGACCGGCGCAGGGACGACGATCGCCTCGTCGAGGCCATAGGCACGCTCCAGCTTCACCGAAAGTTCAACGCAGTCGCCGATCGAGTCGTTGATCCAGATCTGGACTTCGCTGCGTTTCATCGCCTCGTCGAGCAGGCGGATGACGGTGGTGCGGCTGATGCCGAGCTGTTCGGCGACGTCCTTCTGGGTCAGACCCTCGTTGTAATAGAGCCATGCCGCCCTTAGCCGCAGCGAGGATGCCTCGGAATAGGCCGTGTGCGTGCCCCGTTTGAGCTTGACCACATCTCCTCCGCACGATTTCCTGCCCTAGATCCCTCATGGGATGAAAGGCCTTAGCGACGCTTTTGTTGCCGGGGATAATGACGGGCGTGACACTTATGTCAATTGAAATGCACAAATGTCCTTGACTTTTCGTTAGGCGAATGGCGATAGTCCGGGTGACACACGTCGTTCTTGTCCGTCCGAGGAGGACATAGTGCGGGCATGCCGAAAGTCACGACCGGCCTTCCAGCCGCAGGCGGCATCGACTGCGTTTGAGCAGCCGTTCGTTCGCGGCCGGAACACGGCCACTGTCCTTCACGTTTATGAATCATCCGTGACGGATGCGCGCATTTTCGCCTGCAGCATGCAAACAACCTGTCGGTAGAT
Source organism: Rhizobium ruizarguesonis (assembly GCF_017357285.1). Taxonomy (NCBI): domain Bacteria; kingdom Pseudomonadati; phylum Pseudomonadota; class Alphaproteobacteria; order Hyphomicrobiales; family Rhizobiaceae; genus Rhizobium; species Rhizobium ruizarguesonis. Next base: position 4,435,387 of record NZ_CP071678.1, on the reverse strand, counting down.
CACCTTTGCCCGGCGGAACGCGCGCCGGTCGCAGCCCAAGTTCAACAAGGATTATTGACCATGACATCCAAGCTTGACCAACTCCGCGAGATTACTACCGTGGTCGCCGATACCGGCGACATCGAGGCCGTCGCCCGCCTGAAGCCTGTGGATTGCACGACGAATCCGAGCATCGTGCTTAAGGCTCTTGGCACGCCGATGTTCGCCGACGCCATCAAGGAAGCCGTCGCCTGGGGCAAGAAGCAGGGCGGCAATCCGGAAGCCGTTTCTTCTGCCGTCGCCGATCGTCTCGCCATCTCCGTCGGTGCAGCCCTGGTGAAGCTCGTCCCAGGCCGCGTCTCGACCGAAGTCGACGCCGATCTTTCCTTCGATACCGAGGCTTCGCTTGCCAAGGCGCGCGCAATCATCGCCGCCTACAAGGATCGCGGCATCGGCCAGGACCGCATCCTCATCAAGCTCGCTTCCACCTGGGAAGGCATCCGTGCCGCTGAAGTGCTGCAGAAGGAAGGCATCGACTGCAACCTGACGCTTCTCTTCAGCAAGGCCCAGGCGATCGCCTGCGCCGACGCCAAGGTGTTCCTGATCTCGCCCTTCGTCGGCCGCATCCTCGACTGGTACAAGAAGTCGACCGGCAAGGACTACACGGCCGAGGAAGATCCGGGCGTTATCTCCGTCCGTGAAATCTACAACTACTACAAGACGAACGACATCAAGACGATCGTCATGGGCGCCTCCTTCCGCAGCGCCGGCGAAATCGAAGCCCTTGCCGGCTGCGACCGCCTGACCATCAGCCCGAATCTGCTCGACGAACTGGCCAAGGACGAAGGCAAGCTGGAGCGCAAGCTCTCGCCGGACAGCCGCAAGCCGGACCCGAAGGTCTCGGTCGACGAGAAGACCTTCCGCTGGATGATGAACGAAGACGCCATGGCGACGGAAAAGCTCGCCGAAGGCATCCGCGCCTTCGCCAAGGATCTGGGAACGTTGCGCACCATGGTGCAGAAGGAACTGCAGCTCGCCGCTGCCTGATAAGGCACGGCATGCAATCGAAGGCGCGGCTGCCGGCTGGCAGGCGCGCCTTTTTCGTACTGTTATCAAGGGCATATGCTGTCGGAGACTAATATGGCGGATGAGGAACGAGCAAATTCGCTGGTGGCATTTGCCTACAAGCATGCGAGCTTCATCATCGCCGTCCTTGCCGGGCTGGCGGTCTTCTTGGCTGTGACCTCGCGCGAGGCGAACGCCGGCAACATCCTGTTCGGCTGGAATGTCAGCGCCGGCGTTTTTGTCGCACTCAGCTGGCGCAAGATGCTGCGGGCGACGGTCGAAAGCATCAGGAAGCGCTCCGAGGATCTCGATTTCTCCGACACCGTCCTGCTGGCTCTCTCGATCGGCACCGCCCTTGCCAGCATCGCCGGCATCGGCCTCGAGCTGCATTCGATCAAGGAGGAGGCGCCCGACATCGCGCTCTTGCGGGCAGGTGCCGCTGTACTGACGATCCTGATCTCCTGGATCTTCCTGCATACGCTCTTCACCATCCATTATGCCCACTATTTCTACGGCGGATCGGACGAGGAAGGCGGCCTGAAGTTTCCTGACGGGATCACGGAACCCGGCTATTGGGATTTCCTCTATTTCTCCTTCACCATCGGCGTTGCTGCGCAGACGGCCGATGTCGCGGTCAGCTCGACCAGCATGCGCAAGCTGACGCTGCTGCATGCCGTGCTATCATTCCTCTTCAACACGACGATCCTGGCGCTCGCGATCAATGTCGGGGCGAGCCTGCTTTAGATCATCAAAAAGTGGAGCATGATGTCGTCCGAAAACCGCTCACACTTTTCGGCATCATGCTCTCGCCGCCGCCCTGAAGAAGGACTCGAACTCGCCGAGATCACCTGCGGCAACATCCGAAATCGCCCAGAATACGAGCCCGCCATCCGACCATTGTGTCATGTTGTAGCCGTCATGCACCGTCGTCGTTTGCGTGGCCGATGCTGCAGGCCAGATGAACAGGTTGATGACGTGGCCGTGGCGCCGGTAGACGAGGGCGGCAACGGCGCGATCACCGATATAGTCGACACGCCCGCCGACCAGCGGAAAGCCATCCTTGGTGAGATCGCTGACGGGCGGGGAGAAATCGATCTTGCCGTTGAACCACGGTTTGACCGTATGCTGGTCCGAGGTCAGCACGTCGGTCAGATGATCGGCCATCATCGACCTGACATGGCTGGCCATGATCTGATCCTGCAAAAGCAGGGTCTGCGACGGTACATTGGCGAACAGGAAGGCGCTTGCAGCCAGGACCGCGAGCGAAGGCACGAAGCTCCATTGCCGGATGAAATCCAGGGCACGGCGCCAGATGGGCACCCGGCGCGGCAGCGGCAGGCTGGATGCCGCCGCCGTCTCTTCGAACGACAGCATCGACAGGACTTGCGAACGCAATGCCTCCGGCGGCTGCCACTTGACGCCTTCCTGATCGATAATCTCTCTCACGGCACGGACCCTTTCCATCTCCGCCCTGCAATGCGCGCAGGTGGCAAGATGATCCTCGAATTGCGCCGCATGGACGGAATCGAGTTCGCCATCGACAAAGCCGTGCAGCATGACGCGCCATTCCGGGCAGCCTTTCTGATTGGCCTCACTCATCCTGCCGTCTCGCTCTTGTTGCATGCATCCCAGGCATCGCCAAAATCACGCCGCGCTCTGGCAAGCCGCGACATGACGGTGCCGATCGGCGCATCGATGATCTCGGCGATCTGCCGGTAGGAGAGATCCTCAAGCTCGCGCAAGACAAGAATTTCCCGCATCGCTTCCGGAAGGCTGCTGATAACAGCGCGCACGCGTTGCTGCTCGCTTCGCCGGATCGTTGCCGTTTCCGGCGAATCCTCCTCCGAGGCGATCTGGTACTCACCACCCTCATCAGGGTCAGGGTCGCCGTCATTGCCCAAAGGCTGCTCGAACCGCGCCTTGCGGCGATCCTGCTGGCGCCAGACATGGCAGCAGTTCCTCACGATGGCAAAGAGCCAGGCGCGCGGATCGCCGCCACGATAGGTGTCGAAATTGCGGTAGGCGCGCAGGAACGCTTCCTGAACAATATCCTGTGCGGCATCCGCGTCGCGGCTGAGGAAGCGGGCAAAATTATAGGCCGCGTCAAGATGCGGAACGATCATGTCCTGAAAGCGCTGCATGAACTCGTGCTGCATGGTCGCATCCGCCGTCGAAGCGATCGGATCGCTGCTCGATTTTTCCGAGACCATGAGGTGCAATAGTCGGCCCACGCCACCGAGAAACATCGCTAGCGGTGATGGTCGAATGCGGGTCCCTGACGCGTGCCTGGCCAACAGCAGCATCCAATCGGTCGATCCGACGGGATAGGTGATCTGAGCGTTTGTCATCATCCTCCCTGCCTCAACAGCAGCCGAATTTAGGCGTGAGACCGGCAGGCATGCAATGCGGCCCCTTGCCGTCTAGACCGATCGGCACGCGGTTTTATTCCACGCCGGCGCCGATTTTTCTGCATGCAGCGGGATACTGGCCGCACGCGATAGAAATCACGCTTGTTTTTCAATCACTTGAAGAAATAAAGCCCAAGATCGGGAATAAGCGTTCCCCGCCGGCGATCTAGTTCGTCAGCGAGGACATCTGAGCAATAGCCGTCTTCGCCACCAGAAATGCCATCAACAAGAGGAGGCATAGTCATGTTTACCATGTCACGTCGCGCCGTCCTGGGGTCGGCTGCTGCGGCTGCTGCATTCGGGCTGTCGTCGAAGCTTGAATTCGTCATGCCGGCATTTGCTGCAACACCGTTGGAGCCGGCGGTCGGCTTCTATAAATACAAGGTCGGCGATATCGAGATCACGGCAATCTACGACGGCATCTGGAGAAAGCCGCATGACCCGGCCTTCATCAAGAATGCCTCGATCGAGGATACCAAGGAGGCGCTATCGAAAGCCGGGCTTACCACCGAATTCATGCCGATCCCGCTGACCGTCGTGGTCCTGAAGCTCGGTAACCGCCTGATCATGATGGATGCCGGCTCGGGCGTCGGCCAGTGGCAGGAAAATGCCACCCATCTGCCGGCGAACATGGCCGCGGCGGGGATCGACTACAAGAAGATCGATACGATCATGATCTCGCATTTCCATCCCGACCATGTCTGGGGACTGATGGAAAAGGGCACCAACAATCCCGTCTTTCCGAATGCCGAGCTCATCGTCAATGCCGACGAATACAATTGGTGGACCGCGCCCGGCCGCGTCGAAAAGCTCGCCGAAGGCCGCAAGCCGGCAGGCAAGCGCATCGCCGGGTTCTTTCCGAAATGGAAGAACTGGAAGCTCGTCGCCGATGGCGCCGAAGTCGCACCCGGCGTGCAGCTTGTCGCCGCGCCCGGCCACACGCCAGGCCATTCGACCTATCTTGTCGCCTCCGGCAGCAAGCAACTGCTCGTCTCGGCCGATATCATGTATGTGCCGGCGCTGCTCGCACCCCATCCTGAATGGCAGGGCAGCTACGACCAGGATGGACCGACGGCCATCGACACGCGCCGCCGTCTTATCGACCGCATCATTGCCGACAATATCGCGATTTGCGGCTCACATTTCCCATTCCCTGGCTCCGGCACCTTTGTCAAGGACGGAAGCGCCTATGGCTTCACGCCGACAATCCAGGCCTGAAAGGCCGAAAGGAGATCACCATGACGAAATATGCAATTCTCGGATACATCTGGCTTTGCGCTATATCCGCAGGCTTCTCCGCGGTGACGGCGCTTCCCGCCTTTGCCGTCGACAACATGCAATCGACAGACGCTCCCGACCTGACCTCGGTGCGCGCCAAGATCGATGCCAAGGACTATGCTGATGCGTTGGCAGAGCTTCGCGGCCTTGCCGAAGACAACCAGCAGGCGGATGTCTATAATCTGATGGGATATACGCTGCGCAAGACGGGCGACTACAGAACGTCGCTGACCTACTACACCAAGGCGCTGGAGCTGCAGCCCGATCACAGGGCAGCGCGTGAATATCTCGGCGAACTCTATGTCGAGACGGGCGAGATGGCGAAGGCGGAGGAGCAGGTGTCATCGCTGAAGCAACTTTGTCCGAGCGGCTGCGAGGAACTCGAAGATCTGCAAAAGGTCATCGCGGCCAAGGGCGGCAATTGACGAGCATATGAACGCAAGAGCGGGCGGGAGAGCCGCCTGCTCTTCAACTGGAGGGTATGATGGAAAGCGCCTCAAGCCGGCCCGGACTGGCCGATCTCATTCTTTTCCTCGGCAGGCTCCTGCTGTCGCTGATTTTCCTGCACGAAGGTTGGTCGCTCGCGGGAGATATCACGGCGACCATCGACATTTTCGCGAAACTGGGGCTATCGGCGCCGGTCGCGCTTGCCACCATTGCCCTTCAGATCGGCGCCGGCCTTTCCGTCGCGACAGGCTTCCTCACTCGGCTTGGCGCACTGGCGCTGGCGCTCTTCTGCCTGGCGACCGCCTTGCTCTTTCACACGAACTTTGCGAGCCAGAACGAGCTGCTGCATTTCGAGAAAGACCTGGCGATTGCCGGCGGCATGTTCGTCCTGGCGGCTTCGGGTGCGGGAGCCATATCGATCGACAGGCTGCTGAGAAAGCGGGCCGGGATGCATCCCTGGCTTAGAGCGGCGTTGTCGTGAATATGCACGGAGGTACGACCATATTCGGATGAACGTTGACGAAGTTTGCGAGCGCTCGTGTGCGCAATAAAATCGAATAAAACCGAACAAACCAAAGCATCGATGCGGGCTACACTTTTGGCGACAAGTCAGGAGTGTGCCAGTGATGTCTTCCGCGCAAAGCAATCAGCAAAAGCCAATGCTCGTCTTTCTCGGCAAAGGCGCTGCCTTCGACATCGTCTCGAAATTGACTGAGAACGGATATGTCGCGGCGGCTGTGTCCTCGGTGCCGGAGCTCTTCGACGCCCTGCGTTCGGACCGATATTTTCTGGCCGTAACGATGCGATCGGATATCGATATGGTCCGAAACATCCAGCCGATACCGGTCATCAATCTGGAGGTATTTTTCCACACGGCCCAATCGACAGCAAAGTCGGTTCGCTCCTCGAAGGAATTCGACAGCGACGCATTTCTGCGAGGGGTCGCGGCCCTCACGGAATCAAGGACAGGCAGAATTGCTGCAGTCCAAAGAGCCCCGGCTGCAAACGAGACAGTGACTGCAGGCACGGCGAAGGCATCCCGGTGGCGTGCCGCCACATCTCTTCTTTTAAGTCGCCGCGCCACATCAAGCGCGGAGCGAGCTGATTAGACGTGGGCGAATTCTCATCGCCGACGCACCGGTCTTTGCCCGGTTCAGATCCCGATGGCCCGGCACTGTCTCTCCAGCCGGCCATGCCGCGCCTCGTTCCGGACGGATCCTATGGGCATCTTTCTGCCGGGTTTCGTGGAGGAAAGCGTCATTCCGAGACCAGAACTTTTTACGTGGTGCGGGTGCCTTCTCATGTTTCAGTTGCTCGGGGCAGCGTCAGCAAGCGGATATATCATCACGGCATTGTTCCTGCTGGTGGCGATCGGTCGTCTCGCCAGAAACGTTCTCCACAAGCTCACCGCACGGCTCCCGAAGCGCTCAGCGTTGAAGCATTACACGACGGCGATCGTCTCTCTGGTGTTCTTTTGCCTGCTGGTCGTTCGGATGTGTTTCATCGCCACCGTCATCATCGATAGCGCAATCCAAGGTGGCAAGGTGGAAATCAGTGGCGATCCCGAAAGCCAGTTTTGACGGCGGACTCCGTGTCGAAAATCCCGCAACATATCTCAACATTATCGAATATAGCATTGCATGACATTTGATATCCTAAAGGCGGAGCCGTGTCGGTGCGGGGCAGGTCGCGTGGTGTCCGATGACCGGGAGAATACCACCGCGGTTGACAGTGGCCGAGCCCGCCTGACCTTGACACGGTGAAACGTGGTAATTTCGCGCCGAGGGACATCTCCCGGCAAGAGAGCGAATGACGAATGGCATATGAAATGGCAGCTCCCAATCAGGCTCATATCCTCATTGTCGAAGACGATCCCGCCATCGCGGATATGCTGGTGGACCTTGTCCGAAGCAGTGGCTTCGAGGCCTCGTCGGTGGAGAGCGGCGCGGCTATGGATCGAATGATGGCGCGACAGCAATTCGATCTCATCGTCCTCGATGCGATGTTGCCGGGCGAGGACGGCTTCAGCATCTGCAGGCGGCTTCGTGCGTCGTGCTCGGTGCCAATCCTGATGCTGACGGCGCTCCAGGAGGATATCGATCGTATTCTCGGCCTGGAACTCGGAGCCGACGACTATGTCACGAAACCATTCAACTCCCGCGAGCTGCTGGCCCGGATCAAGAGTATTCTCCGAAGAGCGTCATATGCGCATCATCAGGAGGAAGCACTTGGACCGATGGTGTTCTCAGGATGGCGCATCGATCCCAAAAGCCGTCAACTCCACGACGCGGACGGAGCGCAGGTTTCCATGACAACCGCGGAGTTCGATATCCTCCTGGCGTTCTGCTGCAATCCCAACAAGGTTTTGACGCGCGAACAGCTCTTGTCGATGACACATGCCGGATCGGCAGGACCGGTCGAGCGCAGCATCGACGCCCACATCAGCCGGGTCAGGCAAAAGATCGAACCAAATCTGAAAGATCCGACGTTCATAAAGACGGTGCGGCTGGGGGGATATCTCTTCGCATCCAAGGTAGAGCGTCTCTCTTGAGAAATTTTCGGCGCGCTTCGATCCAAAGTCAGATCCTCGTATTGGCGACCTTCCTTGTCGTGCTCGTTTCCGTGGTGGCAACCGCCATGGAACCCTATATCTACGGCCGTCATGACCGCGGGTTTCAAAACGGCCTGTTTGCTGCCAGGGCGGCGATGGTCACGGAGCAATTTGCGCAGGCAAGTTCAGCGCAAGACGAAGTCGCCGTTCTCAAGAGAGCAGCGGCACTCGGCGTTGGGGTCGAAAAACTGTCCCTGGACCGGCCGCTTGCCGGCAAACAGCAGATGGTATCTCCAGGCGAGTTGGTGGCACGTACCAACACCATGCTCGCCGACAATATTTTTGCGGCATTTCATCGCTTCGTCATCGGTCAATCGCACCCTGATGTCCTGACTGTCGGAATCGACGACAAGCGCGCCCTCGTCTTTCAACTGCCGGTTTTTCCCAGCCATGTCTGGTTTGTTCCGGCTGCCGCAAGTGGATTTTTGAAGATCGTCATCCCATTGGTGCTGCTCGCATATTTCAGCAGCCGGCTCATCACCGAGCCTCTAAGGCACTTTGCCGCCGCTGCAAAGCGAGCGAGCATGGAGGGCAGCTGGGAAAAGCCTTTCGAGCCGGACGGCGCATCCGAGATTCGAAGTCTGGCGGAATCGCTGAACGTCATGAGCGATCGAATCCAGCGCATGGCGGAGGATCGAACAAGAATGCTGAGTGGCGTGGGTCATGATCTCAGGACACCTCTGACGAGGTTGCGGATGCGTGCCGAGCGTTCTGGCGAGCCCGAGCTTCGCAGCCTGATGCTGGCCGATATCGCCACCTTGAGTTTCATGATCGACGAGTGCCTGGCCTATTTCAAAGACGCATCCACTGCGGAGACTGATCGAAAGGTCGATATCTCAAGCCTGCTGCAGACGATTGCGACAGACTTCTCCGACATGGGCATCGATGTGAGCTTCACCGGTCCGCGGCGGCTGGCGTTTATCTGCAAACCTCAGGCCCTTACTCGGGCAATTACCAATCTGGTTGACAATGCGTCTCGTTATGCAAAGCAAGTCGAAATCGATCTGCAAGAGAGCGACGATGGCGGGATCAAAATATCGGTGGGCGACAACGGCCCTGGTTTGACCGATGAGGCCAAGGCGAAAGTTCTGGAGCCGTTCTTCAAAGCGGACAAATCCCGCCAGATCGGTGCCAAAGGCGGTTCCGGGCTTGGGCTCGGCCTTCCGATCGCCAAAGGGATCGTCACCAAAGCGCACAATGGACAATTGACGTTGTTGGACAGGAAGCCCACCGGCCTGGTCGTCGTGATCGATCTTCCCGCCCCTCAGGGGATCCAGCCCGGAGGCTCGCCGTCGATCCCTTCATCACATTGACTTACTGCCCGTCGTGGCGTCGTCACGCATCGCGCTGCCTTCGCGGCAAAAGACGGCTCGCCAACATTTCCGCATATCATAGCAAACACAGCAACATTCGAATTCCATAAAACCGGTGCCAGCAGATCCCATGCCATTCGGCATTTCCAAAGCTGGAGCCAAGTCCTTGATAAAAAATCTGAAAATCGGCGTTGCAGTGATGCTTGCCTGTTCGAGCGTTGCCGCATGCACGACCCCTGACCCCACGGTTTATTCCGGACTTGCTTCGGCATCACAGCTCCAGCCGAACACTGAGGATAAAACCGGCCGCGTGCCGTATCGCTATCAGACGAAAGTCAACTGGAGCCAGTACAACCGGATCATCGTCGATCCCGTAACCGTCTATAACGGTCCTGACAGTCAGTTTGGCAAGCTTCCGGAAAAAGACAGGATCTTCCTGGCCAATTACATGCAGACTCAATTCACCGAAAAATTGAAGACGCGCTTTGCGGTCGTCAGCGCTGTCGCTCCGGCAACTCTCAGATTGCATCTGACGCTGACGGGGGCGAAGGCGACGACTGCGGTACTCGGAACGGTCACGCGCATCGACGTCGCAGGCGGATTGTACAATACCGTCCAGGCCGCTCGCGGCCGAGAAGGTTCGATGACCGGTTCGGTGAATTATGCCGTGGAGATCTATGATGCAGCAAGCAATCGTCTCCTGTCGTCCTATGTCACCAAGCAATATCCCAATGCGATGAATATCGGCGCAAGCTTCACGGCGATGGACGCCTCCATGGTGGGCGTTCGCAAAGGTGCCGATGCTCTCCTTGCCGAGTTGAAATAGGCGATAGGAGCAAAAGACCTAGCCATGTTCCATGTACGGCCGAACTGGCCGAGACGTTCGACAACAGAGAGGAAGGGCCGCATGCAGAAGTGATGCGGCCTCGATGTCTTCAAGCGGCCCTGCAACCGCTCATAGGATTGCTTGGCCGGCCATCAGTGCAAGGACAAGGAAGATCAGGAAGATCACCAGCGCGATGCCAAAGAGAACGCGGGCGATTGTCGCGGTGGCGGCGGAGACGCCCGAGAAACCGAAGAAGCCGGCGATGATCGAGACCACGAAAAATATCAGAGCCCATTTCAGCATGACATCATCCTTTGCGTTTGCCTGGGAAAGACGCAGCAACCGGGAAAATGTTCCAGATCGTTTGAATGGAATGGCGATCTCTTTGGAGAAACGCGGGGGAGAAATGCGGTCTTTCCAAAGACCGTACGATCTGTTTCAAGGAACGATCGATTTGCCCCGTCGATGAAAGCTCCGTCATCATGCCAGCTTTTCTGGACCAGCATACAATCTCCGCTTATTTCGAAGTCATCATGATCAATCTCCTGCTGTCGGGAGACAATGTCATCGTCATCGGCATGGCCGCGGCCGGCCTCGTCAGCGAGCTGCGCGGCAAGGCGATCGCCGTCGGCATTGCAGCGGCGGCCGTCATCCGCATCATCTTCGCCGTCATCGCCGCCAGGCTTCTTGTCATCACCGGCATCACGCTTGCCGGCGGCCTGATGCTGCTGTGGATCTGCTGGACAATGGCCCGCGAGCTGCTCTCGGCCGACGAGGAGCAAGCGCACGACGTCTCCCACATCAAGCCGAAGCTCTTCCGGCAGGCGATCGGCCAGATCATCTTCGCCGACGTCTCGATGTCGCTCGACAATGTGCTCGCCGTCGCCGGCGCTGCGAAAGAGAACATCAACGCGCTGATCTTCGGCCTCATCCTTTCGGTGCTGCTGATGGGCGTCGCGTCGAATTTCGTCGCCAGGCTGCTCAATCGCTTCAGGTGGATCGGCTGGATCGGCCTTGCGATCATCGTCTATGTCGCGCTCGACATGATCTGGAGCGGCGGCGGACAATTGCTGGCGCTTTACGGCCACGCGGCCTGAGATAATCCCGCCGGCGTCTCAGCGGCTGGGCGCGAATGACGAGAGGGGCCTTGCCGGCGCGTGAGAAGAGCACCGGCGTCGACACGGCGGGACTGACAAAGGCGTCACCGCCGAGAACCGCCTTCGCGGTCGATGATGCGGATGTCGCCGTCGAGCAGTCGGTCGCCCCGAGGCGCGCTTCATATCCACGGGATATCTTTCGCCGGTCAGCCGTGATTGATCATCACGTGGCGTACGGCGGTGTAGTCTTCCAGCGCGTAGACCGACATGTCCTTGCCGTAGCCCGACTGTTTGAGGCCGCCATGCGGCATCTCGTTGGCGAGCATAAAATGGGTGTTGATCCAGGTGCAGCCATATTGCAGGCGGGCGGCAGTCTTCATGCCGCGGCCGATATCCCTGGTCCAGACGGAGGAGGCCAGGCCATAATCACTGTCGTTTGCCCAGGCAACCGCATCATCGGCATCGGAAAAGCGGGTGACTGACACGACCGGGCCGAAGACCTCGCGGCGGACGATCTCGTCGTCCTGCAGGGCGCCTGATATGACCGTCGGCGTGAAGAAGAAGCCCTTGTCGCCGGAGACCTTGCCGCCGGCGGTGATCTCCATGTGCTTGTGTTCGGAAGCGCGGGCGACGAAGCTTTCGACGCGGTCGCGCTGGCGCTTGGAGATCAGCGGGCCGATCTCGTTTTCGGTATCGTCGGCCTGGTTGAAGCGGATGCTCGAGACGGCCGAGGAGAGGTCGGCGACGAAATTGTCGTAGACCTTGGCATCTGCATAGATGCGGCAGGCGGCGGTGCAGTCCTGGCCGGCATTGTAATAGCCGAAGGTGCGGATGCCTGCGACGACGGCATCGATATCGGCATCGTCGAAGATGATGACCGGGGCCTTGCCGCCGAGTTCCAGATGCGTGCGCTTGACTGTCTTGGCGGCGGCCTGCAGCACCTTCTTGCCGGTTGCGACATCGCCGGTGATCGAGATCATGCCGATCTTGGGATGGTTGATCAGCGCGTTGCCGACGCTTTCGCCGCGGCCGAGGATGACGTTGACGACGCCCTCGGGAAGGATTCCCGAGAGCAGCTTCGCCATTTTCAGCGCCGTCAGCGGCGTCTGCTCTGAGGGCTTGAAGACGACGGTGTTGCCGCCGGCGATCGCCGGCGCCAGCTTCCAGGCCATCATCATCAGCGGATAGTTCCACGGCGCGATCGAGCCGACGATGCCGATTGGATCGCGACGGATCATTGAGGTGTGGCCGGGCAGGTATTCGCCGGCCGCCGGTGCGTGCAGGTTGCGCACGGCCCCCGCAAAAAAGCGATAACAATCGACGATCGCCGGGATTTCGTCGTTCAGCACCGCATTGATCGGCTTGCCGCAGTTCAGCGCCTCTAGTGCGGCAAAGCCGGCGGCATCCTTCTCGATCGCGTCGGCGATCTTCAACAGGTAGCCGGAGCGCTCGCCGGGCGTCGTCTGCGACCAGCTCGTGAAGGCCTTTTCGGCGGCGTCGACTGCGGCGTCGACCTGGGAAAGCGACGCTTCGGCAAGGTCCAGCACCGTCTCGCCCGTCTTGGGGTTCAGGACGTGCTCTTCCGTTTCCGTGCCTTTTTCAAAGCGGGAACCGATCAGCATTTGGATATCCATGATGTTCTCCCTGTTATTTGCCGGCGCCGGCGATCTGGTCGCCGTCGCGGGTGAGGTAATAGGCTGCCAGGATCGGCAGGAAGGTAACGAGCACGACGACCATGGCGACCACATTGGTGACCGGGCGTTGGCGCGGGCGGATGAGTTCTTCGAGCATCCAGATCGGCAAGGTCGATTGCTGGCCGCCGGTGAAGGTGGTGACGATGACCTCGTCGAAGGACAGCGCGAAGGCGAGCATGCCGCCAGCGAGCAGGGCAGTGCCGATATTCGGCAGGATGACATGGCGGAAGGTCTGGAAGCCGTCGGCGCCGAGATCCATCGAGGCCTCGATCAGCGAGCCTGATGTGCGGCGGAAGCGGGCGACCGCATTGTTGTAGACGACCACGACGCAGAAGGTGGCGTGACCGAGCACGATGGTCCAGACCGAAAACGGGATATCGAACAGGCTGAAGGCGGAGCGCAGCGCAATGCCGGTGATGATGCCGGGAAGCGCAATCGGCAGGATGACGAGCAGCGAGATCGCCTCGCGGCCGAAGAATTTCGTCTGGCTGACGGCTGCCGCACAGAGCGTGCCGAGCACCAGCGCGATCGCCGTGGCGATGACGGCGACCTGCACGGAAAGCCCAAGCGCCGACCAGACATCCGGCCGGTTCCAGGCAACGGCGAACCATTGCAGCGTCAGGCCAGGCGGCGGCCACTGATAGCTCTTCTCCTCCGTCGTGAAGGCGTAGACGAAGATCAGCAGGATCGGCAGGTGCAGGAAGAGCAGCCCGCCGGCGGCTGCGATCTTCAGGGGAAGCGGCGATGTCTTGAGGTCAGAGCGCATCGAAGGCCCCCTGTTTCTTCGCGAGCCAGAGATAGAGCGCCATGATGACGATCGGCACGACGGAAAAGGCGGCCGCCAGCGGCACGTTGCCGGCCGTTCCCTGCTGGGTATAGACCGCCTGGCCGATGAAGAGCCGGGACGAGCCGATGATCTGCGGGATGATATAATCGCCCAATGTCAGCGAGAAGGTGAAGATCGAACCGGCAACGATGCCGGGCAATGCCAACGGCAGCAGCACGGTGCGGAAAGTCTGACGCGGCGTGGCGCCGAGATCCGACGAGGCCTCTATCAGGTTGCCGGGCACACGCTCGAGGGCTGCCTGTGTCGGCAGGATCATATAAGGCAACCAGATATAGACGAAGACGATGAAGGTGCCGAGGTAGCTCACCGAGAGCGAATTGCCGCCGATAACAGGCAGGTTCAGGATGCCGTCCAGCAGCCAGGAGAGATGCAGCTTCTCGAAGATCCAGGTGAGGATGCCTTCCTTGGCGAGGATCAGCTTCCAGGCGTAGATCTTGACGAGATAGCTCGACCAGAGCGGCAGCATGATGCCGAGATAGAATAGCGCCTTCCATTTGCCTTGCGCATAACGCGCTGTGTAGTAGGCGATCGGGAAGGCGATCAAGGCGGAAGCGATGGTCACCAGCGCTGCCATGACGAAAGTGCGGATGATGATGTCGAAATTCGTCGGGTTTAGAAGCTGCGCATAGGTCGAAAGGGTGAATTCGTAATTCACCAGGCCTGAGAAATCGTCGATCGAAAAGAAACTCTGCAGAAGCAGGGCGAGCAGCGAACCGATATAGATGATGCCGAGCCAGAGCAGCGGCGGTGTCAGCATCAGGAAGAGCAGCAGTTTCGGGTGCCGCCAGAAGGCATCGGACAGCCGGCCGAAGAGGCCGCCGCGCCCCGGAAGAATCGATGTCGCCTCATTGGTGGTGATGAAGATCGCCGTCATGCCGCGTCATCCATGTAGTGGATATCGCCGGGCTGCCAGGCAAGGCGTATGCCGGCGCCGACGACAGGCACATCTGCGCCCGCCGGCAGCATCACATGCAGCCGCGCCCCCCGGAGGCCAACGGTGAGGCGCGTGGCTGCGCCGAGGAAGCTCGCATTGTCGACCTGCGCCTCGACGCCGTCGCCTGCCAGCCGGATTGCTTCGGGACGAAGGCTTGCCCAGCGTCTTTCGCCGCCGAGTGAGGCCATCAGATCAGGCGCGATGACGTTCGACGAGCCGACGAAATCGGCGACGAAGCGGTTTTTCGGGCGGCGGTAGATATCCTGCGGCGTGCCCTCCTGGACGATGTTGCCGTCGTTGAAGACGGCGACGCGGTCGGCCATGGACAGCGCCTCGCCCTGATCGTGGGTGACGAAGACGAAGGTGATGCCGAGCGCGCGCTGCAGGCTCTTCAACTCTTCTTGCATCTGTTCGCGCAGTTTCAAGTCCAGGGCGCCGAGCGGCTCGTCGAGCAGCAGCACCTTAGGCTTGTTGACGAGCGCGCGGGCGAGCGCCACGCGCTGGCGCTGGCCGCCGGACAACTGGCCGGGGCGGCGGGCGCCATAGCCCGGCAGCTTGACGAGCTCAAGGGCGTCGCCCGCAGCCTTCATCCGTTCCGCTTTGCCGATGCCCTTGACCATCAGCCCGTAGGCGACATTGTCGAGGATGTTCAGATGCGGGAAGAGCGCGTAGTCCTGGAATACAGTGTTGACATTGCGGCGATAGGGCGGGACGCCCTCGGCCGTCTCGCCGAAGATCTGGATATGGCCCGATGTCGGCTGTTCGAAGCCGGCTATCAATCGCAGGCACGTCGTCTTGCCTGAGCCGGAGGGGCCAAGCATCGCGAAGAACTCGCCCGGCGCGATCTCGAGATCGACGCCGTCGACGGCGCGAACCTGGCCGAAATGGCGCGATACCTGCTGGAAACGGACGGCTGACGTCATTGGGGGCTCCGGCTTCTTTGCTTTTAGAGAGGCTGCGGTCTTGGTTCATATGATGACCCCGCCCCAAACCCCTCCCCACGAGGGGGAGGGGCTTAATCTGCCGTACCCCTTTCGCAAATACCTTGGCGTTTCGGCAGGAATTCGGGGGTGCCACTCGGAGCCCTCCCCCTTGTGGGGAGAGGTCTCACGCTACAACGGTCATCTCAGTGAGGACGTAAATTACCGCCCGCCGATCACGCCGATATAATCCGACACCCAACGATGGTACGGCACGCATTCGCTCTGCGTGGCGCATTTGGCGACCGGGGTCTTCCAGAACTTGATCTTGTCGAAGTGATCGAAGCCGTTGGTGGCGCAGCCGGCATCGCCCATCAGTTCGTTGCCCTTGCAGGCGGCGGGAACGGAGGGAACGGCGCCGAACCAAGCGGCGGCGTCACCCTGGACCTTGGCCTTCAGCGAATGTTCCATCCACATATAGGCGCAGTTCGGATGCTCGCTGTCGGCGTGCAGCATGGTGGTATCGGCCCAGCCGGTCACGCCTTCATCCGGGAAGGCGGAGGCGATCTTCTGCTTGTCGGCCTGCAGCAGGTTCACCTGGAAGGGCCAGGAGCCGGAAGCGACAACGCCTTCGTTCTTGAAATCGTCGATCTGGATCATCGCGTCGTGCCAGTAGCGGGAGACGAGCTTGCGCTGGCCGCGCAGCAGGTCGAGGGCGGCCTTGTACTGGTCCTCGTTCAGCTCGTAGGGGTCCTTGATGCCGAGATCCGGCTTATGGGCCATCAGATACATTGCGGCGTCGGCAATGTAGATCGCGCCGTCATAGGCCTGGACGCGGCCCTTGTTCGACTTGCCGTCGGGCAGCGTCTGCTCTTCGAAGACGACATTCCAGCTCGTCGGCGCCTTGTCCTTGAAGGCGTCGGTATTGTACATCAGCACGTTCGGCCCCCAGAGATAGGGCACGCCGTAATGCACGCCGCCGAACGTGTACCACGGGCCGTTCTGCAGGCGCTCGTCGACGGTCTTGAAGCTCGGGATCAGATCGGTGTTGATCGGCTGGACACGTTTGCCGGCGATGAGGCGGAGCGAGGCGTCGCCTGATGCGGTGACGAGATCGAAGCCGCCCTCGTTCATCAGCGATACCATTTCATCGGAGGTGGCGGCGGTCTTGACGGAGACCTTGCAGCCGGTCTCCTTTTCGAAATCGGTGACCCAGTCGTAATTCTTGTCGGTTTCGCCGCGCTCGATATAGCCGGCCCAGGCCACGATGCTGACCGCACCTTCGCCCTTGCCGAGCGCCTTGAGCGGTTCTGCGGCGATCACCTGCGTGGCGAAGCTCAGGCAGGCGATAGCTGCCGTGCAGGATTTCAAGAGATTCGTCATCATCCGTCTCCCGGTTTGGTGCCACTTCTGTGGCGTATTGTTCCCGGCTGAAAAGGTGACGTGAAAAGTTCGCTTTCGCAAATTCATTTATCAGAAAGGCGATATCGGAAATTCCGATATCAGCGGACGCGGCCGGAGCGCATGCTTTCGGCGATGCCGACAAAATCGCGTGCTGCCTGCGGCAGGCTGGAACCTTTGCGCCAGACCATACCGACCTGGACGACCGGCAGCGAGCCGGAGACATCGCGGCTTTCGATGCGGTCGCCTTCCAGCGACCACGGGCGATAGACGAGATCGGGAAGCAGCGCCACGCCGGCGCCTGTTGCAACCAGGCTGCGCACCGCCTCCACCGAGCGGGTGCGGAAGGCGACATGCGGGCGGGCGCCGAGTGCTGAGAGCAGCTTGCCGGTGTTCTCCTCGATTTCGTCGACTGTCAGCATGATTAGCGGTTCGCGGGCGATGTCGGCGACCGAGATGATGTCTGCCGAGACCAGCGGGTGGCCCATCGGCAGCCATAGTCGATAGGGCGAGGTTTCGAGGATTTCCGCCTGCAGCGCCATGCGGTCGCGCAGGTTGGAGATCACCATGACGGCGACATCCAATTCGCCGCCGACCAGCAGATGTTCGAGATAACCGCCATTGTCCTCGATGGCGCTGACCTCGATGCCCGGGCAGGCGCGGCGGTATCGCGCCAAGAGATCGGAGAGGACGTAGCCGGCGACGAGCGAAGTGACGCCGATGTTCAGCGTTCCGGAGAGGGCGCTTTGCTGGCCGGAAAAGCTGGTCCGTGCATCGGAGACGGAGGCCAGGATCTTCGTCGCGTGGCGCAGGAACTGGTGGCCGTTATGGGTGATCGTCAGGCCGCGCGGATGACGCTCGAAGAGCTCGACGCCGAGGTCGGTTTCGAGCTCCTTCAGTGCTTCCGTCACCGAGGATTGCGAGATCGAAAGGTTCTGTGCGGCTCGCGTCACCGAACCCTGTTCGGCGACGGCGACGAAATATTGAACCTGGCGAAGCGTGAAGGCCATGGGCGTTTAGAGCATGGCGGAACAGGCCGTGGCAAGCGGCCGGAAAAAGCGGACCTTTTTTGGTGTTTTCCCAAAATGGGTCAGGCTTCGCATGCCCACTTAAACTTTCGGAAACGTCATTTCCTTAGCGTTCTCAGCACTTGTCCTGCGTTGGAGTTTCAGATGGCGGAGCAGTTGGCGTGAAGGCCTTACTGCGCATATTCCGGCCTTCCCGGAAATTGGCAATCATCATCGGTGGAGTCGCTCTTCTGGCGGGCGTTTCCGGCGGTGCGGCGGTCTATGTCGGCAAGGACAGGCTGATCGGTGCAACTGGTGGTGGCTACGGGCTCGAATGCAGCGACGTCAACCTGGTGACGATCCGGAAGCAGGACCACGTCTGGGTGCGGAAATACATCAAGACCGAACCGACCGATGGGATGACGCGCGTCAAGACCGCGCTTCGGGTCGCCCAGGCCGTTTATGCCGCGCAGAAGCCGGATCTGGTCCAGGTGGTGGTGCTCGACGAGAACGGCCCGACGTTGCGTGCCGACATTCGCGGCCGCGCGATCGGCGCCGACGTCGTCTATATCCCGCATCCCGACAAGACCGTTCCCGGCCTCGACGATAAGTCCTATACAGCGCGCTACTACGACGGCAAGGCCAGCGAAAACGGACTGTTCTTTGGCGAACGGATAGAGATGCCGTTTGACGAGATCGCCATGATCAGCGCCGCTTTCAAGGATCCCGAGGATTGCGTGGACCCGGTCGCGGTTGGTTCGACGAAGAACGGGGAAAAGGGCAAGGAAAAGAAGGCCGCAGGTGGCGGACATGGCGCAGTACCGCCGGCCGAAAGCGAAGCCGCGCCTGCTGCCGAGGGCCGCGGCGCCGATGTGGTGGCCGAGGCGCCGGCGGAAGAGCCGCCGGCAGAAGCCGCCAAATCTCACTGAACGACCGGCATAAAAAGGCGGAGTGCCGGCCCGGTACTCCGCCTCATTCTTTTACGTCTGTTCCTGTCAGTCGGCCTTGCTGCGGCGGGCCGGGAAGAGGATGACGTCGCGGATCGACGGCGCATTGGTCAGAAGCATGATGAGACGATCGACGCCGATGCCGAGGCCACCTGCCGGCGGCATGCCCTGGTCGATCGCGTCGAGGAATTCCTCGTCCAGCTGTTTTTCCTTTTCGCCGCGGGCATGCGCCTGTTCGAGCTGCTCGACCATGCGGCGGCGCTGCTCTTCGGGATCGTTCAGTTCCGAGAAGGCGTTGCCGAGTTCCCAGGCGTTGCAATAGGTCTCGAAGCGTTCGACGAGACGCGGCTCGCCGGGCACTTCCTTGGCGAAGGGCGAAATGTCCTTCGGGAAATGCGTGACATGCGACGGCTGGATCAGGGTGGATTCAACTTTTTCCTCGAAGATGAAGGCGAGGCATTCGCCCCAGGTCCAATCCTTCTCGACCGCAAAGCCGGCAGCCTTGGCGGCGGCGCGCGCCTCTTCATCGGTCTTGATGGCGAGGAAGTCGATGCCGGTCGCTTCCTTGACGGCATCGGGCATCGGCACGCGCTTGAACGGACCCTTGAAGGACATGGTCTTGTCGCCGAAGGGGAATTCCGTCGCGCCATGAATGGAGAGTGCTAAGCTCTCGAACAGCCGCTCGACGAGGTCCATGATGTCCTCGTAGTCGGCATAGGCCCAATAACACTCCATCATGGTGAATTCGGGATTGTGCCGGGTGGAGACGCCTTCGTTACGGAAGTTCCGGTTGATCTCGAAGACCTTGTCGGTCAGCCCCGACACCAGCGTGCGCTTGAGGAACAGTTCCGGCGCGATGCGCAGATACATGTCGAGCTTCAGCGTGTTGTGATGGGTCTTGAACGGCTCGGCGGTGGCGCCGCCATAGACCGAATGCAGCATCGGCGTCTCGACTTCCATGAAGCCGTCATTTTCCATGAAGCGGCGGATGCCGGAGAGGATCTTCGAGCGCTGCTGGAAGCGGAGCTTCGAATCCTCGTTGGTCATGATGTCGAGATGGCGCTTGCGATAGCGCAACTCGATGTCGGAGAGGCCGTGCCACTTTTCCGGCATCGGCAGCAGCGACTTCGTCAGCATGGTGATCGTCTGTGCGTTGATCGTCAGCTCGCCGCGCTTGGTGCGGCGCACGATACCGGTGACGCCGATGATGTCGCCGATGTCGATCATCGGCAGCAGGGCGCGGGCTTCTTCCGGGGTCGTGTCCTTGTGACTGAAAATCTGGATCTTGCCGCCGGCATCGTGGATGTCCATGAACATGCCGGAGTTGCGCGACGAGTATACGCGGCCGGCGACGGTGACGACATCCTGCGTCTCGACGTCAGGTTCCAGGTTCTCATATTTCGCGATGAGCTCGGCATTGGTCATCGTGCGGTGGAAATGCGCCGGATAGACCTCGCCGATCTGCTCGCGCAGCAGCTTCAGCTTCTGGGCGCGCACTTCCGTCGCGTCGGAGGAAAGGGTGTTTTCAGTCTTGTCGTTCATGTCTTTTGCCTCATCGATGCGGCATGAATTCTAAATCAACGTTTCCGTTGGCTCGAAGCGTCGCGAATGGCTCCGCGCTAACCCTCCCCCTTGTGGGGAGGGGCTTTCGCTGTCATTTCGAGCCGACGAGGGCGGCGACCGCCTGCGAGGCGAGCTTCAGGCGCTGACGCACGACCGAGCGGCCGAGGATCGCCATGGAATCGAAGAGTGGCAGCGAGCGCGACGAGCCGGACACGGCGACGAAGAGCGGCGAGACCACGACCTTCAGCTTCTTGCCCATGCGGTCGGCGATCGCGCGCAGCTCCGCCTCGATCGTCTCGACATTCCATTCCAGGATCTTTTCGAGATCCGGCTGAACGGTGTTGAGGATCTCCAGGATCTCTTCCGGCGGCGACTTAATCTTGGCGAAGTCGGAAGGCTGCAGGCCGAGATCGGACTTCAGCAGGAAGCCGGCAAGATCGGGCAGTTCTCCGAGCTTGGAAATGCGCGTCTGCGACAGGCGCAGACCTTCCTTGAGACGGTCGTTTTCCATCGCCCAACTCAGCACACGCCCCTGGAATTCCTCCTCGGAAAGCTTCTCGCGGATCCAGCGGCCGTTCAGCCAGTCGAGCTTCTGAATGTCAAAGATCGCACCGGCCTTGGAGAGGTTTGCCGGGTCGAACTTCTCGGAGAGCTCGTCCATACCAAGGAGCTCTTCGCCCTCGGCGATCTGGATGAAGAACAGGCCGAGGAAGTTCATCAGCGCTTCCGGGATATAGCCGAGCGCGGAGTAATAGGAGATCGAGGTCGGGTTCTTGCGCTTCGACAGCTTCGACTTGTCGGCATTGCGCATCAGCGACAGATGCATGAAGACCGGCTGATCCCAGTCGAAATAGCGATAAAGCAGGATGTGCTTCGGCACCGAAGCCAGCCATTCCTCGCCGCGCGCCACATGGGTGATCTTCATCAAATGGTCGTCGATGACATTGGCCATATGATAGGTCGGCATGCCGTCGGCCTTGACGAGCACCTGCATGTCGACCGAATCCCACGGAATGGAGACATCGCCGTAGACGCCGTCCGTGAAGTCGCATGAGCCTTCGGCCGGAATCTTCATGCGGATGACGGTCGTCTCGCCGGCGGCCATACGCGAGGTGACTTCCTCGGCCGTGAGGTTGAGGCAGAGACCATCGTACTTCGGCGGCTTGCCGGCGGCGCGCTGGGTTTCGCGCATCTGCTCCAGCCGCGCGGGTGTGCAGAAACAGCGGAAGGCATGGCCCTTGTCCAGCAATTCCTGCCCGTAAGGCTGGTACATTTCCTTGCGGTCGGACTGGCGATAGGGGCCGTAGGGGCCGCCGATATCAGGGCCTTCCTTCCATTCCAGCCCGCACCATTTCAGGGCGTCCAACACCTTCGTTTCGAATTCCGGGGTCGAGCGCGTCGCATCGGTATCCTCGATGCGCAGGATGAACTCGCCGCCATGCTTCTTGGCGAAAAGGTAGTTGAAAAGAGCGATGTAAGCGGTGCCGACATGCGGCTCGCCGGTCGGCGAGGGAGCGATGCGGACGCGGACGCCGGTAGCTGTCCCGGAAACTGTCATTGTGTGTGCCCGTCAATGAATGCCGGACGGCTTTCATGGGAAAGCGACGTACGGCCGGAAGGATGCAGATAGCTTCATCGGCAAACCGGCCGGAAAAAGGGCATGCGCCCGCACTATCCGCCGATCGTCCGTTCGGCTGGCCTTAGGCCATATTCAACCGGGCGCGTCAAGAAAAACACGCCAGGAACGGCCTGATGGCAATGCGTGAGGGCGCGCCAGTTCCGCCGCGCCCTCCTGCCCAAGCCTCAATGCGCGGCGTCGCGTTTTCGCTTGCGGGCGTTGCGCGCGAACATGTTCAGCACCTCGACCAGCGCCGAGAAGGCCATGGCGGCGTAGACGTAGCCCTTCGGCACATGGAAGCCCATGCCTTCGGCGATCAGCGTCGTGCCGATCATCAGCAGGAAAGCGAGCGCCAGCATGACGATCGTCGGGTTCCTCTCGATGAAGTTGGCAAGCGGGGTCGCGGCAACAAGCATGACGGTGACGGCGGCGACGACGGCGACCACCATGATCGGCAGATGTGGCGTCATGCCGACGGCAGTGATGATGCTGTCGACGGAGAAGACGAGGTCGAGCAGCAGGATCTGGCCGATGGCCGATGCAAAGCCTGTCGTGGCCGAACTTGCGATGAAGTCCTCGCCGTGATCTTCCGGATCGACGCTGTGGTGGATTTCCTTGGTGGCCTTCCAGACGAGGAACAGACCACCGGCAATCAGGATCAGATCCTTCCAGGAGAAACCGTGGCCGAAGGCTTCAAACAGCGGTTCGGTCAGCTGCACGATCCAGGCGATGGTGCCGAGCAGGGCGAGACGCATGACGAGCGCAAGACCGATGCCGATCTTGCGGGCCTTCTCCCGGTGCTCGGGCGGCAGTTTGTTGGTGAGAATGGAAATGAAGATCAGGTTGTCGATCCCGAGAACGACTTCCATCACCACCAGCGTGATGAGCGCCACCCAGGCGGCCGGATCCTGAATGAGCGTCATGATTTCCTGCATCAGCATATATCCCTTTTGCGTCACATGAGTAGTGACGCTCGCAATGTAATGTCGCCGGCCTGCCAGGCAAGCGCCGCAAGGGGGTATACGAAACCGATGTGACTTTTATTCCCTAGAACAGGATGATTTAAGGCCGGGGTCGGCCTTAAATTTGAATCCTGTTCTCAATCAAAGAGTTAGAGCATGATGTCGTCCGAAAACCGCTCGCACTTGGCATCATGCTCTGATCGGCAACCAGATTTCGGTGACGCCCATGCCGGTATAGGGGTCGAAGCGCTCGTCGTAGCGTTCGAACATGTCGGGTGTCTCGCCGTGCTCTAGGCCCGAGGTCGGCCACCATGCGCCAAATATCCGGTTCATAGTCGCCGGGATGCCGGAGACATGGCCGCGATGAGCAAAGACGACGTAGCGCTGGCCTGGAAGTTTGAGCGTTGCAAAATCCGCCGGCAGATCGTCGGCATCGGAGATCTCGACCGCGGCCATATAGCGGAATTTCTCCGCTTCGCCGTCGATATGCGTACAGATGCCGTAGGCGACATTGCTTTTCTGAGCGGAGATATGTCCGAAATGGGCATTGAATTTCTGCCAGAGAGAGGGAATGGCGGCGTTGCCGCCATAGGGGTAAATCTCCTGCAGACCGGCAAAGAGCATCGGCTGAAGGGTTTCGAAGCGGGGCGGTTCGAGGTCGTTGTGGTGGGCAGGGTCCATTCTGATCGGCTCCAGCAAGACAAGGTTACGGGCGTGCCCCTGTCTGCGCACCGCATCCGGCGTCATGCCGAACTGGTCGCGGAAGGCACGGGTGAAGGCCTCGTGCGAGCCGTAGCCCGCGCAAAGCGCAACCTCGAGAATGGTGGATGAGCTGCCGAGTAACGCGGGCACGGCGCGGCTTAGGCGCCGCCCTCTTATATAGCCGCTGATCGAGTGACCGGTGACGAGCCCGAAAATGCGCGACAGATGGTAGCGCGACAATCCGGCTGCTTCCGATATCTCTTCCAGCGATATATCGCTTTCGAAATGGCTCTCGATGAACCAGATCGCCCGTCCGACGGCGCTCATCCTCATTCTCCTGGTTGCAGCTTCTTCCTTAGAGGAAGGCCGGCAGCCGGATTTGATCGCTATTGCGGGATTTTGGCCGATGGAGCGCGACGGTCAAGGGTGCGGTCAGGCGGTCTCGTGCCGGCGCGCGCCGTAGGCGGCCATGAAGACCCGGATCGCGCCGCGGATGACGCGCTCGATTTCGTCGCGCGGCGGCGGCTCTTCCATGCTTCCGAAAAGGCGGAGCTTGAAGAAACTACCGCTGGCGAGATCGAGGAACTGGCCGGCAGCGAGATCGATGTCGTCGATCTCAAGTGCGCCTTCGGCGATGTGCCGTTCCAGGAAGTCGCGCATGATGGTGCGCAGGTTTTCCGGGCCCTTGAAGAAGCGTTGACAGAGCACCGGCATACGGTCGCGAACGCCGAGAACGGTGCGCATCGCGTTGATGACCTTCTCATCGGTCATATGGGTGACGAAGCTTATCCCGAATTCGTACAGGCCGGCTTCGGGATCGTCATGTTCGGCAAGCGCCGTGCGCACTGCCGCCACGAAGGCGGCGCGCTCGGTCTCGATCATCGCCGAAAACAGTTCTTCCTTGTTGGTGAAATAGACGTAGAGCGTTCCCTTGGAGACTCCGGCCTCGCGCGTCACGTCGTTCATGCTGGCGGCGTCAAAACCCATCTTCATGAAGACACGCTTGGCGCCGGCGAGAATCTGCTGGCGCTTGGCCGGATCTTCGCCTGCGGCAAATCGGCCTCCGGCAGCGGGAGGACTGAATACGGCAGCGTGGTCGGGTTTCAGCGTCATGTCCTCTTAACCGTGTTGACGGTTTCGCATTTTCTTTAAAGAAATCGAACCGATTGGTTCTATACATCTTGATATGACGATAAAACAGGTTTAAGTCAACTGAACCGAACCGTTCAGTTCGATTATTTACTCCAAGATCGGTAAAGTGGCCATGTCGAGCAACCAGAAGAGCAACGTCGCGCGGATCGTCAGCGAAAACGCCGGGACCGAAGAGGCGCAGGCCGAGGTCGCGACCGTTGCAGAGGCTCCGATGGCGGAAGCCCGCGAAGTGCCGTCTGCCCCCGCGCAGTCGGCGCCGGCTTCGGTCGCCGCACCCGCGGCTGCGAAGAAGCGCCGCAGCCCGGTGCTGCCGATCGTCGTGCTCGCCCTTCTCGCGGGCGGCGGCTGGTATGGTTACGAATGGTGGACGAACGGCCGCTTCATGGTGTCGACCGACGACGCCTATATCGAAGGCGATATCGCAACGATTTCGCCGAAGGTCACGGGCTACGTCGCGAAGGTGAACGTTGTCGCCAACCAGGAAGTCAAAGCGGGCGACGTGCTTGCCACGCTTGATAACGGCGACTATCAGAACGCCCTCGACTTGGCCCAGGCCCAGATCGTCACCGAACAGCTTTCGCTGCAGCGTATCGACGCGCAGATCGAAGGCGCGAATGCGAGCCTCGTGCAGGCGCAGGCGCAGAAGGTGGCACTCGAAGCGGCCGTTCGCGGTGCCGAGATCACCCAGAAGCGCCAGAGCGACCTTCAGGCGAAGTCGGTCGGCACTGCCGCCGATCTCGACAACGCCAATATCGCCCTCGACCAGGCCAAGGCCAATCTTGCCGGCGGCGACGCCAACATTACCGCGGCACAGGCCAACATCACCATTCTCCAGGCCCAGCGTAAGGAAGCCGAAGGCTCCGTCCGTTCGCTTGAGATCTCGCGCGACAAGGCCGTCCGCGACCTTTCTTTCACCGTGCTCAAGGCGCCTTATGACGGCATTGTCGGCAACCGCTCCGTCCAGGAAGGCGACCTCGTCTCTCCCGGCCAGCGCCTGATGGCGCTCGTTCCGGTGCGCCAGCTCTACATCGACGCCAATTTCAAGGAAACGCAGATCCAGCATCTGGTGCCGGGCTCGAAGGTCAACGTCCAGGTCGATGCCTATAGCGAGCATCCGATCGTCGGCACCGTCGAATCGATCGCGCCGGCTTCCGGCTCGGTCTTTTCGATGCTGCCGCCGGAAAACGCCACGGGCAATTTCACCAAGGTGATCCAGCGGGTGCCGGTGCGCATCGCGCTGCCGCAGGATGCGCTCGACAGCGGGCGTCTGCGCGCGGGCCTGAGCGTCGTCGTCGACGTCGACACCCGTACGGCGCCGAGCAAGTAAGCCTCTAGGAAAGGCGGGGGTGGTCTGATGGCCGGCAGCGCGACAGCAACAGCGGGGACGATTCCGGCAGCGCCTGCTCATGCCGACGAGCGCATGGATCCGAAGAAGCTCATCGCCTTCTTCGCGATGGTGCTCGGCATGTTCATGTCGATCCTCGACATCCAGATCGTCTCGGCCTCGCTTGCCGAGATCCAGGCCGGCCTTTCGGCCGGAACCGACGAGATCGGCTGGGTGCAGACGTCCTATCTGATCGCCGAAGTGATCATGATCCCGCTTTCCGGCACGCTGGCGCGCATCATCTCGACGCGTTATCTCTTCGCGATCTCGGCCGCCGGCTTCACCATGGCGAGCGCGCTTGCGGCAACGGCGACGAATATCGACCAGATGATCGTCTACCGCGTCATCCAGGGCTTCATCGGCGGCGGCATGATCCCGTCGGTCTTCGCGGCTGCCTTCACCATCTTCCCGCCCTCGAAGCGCAGCATCGTCTCGCCGATCATCGGCCTGATCGCGACGCTGGCACCGACCATCGGCCCGACCGTCGGCGGTTATCTCAGCCACGCCTTCTCCTGGCACTGGCTGTTCCTCGTCAATATCGTTCCCGGCATCATCGTCACGATCGTCACCTGGAACTTCATCGATTTCGACAAGCCGGAACTGTCGCTTTTCAAGAAATTCGACTGGTGGGGGCTGATCTCGATGGGCGTGTTCCTCGGCGCGCTGGAATATGTGCTCGAAGAGGGCAATTCGAACGATTGGTTCAACGACAGTTCCATCACCATCGCAGCGGTTGCCTCCGGCGTTGCAGCCGTCGTCTTCTTCTATCGCGCCTTCACGGTGGATTTCCCTGTCGTCGACCTGAAGGCTTTCGCGAACCGGAATTTCTCCTTCGGCTCGGTGTTTTCTTTCGTTATGGGCATCGGCCTCTACGGCCTCACCTATATCTACCCGGTCTATCTCGGGCGCATTCGCGGCTATGATTCTCTGATGATCGGCGAGACGATGTTCGTCTCCGGGCTTGCGATGTTCTTCACCGCGCCGATCGCCGGCCGGCTGTCGACCAAGATGGACCTGCGCCTGATGATGGTGATCGGCTTCGTCAGTTTCGCCGCCGGCACCTTCATCATGATGCATCTGACGGCGGATTGGGATTTCTACGAGCTGTTCATCCCGCAGATCTTGCGCGGCTTCGGGCTGATGATGTGCATGGTGCCGATCAACAATATCGCGCTCGGCACGATGCCGCCCTCGCGCATTCGCGGCGCGTCCGGCCTTTTCAACCTGACCAGAAACCTCGGCGGCGCAGTCGGCCTTGCCGTCATCAACACCGTGCTCACCAACCGCCAGGACGTGCATTATGAGCGGCTGCGGGAGAATATGGACTGGGGCAATCCGGCGGCGATCGACCAGATGAACAACATGGCCGCCAATTTCAACACCTACGGCATGGATGGCGCCTCGGTCGCGATCAAGCAGATGGTCGGGCTTGCCACCAAGCAGGCGATCATCCTTTCCTTCAGCGACGTGTTCCTGATCCTGACCGCGCTTTTCCTCGCGATGATCCTCGGTGTCGCCATGATCAAGAAACCCGCGCCGCAAGGCGGGGGAGGCGGTGGCGGCCACTGACCTCCGGCCTGTCGCCCCTTGAAAAGGCCCTCTTCGGAGGGCCTTTTTGTTTGCCGCATTTCGGCCTCTAACACTTTAAATCTGCGCATAACCCCGGAAAATGGATTCCGATTTTCGGGGTTATGCGCTACGCCATCAGTCGGATGATTGCCGGCCGGATCGGAAAAAACGACGTGGAAACCGGCCTGTTGGATTTTTTGATTTACGTACATCAAAATTGGCGCTAATGGTCTCGTCAGGAGGAATGATGAGGCCAACAGTTCACGATATCGCCGCCGCCGCCGGTGTCAGTCTCGCGACTGTCGACCGGGTTCTCAACCAGCGGCCCGGTGTGCGCCACGTCACGCGCGAAAAGGTCGAGACCGCGATCCGCGAGCTCGGTTATGTCAGAGACGTCGCCGCCGCCAATCTTGCCAAGGGGCGCACCTATCCGCTGGTCTTCATCCTTCCGGCTAGCGACAATTCCTTCATGCACGGGCTCAACGCGGAGATCCGCCAGGCGATCGTCCGCTCGTCGGCGGAACGCACCGATATCCGCACCATCGAGGTGCCGGCCTTCGATCCCGCAGCCCTCGTCGCTGTGCTTGAAGGGCTTTCCCGGGAAAAGCCGTGTGGCATTGCGCTGGTTGCGACCGATGCGCCTGACGTGCGCGCCGCCGTCGACAGGCTGGTGCGCGAGCGCTTCCCCATCGTCACCCTGGTTTCCGATCTCACGGGCTCGCTGCGCCATCACTATGCCGGCGTCGACAATATCGCCGCCGGCCGCACAGCCGCCCGCCTGCTCGGACGATTCCTCGGGCCGCGAAAGGGCGAAATCGCCGTGCTCGCCGGCTCCATGCTGGTGCGCGACCATCGCGAGCGGCTGGAGGGCTTCACCGCTGTCATAGCCGAGGAATTTCCCGATCTTGCGATCCTGCCGGTTCTCGAAGGCCGTGACGACCCCGAGGTCGCCCACAGGCTCGTTGCCGACGCGCTCGGGAATGCCGGCATCATCGGCGTCTACAGCCTCGGCGCCGGCAATCGCGGCCTGATCCGGGCGTTGAAGGAGAAGGCCGTCGACCGCGTGCTGACCGTGATTGCCCACGAACTGACCGCCCACACGCGGGCAGCACTCATCGACAATACGATCGATGCGATCCTCAACCAGGATGCCGGCCATGAGGTGCGGAGCGCCATACGCGTGCTGAAGGCCAAGGCGGACGGGCTTGCCGTCATCGAAGCGCAGGAGCGCATCCGCCTCGACATATTCCTGAAAGACAATCTGCCGTAACGGCAAAGGGAGAAATACCACATGTATCTGGGTCTCGATCTCGGAACCTCCGGCGTCAAGGCGATGCTGATCGACGGTGATCAGAAGATCGTCGGCTCGGCCAATGGTTCGCTCGACGTCTCGCGTCCGCATTCCGGCTGGTCGGAGCAGGAGCCGGCCCATTGGGTGCGCGCCACGGAGGAGGCTGTCGCCGGCCTCAAGGCGAAACATCCGAAGGAGCTTGCTGCGGTCAAGGGCATCGGCCTTTCCGGCCAGATGCATGGCGCGACGCTCATCGATGCCACCGACAAAGTCCTGCGCCCCTGTATTCTCTGGAACGACACGCGCAGCTACGTCGAGGCCGCGGCACTCGATGCCGATCCGCGCTTTCGCGCGCTCACCGGCAACATCGTCTTTCCCGGTTTCACGGCACCGAAGCTCGCTTGGGTTGCAAAGCATGAGCCCGATGTCTTCGCCAAGATCGCCAAGGTGCTCTTGCCGAAGGACTACCTGCGTCTGTGGCTGACCGGCGAGTATATCTCGGAAATGTCGGATTCGGCCGGCACCTCCTGGCTCGACACCGGCAAGCGCGCCTGGTCCCCCGAACTGCTCGCCGCCACCAAGCTTTCCGAGGAGCAGATGCCGGCGCTTGTCGAAGGCACCGAGCAGGCCGGCAAGCTGCGGTCCGAACTGGCGGCGCAATGGGGCATATCAGGTGATGTCGTCGTTGCCGGTGGTGCCGGCGACAATGCGGCTTCGGCCTGCGGCATGGGCACGGTCAGCGATGGTGCCGCCTTTGTCTCGCTCGGCACATCAGGCGTGCTTTTTGCCGCCAACGGCTCGTATCTGCCGAAGCCGGAAAGCGCCGTGCATGCCTTCTGCCACGCGCTGCCGAACACCTGGCATCAGATGGGTGTCATCCTGTCGGCCACCGATGCGCTCAACTGGCATTCCGGTGTGACCGGCAAGTCGGCCGCCGATCTCACCGGCGAACTCGGCGAGACACTGAAGGCGCCCACCGGTGTCACTTTCCTGCCTTATCTCTCCGGCGAGCGCACGCCGCACAATGATGCCGTCATCCGCGGCGCCTTCATCGGCCTCGAACATGAGAGCAGCCGTGTCGTTCTCACCCAGGCGGTGCTCGAAGGCGTCGCCTTCGCCATTCGCGACAATCTCGAAGCGCTGCGCTCGGCCGGCACCGGCATATCCCGGGTCACGGCGATCGGCGGCGGTTCGCGCTCGCATTACTGGCTGGCGTCGATCGCGACCGCGCTCGGCGTTCCGGTCGACCTACCGGCCGACGGCGATTTCGGCGCGGCCTTCGGCGCCGCCCGCCTCGGCCTGATCGCAGCAACGGGCGCGGATCCGATTGCCGTCTGCACGCCGCCGGTAACGGCCGGCACGATCGAACCGGTGTCCGCACTGAGCGGCGCTTATGAGGATGCTTACAAGCGCTACCGTGCGCTCTACCCGGCGATAAAGTCGCTGGCGTAGGCCAACAATTCAGAACTTCGAAAAGATACGAACCCAAGGAGAATCAACATGAGCACCGGATTTTTCGGCGATATCCAGAAAGTAAAATACGAAGGCCCGGACAGCACCAATCCGCTGGCCTTCCGCTACTACCAGCCGGACGAGATCGTCATGGGCAAGCGCATGGAAGACCATTTGCGCTTTGCGGTGGCCTACTGGCACACCTTCACTTGGCCGGGCGGCGACCCCTTCGGTGGCCAGACCTTCCTGCGCCCTTGGTTCGAGGACACGATGAAGGCCGCCAAGCTCAAGGCCGACGTCGCCTTCGAATTCTTCTCGCTGCTCGGTTCGCCCTACTACTGCTTCCATGACGCCGACGTCCGTCCCGAAGGCAAGAGTTTTGCCGAGAACACCAAAAACCTCAACGAGATCGTCGACTATTTCGCCGAGAAGCAGGCCGCAACCGGCACCAAGCTGCTCTGGGGCACGGCGAACCTCTTCTCCCACCGCCGCTATATGTCGGGCGCTGCGACCAATCCGGATCCCGATGTCTTCGCTTTCGCAGCCGCGACGGTAAAGACCTGCATCGATGCCACGCAGAAGCTCGGCGGCGAAAACTACGTGCTCTGGGGCGGGCGCGAAGGTTACGAGACGCTGCTCAACACCGATATCGGCCGCGAGCTCGACCAGCTCGGACGCTTCCTCAACCTCGTCGTCGAATACAAGCACAAGATCGGCTACAAGGGCACGATCCTGATCGAGCCGAAGCCGCAGGAGCCGACCAAGCATCAGTATGACTACGACGTCGCAACCGTCTATGGCTTCCTCAAGAAGCACGGCCTTGAAAACGAGGTGAAGCTCAATATCGAGCAGGGCCACGCGATCCTTGCCGGCCACTCCTTCGAGCACGAGTTGGCGCTTGCCAATGCGCTCGGCATCTTCGGCTCGATCGACATGAACCGCAACGACTACCAGTCCGGCTGGGATACCGATCAGTTCCCGAACAATGTTCCCGAAATGGCGCTCGCCTACTACCATGTTCTGGCAGGCGGCGGCTTCAAGACCGGCGGCACCAACTTCGACTCGAAGCTTCGCCGTCAGTCTCTCGACCCGGCGGATCTGCTGATCGGCCATATCGGCGGCATGGATTGCTGCGCCCGCGGCCTGAAGGCCGCCGCCAAGATGATCGAGGACAAGGCTCTGTCGCAGCCGCTCGCCGATCGTTATGCCGGCTGGGAATCCGCCGAGGCGCAGAAGCTCTTCCGCGGCGAGTATTCGCTGGATGAGATCACTCACTATGTCGAGAGCCACGACGTGAACCCGCAGCCGAGATCCGGCAAGCAGGAACTGCTGGAGAACGTCGTCAACCGTTACGTCTGATAAAGCACGCCGGCGGTCATCGGCCGCCGGCGCAACCCTTTCTGACCGGGCGCTGGCCGGAAGCTTTCAGCCTATATCGGTTTACCGTTTCAACCAGTTGCGCGACGGTGCCGAGACGGAGTTTCGGACCACCAGATCCGGTCTCAGCAGGATCTCCGTTTCGGTCGGCCGGCCATCGGACAGGAGTTCCAGCAGCAGCGCCATCGCCTGCTTGCCGATTGCCGTTCTCGGCTGGCGGATCGTGGTCAGCGGCGGCGATATGAAGACTGCCTGCGGCACGTCGTCGAAACCGGTCACCGAGAAATCCCGTGGAATGTCGTAACCCCGCGCGCCGAGCCCGATCATGACGCCGATCGCCGTCTGGTCGTTGACGCACATGAAGGCGGTCGGAAGCGTGTCACGCATGAAAAGCTGTTCGACCGCATGCCGCCCGCTTTCGATCGTGCCGTCACCTTCGAGCACGATCCTGGTGTCGGGCGGGATGCCGGCGGCGTCGAGGCCGGCATCGTACCCCATGCGACGCCTGGTATAGGCAAGCCGGGTGCGTGAATCGCCGATGAAGGCGATCTTGCGATGCCCTTCGGCCAGCAGCAGGTCCACCGCTTTCCGAGCGCCTTCGGTGTCGTCGACGCCGACATAGGGAATGCCGCCGTTGAAGACGGGCTCGAAAACGCCGACGCTCGGCGGTAGCCGCGCGGTCATCGTCTGATGCCCGAAGGGCAGGATGCCGGTGAAGAGGATCAATCCGGCCGCCTGGTTGGAATTGAAGAATTTCAGATATTCCAAGCCGCGCTGGGCATCGTTCTGCGTGTGGCCGATCAGGATGCCGTAGCCGTGTGCGCGTGCTTCGTTCTCCAGCCCGACGAGAATGTTGGAGAAATTGGGATCGCCGATATCGGGCGCCACGACGAGGATCATGTTGGAGCGGCCGAGCCTCAGGCTGCGCGCCATGGCATTCGTCGTATAGCCGGTGATGGCGATCGCCTGGTTGACCTTGAGGCGCGTGGAGTTGGCGACCTTCTCCGGCATATGGATTGCCCGGGAAACCGTCGCGATGGAGACCTCGGCGATCCGGGCGACGTCTTCGATGGTTGCGGGCGTGGAATTCGACACTGGGCTCTGCCTTGGGGCTGTCTTCGCCGCGACACTACACAGACTTGTCGAGAGGTCAAAGGCAGGCTTCAACTGATCTGTGTAAATCAACGATGTAAACCTTTACACGATGCATGTAAAGGTTTACATAACGCTTCAGAGCGGACGGGGAGCCGCTTTGGGGAGGATCAGATGACCGTGGAGATCGCCGACACCGCACCCGTGGTGCTGTCCGCTAGGCGCATATGCAAATCCTTCAGTGGAGTGCAGGTCCTCTTCAGCGTGAACTTCGATCTCCGCGCCGGCGAAATCCATGCGCTCATGGGTGAAAATGGCGCCGGCAAGTCCACGCTTGTCAAGGTTTTGTCCGGTTTCGAACAGCCGAGTTCCGGCGAAATCCTGCTCGACGGCAAGCCCGTCGTCCTGCCGCCCAACGGCGACGCCGAGGCGCTCGGCATTGTCATCATTCACCAGGAATTCAACCTCGCCGAACATCTGACCGTGACGGAGAGCCTGTTCCTCGGGCGTGAAGTCACCCGTTTCGGCATGCTCGACCGCAAATATATGCGGTCGGAGACACGCAAGGTTCTCGACGTGCTCGGTTCGCATGTCGATGAGAATGCACTGATCAGCACGCTTTCCATCGCCGACAAGCAGATGGTCGAAATCGCCAAGGCGATCAGCCGCGACGCGCGGGTGGTGTTCATGGACGAGCCGACCGCGGTGCTGTCGCGGGAAGAGACCAATATGCTGTTCAAGCAGGTTCGCAAGCTTCGCGACCAGGGTACCAGCTTCGTCTTTGTGTCCCACAAACTCGACGAGGTGATGGAATTGACCGACCGCGTCACGGTGCTGCGCGATGGCCAATGGATCAAGACTTCTCCGACGTCCATTCTGGACGGGGAATCGATCGCGCAGCTGATGGTCGGCCGCGAGCTTTCCAGCCTCTATCCCGCCAAGGTCGAGCCTGATGTCGACGAGGAGGTCGTCCTCAGTGTCGCCTCGGTGTCGACGGGTTATGTGAGGGATGCGAGCTTCGAGGTGCGCAAGGGCGAGATCATCGGTTTTTCAGGCATGATCGGCTCCGGCCGCACCGAACTGATGGAAGCGATCGCTGGGTTGCGAACCCGTCTCGAGGGCGAGGTGGTCATCAAGGGGGAAACGGTTCCCTCCGGCGACGTGCATGCCGCCAATCGTTGCGGGCTCGCCTACATGACCAAGGACCGCAAGTCGAAAGGTCTGCTGCTGCGCTCCGGCATGGTGACCAATCTGACACTGCAATCGCTCGGAAGGCACGCTCGTCACGGTTATCTCAGCCCGGGAAGCGAGGCGGCCGCGATGGCAAAGGCCAAGCGCCGTTTCGATATCAGGGTTCGCGACGGCAATATTGTTGCCGGCCGGATGTCAGGGGGAAACCAGCAGAAGCTGCTGCTCGCCAAGGTCATGGAGACCGATCCTGATATCATCATCATCGACGAGCCGACGCGCGGCATCGATGTCGGCACCAAGCAGCAGATCTATCATTTCATCTCGGCGCTCGCCCGGGACGGCCGGTCGATCATTGTCGTGTCCTCGGAGATGCCGGAGGTCATCGGCCTCTGCACGAGAGTGGCGGTGATGCGCGAAGGGCGTATCGTCGGCGTGCTCGAGGGCGACGAGATTTCCGAGCAGGAGATCATGCGTTACGCCGCCGGGCTCAAGAGGAAGGCGGCCGCCTGAGGGCTGAAGCAGAGCTTTGCCGATCAGGACGATAGATAAGATTCCCAGAAAATATGGGACGGGAGGTTGGTTTTGGAAATGAGTGTCAACGAGGAGACCAGGGAAATCCGGCGCCGATCCTGGCGGGATGTCGACCTGCGTGCGGTCGCGCCCTTCGTCGCCCTTGCGCTGCTGCTGATCGTCGGAGCCCTGGTCAATCCCAATTTCATCGGCATCACCAATCTTGCCAATGTCGCGACGCGCAGCGCATTCATCGCCATCATCGCGGTCGGTGCGACCTTCGTGATATCAGCGGGCGACCTCGATCTGTCTGTCGGCTCGATGGTGGCCTTCGTCGCCAGCCTGATGATCCTGCTGATGAATTCGGGCGCCATCGCAAACCCGGCTTTGATGCTCGTGGTCGCGGTCGTCTTCACGATCGTCGCCGGCGCGCTCTGCGGCCTGGCGAACGGCCTGATCACGACGGTGGGCAAGATCGAGCCCTTCATCGCGACGCTCGGCACGATGGGCATCTATCGCGGCCTGACGACATGGCTGTCGCAGGGCGGTGCGATCACGCTTCGCTCCGCCGATATCCAGACGCTCTATCGCCCTGCTTATTTCGGCAATGTCGCCGGCATACCGGTGCCGATCGTGGTGATCCTGGCAGTGACGGCGGTTGCGGCCTTCATCCTCTATCGCACCCGCTACGGGCGCCACGTCGTCGCTGTGGGATCAAACAGCGATGTCGCCCGCTACTCAGGTATCGCGGTCAACCGTGTGCGGACGATCGCCTTCGTCATCCAGGGATTGTGCGTCGCCATTGCCGTGCTGCTCTATGTTCCCCGTCTCGGCTCGACGTCGGCGACGACGGGCATCCTGTGGGAGCTGCAGGCGATTACGGCCGTCGTGGTCGGCGGTACGGCGCTCAAGGGCGGCGCGGGCAGGGTCTGGGGCACGATCTGCGGCGCCTTCATTCTCGAACTGGTCGGCAACATCATGCTGCTTTCGAATTTCATCAGCGAGTATCTGATCGGCGCCATCCAGGGTGCGATCATCATCATCGCCATGTTCGTCCAGCGCTCGCTGGTGCGCAAATCATGAATTGATCGGGCTTACAGGGCGTCCGGTCCCGATATGGAAAAGTCCCTGAAATTATTGGGAGGAAATAGCATGCGTAAATTGATGTTGGGCCTGGCGGTTGCGGCGGTGACGTTCGCCGGCGCCGCTCACGCCCAGGACAAGAAATTCACGATCGGCGTATCCATTCCGGCCGCCGACCACGGTTGGACGTCGGGCGTGGTGTTCCATGCCGAGCGCGTCGCCAAGCTGCTGATGGCCGAACATCCCGGTCTCAACGTCATCGTCAAGACCTCGCCGGACGCCGCAAGCCAGGCCAACGCTGTGCAGGATCTCGATACGCAGGGCATCGACGCCCTCGTTATCCTGCCGTCGGATCCGGATCCGCTTGTCAACGCCATCAAGGAAGTCAAGGGCAAGGGCAAGTTCGTCGCTCTCGTCGACCGCGCGCCGAGCAACAACGACAATTCCGTGCGCGACCTCTATGTCGCCGGCAACAACCCGGCTCTCGGCGAAGTCGCCGGCAAGTACATCAAGGACACCACGCCGGACGCCGAAGTGGTCATCATCCGCGGTCTGCCGATCCCGATCGACCAGCAGCGCCAGGACGGCTTCGACAAGGGCATTGCCGGCTCGAACGTCAAGGTTCTCGACCGCCAGTACGGCAACTGGAATCGCGACGATGCCTTCAAGGTCATGCAGGACTACCTGACCAAGTACCAGAAGATCGACGTCGTATGGTGCCAGGACGACGACATGGCTGTTGGCGTTCTGCAGGCGATCGAGCAAGCCAAGCGCACCGACATCAAGTATGTCGTTGCCGGCGCCGGTTCCAAGGACATGGTCAAGAAGGTCATGGACGGCGACAAGCTGATCCCGGTCGACGTTCTCTATCCGCCGGCAATGGTCGGCACGGCGATGGAGCTGACGGCGGCGGCACTTTATGATCAGGTCCCGGTTCACGGCAGCTACATCCTCGACGCGACGCTCGTCACCAAGGACAATGCCAAGGACTTCTACTTCCCGGATTCTCCGTTCTGATCGATTGACTGGAGACATGCGCCCATTCGAAAGGATGGGCGCATTTTTTATGCCTTGCTTCGGGCGTGTCTGCGAAAATGCGGCACGTACCTCTTGCCGACCAAAGCCGGTCATGATTAGGTCGCAGCCATACCGCATCTGGCCCCGCGCCAGATCCGACGGCAAGGGCGAGGAGGCGTCTTGCTCCCGCCAAAATGCGTGCTACAACACTTCAGAAACGTTTACGGTCGATATTCAGGGAGGAATCTGACATGAAGACGATCAAGGGCCCCGGCCTTTTCCTTGGCCAGTTCGCGGGCGATACTGCTCCTTTCAACTCGTGGGATGCGATCACCAAATGGGCGGCCGACATCGGTTACAAGGGCGTCCAGGTGCCGACCTGGGCCAGCCAGCTGATCGATCTGAAGAAGGCTGCCACGTCCAAGGATTATTGCGACGAGTTCGCCGGCAAGGCGCGTGAAAACGGCATCGAGATCACTGAACTCTCCACTCATCTGCAAGGACAGCTTGTCGCCGTTCACCCGGCCTATGACGAAGCCTTCGACGGGTTTGCTGCACCGGAGGTGCGGGGCAATCCGAAGGCGCGTCAGGAATGGGCGATCGAGCAGGTCAAGATGGCGCTGACGGCATCCAAAAACCTCGGTCTCAAGGCGCATGCGACCTTTTCCGGCGCGCTTGCCTGGCCCTTCATCTATCCCTGGCCGCAGCGTCCTGCCGGTCTGGTCGAGACTGCCTTCGACGAACTCGCCCGCCGCTGGACGCCGATCCTCAACCATGCGGACGAGAACGGTATTGACGTCTGCTACGAGATCCACCCGGGCGAAGACCTGCATGACGGCATCACCTTCGAGATGTTCCTGGAGCGGGTGAAGAACCATCCGCGCGCCAACATGCTCTACGATCCCTCGCACTACGTCCTGCAGTGCCTCGATTATCTCGACAACATCGACATCTACAAGGACCGCATCAAGATGTTCCACGTCAAGGATGCGGAGTTCAATCCGACCGGGCGCCAGGGCGTCTACGGTGGCTATCAGGGCTGGGTGGAACGCGCCGGTCGGTTCCGTTCACTCGGCGACGGTCAGGTCGATTTCGGCGCGGTGTTCTCGAAGATGACGGCGAATAATTTCGACGGCTGGGCCGTGGTCGAATGGGAATGCGCGCTGAAGCATCCGGAGGACGGTGCTCGCGAAGGCGCCGAATTCGTTGCCGCCCATATCATCCGCGTCACCGAGAAAGCCTTCGACGATTTCGCCGGCAGTGGCACCGACCAGGCGGCGAACCGGCGGATGCTGGGGCTTTAGGCTTTCATTTCCCTTCTCCCCAGCGGGGAGAAGATGCCCGTCAGGGCAGATGAGGGGGATGAGGAGCGTTAGCGACGAAGGCTTTGAGCGACAAGCGAAAGGCAATATCTGTCGCCAGTGGCCCCCTCATCCGGCCCTCCGGGCCACCTTCTCCCCGAGGGGAGAAGGGAAGAAAATTTCAGGAGGAATCAATGGCAATCGAAGCATCATCCGAACAGTCCCGCGAGCCGCGCATCCGGCTCGGCATGGTGGGCGGCGGCGCCGGCGCGTTTATCGGCGCGGTGCACCGTATCGCGGCACGCATCGACGATCAGTACGATCTCATCGCCGGCGCGCTGTCGGCTTCGCCCGAAAAGGCGATCGCATCCGGCCGCGACCTCGGCCTCGATCCGTCGCGGACCTATTCCAGCTATCGCGAGATGGCGATCCGCGAGGCGAAGCTGAAGAATGGCATCGAGGCGGTAGCGATCGTTACGCCGAACCACGTGCACTACGATGCAGCCAAGGAATTCCTGAAGCGCGGCATTCATGTCATCTGCGACAAGCCGCTGACATCCAACCTTGCCGATGCGAAGAAGCTGAAGAAGATCGCCGACGAGAGCGGCGCGCTCTTCGTGCTGACGCATAATTACACCGGCTATCCGATGGTCCGCCAGGCGCGGGAGATGATCGCGAATGGCGAACTCGGCGACATCCGTGTCGTCCAGGCCGAATATCCGCAGGATTGGCTGACGGAAGCGGTCGAGCAAACCGGCCAGAAACAGGCGGCCTGGCGCACCGATCCAGCGCAGTCCGGCGTCGGCGGCTCGACCGGCGATATCGGCACGCATGCCTATAATCTCGCCGCCTTCATCACTGGCCTGGAGCTCGACAGCCTCGCCGCCGATCTCGACAGTTTCGTTCCGGGCCGCCGGCTGGACGATAATGCGCATGTCATGCTGCGCTTCAAGGCGAAGGGTTCGGAGAAGCCGGCCAAGGGCATGCTCTGGTGCAGCCAGGTTGCGCCCGGCCATGAAAATGGCCTGATGGTCCGCGTTTACGGCACCAAGGGCGGGCTGGAATGGACCCAGAAGGACCCGAACTACTTGTGGTACACGCCTTTCGGCGAGTCGAAGCGGCTGATCACCCGGGGCGGCGCCGGTTCAGGCGCGGCTGCCGGCCGTGTCACGCGCGTACCATCAGGGCATCCGGAAGGTTATCTCGAAGCCTTTGCGACGATCTATACGGAAGCCGCGCATGCGATCAATGCCCGCAAGAAGGGTAAGGCCGTCGACAAGGCAGTGGTCTACCCCACCGTCGATGACGGCGTGAAGGGTGTGGCTTTTGTCGAAGCCTGCGTCGCGTCTTCCAAGAAGAACGGCGCATGGGTCAAGGTCTGAATTTACCGATCCGCATCGCCCCATGAAAAAGTGCCGAGGCGGGGTCAAGCCGCCTCGGCGTTTTGTTTATTTTTGATCAGGCAGCAGCCGTGCGGCCGCGCTTCAGCAGATTGTCGACGCTCAACGGTCCGGCACCTGCCGCCACCAGATAGAGAAACACGAAGCAGAACAGGATCGCCGCGACGCCGCCGTTCTGGGCGGGGTAGATGCCTTTCGATGCATGCCCGATGAAATAGGCGAAGGCCATCAGGCCGGAGAGCACGAAGGCTGCGATGCGGGTCTGGAATCCCACCAGGACCAGGAAGCCGAGGGTGAGTTCGAGAAGGCCGGCAATCCAGGGCAGCGAGCCTGCGGGCGGCACGCTTGCTGCAACCGGAAAATGCAGGATCTTCTGCGTTCCGTAGCTGAAAAGCACAAGTGACGAGACGATGCGCAGCAAGCTCAGCAGATGGGGCTGCAGCAGATGGATCGAAGACAGCATTGGATTCCTTTCATATTTGTGATGCCATTTCCCGTGTAAGGATCGCGGTCTCAACGGCCAAGTCACGACTGCTGACATTGCCGTTATGAGGTCGGCTGCGTGGTGGGGGAGGGGCGGCTGCAGCGGCGTTGCAGCTGTTCTGTTTTTCCTCCTGCAACGTTGCAGTTTTTCTCGCCGCCAGCCTGTACTTTGCCTTCAGGCTTGGCTAAATCCGGCGCAAACGGTTCAACCCGAGAGATAGGATTTCCTGATGATCGATCCGAAAAAACTCGCAGACCGCTTTCCCGGTGACTTCACCTTCGGCGTTGCCACCGCCGCCTTCCAGATCGAAGGCGCCAGCAAAGCCGATGGCCGCAAGCCGTCCATCTGGGATGCTTTCTGCAATATGCCCGGCCGCGTCCATAGTCGCGATAACGGCGACGTTGCGTGCGATCACTACAATCGCCTGGAACAGGACCTCGATCTCATCAAGGAGATGGGTGTCGAAGCCTACCGGTTCTCGATCGCCTGGCCGCGCATTATCCCCGACGGTACGGGTCCAGTGAACGAGGCCGGCCTCGATTTCTACGACCGGCTGGTTGACGGCTGCAAGGCACGCGGCATCAAGACCTTCGCGACGCTCTACCACTGGGACCTGCCTCTGTTGCTTGCCGGCGAGGGCGGCTGGACCGCGCGCTCGACCGCCTATGCGTTTCAGCGCTATGCCAAGACGGTGATGAACCGCCTTGGCGATCGCCTCGACCGGGTTGCGACTTTCAACGAACCCTGGTGCATCGTCTGGCTCAGCCACCTCTACGGCATCCATGCTCCGGGCGAGCGCAACATGCAGGCCGCCCTTCATGCCATGCATTACATGAACCTTGCCCATGGTCTCGGCGTCGAGGCGATCCGCTCGGAAGCCCCAAATGTGCCCGTCGGGCTTGTGCTCAACGCCGCCTCGGTCATTCCCGGCTCCGACAGCCCGGCCGATCTTGCCGCCGGCGAGCGTGCGCATCAGTTCCACAACGGCGCCTTCTTCGATCCCGTCTTCAAGGGCGAATATCCTAAGGAGTTCGTCGAGGCGCTCGGCGACCGCATGCCCGTCATCGAGGATGGCGACCTGAAGCTCATCAGCCAGAAACTCGACTGGTGGGGCCTGAACTATTACAAGCCCGAGCGGGTCACCGACGATGCCGAACGCAAAGGCGATTTCCCCTGGACGGTGGAGGCGCCGCCGGCAAGCGACGTCAAGACCGATATCGGCTGGGAAATCTATGCGCCGGGCCTGAAGCTCTCGATCGAGGATCTCTACCGCCGCTACGAACTGCCGGAATGCTACATCACCGAGAACGGCGCCTGCGACAACACCGATGTCATCGACGGCGAGGTCGACGACACGATGCGCCTCGACTATGTCAGCGATCACCTCGAAATCGTTGCCGGCCTCATCAAGGACGGCTATCCCCTACGCGGCTATTTCGCCTGGAGCCTGATGGACAATTTCGAATGGGCGGAAGGCTACCGCATGCGCTTCGGTCTGGTCCATGTCGATTATGAGACCCAGCTACGCACGGTAAAAAAGAGCGGCAAATGGTATCGCGAACTTGCGACAAAATTCCCGAAGGGCAATCACAAGCCGGGTTAGAGGCGCGTCCTCAGGCGGCGACACAAAAATAGCTCGTCAGAAACCTGCAACAGCCGGTTGCTTAAACGTTTTTGAACCCTTGGCTGGCAAAGTCCGACGGTCAGGGAGTCGTAATGCAGACCGCCGGAAAGTCGCAGAGAAAAGGATTGGGAATAGGCCGTCACATCACCGTCACGGGCGTGCTTTTTTCCTTCGCCGTCATCGTCGCTGTCGTCACCATCATGGTGCTGACGGCGCTCGAACGCGTGTCCGAAAATGCCAATCTCCTCGATGACGAGCGCTCGCGCGAAACGACGGTCGGCGCAGTGAAGACCTTCGAGGATCAGCTCGGCGCGACGCTCGACGATTACGCCGCCTGGGACGACGCCGCCGTCAACGTCTACGCGCCTGATGGCATGGCCTGGACGGTGAGCAATTACGGCGAGATGTCGGTCAACAGCTCGCTGTTCGACATGGCGATCGTCATCGATGGTGAGAAGAAGGCAATCATGGCCTATCGCGACGGCAAGCCGATGGAGGAGCCGCTCACGGATTTCTTCGCGCCGTCGCTCTGGACCCTGGTCGACACGGTGAAGGCGGCCGGTCCGGCCGATCGTCCTCAGGCGGTCGGTTTCGTCACCACCAAGCGGGGCATTGCCGCCGTCGGCGTGGCATTGGTGCGGAAAAAGTCTGGTGCGCTTGACGTGCCCGCCGACCAGCATCGTTATCTCGTTTTCGCTCGCCATCTCGATGACGACAGGGTGACTGCTCTCGGCCAGACCTATGTCATCGGCGGGCTGAGGCTGGCGCCGCCGAGCTTTGCGGCCGACTATCTCGTACCGATCGTCGATCCGACGGGGGCAACGCTCGGCAAGCTCGTCTGGGCCTCGCGTTCACCCGGCGATATCGCCTATGCACAGGTGCGGCCGATGGTCATCCAGGCGCTCGGTCTCGTCGGATTGTTTTTCGTAGTGCTGCTGGTCATCGGCTGGCTTGCCGGCCGCCGCCTGAAGGCAGAGGAAGGCAGCGCCCGCGAGGAGGCGCTGCGCGACAGGCTGAGCGGCCTTTCCAATCGGGATGGTCTCGGGCTCGCCGTCGATCGTTTTGTCATCGAAGCACGCCAGACAAAGCGCAATGTGCTGCTCCTCTACCTCGACCTCGATGGCTTCAAGGAAGTCAACGACAGCTATGGTCACGGCACCGGCGATCAGT
Source organism: Rhizobium ruizarguesonis (assembly GCF_017357285.1). Classification (NCBI taxonomy): domain Bacteria; kingdom Pseudomonadati; phylum Pseudomonadota; class Alphaproteobacteria; order Hyphomicrobiales; family Rhizobiaceae; genus Rhizobium; species Rhizobium ruizarguesonis. The sequence goes on along the minus strand of NZ_CP071678.1, from coordinate 4,392,671 downwards.
TGATCCGTGCGGTCGCGGCCGGGCTCGCTGTGCTCATTCCGCAGGGTGCGGTTCTCGCCCGTATTGGCGGCGACGAATTTGCGATCGCCTTTCTCTCCGACAGCGAAAATGCCGCCGCCCTGCAGCTTGCCGAACAGATCCTCGATTTTCTCGTCGAGCCATTGGAGATCGGTCGCCGTGTCGTCGTCGTCGGGGCAAGCATTGGTATCGCCATGTCGCCTTTCGGTGCGATCGGGCGTGAGGAGCTGGTGCGCCGTTCCGACCTTGCCATGTACAAGGCAAAGGAGGCCGGCCGCGCGCGCATGACGCTCTACGATCCGTCGATGGATGCCGATCGAGAGCAGCGCAATGCGCTGGAACTCGACCTTCGGATCGCTATCGAAAGCGGCGACCTGACGCTTGCCTACCAGCCGCTGATCGATGCGGCGACGCATGCGATGACCGGCGTCGAGGCGCTGGTGCGCTGGAACCGTCCGGGCCATGGCCCTGTATCGCCCGAACTGTTTATCCCAATTGCCGAGACCAGCGGCCTCATCGAATCGCTCGGTCTGTTCGTGCTACGCAAAGCCTGCGAGACGGCGAAGCAATGGCCGGACCTCAACGTTTCGGTCAACGTCTCGCCCGGCCAGTTCCGCAATCCCGCCTTTACCGACTATGTGCGCTACGTGCTGAAGCAGACGGAGATTGAGGCCGGCCGCATCACGCTCGAGATCACCGAAGGCTACATGATCCAGAATCCGCAGCGCACCCGCCAGTCGATCGAACGGTTGAAGGGGCTGGGGGTCAAGGTGGCGCTCGACGATTTTGGTTCTGGCTTCTCCTCGATCGGTTATCTCAGGCAGTTCGGCTTCGACCGCATCAAGATCGACCGTTCGCTGGTCATGGGTGTCAACGAAGACAAACGCCAGCGCGAGATGCTGCAGGCGACGGTGGCGCTCGCCCGCTCGCTCGACATTCCGGTGACGGCCGAAGGCATCGAGACCGAGGAGCAGGCAATAGCCATGCGCCTTTTCGGCTGCGACTGCCTGCAGGGCTATTGGTTCGGAAAGCCTGTGACATCAGACCTTATCACCGAGATGCTGAACGAGCGGCGTGCAGCCGGGCCGGAAACTCGGCGCCGTATCGGCGCAGCCTGACCGGCGGCCCGATCATCCTCAGGCAGCAAGGCTGGTCCAAACGGAACCCCGGCTCAGCTGCCGATATGCCGTTGGCCGCGCTTTTTCGCGAGGGCGATCTGGTGCTGCCGCTGACGGTAGCGCAGCCGGTCTTCCTCCGTGCGCGAGTGGTAGCAGTGGCTGCAGGAAACGCCTTCCTCGTAGAGCGGCGAGCTGATTTCCTCGGCGGTGATCGGGTTGCGGCAGGCGTGGCACAGCCTGTGTTCGCCTTGCTTCAGACCGTGCTCGACGGAGACGCGCTCGTCGAAGACGAAGCAGGCGCCATCCCAGAGGCTTTCCTCCTGCGGCACTTCCTCCAGATATTTCAGGATGCCGCCCTTCAGGTGATAGACCTCGTCGAAGCCCTCAGCCTTCATGAAAGCAGTGGCCTTCTCGCAGCGTATGCCGCCGGTGCAGTACATGGCGACCTTCGGCTTGTTGTGCAGGCCGGTATTGTTGCGCACCCAATCGGGAAATTCACGGAAAGTCTTGGTCTTCGGGTCGAGCGCGCCGCGAAAGGTGCCGATTGCCGTCTCGTAATCGTTGCGGGTGTCGATGACGATGGTATCGGGATCGGAAATCAAAGCGTTCCAGTCCTTGGCCGCCACATAGGTGCCGACCACCTTGTTGGGGTCGATGTCCTCGACGCCCATGGTGACGATTTCCTTCTTCAGCTTCACCTTCATGCGCAGGAAGGGCATTTTCGAGGCGCGGCTTTCCTTGTGCTCCAGGCCCGAAAATTCCGGCTGGGCGCGCAGGAAGGCGAGCGCGGCGTGAATGCCGGCATCCGGGCCCGCGATCGTGCCGTTAATGCCTTCATGCGCCAGAAGCAGCGTTCCCTTGACGCCGTTCTCCTCGCAAAGCGTCTGCAGCGGCGCTCGCAGGCTGGCAAAGCGCGGCACGGAAACGAAATGGTAAAGTGCGGCCACGAGGAACGGGCTGGTGTGGGTCAGGCTGTCGGTCATGGGCCGGAAATACAGAAAATCGGCGGGCCGCGCAATTGCCTTCGCCAGCGGCGGCCTTGATCGCTGATCGATTACGCTCGCGCCTGCCACGCGGAAAACGGCCGCACGCCGAAACTCCGGTCGGGGATGTCGTCGAGAACGTTGATGAACTCGATCGAGTGCCCGTCCGGATCCTTGAAATAGATCGACAGCGCCGGCATCCAGCCGAGAACCACCGGTTCCGTCACCGGTTCACCGGCAAAGCCGAGAGGTTCCACACCCTTTGCCCTGAGAATGGCGGGCGCCTGAAGCACGCCGTTGGCGGTCATGCGGAAGGCGATATGCAGCCGCATCTTCAGCGGCCCGGTTCCTGTTTCCCAAAGGCCGAGCATGCCGGTCTTCCTGTCGTCCACCCAGAGGAAAGCGACTTTACGCTCCTCGAATGAGGCGGCAGGTTCGAGCCCGACGACATCGCGGTAGAAATCCGTGGAGGTCTTGAGATCGGCAACGGTCAGATGGGTCTCGTAGAGCCCGAGCACCTTCGGCATCGCGGCATTTTCGGCGGTCATTTTTTCCTCGCGGATAAAGTCTCTGCTTGTTCGACCACCGCAGGCTAGGACCTCAAAATTGGTTGAGGTCAACAGGTTTCCCCGCGAAATCTTCAGATGCTGAAGCAATCGGAAATGCAGAGCAGCGCACAAGCACTTCCGGTTTCGCCGTCTCTCAACTCCCGGCCATCAGCCAGAGAAGCTCGATGCGCTGCGCTTCCTCGTCGGCATCATCGGCGAAGACGGCTTCGGCTTTGATCAGCGCTTGCCGCCGGTCTTCCTGCTGGCGGAAGATGATGATGTCGAGCAGATGCGCCAGGTCGTCATTGCGAGTGAAGAGCTGCGGTTCGGCCTCGACCAGTTCGGAGAGCACTGTGAGATCGTGGATGTGACCGAGATCCTCGACGAGTTCCTTGGCCGCATCCCGCTTGGCCTTCATCGCGCCCGGCCAGACGTCGCGCAAAAGGGTATGGTAGAGCCGATAGTCGTAGGTGCGTTTGCGCAGATCGTGGAAATCGTCGGCCGATGCCTCGCCGTGGCAAGCCGCAAGCGCGGCCTTGGCCTTGCGCGCAGTGCGGCGCCAGCTCTTCGCCAGCATGCGTGCATTCTTGCGGTGGCGGCCATCAAAGGAGACTGCGTCCAAGGCGGCGATCGCCTCCTTCAGAACGCCGGAGGTTTCCGCGAGCCGCTGTTCCAGTCCGCTTTCGGCTTCGGCCATCCAGTCACGGCGTCCTTCGAGAATGGTGATGATGCGGCCGAGCGCCTCGCTCTCCTCGTTCCCGCGGGCTGCATGATGCAGATATTGAGCGGTGCCGATGAGGGCGGTAGCGTCGCGGATCGCCGAAAGCGAGCGTGCGGCATCGCGCAGCCGCGCATTTTCCTGGGCCTGAAAATCCGGCGTCTCGCGGGCCACGAGGCGATAGAGCGAGCGTAGTCGCTTCAGGTTCTTGCGGAAAGAATGGATCGCCTCATGCGCGCCGTCCGGGCGTTCCCCGAGGACAGTGACGGCGTGTTCCAGCTGCTTGGTCGCGACGCTGCGGAACGCTTCGGTGAAATCGGCGTCAGGCCGAATGCGATAGGCCATGCCTGTCGTGCCCGTATTCTGTGGCAAGCGCCTGGTTGGAATAACGGAAATCGCCGGTCACTTCGCGGCCGAGCCAGGCAGGTAGGGCCGGATCATCAGTTTCCGCCGTCATTTCGACCTCGGCGATTACCAGTCCACGATGCTCGCCGGTAAAGACGTCGACTTCCCAGACGAACCCCTCATGCGGAACGCGGTAGCGCGTCTTCTCGATGACGACGCCGATCGCGTTCTGCAACAGCTCTTCGGCGTCGGCGATCGGTATATCGTATTCGAATTCGTCACGGGTGATGGTGCTGCGGCCGATCTTGATCGTCAGTCTCGCCTTCTTGCCGTCGAGGACGCGTACCCGCACGGAACGATCGTCCATCGAGGCGATGTAACCCTGCCTGAGGACAGACTTCGTCTCGACAGCGGAACGCCATCCATCGCTGCGTACGAGAAACTTCCGCTCGATCTCTTTCGCCATACCGGTGAACCTTTTGTGACGATTGCGGCACGGTAGACCAATTTCCACGCATTTCCTACCCATCTTGTCATATGGCCTGGTTTTATCTCGACAAGGTTCCGCCGGGGCGTTATTCGGGATCCGAATTCAATCGTTTCAAGGAAGTCGCACGACCATGGGCGAGAAAACAGAGAAGCTCCTTTCCATCCTGAAACTCCAGCCAGTCGTTCCGGTCTTGATCGTCGATGATGCAAAGACGGCCGTACCGCTGGCCCGGGCGCTCGTCGCGGGCGGGCTGAAGGCGATCGAGATCACCATGCGCACGCCGGCAGCCCTCGAGGCCGTGCGCGCCGTCGCCGCCGAGGTCGAGGGCGCCGAAGTCGGCGCCGGGACGATCCTCAATGTCGCCCATTGGGAGGCTGCCGTCGCGGCCGGTTCGAAGTTTATCGTCAGCCCGGGCACGACGCAGGAGCTGCTCGATGCCGCTGCCGATTCCGACGTGCCGCTGCTTCCGGGGGCCGCGACCGCCAGCGAAGTCATGGCGCTGCGCGAAGAAGGCTACCAGGTGCTGAAATTCTTCCCGGCCGAGCAGGCCGGCGGCGCCGCCTATCTCAGGGCGCTGTCCTCGCCGCTTGCCGGCACGCTATTTTGCCCGACCGGCGGCATTTCGCTGAAGAATGCCAATGATTATCTCTCGCTGCCGAATGTCATCTGCGTCGGGGGCTCGTGGGTGGCGCCGAAGGAACTGGTCGCGGCCGGCGACTGGGCTGGCATTACCAAGCTCGCGGCAGAGGCGGCAGCGCTGAAGGCCTGAGTTTCGGCAGGGGGCGGGCGAGCCTCACGGCTCAATCCCGCTCCCCCTATTTGTATTTCAGCCGTCGCAAACCTATGTTCTCCTCCAGTTTCAAACAGGGAGACGACGAGGAATGTTCGACGCAAAGAAGCTTCTCGACCAGTTCTTGGGTTCACAGATGCCGGGTCTCGGCGGTTCGGTCCGCGACAGGGCCGGCGACGCCGTGCAGACGGCAAAGAACAATCCGCTGGCGACTGGCGCCATTGCCGCCGTGCTTCTCGGCACCAAGACCGGCCGCGGTATTGCCGGCAATGCACTGGCGATCGGCGGTCTTGCCGCGATTGCCGGCCTCGGCTACCAGGCCTACAAGAATTACCAGGCGGGGCAGGCGCCCGCAGCCCCCTCGGATGCACCGTCGGCAAATAATCCGGTTCTCCTGCCGCCGCCTGCCGAATCCGGTTTCGGACCGACATCGCCTGCCGGCAGCAATGAATTCGTCCTCGTGCTGATCCGCGCGATGATCGCCGCCGCCAAGGCCGACGGCCATATCGACGATGCCGAACGCGCCCTCATCATGGACAAGGTCAAGGCCGCCGATGTCAGCGGCGAGGCTGCGGCCTTCATCGAGCATGAACTCGCTTCGCCGACGGATATCGATGCGCTCGTTGCCGCCGCGACGACGGAAGAACAGCGCGTCGAGCTTTACACCGCCTCGCGGTTGACCATCGACCCGGATTCGCGCGCCGAGCGCGGTTATCTCGATCTGCTTGCCGGCCGCCTCGGCCTTGCCGACCAGCTGGTCGACCATATCGAGGCAACGGTGTCCTCGGCTAAGGTGACCTTGTCACAGTGACATCTAAAGCATGTCGCGCAAAACTGTGCAGCGGTTTTGCGACAACGACATGCGTTGGAAATAAGGACCGAAAGCGTGAGGAGCGAATCTGAAAGATTGCGACGCGCTTAGGCCGGTTGCCTTTGTTGGGTGGCTGGCCTATCCACTCTTGCGAAAAAGGGAGTGGACATGCGTGATCTTGCAAATTTCAAGGGCTGCCCGGCGCCGAAGCCGGTCACACTGAAGGGCCGTTTCGTTACCGTGGAGCCCTATCGGTGCGCCGAACATCTCGAGGCGCTGTGGGACGGGCTCGGCGGCATGGGCATCAATCCGCTGCTTCTCTATTTCGCCCAGGACGACTTCTCCGGTATCGACGATTTCGCCAACTGGCTGGAAACCGTCTACACCAAGTCCGGCTGGCTCACCCATATCTTCCGCGACAACGCCACCGGCAAGATTCAAGGCATGGCCAATTACATGCGCGCCGACCCGGCGAACGGTGTCGTCGAGATCGGCGGTGTGGCGCATGGCGTCGAGATGAAGCGTTCGCCGCTTTCAACCGAGGCGCATTATCTGATGGCCAAACACGTCTTCGAGGATCTCGGATACCGCCGCTACGAATGGAAATGCGACAATAACAACGAAGCGAGCAAGACGACGGCCGCCCGTTACGGCTTCAGCTTCGAAGGGGTCTTCCGCCAGCACATGATCTCCAAGCATCGAAACCGCGACACCGCCTGGTTCTCGATGATCGATGCCGAATGGCCGATGATCAACGATGCCTTCGAAGCCTGGCTTTCGCCTGGGAATTTCGACGCCGAGGGCAACCAGATCCGCCGCCTGCAGGATATCCGCGCCGATCTTGAAAAGGAAAGGCTCGTATGAGCCCGGAAAGCCGCTCGCAGGCAACCGCCGCCGGCATCATCCTGCTTGGCGCTGCCCTCGTCATCTATTTCCTGCCGACCATCGTGCTGTGGATCGGCAATTTCTCGCCGACGCTGGCAATCGTCGTCGGCGTCTGCCTGATCCTGGCATTTTTCGCAGTTTTCTGGCTGCGGGCGCGCTACCAGCGCAGCCGGGGAAAGTAATTTTATCCCTGCAGCGAGGCTCCGAGCAGCAGGGCGCCCATCAGCATGACGAGCACGGCGCCGAGGATTTCGATGGCATTGCCGACCCAGATCGAGGCGGTCGAGCCGCGTCCGGAGAGGCGGACGGCCGCACTCTTGGCGGTGACCGCAAGTGTGGCAAGCAGGGAAACGGTGATCGCCGTGCCAAGCGACATGGCAGCGACCGAAAGCACGCCGCCGAGATAGAGCCCGTTCAGCAGTGAGAAGGTCATGACCAGCAATGCGCCGGAGCAGGGGCGCAGACCGACGGCAACGATCGCCGACCAGGCCTCGCGGGCGCTGAACCTGTCGCCGCCGAGCAGGGCTGGATCGGGCACATGGGCATTGCCGCAGGTCTCGCAGAGCATGCCGGTAACGAATGTGTGGCCGGCTTCGACAGGCTGCGCCTTGCCGTTGAAGGTATAGGCCTGGCGTTCGGCGGCATTGTCCTTCCAGTCGAGCATCATGCTGACCGGACCGGCAGGCGTCGCCATCAGCCGGCGGCGCGGCATGTTGCCCACCAGCGAGCGCAGTTTGCGAAACAGCAGCCAGCCGCCGAAGAGGATGACCATGATGAAGCTTGCGATCTCCATCGCGTGGGTCGCTGCCGTCAGCGTGATGCCGGTGCCGCGCAGCACCAGCCAGGCGCCGCCGACCAACGCCACCGCCATCACGCCCTGGACGAAGGCCGAAATGAAGGAAATCACCACGCCGCGCTTCAGCTCGACCTCGTTGGCGATCATGTAGGAAGAGATGACCGCCTTGCCGTGGCCCGGGCCGGCGGCATGGAAGACGCCATAGGCGAAGGAGAGGCCGATAAGCGATGCCAGCTGCCAGGGGTCTTGGCGCATCGCCTTCAAGGCGCCGGTCAGCGCCCGATAGAAGGCCTGCTGCTCATAGTTCACATAGAGCAAGAGCGGTGCGAGCGGCCCGCCTGTCGGCTGGAAGCTCGGCTCCGCCGTGCCGATGCCGAGCGGCGATTGCGCATGAGCGAGACTTGCCGCCGTCAACAGCGCAAGGGTCGCAGCGGAAAGGATGAGGGGCAGGCGTTTCGTCAGCATGTGACTTCCAGCCGGGTGGCGAAGAGTTTGGACATGTTGGTGCCGGTGGGATCGTTGAAGAAGGCGTCCGTCAGCGACTGTTTGTTTTGCGAGATTACCTCGTCGGCATCCGGCCGCACCACCTGATGTTTGCAGGCCTTGAAGCCGTCGCCGACGATTGCCAGCTCGTTGTCTGTGGGAAAATCGATCGAGGTGTAGAGCGTCGGGTCGTAGACGCCGAAGGTGAGCCTGCCCTTCAGCGGCATCTTCTCCACCGGCTTCACCGCGAAGAACATCAGCAGCTGGCCATCCTTGTAGTCGACATGGATGATGTCGGGCTTCTGGACGGTGATGTTCTTCCCGTTGATCGTCAGGTTCATGTAGTAGTCGTAATCGGCAAGCGACTTCTTGACCGTGTTGCCGACGTCGGTCAGCTCGTTCGGCTCCAGCTTCAGGTCGGTGTTCTTGTCGAAATCCATGACCACAGAGGACGAAAAGACCTCGTCGAAGCGCCAGACATTGCGCAGTTCCTCGACATTGCCGTCCTTGCCGGCCACGACTTCGAGACGCGCCTCCACGAAGATGTGCGGATGGGCAAAGGCGGCGGCCGGCGCCAGCGAAAGAAGCGCGGCGATCAGTATCGTTGAATGTCTCATCTATCCCGCTGCCCTGTTCGCTGCCCCAGACTTCTTGCCAGAAATTGGGACGGAATTGGGACCGGACTCCGTATCGGATTCGTGGGGCCACACGTTGAAGCGGGGCGGAATGTCGCATCGCTTCGCAAGAGCGCTGCCCTAAGGATGCTTCTTGAACCAGTTATGCAGGTAATCGACGAAGATCCTCACCTTGGCCGGCAGGTAGCGCCGGTGCGGGTAGACGGCATAGATGCCGCGGTCGGTCGGGGTGTAATCGTTGAACAGGGTCACCAGTTCGCCGCTCTCGATCGGCTTGCGGGCGATGAAATCCGGGATGAAGGCTACGCCGATGCCGGCAAGCGCCGCGCGTAGTGTCGCATGCGGGCTGTTGACTTCTATCGGTCCGGAAACGGCGACGGCGAACGAGGTGTTGTCAGGATTGTGGAAGCGGATGCTCGCCTGGGTGCGCGCATTGGTATCGACGATGAAGGGGACGCTGGAAAGGGCCGTCGGGTGATCGAGATCGGGATAACGCTCAAGAAATTCAGGGGTGGCGCAGATATGGATGCGGAAATCCGAGATCTTGCGGGCGATCATGCCGGAATCTTCGAGCTTGGTGATGCGGATCGCCACGTCGAAGCCTTCCTCTATCAGATCGACGAACCGGTCATCGGCAGCGATCTCCAGCGAAAGGTCGGGGTTCTCCTTGGCGAAATCGATCAGCGACTGGCCGACATCTGCATCGACGAAGGTGCGCGGCACGGAAATGCGCAGTCGTCCTTTGAGCTGTGCATTGTTCTCGCGCACGAGATCGGCGAGGTTGTCGATCTCCTTTAAGATATCGGAGGCGGTGCGGTAATAGGTGTGGCCGGCTTCGGTCATGGAGAACTGCCGGGTGGTGCGGTTGAGCAGCAGGGCGCCGAGCTCATCTTCCAGTTCGCGCACATATTTGGAGAGCAGCGCTTTCGAACGGCCCGTGCGCCGTGCCGCGGCGGAGAAGCCTTCGGCCTCGACGACATCGATGAAGGCGCGTATGCGGGTCAAGGTATCCATGGCACCCCTCAGGCTGTTTCGGAATGTTGAACAAATTGGCTCGTCTTGTTCAATAATTTTTTTAGCCCCGAGATCAAAAAATCGCTTGATTATGAAGGCGAATATTCTTATTTCCCACTCAGCCCAAAGTCGCACGTGCCCATGGGTGTCCGCCGAACCCTCGAATTGGTGAGGAAATCGGTAAGGTACCTGGAATTAACCCCTCCAGTCGCTATTCCGGCCAACCGGAAAATGCGAGGACGCCTGAAGCAACGACGGTGCGGGCCTTTTTGTTCTCTCCCTGCTTTCCATCAGCGGGGGTTACTGAAGAGGCACACCATCATTGCCGGAAGTGCGGTTGGGATTCTCCCTCCAATCCATGGCAGACAAAGCCGAACTTACACCGCATCGCGGCGTTGGTTCACTATCCGCGCATCGAGCGCTTGCTATGGTTCCGGGGTCTCCACCGGCTGGTTCCAATGCGAGCTATCGTATGCCCTTTGTCCTCCGGTTCAAACCGGAGCTCTGGAATTGGAAGAGGGAATCGATATGACCACCCAGCGCATCCGCGACTTTCTCGCAACCCGACGTCCCGATGGTCCCTGCCTCGTGGTTGACCTCGACGTCGTTCGCGACAATTTCCACGCCTTCCGTCACGCCATGCCGGACAGCGCCATCTACTATGCCGTCAAGGCCAACCCGGCCCCGGAAGTGCTGAAGCTGCTCGCAGGCCTCGGCTCCAATTTCGATTGCGCATCCGTTGCCGAAATCGAAATGGCGCTCGAAGCCGGCGCGACCGCCGCCCGCATCTCCTACGGCAACACGATCAAGAAGGAACGTGACGTTGCTCGCGCGCATGCGCTCGGCGTCAGCCTCTTTGCCGTCGACAGCCACGAGGAAGTCGAGAAGATTTCGCGCGCCGCTCCCGGCGCCCGTGTCTTCTGCCGCGTGCTCACGGATGGTGAAGGCGCTGAATGGCCGCTGTCGCGCAAGTTTGGCTGCGTTCCGCAGATGGCTGTCGACGTTCTCGTCTACGCCCATCAGCTTGGCCTGCACTCCTACGGCGTCTCGTTCCATGTCGGTTCGCAGATGACCAAGGTCGATGCCTGGGATTCGGCGCTCGCCGATGCCAAGCGCGTCTTCGTATCGCTTGCCAAGCAGGGTATCCACCTGCAGATGGTCAACATGGGCGGCGGCTTCCCGACCAAGTACCTGCGTGACGTTCCGTCCGCAGAAGCTTACGGCAAGTCGATCTACCAGGCGCTGCGCACGCATTTCGGCAACCAGATCCCGAAGACGATCATCGAGCCGGGCCGCGGCATGGTCGGCAATGCCGGTGTCATCAAGGCGGAAGTCGTTCTGATTTCGAAGAAGTCGGACAATGACGATGCCCGCTGGGTCTTCCTCGACATCGGCAAGTTCGGCGGTCTCGCCGAGACGATGGACGAAGCCATCCGCTATCCGATCCGCACGGATCACGACGGCGATGAGATGGAGCCCTGCGTCATCGCTGGCCCGACCTGCGATTCGGCCGACGTGCTCTACGAGAAGAACCTTTATCCGCTGCCGATCTCCCTTTCGATCGGCGACGAGGTTCTGATCGAAGGCACCGGCGCCTATACGACGACCTATTCGGCGGTCGCTTTCAACGGGTTCGAACCGCTGAAGGCTTACGTCATCTAAGGTCGTTTCCGCCGGCCCCGTAACCAGCCGGGGCGGCAATTTCACAATTTTCCTTCATCGCCGCTGATAACGGTATTGGGTACGGGAGGCCAAGATGGCCGCTGTTCTTGATTCTGTCCGCGCATTCTTTGCGCCCACCACTTTCACCATCGACGCCGAAAATCCCTCGGATGTCGTTGCTCGTGAAAACCTGCTCGACCGCGTCATGGGCGCGGATCGCCGCAAGAAATCGTCGGAGAAGATTCGCCGCAACCGCGTTCCGGCCGAGGGTCTTGCGCTCGTCGCGCGCGATCGCGACGGCCGTGTCATCGGTACGGTGCGGCTCTGGAACATCGAGGCCGGCGTCAATGACGAAGGCACGCCGATCAATGCACTGCTGCTCGGGCCGCTCGCTGTTGCCTCGCAGCATGGCGGCAAGGGCATCGGCGCGGCGTTGATGCGCGCGACGGTCCTCGAAGCGAAGAATCGCGGGCATGGCGCCGTCCTGCTCGTCGGCGATACGGCCTATTACGAGCGTTTCGGCTTCTTTGCCGAAAAGGCCTGCCATCTCGTCATGCCGGGTCCGTTCGAACGCTCGCGCTTTCTTGCGCTCGAACTCACGGAAGGCTGGCTTGACGGCGCGGCCGGCATGATCGTCCCTTCGGGGCGCATGCTGGCCAGCGCGCCGGTTCGCCGCGCAGCCTAGCGGATCGACCCGAAAAGACGCGGCTCTGTAAGGCTGCTCCGACCGGCCGGCCAGGTCGGGAATTCTTCCCCCGGCTGGTACTGTCCGCGCCGTTTGACCACCCAGGCAGGCGGGCCTGGTGTGGTTGCGGCGCGGATATCTTTTTGGCGGGTGAAGCGGCGCGTGGTCGCTAGCTCCCCGGCGCACGCGGAAACACAATTGCGTGAAACGGGCCGACGGCACGCGAACATGTCGCGGCGATATCCTATCTTGCGCCGCATGATCCGCCTTCTCTCCCTTCTGCTTCTCCTCTGCCTGCCGCTTGCCGCAACGGAGCCGGTGGCTGCCCAGAGCACGGCTTCCGCCGTTGCCGGGCTTGGTCCGCGTCTCGATCACGCGGCGAGCGACCCTGCGATGGGGTCTCTCAAGACGGTGATCGTCGCTCGCGACGGACGCGTGCTCAGCGAGCGCGGGTTCCATGGTCATTCGCCGTCGGAATCGACCAATATCAAATCCGCTTCGAAGTCGATCATTTCGGCGCTGGTCGGTATCGCCATCGACAAAGGCCTGCTCAACGGGCCGGATCAGAAGATCGCGCCGATCCTTAAGGCGGATCTTCCGGCATCACCAGACCCGCGCATCAACGACATCACCATCGGTAATCTTCTATCCATGCAGGCCGGGCTCGATCGCATGTCGGGGCCGAACTACGGCCACTGGGTCTCCTCGCGCAACTGGGTGCGTTTTGCGCTCTCGCAGCCTTTCGTCGATCAGCCCGGTGGCGAGATGCTCTACTCCACCGCATCCACGCATCTGCTTTCGGCCATTCTCACCAAGGTCGGCCGGCGGTCGACGCTGGCGCTGGCGCGCGAATGGCTGGGTCCTGTCGACGGTTTCCGCATCGGTGCCTGGGAGCGCGATCCGCAGGGCACCTATCTCGGCGGCAATCAGATGGCGATGAGCGCCCGGTCGCTGCTTGCCTTCGGCGAACTCTACCGCAACGGCGGCAAGACCGCCGATGGCCGCCAGATCGTCCCTGCCGACTGGATCTCCCAGTCGTGGCAGCAGCGCACAAACTCGCGCTTCTCGGGCGATGAATATGGCTATGGCTGGTTCACGCGGCAGATCGGCGGCGAGCAGGTGCATTTCGCCTGGGGTTATGGCGGGCAGATGCTCTACATCGTGCCGTCGCTCGATCTCACCGTCGTCATGACCTCGGAAGAGAGCGGTTCGTCTGCCCGGAATGGCTACAGGGACTTGCTGCACGGTCTGTTGGCGGACATTATCGGCGCGGTGCGGGCCGCCTGAAGACAGTGCCGCGTGTCTTTGCAGACGCGTAAAGGACGCTGCAACGCTTGAATTGCTGCATTATGCAGCAGGAAAACCCCGAGATCGTTAAATTCTTAGCGAAGCCTCCAATCAAACCGCAAAACGCTTGCTGTAAGTTCCACGGGAATTTCGGGAAAGCGCCATGCTGCTGGATCTCAGGACAATCTATTTCATTGTTGCCGTGAGCTGTTTCGTGCTGGGCATTCTCCAGCTTGCAGCCTATGCGACCGGCCGCTTCGAGAGGTGGCCGCTGTGGTGGGGTCTGAGCAACCTTCTTGTCGGCGTCGGGTCCTTCCTCGTCGCGTTGCGCAATCTCGTTCCCACCTCCGTCTCGATCGACGGCGGCAATATCGTCACCATCGCCGGCTACATGCTGATGTTCTTTGCCGTGCGGGTGTTTTCGGGACGAGCGCTCGACCAGCGCACCTTCTGGCTTGCCATCGTCCTCGTCAGCGTTCCTGTCGTACTCATCGTCAGCGATCCGTCGGCAGTCTCGGCGAGGCTCCTCTACGTCTCCGTCATCTGCTGCCTCTGCGATCTTGCCGTCGCAAGGGAGGCAATTGGCATTGTCCGGCGCGAGAGGCTTTATTCGGCAGCCTTGCTTGTCGGTCTCTATGTCTGCACTGCGGCGATCTTTGCGGTTCGCAGCATTCTCGCGGCGACCGGTGAGATTGGCGGGCCGGATCCTTTCGGCAGCAGTGCAATTCACAGCTGGATGGCGGTGTCGGCGGTCGCGTTCATCATGCTGCGCAGCATGGCCATGGTGCTGATGGCCGCCGAGCGCAGCCGAAATCAGCTGACGGAACTCGCTCACCACGATCCGCTGACCGGCGCGCTCAATCGCGGCGGCCTTGCCCAGCATCTGCCGGCTCTCGGTTCCCAGCCGGTGTCGCTGCTGATCATCGACATCGACCATTTCAAGCAACTGAACGACAGGCATGGCCATGCCGCCGGCGACGACATGCTGCGGCTTTTCGCCAGCGTTTCGAGAGGTATCATGCGCTCCGACGATTTGCTCGCCCGCCAAGGTGGCGATGAGTTCCTGGCGGTGCTGAGAAATGTTTCCTGCGAAGATGCGGTGGCGATTGCCGAGCGCATCCGTCTCGCCTTCGCCGCTGCCGTCATGCAGCAGCCGGACCTGGCGATCTTTCCGACGCTGAGTATCGGCGTTGCCGCGCGCGGGGAACGCGGCGGAGATTTTGAACGGCTGATGCAGAAGGCGGATGAGGCGCTCTATCGTTCAAAGCGCGAAGGCCGCAACCGCGTCGAAGCCTTCTGGGAAAATCAGCAGGCCGCTTAGCGAAAAGGGCCGAACCCTTTATCTCGGAGCGATCCTAGATGTTCTGGTCCATCGTCTCGGCCGGGATTTCATCGGCGCGGTGGATGCGTACGACGGCGGCTGGCACGCCGGCGACCGTGCAATGCTCGGGCACCGATTTGAGCACGACGCTACCGGCGGCAACTTTGCTGAAGGCGCCGATTTCGATATTGCCGAGGATCTTGGCGCCCGCGCCGATCATCACGCCGTGGCGTATCTTCGGGTGGCGGTCGCCGGTCTCCTTGCCGGTGCCGCCGAGCGTGACGTTCTGCAGGATCGACACTTCATCCTCGATCACAGCCGTTTCGCCGATGACGATGCCCGAACCGTGGTCGAGCATGATGGACGCGCCGATCCGCGCCGCCGGATGGATATCCGGGCCGAAGACCAGCGAAACGAGATTGGCGAGCCAACTGGCGATCTCCGGCCGGCCGGCGACCCAGAGCGCATGGGCGATACGATGCGTCTGCAGCGCATGAAAGCCCTTGAGATTGAGTAGCGCGTGCAGAAATGTCGTGCAGGCCGGATCGCGCTCGCGCACGGCGATGAGATCGGCCTCGACCTTCCGCATGATATCGGCATCAAGTGTGGACAGGATGAGATCGAACAGATCACTTGTTTCCACCTGCGCCACGGAGAGCCGCGCGGCCAGCACGCGGGCGATGATCTCATCGTTGTTGGCGGTGTCGGTTACCTCAGCGGCAAGCAGCCGCTGCAATATCGGTTCGCGTGCGGCAAGGTCGGCGGCCTCGGCGCGGATCACGGTCCAGACGGATGCATCGCCCAAAGGCTGCGGCTGTTGCTCGGCCAAACCGAGGCCGGTCGATTTCGACATTCCCGTTTCCTCTGTCAGCCAGGGTGGCGCGCAAAGCGCTTCCGGTGCGGTTCATGTTTCGCCCGGGCAAGGCATTTGGCAAGCCCTGATTATCTTCTAGCCGTACGACGGTTGCAGGCCAGGTGTCCGCTCCGGAAGCCGGCGCCAATGATAGAGCACATCAGGCTCCCGTTCTTCGTTGTCGGCGCCATCGGTCTCCTCTTCGGCGGTAAAACCGTGCCGTTGGTAGAAAGCGCGAGCGCCCACATTACGCTGGAACGTCCAGAGCCTGATCTCGTCCATCTCTTCCTTGGCGCAGCCGAGAAGCAGGGAGCCGATGCCGTTGCCTTGAAAGTCCTGGAGAACGTAAAGCTGCTCTATCCAGTTGTCGCCATAGGCGATGACACCCACGAGCCGGTTGCCCATGGCAGCGCCGAGGATCGAGCAATTCGGCAGCAGATGCATGCGCCAGTACTGCTTCTCTTCCTCGGGTGTATGCACATCCGGCAGGCAGCGCAGCCGCTGCCACAGGGCGACACGTCTGATTTCGGCTGCGGCTTGCATGGGGTCGGCCGTCAGCGCCACGATTTCGGGTTCCGTCAGGGCGTCGTCCATTACCGGCAGCGAGGCTCAGGCCGCAATATCGATGACGCCGCAGTCGCCGGCCTCGGAGCCGAAGGCGAGCAGCTTACCGTTTTTGCTCCAGCTCATCGCCGTGATTGCGCCCTTGCCGGGTCGGCGCAGCAGCGCTTCCTTGCTGTCGGCGATGCGCACGGCCAAGATCATGCCGTCGATGAAGCCGATGGCGAGGATATCCTCGAGCGGATGGAACTTCACCGCGGTCGCCATGATATTGGCGCGAGTGCCGAGCTCCAGCGGCGCCTTGCCCATCGGCCCGTCCTTGCCCTGGAAGGGCCAGACGATTGCCGCAGGCGCGCCTGAAGACGCGAGCCACTTGCCCTTGACCGACCAGGAGAGCGATTTCACCTTGGAGGGGTAGCCGGTCATGCGCATGTGGCGGGCTTCGGTGCCGGGCTTGATGTCGAGCTTCCAGCCGTGCAGTGCGTTTTCCTGCATCGAGGTGACGAGGAAATTACCATCCGGCGAGAAGGTGACGCCGGTATGCGCACCCTTCCATTCCAGATCGACCGGCTTGGCGTTCATGCCGATCCAGTGCAGCGACACGCCGTTGTAGCGCGCCGCCGCGATGCGCAGGCCCTTCGGTGCAAAGGCAAGGCCTTCGACCGTGCGCTCCTCGGGGAATTCCTTGGTCGTGCCATCGGCAAGGCGCACGAGCGAACTCTTGCCGTAGGAATAGGCAACGGCACCCTGCGGGCCGGCTGCGACCTGCGAAATCCACTTGCGCGGCGCGGTCGCGATTTCGCTGACGCTGCCGTCGGCGGCAATGCGCAGCACCTTGCCGTCCTCGCCGCCCGATATCAGGCTCTCGCTGTAGGGATCACGAATGGCGGTGAGCATGCCCTGGTGGGCTTCGGAAACCCTGTCGCCGCCTTCCAGCCGGTGGAAAGTACCGTTTGCGCTTGCGAAGAAGGGAACATCACCTAAAAATTCGACGGCCAGAACGTGGCCGTCGAGATCAAGCGGTGCAACTGTCGGCATCAGGCGGCTGCCCCGCAGGCCTTGAAGGAGGCTTCGAGCTTCTCGCGGTCGAGTTCGCGGCCGATGAAGACGAGACGGCTCTCGTGCTTTTCGCCTTCCTTCCACGGCCGCTGGTGATCGCCCTCGATGATCATGTGCACGCCCTGAACGACGTAACGCTCGGGATCGTCCTTGAAGGCGATGATGCCCTTGAGACGCAGAATATTAGGCCCCTGCGTCTGGGTGATCTTCTGGATCCAGGGGAAGAAGCGCTCCGGGTTCATCTCGCCGCCGCGCAGCGACACCGACTGCACCGTTACATCGTGGATCGCCGACATCGCGCCATGGTGGTGATCGTGGTGATGGTCATGGTCATGATGGTGGTGGTCGTGATCGCAATCGGGGCCGCAGACATGGTCGTCATGGCCCTGCTCAAGGAAATGCGGATCGTTTTCGAGCGCGCGCTCCAGGTTGAAGGCGCCCTGATCGAGCACGCGAGCGAGATCGACGCCCGAGCGGCTGGTCTTGTAGACGCGGGCGGCCGGGTTGATGGCGCGGACGATATCCTCGATCACATCAAGTTCTTCCGGGGTCACGAGGTCGCTCTTGTTGATGATGACGACATCGGCGAAGGCGATCTGGTCCTCGGCCTCGCGGCTGTCCTTCAGGCGCAGCGGCAGGTGCTTGGCATCGACGAGGGCGACGACGGCGTCGAGCTCGGTCTTGGCTCGCACGTCGTCATCCATGAAGAAGGTCTGGGCGACCGGCACCGGATCGGCAAGGCCGGTCGTCTCGACAATGATGCCGTCGAAGCGGCCGGGACGGCGCATAAGGCCTTCGACGACGCGGATCAGGTCGCCGCGCACCGTGCAACAGACGCAGCCATTGTTCATCTCGTAGATTTCTTCGTCCGACTCGACGATCAGGTCGTTGTCGATGCCGATTTCGCCGAATTCATTGACGATGACCGCATATTTCTTGCCGTGATTTTCGGAGAGAATGCGGTTGAGCAACGTCGTCTTGCCGGCGCCGAGATAACCGGTGAGCACGGTAACGGGAATGGGCTTCAGGGTGGAGATCGCGTCGGTCATGAGAACCTCTAGGATTAGGCGTGCGGCCGGGCGGCTTGGGATCGGCTGCTTGAACGGTTGGTCTCATATAATGGCTTGAGCGTGGCAGTTCAAAGGGTTTTATAATGTTATAAGATCACATCGTTTGCGCGGCGCAGATGTGCCATATTTACCGCAGCTGAGTGACGTCAAATGCATCGACATCCTCCAGCAGTTCCACCAGTCCCTTGACCGCATGGGTAATCAGCGCCTCACCCTTTTGCGCCGTCGCAGCTGCGGCGTTGCCTGCCACGCCTTCGGCATTAAGGTCCGACATCTTCCAGCCGAAGGCGTGCGGCCCGTAGGCGCGCAGATGCTTGAAACGCTCGGCGAATTCCGTCTGTCGCGAGGGGAAGTCTGCCGCCTTCGCCATATCAACCTTATCGGGATGAAGTGCCAGCATAACCGAGGTCTCGATATCGCCGCCATGGATGCCGATCGCCTTTTCCTCCGACGTGACCACGCCGTCCGGCACGCCGAAACGGGTCCAGCTCGTCGCCACCGCCAGCATGGCAAAGCGGACCCGCGCCTCGGTCGCGACGACTGATATGACGGGCGAATTGCCGCCATGGGCGTTCAGCATCACGAATTTGCGGATGCCCTGCTTCGCCAGGCCTTCGGCGATGCCGAGCCAGCGGTTTACCGCTTCGTCGAAGGCAAGCGTCTTCGTTCCTTCAACATCCATGTGCTCTATGGAATAGCCGATGGATTCGGCGGGCAGGAAGGTGACCGGCAGGCCGGCGGGCAAGGCTATCTTCAATCGCCCGGCGATGCCTTCGGCAATCAGAGTGTCGGTTTCGAAGGGCAGGTGAGGGCCGTGCTGTTCATGTGCGCCGAGCGGCAACACGGCGATCAGATGGCGCCCGTCAGGTGCAAAGGTCGGACTGCTGTCCTCGAAGCGCGGCGAAGGTGTCATCATCCGGTCGTTGCCTCTTGTTTATGACGAGATCCTGGGCAATGTCATATCGCAGTGGCGTCGGGGCTTAAAGATCAAAGGGATGGCTATGGGAAAGAAGCACAAGGACGGCAAAAAAAACAAGTCCAAGAAGAAGGACCAGACCGAGTATACGCTCGTCGATCTCTCCCCGGCTCTGACCCAGGCGGCGCGTTCCATGCGGACGGTGCTCTCGCGCAACCTGCTTGAAAGCGGCCTCTATGCCGGCCAGGACGGTGTCATCCTCTCGCTTGCCGAAAGTGACGGCTTGACGGCAGGCGGCCTCGCCCAGAAGCTCGGCGTCAAGGCGCCGACGATGACGCGCACGATCGGCCGCATGGAGGCGCAGGGCTTTCTCGAGCGCAAGCCCGATGCCGAGGATGCACGCCTCACCAAAGTCTATCTCACCGACCTCGGCCGTGGCAGCGTTCAGGGGATCGAGATGGCGGCTTCGGCCTGCGACATGCTGGCGACGCAGGAGTTCTCCGAGAAGGAAATCCGCAATCTCGTCCGCCTGCTGAAGGCGATCGATGCCAATCTGCAGGCCGAAGCCATTCCTATCGAAGAACCGGACGAAGACTGAAATTTCCCCGAAAGACGAATTGCTTCCACCGATTAAATCTTTTAATTAAACATTTTAAGGGCCGCGCCGGTTTGACGGCGGGGTCTTGTTGCTTGCGTGCTGCCTGGAGGAGGACACGTGGTCCAGAAGATCAAGCTTTCGACAATCGCCGAAACGCTCGGCATTTCAACGGCGACCGTATCGCTTGCCTTACGCGACAGTCCGCTCGTCGCCGGCAATACCCGGGAGAAGATCAAGGAACAGGCCCGCGCGCTCGGCTATATCTACAATCGCCGTGCCGCCAGCCTTCGCACCTCGCGCTCCGGCATCATCGGCGTCGTCGTGCACGACATCATGAACCCCTTCTATGGGGAGATCCTGAAGGCGATCGAAAGCGAGCTCGACCGCAGCCGCCACACCTTCATCCTTTCCAACCACTACGACAATGTCGAAAAGCAGCGCACCTTCATCGAGACGCTCCTGCAGCTCGGCGGCGACGGCGTCATCATGTCGCCGGCGATCGGTACGCCGCCTGAGGACGTGCAGCTGGCGGAAGAGAACGGCATGCCGGCGATCCTGGTCGCCCGCTCGATGGAAGGGCAGGACCTGCCGACCTATCGCGGCGACGACAGCTACGGCATCTCGCTCGCCACCAACCACCTGATCGGCCTCGGTCATCGCTCGATCGCCATGATCGGCGGCACGGACCAGACATCCACCGGCCGCGATCGCTACCAGGGTTATGTCAATTCGCTGCGCAAGGCCGGCATCGAGGTCGATCCGAACCTGCGTATTCCCGGCCCGCGCTCGAAACAGGGCGGTTTCGAGGCTGCAGTGCATTTCCTTTCGCTGCCGCAGAAGCCGACCGCAGCCGTCTGCTGGAACGATCTTGTGGCGATCGGCCTGATGAACGGCATTGCGCGCGCCGGCCTGGTGCCGGGACGCGATATTTCCGTCACCGGTTATGACGATCTCGAGGAGGCCTCGATCGCCACCCCGGCGCTGACGACTGTCTGGAACGGTCAGGCCGAGGTCGGCCGCCTGGCCGCCCGGGCGCTGCTCGATCGCCTTGCCGGCAGCCATGAGCCAGATGGCATGCATCTGATCAAGCCGGAAATGCGCATTCGCCAGTCCACCAGTCCCCATCGGCCCCGCGCCTGAACCACGACCGCCATCCAAGAGGAAAAGCCATGTCCCGCATCGCCATTCTCGTTCCCGGGAAGATACACGAGCGTGTTCTCGAAAGGCTGAAGGATCGTTTTGAGATTATTGCCGTCGCACGCGAGGAGAAGCTTGCGCTGGACAGCGAGACCGCCGGCCGCATCCGCGGCGTCGCCGTTTCCGGTTCCTTCCCGGGCGCCTGGATGGACCAGCTGCCGCATGCTGAAGTGATCGCCAATTTCGGTGTCGGTTATGACGGCATCGACGTGAAACGCGCCGCAGAAAAAGGCATCGTCGTCACCAATACGCCTGATGTGCTGAACGACGAGGTCGCCGATACGGCGATCGGCCTGCTGCTGAACACGGTTCGCGAACTGCCGCGGGCCGAAGCTTGGTTGCGTGCGGGCAACTGGAAGCCGGGCACGGCCTATCCGCTGTCGCGCTTCTCGCTCAAGGGTCGCCATGTCGGGCTTTATGGCCTTGGCCGCATCGGACTCGAAATCGCCAAGCGGCTGGAGCCGTTCAAGGTGAAGATCAGTTATCACACGCGTTCACGCCATGCCGATGTGTCCTACGATTATCACCCGACGTTGAAGGGGCTGGTGGAAGCGGTGGATACGCTGATCGCCATCGTTCCGAAGACGCCGCAGACGCACAAGACGATCGATGCCGATATTCTGGCAGCACTCGGCCCAAACGGCATTCTCGTCAATGTCGGCCGCGGCTGGACGGTGGACGAGGAGGCGCTGAGTGCCGCGCTTGCTTCCGGCGCGCTCGGTGCTGCCGGTCTGGACGTCTTCTATGAAGAGCCCACGGTGCCGGCCGACCTGTTTGAGCCGACCAATGCCGTGCTGCTGCCGCACGTCGCCTCCGCGTCCGTGCCGACACGCAATGCGATGGCCGATCTCGTCGCCGACAATCTCATCGCCTGGTTCGAGAAGGGTGCGGCGCTGACGCCGGTGCCGGAGACGCCGCAGAAGGCTTAGGTGCGTCGGATAGAACTTGATTCATGCGATATGCTTCAGGTCTTTGATGCCGATACCGGCTCTGTCAATCGACTGTTGTTGTTGGACGATATGTTGCTCGGCACGATCCCTTCGGTTACATTCTCGCCGATTTTTACAACTTATGTTCGCAACCTTCCGTACGGCTTGGAGCCGCGTCGACAGGCTAGCCGAAGAAAAGGAATTGACGGCATGTCGGAGCCAAGTGCGTCGAACACGACGAGCCTCGAGACCGGCCAGGGTCTGATGCCGGCGATTTCGACCGGCAGTCTGCCGGCGGTCGTGACGGTTATTCTTCCGCCTGAGAAAGCCGGCGAGGTCAGCGAGCTTGCAGAGCGGTACCGGCTGGCAACGGCGGAGCCGCATACTTTGATTACCTTCGGCCAGGAGGCCATCGGCGGTTTCGGCGCCAAGCTCGATGCCATCCTTTCGCAGATTACCAATGCGCAGTCGCCGGTGCTGTTCGAATTGTTCCGGACGATCCGGGACGGCATCAACGACGCCGATCTCAAAGGGCTCGAGGCAAGTATCCGGGAAAAGCTGAAGGGCAGTTTCCTGGAGCGCCTGCTGATCGCTGTCGGCCTTGGTGACCCGGCCAAACGCCTGAAGACGGTGACGGACGAGGTTCGCGGCATGCTGCAAAGCAAGGCCAAGTCCCTCGGTGATCTCGTCAAGCCGATGGAGGTGCAGATCGAGGAGGAGAGTGGCAAGCTTATCCTCGAGGTGTCACGCATGAGCACGCTGGCGCAGGGGTATCGCGATACGATCGTGTCTCTCGGCGTCTTCGTCGAGGCCGGTCGACGTATTCTTGCCGATGCCGGCCACGAACTTGACCGGTTGACCAACGAGGCAGCCTCCGGCGATCCGCTCAAGGTGCAGGAAGCCCGTGATTTCTCGCAGAAGCTCGATATCTTCCAGAACCGGGTCCTCGTTCTCGAAACCGCCTATGCCAAGGCGCCGGCCGATCTCGACTCGATCGGTATTGCCCGAGGTGCGGCGCTTTCGACCCTTGCGGATACGGTAACCTCGGCCAATGCAGAATTCAACGACATCAAGTCGATCCTGATCCGGCTGCACGCACTCTTCCAGATGCAGTCGATCCAGCAGATGAATGCCATGCGGCGCGAACTGCGCGCATCGCTTCACCAATATGGATCCGAGGTGC
Source organism: Rhizobium ruizarguesonis (assembly GCF_017357285.1). NCBI lineage: Bacteria > Pseudomonadati > Pseudomonadota > Alphaproteobacteria > Hyphomicrobiales > Rhizobiaceae > Rhizobium > Rhizobium ruizarguesonis. The sequence continues at coordinate 4,369,716 of NZ_CP071678.1, read as the reverse complement.
TCGAGGATGTCTCGGTCACTTCAGTCAAGGCTGCCGGGGAGACCCGGCTTGCCGATGCCGATCTCGTGCTTAGCACCGCGCAGCGGCTGCGTAATATCGCCGACAAGGTGGTCGCCGAAGGCGAGCGAAACAAGGAGCGTTATGCCGCCGCCCGCGTCAAGCTCGAGCAAGCGCGCCAAATCGTGACCGATCGCCCGATCTGAGACTTCAGGAGAAATACAGCGCATGGCAACCTTCAAGCTCAACAAGGGTCAGTCATTTCAGATCCAGAAGGAAATCCAGCTCGTCCATTCGGGACTTGTCTGGGATCCGCCCGAAGGTTCAGGCCCGGCCTTCGATCTCGATGTGCATTGTTTTGCGCTGGTCCATCCCGGCGGCGATGCCAACCGTGCGCGGCTCTACAATGAAGGCTCGCATGCGCTGTGTTATGCTTTCGTGCGCAGTTCCGGCAATCCGGAAGGCTCGCTCATCAAGAACGCCGACGGCTCCTTCCAGACGGATGACGGCTCGATGTGGCACGAACGCGATGACCGGACCGGACGTGGCGGCCTGATAAAAAGGTCAGAACCGGACGATGACGGTGACGAAGACGACCATGGCGGCGGTCACCATGACGAGGGTTTCCGCGAGGAGTTCAAGATCGTGCTGGCGAAGCTGCCGGGGGAGGTCTCGGAGCTTGCCGTCTGGGCGACGATCCATGATGCCGAGCGCAAGAGACAGGATTTCGGCAAGGTCAAGAACGCCTATATCGAAGTTTGCGATGCGATGGACGACGAGCTCTGCCGCTATCAGCTTACGGCCGAGTTTGCCGGCAAGACGACGATACAGGTGGCTTCCTTTCTGAAACAGCCGGATGGATCCTGGCGATTCCATGCCGTCGGCGCGGGATCGAACGCCGGACTTGGCGACGTCATTCAAGCCTATTTCGGCTGAGCGGGAGCCTCAATTGACAAGCGGCGAGGCAGATGGACCACCGGAAAAGCAGCCGGGCCGGTTGCCAAAGGTGCTTTTTCCGGAAAGCGCATCGCCTGAGATTGCCGCTCCTTCCCGGCCGCCTGCTGAACCGAGAATCCTGTTTGGTTCGCCGCAAGCCCCGACACTCAAAGGCGACACACCCCGCGTTCTTGCGGCCGGCGAAGTTCGCCGGCGCATTCCCTGCAGCGTGGCGGCGCTTCTGGAGATCGACGCCAACGCTGCGGCATCGCTTGCGTCAATGGCGTTGCGCATCGTTGACGGGACCAATCTCGACGACCATCATTTCGACGACGTCGTGCGCTTCGGCGCCAGCCTCCAGACAGAGCATGGCAGGCTTGCCGAAAGCGAACTCGCCCTTGTCGACAGCGAAGTGTTGGCGCGTGGAAAGCGCCTGAGTGCCGAGCTGCTCCAGCGTCTCGGCGATCTCGACCCTGACCGCGTCTTTGCCGTTCGCGGCGGCGTTCTGAGGGCGATCAAAGCGCTGGCGGCGCCGCGCGATCCTGCCGGCCTGTTTTCGCAGCTTTACCCTGAAGTGCAGGCCTTGGCGAAAGAGCTCGATGCGCTTGCGCCCGAGATTGTCATCATCGCGAAAGGGTTGCGCGCGGTCGGCAAAGGCTATGCGACGCTCGACCGCAATCTGGCGGCCCATATCCTGGCGGGGCGTTTCCTCGTTCATTACGTCAGCGGGCTCCAACTGTCCGATCACGAGCGGCAGGCCCATTACGCCTCGCAAGCCGAAGCGATCGAGACGAGGACTGTCAGTCTCGCGGCCACGAAAGCCACGATCGAGGTGAGCACGCGGACGGTTGCTGCCGTTGCACGACACGTCGATGCATTGGGACACGCTGCAGAAGGCCTGTTGCAGGAGGAGCTGCCGGCGTGGCATGCGGCCTATTCCGCGGCGCTGACGGCGGCGCGAACCGCTCAATCACCAGCGCAGGCCGGCGCCGGAGCGCCGTTGCGCGGCATTCACGCGCGTATTCTAGGAAAACTCAAATCGGAGGGATGACCCATGACGACATTCAAGCTGCACAAGCCCGAGGAAGAAGTTCGCCGCGTCGGCTTCGTCCTTCAGAAACAGGGCATTCACGAGCGCATTCCGGCGCAGGTCGGCCTCAACATCGATGTCTCGGGCTCGATGAGCGACCTTTTCAAATCCGGTGCGGTACAGGCGGCGCTCGAGCGTATTCTTCCCGTCGCTCTCTATTTCGATGATGACGGGCGTATCGATACCTGGGTGTTCTCCAATCAGGAGAAGATGGCATCGCTCGCGCCGGCTACAGCGAAAAATTACGAAGGTTACGTCGAGCGCGAGATCATCAGCAATAATAAGCTGAAAACCGTGCTCTGGGGTGGCACCGATTACGGCCCAGTCATCCGCTCGAACCTGATGACATATGGTTTGATGGAAGAGGAGGCGGCTGGCGGCCTGCTCGGCATGATCTTCGGCATGAGCCGCGATACATTCGGCGAGGAGACACGTTCGGGTGTTCCGGCGATCAACTACTTTCTCACGGATGGCGAGAATGCCGACCGGGATGCGGCCTGGACGTTGCTGCAGAAGGCCGAGCACGCCGAATCGCAGATCTACTACGTCATGGTCGGCGTTGGCGACGAACGCTTCGACTTCCTGCGCAGCGCGGCAGAGCAATTTCCGAATGTCGGCTTCGTCAGCGTCAAGGATCTTGGGGAGTTCGTCGGCAGCGACGATGCCTATGAGAAACTGCTGCCGGCGGAGCTCTGCACCTGGCTCAAGCACGAGCATGATGACGAGGACGACGATCACCATTGATCGACGCGGTTCAACGCCCGGCGGGTCTGGTCGCTCGCCGGCACCGCGCTGTCAGGCAATCGCCTGCGCGGGTCTGATCGGCAGCTTGGCCGCAGCATAGCTGCGGACGGCGTCGCCGAAAGCGGCGAACAGCTGGTTCGAGGACTTGTCGGTTTCAGCCCAATATTCCGGATGCCATTGCACGCCGACGGCGAAAGCCTTGGCGTCGATAACGGAAACGGCCTCCACCGTGCCGTCCTCGGCGATCGCTTCCACCTGCAGGCGCGGGGCGGTCCTGGCGATCGCCTGGCGGTGCAGGGAATTCACGCGGATCTCGCCTGGGCCGAGAATGCCTGCGATGCAGGAACCTTCCTTGACGTGGACGGTCTGGCGAATGGCGTACATGCCGTCCCGGTCGACACCTTCCGGCCGGCGATGGTCCCAGTTGCCGGGCTGCTCCTGGATCTCGCTTGCCAGCGAGCCGCCGAGGGCGACATTCAGCTCCTGGATGCCGCGGCAGATGGCGAGCAGCGGGATGGCGCGGTCGATGGCGCGGCGGATGAGCGGCAGGCTGGTGGCGTCGCGGGCGGGGTCGAAGGGGCCGTCCTTGTCATTCGCCTCGGCACCGTAGAGCAAGGGATGAACATTGCTGGCCGAACCGGAGACAAGCAGACCGTCGACGCGGTCGAGGATCGCGTCGGTATCGTAGCCCTCCTCGAAAGCGGGGATGATGAAGGCCATGACACCGGATGCGTTCAATGCGGCGCGCAGATATTGATGCTGCACGGCATGCCAGGTCGCGCCGTCGAAGCTACGGATATCGGCAGGAATGGCAACGATCGGTTTCGTCATATCAGCCCCGGTGAAAATCTTTATTGTCGTCGTTTCTTCCGCCTGAACGGCCGTCAAGTCAACGCTTGGCTGTATCAGGTGGCCAAATTGCGACGGAAGCGGCGCCCTGCCTTTCCGGTTTGCCGCTAAGCCGCTGATTCTGATGGATACGTGCGCGTTGCCTTATTGCCGTCTTGATGCCAAAGGCTAATAGACTAAAGCTTGAATCGCGGCTTGCGCCATGCTTAGCTTTGCCCTTGCTGCGGGTAGGGGTGAGATTGGCCGCGCAGTGTCATCTATATGGGAGGTTTTTGATGGATCGTCGTTCGTTTTTCAAGAAGGCGGGAACCGCCAGCGCCGGTGCGGTCGCCGCAACGGCATTGGCAGCGCCTGCGATCGCGCAGGAGAATCCGAAGATCGCGTGGCGCTTGACATCGTCGTTTCCGAAGAGCTTGGATACGATCTATGGCGGAGCCGAGGATATCGCCAAGCATGTTGCCGCGGCGACAGATGGCAATTTCACGATCCAGCCCTTTGCGGCCGGTGAAATCGTGCCGGGTTTGCAGGCTGTCGATGCCGTTGCCGCCGGTACGGTCGAGGCAGCCCATACCACCTCCTATTATTTCGTCGGCAAGGACCCGACTTACGCCATCGGAACGGCCATTCCGTTCGGGCTGAACAGCCGCCTGACCAATGCCTGGTACTATGAAGGCAACGGCAATAAGCTGATGAACGAATTTTATGCCACGCAGGGCATGTATGCGCTGCCGGCAGGCAATACCGGTGCGCAGATGGGCGGCTGGTTCCGCAAGGAAATCAACACGCTCGATGACCTCAAGGGCGTCAAGATGCGCATTGCCGGTCTCGCCGGCCGCGTCATGGAGAAGGTCGGCGTCATCCCGCAGCAGATCGCCGGCGGCGACATCTATCCGGCGCTGGAAAAAGGCACGATCGATGCGGCGGAATTCGTCGGCCCCTATGACGACCTGAAGCTCGGCTTCCACAAGGTGGCGAAGTACTACTATTATCCGGGCTGGTGGGAAGGTGGCCCGACGGTGCACGGGTTCTTCAATCTCGAAAAATGGAGCAGCCTGCCCAAGCATTATCAGGCAGCGCTGACCGACGCTTGCGCTTTCGCCAACACCAACATGCTGGCGAAGTACGACACGAAGAACCCGACCGCGCTGAAGCAGCTGGTCGCGGAAGGTGCGACGCTGCGCCCGTTCAGTCAGGAGATCATGGAAGCCTGCTTCCAGGCGGCGACGGGCATCTACAGCGAAATTTCGGGCACGAACCAGTATTTCAAGAAGATCTACGACGACCAGACCGCCTTCAAGCGGGATGCCTATCTCTGGATGCAGCTGTCGGAGTACACCTTCGATACGTTCATGATGATCCAGCAGCGGGCCGGGAAGCTTTAAGGCTTTCCGCCGGCAGACTCGGCGCTTTAGACGAATGCGATACCAGAACCCCGGATTTCCGTCCGGGGTTCTGTTTTTGCTGGACTATTTCGCCGGTGGCGGCGGTGCTCCCGGCAGGCCGTTCAGTGGCGGCAGGGTCAGGCCGGGGATCTGCGGTGAGCCATTGCCACCGCCCAGCGGCGGCAGGCCGAGCTGGCCGCCGAAGCCCGGGACTTCGATCTTGATCGAGTTCGGGTCGACCTTCGGACCGTGATCCAGCCAATAGGTTACCGATTGCGGCCAGAAGATCACGATCGCCACCAGGATCAGCTGCATGCCGACCCAGGGGAGCGCACCCATGTAAATATCCGAGGTCTTGACGTCCTTGCTGGCGATCGAGCGCAGATAGAAGAGCGCGAAGCCGAAGGGCGGATGCATGAAGCTCGTCTGCATGTTGACGCAGATCAGGACGCCGAACCAGATCAGGTCGATGCCGAGACTGGAGGCGACGGGAGCGAGCATCGGGATGACGATGAAGGCGATCTCGAAGAAATCGAGGAAGAAGGCGAGCACGAAGATGAAGATGTTGACGAAGATCAGGAAACCAACCGGGCCGCCGGGAATGCCCGACAGCATGTGCTCGATCCAGCGCGAGCCGTCCATGCCCTGGAAGACCAGGCTGAAACAGGTGGAGCCGATCAGGATCATCACCACCATGGATGTGATGTGCGTGGTCGATGCCATGGCCTCGCGGATCAGCGGCCAGGTGAGGCGGCGATTCATAGCGGCGAGCAGCATGGCGCCGACGACGCCGAGCGCGCCTGCTTCGGTTGGCGTCGCAAGGCCCATGAAGATCGTGCCGAGCACGAGGAAAATCAGCACGATCGAGGGCACCATGCCCATCAGCACCTTCACGAGCAGCGCCCAGTTGAAGTCGCCGCGCACCTCCTTGGGCAGCGGCGGCATCGATTTCGGCCGGACGATCGACAACACCAGGATGAAGAGCACGAAGATCGTCACCTGCAGGATCGAGGGGCCGATCGCGCCGAGATACATGTCACCGACCGACTTGCCGAGCTGATCGGCAAGAACGACGAGCACGAGCGAGGGCGGGATCACCTGAGTGATCGTGCCCGAGGCGGCGATGACGCCGGTGGCAAGGCGCGGATTGTAGCCATAGCGCAGCATGATCGGCAGCGAGATCACCCCCATGGTGATGACGGAAGCGGCCACCGTGCCGGTGATCGCTCCGAGCACGGCACCGACGAGGATGACCGCATAGGCGAGGCCCCCGGGTATGCCACCGAAGAGTTTGCCGGTGCCTTCGAGCAGGTCCTCTGCCAGCCCGCAGCGCTCCAACACCGCGCCCATGAAGGTGAAGAAGGGGATGGCGAGCAGGAGGTCGTTGGAAAGAATACCGAAAAAGCGCAGCGGCAGAGCCTGCAGGAAGACCTCGCCGAAATGGCCGGTGGCGATGCCGACGATGGCGAAAAACAGGCCGACGGCGGCGAGCGAAAAGGCGACCGGAAAGCCGTAGAGCATGAAGATGACCATGCCCAGGAACATGGCCGGAGGAATGATACCGAAATCAAACAAATCCGCTTCTCCCAGCCGGCGTTACTGCAGCGGCTTTTCGTATGTCGTGTCGATGGTGATGTGGCCGGTGAGCGCTGCGATCCGCTTGACCAGTTCCGAGACGCCCTGAAGAGAGAGCAGCGCGAAACCGGCGACAAGGATCAGCTTGACGGGCCAGCGGATCAGCCCGCCGGCATTGCCCGATATTTCCCCCTGATGGTAAGAGAGCGTGAAGAAGGGCCAGCACAGCCAGGTCAGATAGACGCATGCGGGAAGCAGGAAGAGGATGAGGCCGACGATGTCGATCCAGATCTTCGCCCTGTCGGAAACCGAACCGTAAATCAGGTCGACGCGGACATGTTCGTTGTTGCGCAGCGCATGCGAGGCGCCGAGCATGACGACGAAGGCGAAGAGATACCACTGGATCTCAAGCCAGCCGTTCGAACTGTAGTTGAAGGCATAGCGGACGATGGCGTTTCCGGCGCTGATCATACAGCAGAACAGCACCATATATTCGGCAAGTTTGCCCATGAACTGACTGATCGAGTCGATCAGCCGGCTTGCTGCCAGAAGTACCGACATGCGCCTCCCCTTGTTCTTGTCCCGCCGGTTTTCCGGCAGCTTTCCCTCTTGCAATCGATGTAGACCACGGCCTTTGAAATTGGAAGGATAAATGCCTCGCGTTGGAGCATAGTCTTAGACGCGCTGGCCGGGCCGTATGGCCGTCGAATATTTCAACAACCCAGGCGTGGATAAATTATTTCAATAATCTCGCCAGCAGGCTGCATTAACGCGCGTAGGCTGTGCGGTTCACCCTATGGTTTTAGAAAATTTGACCAAATGTTTGATTCCATTGAAATCAATTTTTAAAGGGTTGGGCTTAGAATTCCCGCGCACAGGGAAAGTGTGGATGAAGCCAGATAACCCGAACAGGGTCCCTTTAGATGTGTATCTGTCGTTTGTGAGCTCCCTTTCCGGGAACCGCATGACGCTGCTTGCTGGCGTGATCGTCCATGTCGCGACCTGCCTTGCCGTTGCTGCCAAGACGCAGTCCTTCGTCTACATCCTGCTGGCAGCCGCCTTCCTCCTGGTCTTCTGCATTCGCATGGTCGTCTTCCGGCAATTCGACCGCGTCGACAAGGAGAGCCTGTCGCACGCTGGAATCGAGCGTTGGGAGCGGATCCTGGTTGCCGGTGCGGCCTGCACTACCGCCCTGCTTGGCATCGCCAGCGGCTACGCCATCTTCGTCGTGCATGATTCCTTTGCGGAACTTGCCTGCATTGCCGTCACCATGGCGACCATGGTTTCCGTTGTCGGCCGCAATTACGGTTCGCGCCTGGCGGTCGACCTCCAGACCTTCTCCTGCTGTCTGCCGATGATCGTCTGCAGCCTGTTGGCGCTGGATTTTTATCGTGGCCTGCTGTCGATCTTCCTCATTCCCTTCTGGCTGACGACGCGGGCCATGGCGAACGGCGTCCGCGAGTTCCTCTATGAGAATGTCATCGCGCGCCGGGAAATCACCATCATCGCCGACCGCTTCGATACGGCGCTCAACAACATGCCGCATGGCCTGGTCATGGTCGATGCCGAAAACCGTATCCAGGTCGTCAATCGCAAAGCCTGCGAGCTTCTGAAGATCGGTGCGCCGGAGCGGTTGAAGGACCGCGACCTCGGCGCCGTGCTGCGCTACGGCGCGCGCTACAGCTTCATGGACGCCTCACAGCCGGAGCTCATTCTGCGCCAGCTCACCCAGGTCGCCGAAGGTAACCTGTCGCGCACGCTCATTCATTTCCCCGAGGGCCTGTCGCTCGAATTCTCGGCCAGCCGAAGGGCAGACGGCGGCGCGGTGCTGATCTTCGAGGACGTGTCGAGCCGGGTGAAGGCAGAGCAGAAGATCATGCACATGGTCCGCTTCGATGCGTTGACCGGCCTGCCGAACCGAGAATATTTCGGGCAGCTGGTGCAGGAGTATCTCGCCAAGCATCAGAGGAAGTCCGGGCCGCTCGGCTTCATGGTCCTCGATATCGACGAGTTCAAACATGTCAACGACATGCGCGGCCACGTCACGGGCGACCATCTGCTCTGCGCCATCGCCGCCCGCATCAAGCAGGCCTCCGGCAATGCCATCCTCGGCCGGTTGATGGGAGACCAGTTCATCCTGTTCTTCCCGCATGCCAAGGAGCCGGCTTCGCTCGATATCGAGATCCGCCGCGTGCACGCCGCAATCCAGGGCAATTACGCGGTCGACGAACTGACCTTCCTCGTTTCGCTCAGCGCCGGCTACGCGATCCTCGAAAGTGCCGCGTTTGCGATGGACGAATGGAGCGTCAAGGCTGATCTTGCGCTGTTCGAAAGCAAGTCGCGCTTCAAGGGCGGCATTTCCGGCTTCGAGCGGGAGATGGATGGCCGCTATATCGAGCAGCAGAAGCTGAAGGCGGATCTGCGCGACGCGGTCTCGGCGCAGGCGCTGCATCTCGCCTTCCAGCCGATGTTCCGGGCAGACGGCTCGCGGATCGAATGCGCCGAGGCGTTGGCGCGCTGGGTGCATCCGGAGAAGGGCTCGATCCCGCCCGACGTCTTCATCCGGCTCGCCGAGGATATGGGCATCATCTCCGACATTACCCGCTTCGTCCTGTTCAAGGCGTGCAGCGAATGCATGAACTGGCCGGAGCATATCGCCGTCTCGGTCAACCTCTCGGCGCGGGACCTGCGCGATGCCGATATTGTCTCGGTGGTCGCCGAAGCGCTTGCTCATTCCGGCCTCGACGCGGCGCGGCTACATCTCGAAGTCACCGAAAGCTGCCTGATCGACGAGCCGGCGGCCGTGCGCGCCATCCTGGCGGAGCTCAGGGCCCGCGGCATCACCATCGCTATCGACGATTTCGGTACCGGCTTCTCCAGCCTCAGCTATCTCGACACGCTGCCGCTCGATATCGTCAAGATCGATCGCTCCTTCGTGCGCAACATCGTCGAGGATAACCGCCGCCTCAAGCTGCTGCGCGGCACGGTCCATCTCGCCCGCGAACTGGGCCTGAAGATCGTCATCGAAGGCGTCGAAACCGAGGAGCAGCTCGCGCTGCTCAACAAGCACCGCAGCGCCGATCTTGTTCAGGGCTATGTTTTCTCGCCGCCGGTGCCTTCGCAGAATATCCCGCTGTTGCAGCAGGGCATCGGCCGCCGCGTCGTGCAACGCCGCCGCAACAAGGTCGCCTGAGCGCTCTGCGACGGCCAGTTTTCCCCTGAAGAGCGCGCGCCGCGTTAACCTTAACACTTTAAAAACTACGGAAATTATCGGATTTCCTTGCCTAAATTTCGCTGGCGTATGATTAATGATCCGTTAACGAGCGGATCGAGAAATGTCAGAGACACTGTTCAAGCGTAGTGATTTCAGCACAAAAATTTTGGAAGTTTTGGATCATGTCGAGTATCGCCGCGTCGAAAGCAGCGAAGACATGGAGCAGGTGGAACGGTTGCGCTACAAGGCTTACAAGGCCCATGACGTGCTGGCGCTCGCCCCGAAAGGGCTGCTGGACGACAGCGATTTCGACAGCCACGCCTATATTTTCGGTCTGTATTATTATGGGGAACTGGTCAGTACGATCCGGGTTCATTATGTGACACCCGAACATCGCCTCAGTCAGTCCGGTGGCGCCTTCCCCGAGGCGATGGATGAACTTCTGGATGCCGGGTTGACCTTGATCGATCCGGCACGTTTTGCCGCCGACCCCGAGCTTACCGCCGATCTGCCGTGGGTGCCCTATCTGACGCTGAGGCCCACCATCGTGGCGGCGGCGTATTTCCGTGCGGACCGCGTTCTTCAGTTCGTTCGGCCTCCGCATGCGGCCTTCTACAAGCGGGTCTTCTATGCCGATACAGTTGTGCCGGGCCGGCTGGCGAAGAATTACGGGATCGACATGACGCTGATGGCGACGAATGTGATCGAGGTCGGGCGGAAGCTGTTGACGCGCTATCCCTTCTTCATCTCCAGCGCCAGCGAGCAACGCATGATGTTTTCGCGTAATCCCAACGACACCTTGCCGCCGCTGACCATCATTCCGACGGCGCGTTTCGTGCCGCAAGGCGAACTCGGCACCGACCTGCCGCTATAATTTGTCCTTGTCCCCGAGGGGGAGGTGAAGGGCAGCTGACGTGGCGACGGAGGCAGGCGAATCGGCCGTCCTTCAGGCCACGTTCCGGGCCGCTGACATGGCAGTTGCGGCGTGTGCCTGCGGCATTCTCATGGATTGCGCTTTCGCCTGTCATTGTGTAATCCCTGCACGTAGGGATTTCCCTCGCCTAGAGGGAAATTAGGCAGCGCAGAGGCATTTCAGGGAGACGATATTTATGGCCGAACATCATACCGGACCGGTCGAGACCGGCGCGCCGATGGATTACAAAGAACATGAAAAGACCTACGACATGTTCATCGCCAGCGCGAAATACGGCTCGATGCTTCTCATCGTCCTCCTGCTTGCGATGACCGCCGGTTTCTTCGGCGGCGCCGGTCTTCTCGGCGGCCTCTTCGTCTTCATCATCCTTCTCGCCGCCGGCATCTTCCTGTTCCGCTGATCGCGTAGATTCAGAGGGTCAGAGCGTCCTTTGCGCGTCCGAAAGGACACACGGCGCTCTGAGGGGAGGAGAGCTTCTCCGAAGCTTTGTGAATGAGGTGCTTGGCCCGCGCAGGTGAGCCTGCGGCGGTCCGGCTGACCCGGAGGAGGGGGCAGTTGGGCAATATCGTTTTCGTTGCAAGGGAAATTGCGGGCGAGGAGACACGTGTCGCTGCCTCCGCCGAGACCGTGAAGAAGATGAAGAATTTCGGCTTCGACGTCGTCGTCGAAGCCGGTGCCGGTGCGGCTTCGCGCATTCCAGACGGGGAGTTCGAGGCCGCGGGCGCCAGGATCGGCAGTTTTGCGGATGCAGCCTCCGCGGATGTGGTGTTGAAGGTGCGCCGGCCCAGCGGATCGGAAATCTCCGGCTATAAAAGCGGCGCCGTGATCATCGCCATTATGGATCCCTACGGCAATGACGAAGCGATTGCGGCTTTGGCAAGTGCCGGGCTTTCGGCTTTCGCGATGGAACTGATGCCGCGCATTACCCGCGCCCAGTCTATGGATGTGCTGTCGTCCCAGGCCAATCTCGCCGGTTACCAAGCCGTCATCGAGGCGGCCGCGGTTTATGACCGCGCCATGCCGATGATGATGACGGCGGCCGGCACCGTGCCGGCCGCCAAGGTCTTCGTCATGGGCGCCGGCGTCGCGGGTCTTCAGGCGATCGCGACCGCGCGCCGCCTCGGCGCGGCGGTCTCGGCCACCGATGTTCGCCCCGCCGCCAAGGAGCAGGTCGCCTCACTCGGCGCCAAGTTCATCGCCGTCGAAGACGACGAGTTCAAGGCGGCGGAAACGGCCGGCGGCTATGCCAAGGAAATGTCCGCCGACTATCAGGCGAAACAGGCGGCTCTGATTGCCGAACACATCGCCAAGCAGGATATTGTCATCACCACCGCGCTGATCCCCGGTCGTGCGGCACCGCGGCTCGTTTCGCGCGCCATGCTCGCCTCGATGAAATCAGGTGCGGTCGCCATCGACCTCGCGGTCGAGCGCGGCGGCAATATCGAGGGCGTCGTCCCCGGCGAGATCGCCGATGTCGAAGGCGTCAGGGTGATCGGTTTCGCCAACATGCCGGGCCGGGTTGCTGCCAGCGCCTCGGCGCTCTACGCCAAGAACCTCGTGACCTTCCTCGAGACAATGGTCAACAAGGAAACCCGGAGCGTCGTCGTCAATCTTGACGACGAGCTCGTCAAGGCGACGATGCTGACCTATGCCGGCGACGTGGTTCATCCCGCCTTCGGCGGCGCGAAGAAGGGAGACATCTGATGGCCAGTGAAGCAATGGACAGGGCGCTGGAGCAGCTCGACCAGGCGGTGACCGCCGTCATCACGGCGGCGGCCCAGGCGCCGGAAGCGGCAAGCGCTGCGACCGGCGGGGCGATCGATCCTTTCGTCTTCCAGCTCGCCATCTTCGTATTGTCGATCTTCGTCGGCTATTACGTCGTGTGGTCGGTGACGCCGGCACTGCATACGCCGCTGATGGCCGTCACCAATGCGATCTCCTCCGTCATCGTCGTCGGCGCGCTTCTGGCGGTGGGCATCTCGACCAGCGGGCTTGCGACCGGTTTCGGATTCGTCGCCCTCGTGCTCGTCTCGGTGAACATCGTCGGCGGTTTCCTCGTCACGCAGCGGATGCTTTCGATGTACCGCAAGAAGGACCGGTGAGGGACCGATGACCAATATCGCAGCCTTCCTCTACCTTGTCTCTGGGGTGCTCTTCATCCTGGCGCTGCGCGGCCTGTCGCATCCGGCCACCAGCCGCAAGGGCAACCTCTACGGCATGATCGGCATGGGGATTGCGATCCTGACGACGCTGGTGCTGGCCACACCGAATTTCGGCGGCTTCGTGCTGATCGTCCTTGGCCTTGCCATCGGCGGCAGCGTCGGCGCCTATGTCGCCCGCACCATCCCCATGACTTCGATGCCGCAGCTCGTCGCCGGGTTCCATTCGCTGGTCGGCCTTGCCGCCGTGTTGGTCGCGGCTTCCGCGCTCTATACGCCTGCTTCCTTCGGCATCGGCGAGATCGGCCAGATCCACACCGAGGCGCGCATCGAGATGGCGCTCGGCGTGGCGATCGGAGCGCTGACCTTCACCGGTTCGATCATCGCCTTCCTGAAGCTCGACGGACGCATGTCCGGCAAGCCGATCCTGCTGCCTTACCGGCATGTGATCAATGCGAGCCTGCTGGTGCTGATCGTGCTCTTCATCATCGGGCTTGCCGCCACCGAAAGCCATTTCGACTTCTGGGCCGTCGTGGCCTTGTCGCTGGCGCTCGGCGTTCTGCTGATCGTGCCGATCGGCGGGGCCGATATGCCCGTCGTCGTCTCGATGCTGAACTCCGATTCAGGCTGGGCCGCGGCCGGCATCGGCTTCACGCTCGGCAATCTGGCGCTGATCATCACCGGCGCGCTCGTCGGTTCCTCCGGCGCGATCCTCTCCTACATCATGTGCAAGGGCATGAACCGTTCCTTCGTCTCCGTCATCCTCGGCGGTTTCGGCGGCGAGACGGCGTCCGGCGGACCCGACACATCAGACAAGACCGTCAAGCTCGGCTCGGCCGAGGATGCGGCTTATCTGATGGCCAACGCATCGAAGGTCATCATCGTGCCGGGATACGGCATGGCCGTCGCCCAGGCCCAGCATGCGCTGCGCGAACTTGCCGACAATCTGAAGAAGAACGGCGTTGAGGTGAAATATGCGATCCACCCGGTCGCAGGCCGGATGCCCGGCCACATGAACGTGTTGCTCGCCGAAGCGAATGTTCCCTATGACGAGGTTTTCGAGCTCGAGGATATCAACTCGGAATTCGCCCAGGCCGACGTCGCCTATGTCATCGGCGCCAATGACGTCACCAATCCGGCGGCGCGCGACGACAAGACTTCGCCGATCTACGGCATGCCGATCCTCGACGTCGACCGGGCAAAGACCTGCCTCTTTGTCAAACGCTCGCTCGGTTCAGGTTATGCCGGCATCGACAATACGCTGTTCTACAAGGATGGTACGATGATGCTGCTCGGCGATGCGAAGAAGATGACCGAGGATATCAACAAGGCGATCGCGCACTGATCGACGCAGATACAGCCGCCCTTCGGGCGGCTGCTTCGTTCACGCGGCAGGCCACTGCTGTCTGCCTTGGCTGGGCGGCCGCTTTCGTCAGGTTTCGCCCGGCACGAGTGTCATCTTTTCGACGCCGATCGCCAGGTTCAGGCCTTCCTGAGCCTGGACGTTCAACGGCTGCAGCATGAAGGCCTTGTCGGTGCCGCCGGCGATGACCTTGGCGCCGGCGCCTGCACCGATGCTCGCATCGGCGCCGATCCCGTAATATTCGCCGGCAAGGGCGAATTGCGGGATATCCGTGCCTGTCTTTGCCAGCACCTGCCAGATCATGACGCTCTTGCCGGTCTGGCCGATATCGAGGCCGAATTTCTCGATTTTGCCGGCATAGACTGCCTTTGCGCCGCCAGCCGCCGGCGTATAGGTGCAGATAAGGTTCTTCTGCGAGGTGACGATCAGACCCTGACCGCCATCCGATCCGCAGACCAGACGGCCAAGCGTGACATAGTTTTCCGCGCCCGCCGGGCTCGCCCAGGCAGTGGCCGTCAGCGCCGCGGCTGCGATCATCGTTTGCTTGAACATGGTCTTTCTCCTTTGGAACGACCTGTCCGAAACGGGTGGAGGTAGCGATTGTTCCCGGGGCTTAGTCCCGCTCCAGCGTCGCGCGCTGCGCCGTCAGCACCCATAACAGGCCTTCGGGCCGGAAATCGATCTCGACCGTGCCGCGGAAGGCGGAGGCGGCATGGGCTTTGATAACGGTCGTGCCGAAGCCCGAGCGCGATGGCTGCTCGGTGACCGGTGGGCCGCCGCGCTCTTCCCAGGTGAAGCGAAGCAGGGCATCCGGCTTGTCTTCTTCGCTGACGTCGCGCCACTCGAAGCGGACACGGCCTTGCGGTACGGAAAGCGCACCGTATTTCACCGAATTGGTGGCGAGTTCATGCAAGGCGAGGCCGAGATTCTGCACGGCATCCGGCTTCAGCACGAAGTCTTTGCCGCTGATGTTGATCTGCTCGCGCGATTGCGGGAAGGCCTGCAGATGGATGTCGACGACCCGCCGCAGCGACACGCCTCCCCATTGCTCGCTGGTCAGCAGCTCGATCGAACGCACCAACCCCTCGAGGCGGTCGGAGACGGCGGCGCGGAAGGACTCGACGCTGTCGGACTGCTTGGCGAGCTGGCGCATCATTGCCTGGGCAAGCGTCAGGAGATTCTTGGTGCGGTGGACGAGCTCGTGCATGACGAAACGCAGCCGGTCCTCGGTCTGGCTACGATCGAAAGAGGCATTCGAAAGGGCAATCGCCACCTGGTTCGCCTCGATGACGCTGGTTTCGACCGGTGAGACGATATGGCCTTCGCCCATGCGGTTCGCCATGTCGGCGATATCGCGGATGGTGGTGCGCACCTGCCGTGCGACGGCATAGGCGGCCAGCACGGCGACGAGCACCAGTGCCACGCCGCCGATGATGAGGAAACGCCAGGTGCTGAGGATCGAAGCCTGGGCGATCGGTCCCCAGATCACCGTCTTCCACGACCAACCGGGAATTTGGGCATAACCGAGGAGCATGTGCGGCAGGATCTTCTCGTCTTGGAAGACGCCGCGGGACACGGTGAGCGCCGGTAGAATGCGTGGGTCGAAGGGCGTGCCGGGTTCGAGATTGGCAGGGCCGGTCGCTGCAACGACGTGGCCGCTCTCATCGATGACGGCGGCCGACCAGCCGGGCGCAAGGCCTTCGGTGGTCACGAGCTTGCCCAGATCCTTGGCATCCTGCGTGATGATGAGGGCCGCGACCGGATCATTCTTCCGTGGCAGGGTGACGTTATAGACCCATTCGCCGCTGGTCCGGCCGCGAAAGACGTCTGATGCCTCGATGCGACCGGAAGCCATGACCGCTTCGAGGGATGTCATGTTCGCCGTTTTGCCGAGCGGCGTGCCGAACGCCCGGCGCGTGTTCAGCAGCTGCTGGCCGGTGCGGTCGACGGCAATGACGAAAAGAGTGTTGTCTCTAAGGGCCGTTTCCGTGCGCTCGTGGAAGGAGGCGAGATTGCCGTTTTCAAGCTCGGGCGAACTCGAAAGCAGCCGCAGGGTCGTCGCCATGTCCTGAAGCTGGCGGTCGATGATGCGTGAAAGGGCAAGCGCATCCTGGGCCGTCTCGCGCTTCAGCGTCGAACGCTGGTTGTCCTCCAGCTGCAGCAGAAGCAGCGCCACGAAGGCGAAGATCGGCAATGCGATCGCCACCGCCATGGCGACGAGGTAGGTTCCGATCGAGGCTTTCGGAAAGAACAGCGCGACGATCTTCATCTGTCGCAATTCAAAATGTTGCAATGTCCTTTGCGCGTCTGAAAAGACGCGCGGCGCTGTAATGCGCGTGGCCCGCAACGTTTTTCGTTTGCGGCCAGGACAGCAAAGATCCACATCTCTCGCAAACCGCCCCCAACACGTGTTCAAACGTCCGATAGCGGGCTATCGAAGCAGGTCCATGTTAGGGGGAGCAAGAGCAGGTTGCAACATACTATGACAGGCCATCGACGACGACGGACGCTTTTTCGGCGTCGCGTCTTAATGGCGATGCGGCCGCCCTTGCGCCACGTCGCTTCCACCGCCTGGCGTGGCACGATATCACCTCCATGATATCCAGAGCCGGAAGATTCGTTCGAATCATCAGGGCCTTTGCCGGTGTCCGATGGGTGGTGCGACCGGCAAGTGGTGGTTGCGGGTCGCCCGATGCTCCGGGCCGCCCAATTATGTCTTTAGCCGGCTGGGGCCACGCCGACGCGGGCAAGGCCGTCGCGAGCCGGCTGGTATTTGGGGTCGAGGCCGATCGCGTGGCGATAGGAGCGGGCGGCCTTTGCCTTGTCGCCGCGGCGTTCGTAGACGAGCGCCTGGTTGGCCCAGGATTCGGCAATGTTGCCGTTGAGCTCGATCGCATGGTTGAAATCGGCAAAGGCGTTGTCGTCGTCGTTCAACGCGATATAGGAAATGCCGCGGCCATTATAGGGCTCGGGCGAATTCGGCGCGAGTGAGATCGCTTTCGAGAAATCGTCGATCGCCTTATCCTGCTGATTACGCTTCTGATAGATCAGGCCACGATTGTGATAGGCGCGGCCATCGGTGGTGCCGAGCTGGATCGCCTTGTCGAAATCGTTGAAGGCCTGGTCGTCCTGGCCGGCCATGCGATAGACATTGCCGCGGCCGATATAGGCGACGTCGTAGCTCGGATTGATCTGCAGAGCGGCATTGTAGTCGGCAATCGCCTGGGCTTGCTGGCCCATATTGCGATAGACGAGGGCGCGGTTGGCGTAAGCCTGGAAAAACCGCGGATTGATCTGCAGCGCCGTGTTGAAATCGTTCAGCGCCGGGCGGAACTGGCCGGCGCGGCCATAGGCGGAACCACGGACGTTGTAACCTTCCGGATCCCGCGGATTGGCGTTGATAACCGCCGTCAGCGAAGCGATATTTTCTTCCGAGCCCTGCGCCTTATCGATGCGGATCACGGCATCCGAGGTATTGGTCGTGTCGCAGCCGGCGAGGCCGAACATTGCCGCCAGCGCCAAAGCGGTCAGGAACGCCGTTTTCTGCAAGCGCAAAGCGCGGGACGGATTGAAGGTGTTGACAGCCATTCGGGCTCGCTTTCCCCATGCGGCATACCCGGTGCGCGGATATGCGATCTTCAGCGGCAAACTAAAAAAGCGGCGGCGAACCCATCGCCCCCGCCACAATGCATCTGAAAACGTCGAAAAAACGACGGAAACGCTCAGCGTGCGACCACACCTTCGCGCTGGGCGCGCTTGCGGGCCAGCTTGCGAACGCGACGAACAGCCTCGGCCTTTTCGCGAGCGCGCTTCTGCGACGGCTTCTCGTAGTAGTCGCGCATCTTCATTTCGCGGAAAATGCCTTCGCGCTGCATCTTCTTCTTGAGAGCGCGGAGAGCCTGATCAACATTGTTATCGCGGACAAGTACCTGCACGAGAATCACGTTCCTTTGGTTGGTTGATGCCGGAGGCGGCGCAGCGGCCAGAGGCAAAACAATAACGTTCGCGCGGCCGCAGCCTTGCGATTGGTGATGCGGGATAGCAGATTGGGCACGGGAAGTCCAGATGGATATGGGAGGCGCACGGAAAAATCATGCTTGCCCGATATCCGGTCACGATCCGGCGGTTTCGGGCAGGGTTTCGTCCAGCGCGGCGATCGCCTCCTTGAGAGCCGTCCTGACCCGGAGGCGATCGGCAGGCTCCAGCCGGCTCATATCCAAATGCAGGTCAAGGCCCGAGAGGTGCTCGCTGAGAACGCGGCTTTTGTGGTCCGCACCGAGCGTCAACCCATCCACCGCATAGGGCACGATCTCGCGCTGTATGCCCTTCATGGTGATCGGCGGCAGGGGATGGGCGTCGACGATTTCGTTCACCAGCGCGTAGGTTTCGTAGCTGATGACGATCTCTCCTCCTTGCGCGATCGATTGCAGCCGGGCTGCGAGATTGGCCTCCGCCCCGATGATCGTATAGTCCATGCGGTCGTTGCTGCCGAAATTGCCGACATTGCAATAGCCGCTGTTTACCCCCATGCGGACGACGAAAGGCTCTTCGGTGCCGTTTCTGCGCCATCTGTCCTTGAGTTCGCCGAGACGGCGCTGCATGTCGACGGCCATGCGCAGACATGCTTTCGCATCCTCTTCCGGGCCCTTGGTTTCGGGATCACCGAAGAAGACCAGCATCGCGTCGCCGATGAATTTGTCCACCGTGCCGCCATGCTCCAGGGCAATGTTCGACATCTCGGTCAGATATTCGTTGAGCATCTCCGTCAGGGCTTCCGGTTGCAGGCGCTCGGTCGTCGCCGTGAAGTCCTTGATGTCGGAGAAGAAGATCGTCAGGCGCTTGCGCTCGGTATGGACGACGACGTCCTTCTGCCCGGAGAAGATGCTCTTGTAGATCTGCGGCGAGAGATAGCGCGAAATCTTCATCGAAACGCTGGCGAGGAATTCGTTCGCCGCTTCCAGATCCTGGTTGGCGCTATGGATTGCGCGCGTCTGCTGTCGCTGGAGCACAATGAAGCTGATGCCGATGACGGCGACGAAAAGAAAATAGCAGAGCAGGTATTTGAAGGCGAAGACGTTGCTCGCGTAGGGCTGCCGGATGATGACTTCCTGAATGCCGCGAACATCGCCCACCTTCCAATCGGTCTTCGGGCTTTCGGGGTGGGTATTGTGGCAGGCAACACAGGCTTGGCCCATGACGACGGGGGTGATGAACCGCAAGGTATCGGTCAATCCGACGCGGGTGAGATCGTTCAGGGTCTGCTGCGGATTGGCGCGCAACGCAGCGAGCGCTTTTTTCTCGAAGTCGTCGAGCTCGTGGGATGCGCGGCTCTTGAACGGCAGGTCGGAGACGAAACGGTAGGTGATATTGGCCTGCTGCTCCTTGATGACGTCGCCGAGCTCCAGGGAAAGCGTGGCCGGCAGCGGGATGGCGCCTGGAATATTCGCATAGTTGTGGGACACCACCGTGCCCTCGGTCGCGCCGCTGGCATGGGCGGCCAGAACGCGTCCCACGACATTCGTGGAATAATAGGAGCGGATGCTCGATATCAGCGAGCTCATGTCGCGGGCCTGGCGCCGCAGGGTATTGCCCGAGAGATCGCTGATATCAAGCCAGACGGCAAGCGGCAGCCCGGCGAGCATTGCCAGCACGACGACAATCAGCCAGTAGCCGCTTCGGCGTGCGGCGGATTCGGAAATCACGGCGACCTTCATCCTTCTCTCGAAAGAGCATCCGATTTTCGATCGTTACAAGAGCATTTCACCGCGCGCCGGGCAAGGTTGAAGCCTTTTCATCCAGGCAAGCCCGGCGAAAACTGGAGGCGTGGCCGTATTGAAGACGGTTCCCTGCAGTTCGCCGGAAAGCGAAATGCGGGAGGCTGAAAAGAGCGCGCCCCCGGGATGCATCTGCGAATGGCGTTTGGGAGGAAAGCGGCGTAGCTTGTCTGCCGGCAGGTGCGGGTCGCCCTGCCGGCCGTGGGAGGGGACACCCGGTGAGATCATGACGCGTGCGCAGCAAATCGGTGTCGTTCTCGGCCTGGCGATCGTGACTGCGCTGACGATCCTTCGAGCAAGTGATCCCGGGATCTTCAAGTTGATCCGCGGCGTGACCTTTGACGAGTATCAGCGGCTGGTTCCCAGAACCTTCGAGCCGATGCCGGTGCGCGTGATCGACATCGACGAGACCTCGTTGCACGAATTCGGCCAATGGCCCTGGCCGCGCGACCGGATGGCCTTGCTGGTGAACCGGCTGTCGGAGATGGGCGCATCGGCCATCGCCTTCGATATTCTTTTCGCCGAGCCGGACCGGCTGTCACCGCGCAATGTTGTCCGCGACGTCGCGGGGATAGACCCTGCGCTTGCCGAGAAACTGCCCGACAACGACGAGATATTCGCTCGATCGATTGTCGAAAAACCCGTCGTGCTCGGCTTCGGCCTTTCCAATGAAGGCCACTACCGGCCGCCGGTGAAGGCGGGCTTTGCCTTTACAGGCGAAAGCCCCGTTTCGGCTCCACCCTATCTCGGTGCCTCGACGCCGCTGCGGCCGCAATTGGAGACCAACGCGGCGGGGCTCGGCCACATCAGCCTCAATCCCGGCAATCCCTCGCCGGTGGTACGGGCGGTCCCCCTGTTCCTGACCGACGGCGAGCAGCTCTATCCGAATCTCGCGATCGAGGCGCTGCGTGTCGCACAGGGGGCTTCCACATATGTTTTATCAGGCGCGCCCGATCGGGCCGGCATCATGACATCGGTAAAGATCGGGGATTTCGTCGTGCCGCTGACGGCGGCGGGCGAGCTCTGGCTCTATGTCACCCCCGACCGGGCGGAGCGTTATATATCCGCCCGGCAGGTGCTTGCGGCCGAAGGGGTCTCTCCAGATGTCGCCGCCGCCATCGACGGCAGCATCGTCTTCGTCGGGACGTCGGCGGCCGGCCTGCAGGACATCCGCGTCACCGCGCTCGGCGAGAACGTTCCCGGCGTTTCGCTGCATGCGCAGGCCGTCGAGCAGATCCTCTCCGGCCGCTTTCTCTCGCGGCCCGACTGGGCGGACGGGCTGGAAATCCTGATGATCGCCGTGCTCGGATGCCTGCTCGTCGGGGTGACGACCTTCGTCAGTCCCGCCGTCGCTCTGGCCTGCGGCCTGCTGATTACGGCCATGGCACTGGTGGCGTCCTGGCTCTCGTTTCTTTATGCGGGGCTTCTCCTCGATCCGCTGGCTCCGATCATCAGCGGATCGATCACCCATTTCGCCTCGACCTCGTTCCGGATCCTGGTGATCGACAGAGAGCGGCGCGAGGTGCGGCGCGCCTTCGGGCATTATCTTTCCCCGTCGCTGCTCCATCGCATCGAGCATTCCCGCGACGCGTTGCGCCTCGGCGGAGACGACCGCGAGCTGACGGTCATGTTCGTCGATGTCAGGAGCTTCACCGAGATCAGCGAGCGGCTGGCGCCGACTGCCGTGGTCGCGTTCCTGAATACGTTGCTCGATGCGCTGAGCCGCCATGTGGTGGCCAATGAAGGCACGCTCGACAAGTTCATCGGCGATTCGATCATGGCGTTCTGGAATGCACCCGTCGATGTGGCGGACCATGAAACCAAGGCCGTTCGCGCAGCGCTTGCCATGCGCGAAACGCTGGCCGAACTGAACGCCGGCGACGCTTTCGGCTTCGGATCCGGACAAGAGGTCGGGATCGGCATCGGCATCCATACCGGCCTTGCCTGCGTCGGCAATATGGGCGCCAAGACGCGCTTCAACTATTCGGCGGTCGGCGATGCCGTCAACATTGCGGCGCGGCTGGAATCATGCTGCAAAGAGGTCGGTTTCGATATTCTGATATCAGACAGCACGGCGAGATCGGCGCAGGGAATGGCGCTGATCGAGGCCGGCGCCATTCCGCTCAAGGGGAAAAGCAGCCGAACGCAGATCCTCGCCGTCGTCGGCGACGAGCGCGTCGCAACCTCCGCCGAGTTCGCCGCGCTTGCGGTGGTTCATGAGCAGCTGACACAGGCGCTGCATTCGCATTCGAAAAATACGCGCAAGCTTATCGGCACGGCAAAGCTCAGGGCGGCGCAGGTGATCGGCGGGCTGGCGGAATTCTACCAGCGGATATCCGGCAGAAGCGATCACTTCCGCGAGGTGCATGATGGTTTCGAGAAGAGCGTCGCCGATTGACGGCATCAGCGGTTGCGATTGAAATTCCGGCCCCTGTCGTGGTTCCCGTCCCCATCACGATCGCGATCTTTATCGTGATCGCGGTCACGATCTCGATGATGCCCTTGATCGTGATAGTCGTGATCATCGTGCTGATCGTGATGTTCATGCCGGCCACGGCCATCATGCTTGTCGGGTTTATCCGGTTTGTCGTGATGCGGCGTGTCAGGCTTGGTCGGCCGCTCCTTCTGCGGCTCGGCCTGTTTCTGCGGCGGATCCTGCCTCTGCGGCACGGGCGAAGCCGGAGGCGGGGGCCGTTTTCTGTCCTTTCTTTCCGGCGCGACGGAGGCCATATTGCAGCCGCCGAGCATGCCTATGCCGCCCGCAAGCCGCTGATTGCCGGAGAGGAAGGGCAGGGCGCGCTCATTTCCGAGCGTCTCGAAGATGCTCGGATCGACCCGGCGCGCCGCCGACATATTGCCGTTCGGCTTGGCCACCACGCAATCGCAGCGCTGCTGCAACTGCCGGCAGCCGCCCGGACCGCAGAAACGGGCAGCACCATTCAGCAGCACGACGGCGGTCGTGCCGTCAGGGCCGACGTAGAAATCGAAAGCGGTGCCGCGTACGCCGATCGTGCCGGCCGGCGTCAGGATCTGGTAGGCCGAGGAGTTGGAACTGCCGCTGACCCAGCGGAACGTACCCTTTGCCGCCCTGATGGTCAGTTTCTTGACCGATTGGGAATCATCGAAGACATATTTGTCGATGACGACCGACGAACCCCAGCCGACCGCGAGCTTTGTGCCGTCACGAAACAGGAACTGGCCAAGCCCCGATTGCGATGTCTTGATGCGCTCGTTGCGATGAACGCTGGTGTCGACCTCGATAGGACCGCTCTGTCCCGTCACCTCTGTCTTGATGACGACAGCCTGGCCGACCGGCTCGGCGGCGGGTGCCGGCCATGCGCTGCTTAACGCGATGCAAAGCGTCGCGACTGATACTGAGCGCCAACCCCACATGATACACATACCCCACAACATGTGATTGTTAACATTTTAGCAATTGCTTGTCTTCTAACCCTGTTGGGTTAGGACCCAGGGTCAGCGGTTAAGCGCAAATGCCGTCGCCGGCGTCATTCGCCTGAAGCGGCATTCTCTTCAGCGTGTCGAAACCAAAGCTCTCGCGCGTCGCAAAAGAACCGTTGTGCCGCATTTGGATTTGCGATTTGTATGAGCGCGGAGAACAAGCCCTTTCCCGAAGGAGAAGAAGGCGGATGCGGAAATATTCGGTTTTTGCCGTGGCACGGGAGGCCCTTCGCGGCCACAAGGGCTGGGAGAAGCAGTGGACGTCACCGGAGCCGCGTGCCGAATACGACGTCGTCATCATCGGCGCCGGCGGCCACGGCCTGGGTGCTGCCTACTATCTCGCCAAGGAGCACGGCATCACCAATGTCGCGGTGATCGAGAAGGGCTGGCTCGGCGGCGGCAATACCGGGCGCAACACGACCATCATCCGCTCGAACTATCTCTACGAAGAGAGCATGCACATCTACGAGCATTCGATGAAGCTCTGGGAGGGGCTGTCCCAGGAGCTCAACTACAATGTGATGTATTCGCCGCGTGGCGTGATGATGCTCTCGCACAATATTCACGACCAGCAGTCCTTCAAGCGGCATATCCATGCCAACCGGCTCTATGGTATCGACAATGAATGGCTGACACCGGAACAGGCGAAGGCCTATTGTCCGCCGCTCGATATCTCAGCCAGCGCGCGCTACCCGATCAACGGGGCGGCCCTGCAGCGGCGCGGCGGCACGGCGCGGCACGATGCGGTTGCCTGGGGTTATGCACGGGCGGCGTCAGACCGCGGCGTGCACATCATTCAGAATTGCGAAGTGACCGGTATCCGGCGCGGCCCCGATGGACGGGTGACCGGGGTCGAGACCTCGCGTGGCTTCATCGGCGCCAGGAAGGTGGCGGTGTCGGCGGCCGGCCATACTACCACTGTCATGCAGATGGCTGGCGTGCGCGTGCCGCTGCAATCGAGCCCGCTGCAGGCGCTGGTTTCCGAACCGCTGAAGCCGATCTTTCCCTGCGTCGTCATGTCGAACACGGTGCATGCCTATATCTCCCAGTCCGACAAGGGAGAGCTCGTCATCGGCGCCGGCACCGACCAGTACAATTCCTATTCCCAGACCGGCGGGCTGCAGATCATCACGCACACGCTCGACGCCATCTGCGAGCTCTTCCCGATGTTCCGGCGCGTCAAGATGATGCGGCAATGGGGCGGCATCGTCGACAATACGCCGGATCGTTCGGCGATCCAGTCGAAGACGCCGGTTCCCGGGCTCTACGTCAATTGCGGCTGGGGCACCGGCGGCTTCAAGGCGACGCCGGGTTCGGCCAATCTCTTTGCGCATCTGATTGCCCGCGATGAGCCGCACAAATTCAATGCCGGGCTGACGCTGGAGCGCTTCCGCAGCGGCCGGCTGATCGACGAGGCGGCGGCGGCGGCGGTGGCGCACTGATGTTGACGGAGGCTCTCCTGACGATCGGGATCAGCGGCGCGGCCATGCCGGCCGGTGACGTCTTTCCCGGCGTCGGAGATTTCCGCCTGCAGAAGATCCACAAGGCTGCCGGCGAAAGCGAATGGCCCTTCGTTGCCGAGAGCGGCACGCTGCTTTGCGCAATGATCCTGCGCAAGCCAGCCGTCTATTTCGTGCCTGAGGCCGGCGGAACGCCGGGACGTGCTTTCGCGATCGACAATGATATTACCATGATGGCTTTTGCGAATATCGGCATGACCGACGTACTGGAGCCCTACGACAATTTCGAACAGCTTCTCAAGCGCCTCATTCCCTATGTGACGATGGGAAAGCGTCTCTGCAATCAACCTCCCGGAACCAATGTTTCCGGGTCGGAACTCTAAGACGGGTAACACATGCTGCTGATCTATTGCCCCTACTGTCAGGAAGAGCGCTCCGAGCTCGAATTCCGTGGCGCAGGTGACGCGCATATCGCGCGGCCCGCCGATATCGCCTCGATTTCGGACGAGGAATTCGAGTCTTATTTCTTTATCCGCGACAATCCGAAGGGGCTGATCTTCGAGCGCTGGCGGCATATTCACGGCTGCGGGCGCTTCTTCAACGCGGCACGCGATACGGTGACCGACAAGTTCATCATGACCTACAAGGCGGGGGAGCCAAAGCCTGAGATCGGTGCGGCGGCCAAGCAGCATGGGCCTGTCGAGACATATGAAGCCGTGGAAGGAGAGGCGCAATGAGCGGCGTGAACCGTATCGCCGGCAAGGGGCGCCTGACACCGGCCAGGACCGCGCGCTTCAGCTTCGACGGCAAGAGTTATACGGCGCTCGAAGGTGATACCGTCGCCTCGGCGCTGATCGCCAACGGCGTGCATCTCATCGGCCGTTCGTTCAAATATCACCGGGCCCGCGGTATTCTGTCGGCAGGGGCCGAAGAGCCGAACGCGCTGATCGACGTTTCCCGCGATACGGCGCGCAAGCAGCCGAACGTGCGCGCCACCGTGCAGGAAGTCTTCGACGGCATGATCGTCAGCTCGCAAAACCGCTGGCCCTCGCTTGCCTTCGACGTCGGTGCGGTCAACAATCTGATGTCGCCGTTCTTTGCCGCTGGTTTCTACTACAAGACCTTCATGTGGCCGCGCGCCGCCTGGAAACACGTCTACGAACCGCTCATCCGTCGTGCCGCCGGCCTCGGCGTCGCACCGACGGAGGAGGATCCAGACCATTATGCCAGCCGCTATGCCCATTGCGACGTGCTGGTGGTCGGCGCCGGTGTTGCCGGGCTTTCGGCGGCGCTGGCTGCGGCCGAGACCGGCGCCCGCGTGATCCTTTGCGACGAGCAGGCGGAAGCGGGCGGGGCATTGCGCTACGATGCCGGCGTGAGGATCGACGGACAGGACGGCAATAGCTGGGCACAGAAGGCCGTGGCGCGGCTGAAGGCGATGGATAATGTCGAAGTGCTCACCCGCACGACCGCCTTCGGTTACTACAACCACAATTTCGTCGGTCTTGCCGAGCGCGTCACCGATCATATCGCCAAGCCTACCCGCGATCTGCCGCGTGAGCGGCTTTGGCAGGTCCGGGCGAAGCGGGTGATCCTTGCCACCGGCGCGATCGAACGGCACATGGTATTTCCGAACAATGACCGGCCGGGCATCATGCTCGCCTCGGCGGGGCGGATGTATCTCAATCATTACGGCGTTGCTGTCGGGGCCAAAGTCGGCATCTACACGGCGCATGATTCGGCCTATGAGGCGGCTTTCGATCTGAAACGATCCGGTGTTTCGATCGCCGCCATCGTCGATTGCAGGCAGACGCCGGGAGCGGCGGTGCTGGAGGAGGCGCGGGCGCTCGGCATCGATGTTCTGGCCGGCCAGTCGGTCGTCAACACCTCGGGACGGCTGCGCATCTCGTCGATGACGGTGGCGCGCAACGGCGGCGGTTCGCCGCGCAAGATCGCGGTCGATGCGCTCTTGGTTTCGGCCGGCTGGACACCGTCCGTCCATCTGTTCTCGCAGTCGCGCGGCAAAGTGGCCTTCGATGCCGAAAGCCAGCGTTTCCTGCCCGGCTCCTATGCGCAGGACTGCCTCTCCGTCGGCGCCTGTAACGGCACCGACGACCTGCAGCGGACGATCGAGGAATCGCTTGCCGCCGGCGAACTGATGGCGCAGGCCACCGGCAGAAGCAGCGGCGAGAAGATCGCAATTTCGGCCGAACAGGCCTATGACTGGACGGGCGGCATGATTGGTGCCGCCGAAGGCGCCGGACCGAAGACCAACGCCAAGGCCTTCATCGATTTCCAGCATGACGTCTGCGCCAAGGATATCCGCCTTGCCGTGCGCGAGGGCATGCATTCGATCGAGCATATCAAGCGCTTCACGACCAACGGCATGGCCTCGGACCAGGGCAAACTGTCCAACATGCATGGCCTGGCGATTGCCGCCGAAATGCTCGGCAAGGAAATCCCGCAGGTCGGACTCACCACCTTCCGTGCGCCCTATACGCCGGTCACCTACGGTACGCTGATCGGCCATTCGCGCGGAGAGCTGTTCGATCCGACGCGCAAGACGCCGCTGCACGCCTGGGAAGAAGCCCATGGCGCGGTCTTCGAGGATGTCGGCAACTGGAAGCGTGCCTGGTTCTATCCGCAGGCCGGCGAGACCATGCATCAGGCGGTGGCTCGCGAATGCCGGACGGCACGCGAGGCGGCCGGTATCTTCGACGCCTCGACGCTCGGCAAGATCGAGGTGGTGGGGCCGGATGCGGCGGAATTCCTCAACCTCGTCTACACCAATGCCTGGGACACGCTGAAGCCCGGCAAGGCCCGCTACGGTATCATGACCCGCGAGGACGGTTTCGTTTATGACGACGGCGTTGTCGGACGCCTGGCGGACGACCGTTTCCATGTGACGACGACCACCGGCGGCGCGCCGCGTGTTCTCCATCACATGGAAGATTACCTGCAGACGGAATTCCCGCATCTGAAGGTATGGCTGACCTCGGTGACCGAACAATGGGCTGTCATCGCCGTGCAGGGACCGAAGGCGCGCGAGATCGTCGCGCCGCTGGTTGAAGGGCTCGATCTTTCGAACGAGGCTTTCCCGCATATGAGCGTTGCCGAGTGCACGGTTTGCGGCGTGCCGGCGCGGCTCTTCCGCGTCTCTTTCACCGGCGAAACCGGCTTCGAAATCAATGTGCCGGCCGATTACGGCCAGTCGGTGCTCGAAGCGGTCTGGGCCAATGCCGAACCGCTCGGTGCCTGCGTCTATGGCACGGAGACCATGCACGTTCTTCGCGCCGAGAAGGGTTACATCATCGTCGGACAGGATACGGATGGGACCGTGACCCCCGATGACGCCGGACTTTCCTGGGCGGTTTCGAAGAAAAAGACGGATTTCGTCGGCATTCGCGGGTTGAAGCGGCCGGATCTCGTCAAGGACGGGCGCAAGCAGCTCGTCGGCCTCGTCACCAAGGACCCGAAGCTGGTGCTCGAAGAAGGCGCGCAGATCGTCGCGAGCCCGAACGAGCCGAAGCCGATGACCATGCTCGGCCACGTCACATCAGCCTATTGGTCGGACAATTGCGGCAGGTCGATTGCCTTCGCGCTCGTCGCCGGCGGCCGGGCGCGGATGGGCGAAACGCTCTATGTGCCGATGCCGGACCGGACGATCGCCGTCGAAGTGACGGATCTGGTATTCTTTGACAAGGAAGGGGGCCGCATCCATGGCTGATGTCGCAATTCGTAAACCGGCGCTGGCCGGACGTCTCGGCGGCTCCGCAGCGGTGCGGTTGACGACCGCACCCACGGCCAGCCGGGTGGCGCTACGCGCGCCGGCGGAATCGCTCTCGGCACTTTCTTCTGCTCTCGGCCTGACGCTGCCGGATGCTCCGAAGACATCCGGCCGGGCCGGCGCCCGATCGGCGCTCTGGATTGGCCCGGACGAGTGGCTGGTGATCGATGAGGCCGGCGCCGGTCTGATGGCTGCACTTTCCGCCGCCGGTACGCTGCATTCGGCGACCGACGTTTCCCACCGCAATGTCGCGATCATCGTTTCGGGACCGGGTGCCGAGGCGACGCTTTCGGGCGGCTGCCCACAGGATCTGTCGCTTTCTTCCTTTCCGGTCGGCGCCGCATCGCGCACGGTCTTCGGCAAGGCGGAAATCGTGCTTTTCCGTACGGAAGAAGACACGTTCCGGGTGGAGTGCTGGCGGTCGTTTTCGGATTATGTCTTCGGGCTGCTGAACGAGGCGGCTGAAGACGCTGGGCACTGAGTCTCAGCAAATCGCGGGCGTGCGCTCATTCAAGGGGTAAGCGAATGCTGCACCATGTCTCCCTCGGTGTTTCCGATATCGAGCGGTCGGCGGTATTTTACGATGCCGCCTTTGCCGCGCTCGGTTATATCAGGGTCTGGGACGATATCAGGCCAGGGCAAACAGGGCAGGCAGTCGGCTACGGCCTTCCCGGCGGCGGGGACAAGCTGGCGATCAAGCATCGCCCGGACGGCCAGCGTGCGCCCGGCCCGGGTTTTCACTTGGCGTTTGCCGCGCCGAGCCGCCAGGCGGTCGATCGGTTCTATGCGGTGGCAATCGCGCATGGCGGCAGCGACAATGGCCGTCCCGGCCTGCGGTCTCATTACGGTGAGCACTATTATGCGGCGTTCGTCATGGATCCCGACGGACATGCTCTCGAAGCCGTGTTCAATTCGGCCGAATAACAAAGCGATTTTGCTCAGATGTCCGCGGGACGGTCCTTCGGGTCGAATTGGATGATGGTGATCCATTTTGCCGTCAGTGCCGGCTTCTTCTCGTTTTCGATCTCGATCGTAACGTCATAGGTGGTCATCAGCATGCCGGCGCCGCGGAAGCGGGCTTCGGAAAGCAGGAAGCGGCCGCGGACGCGGGCGCCGCTTTTCACCGGCGTCATGAAGCGGACACGTTCGAATCCGTAGTTGATACCCAGGGTCTGTTCGCGCACTTTCGGCAGGCAATTGTAGTTCATCGTCGACAGCAGAGACAGTGTCAGGAAGCCGTGCGCGATGGTGCCGCCGAAGGGGCTCTCGGCTGCCGCACGCTCGGGGTCGACATGAATGAACTGATGGTCGTCAGTCGCCGCCGCGAAGGCGTCGATCATCGTCTGGTCGACGGTGACCCAATCCGAAAGGCCCGTTTCCATGCCGATCAATCCCCGCACGTCGGAGAGTGAAATTTCCGTGACCATGAATTCCTCGTGAAACAAGCCGCCGCGGCAAAGCCTTATCGTGCATTTGTGACGATTGCGACAAGGATTTGCGCAAGCGCGGGGAGGTGGTCAATTTTCTACGAAAAAGGCGATCGAGCGCGGCTCGACGGTTGCGTGGCCAGTGGTTTTCGTTGCTCCATCCGGCGTCAACTGGCGCCAACCCGGTTCGCCCTCACACGGAAGCGTGAAAAATTGGCGGCTCTTCGACCGGTTGAAAAGCACGCCAAGCCGGGTCTGCCTGCCGCGTGCGGAGCGGTCGCCGGTCGATAGTAACATGCCGAGGGTGGACAGCGACGGCGTCTCCCATTCGGTAACGGTCATCGGCTCACCGGAAAGCGAAATCCATTCGACATCACCATTTCCCGCCAGGAAGCCCATTTCGGAAAGGACGGTGAAGCGGCGACGCAACCCCGCAACGAAGGCGGTATGGGCGATGAGACCCTCGTCTAACGCCTTCCAGTCCAGCCAGGTGATCTCGTTGTCCTGGCAATAGGCGTTGTTGTTGCCATGCTGACTGCGGCCGCCCTCGTCGCCGGCCGTCAGCATGATGCTGCCGCGGGTGGCAAAGAGGGTTGATATCAGCGCCATCACATCCTCTCGGCGACGCTTGCGGATCGTCGGATAGACGGTTTCCCCCTCGACGCCGTTGTTCCAGGAGTGGTTCTCGTTATGGCCGTCGCGATTGTGTTCGCCGTTGGCGTCGTTATGCTTTCCGGCATAGGAGACGAGATCAATCAGCGTGAAGCCGTCATGGGCGGCGAGGAAATTGACGCTGCGCGTTTCCTTGCCGTCGTTGCGGGAGAAGATATCGGAGGAGCCGGCGAGTGCGGTTGCCAGCGCGCCGGTCTTCCAATCGTCGCCGCGCCAGTAGCAGCGCAGATCGTCGCGAACCCGGTCGTTCCATTCAAGGAAGGGCGGCGGGAAATTGCCGAGCTGGTAACCGCCCGGGCCGATATCCCAGGGCTCGGCGATCATGATGCGGTCGGCAAGCACATCGTCGGCCAGGATCGCGGCCAGTGTTCCCCCGTCGCGCTCGAAGCCTGTCGCGGTGCGGCCGAGAACCGGGGCGAGATCAAAACGAAAACCGTCGACGCCGGCATTGAGCACGAAATGGCGCAGGCTGTCGATGACGAGGCGGCGGACCTCAGGATGATCGCAGGCGAGCGTATTGCCGGTGCCTGTGTCGTTGACGAGTTCGCCCGGCCAATTCTGGGCGTGGCGATAATAATGCAGGTTGTCGAGGCCGCGCAGCGACAGCGTCGCGCCATAACGGTCGCTCTCGCCGGTATGGTTGAAGACGAGGTCGAGGATGACGGCGATGCCTTCGGCATGGAGGCCCGCGACCGTCTCGCGCAGCTCCGTCATGCCGCCAGGGACGAGCCGCGGATCGAGCGCCATGAAGGCGACGGGATTGTAGCCCCAGCCGTTGGTGAGGCCGAGCGGCGGCAGGTGGCGTTCGTCGATCCAGGCAGTGATCGGCATCAGTTCGACGGCATCGACGCCGATGCGCTTCAGATGCGCGACGACGGAGGGATGGGCAAGCGCTGCGACCGTGCCGCGCTCTGCCTGCGGCACGTCGGGATGGAGAATGGTGAAGGGCCGTACCGCCACCTCATAGATAAAGCCACCCGGTTTGAAGAGCGGCTTGCTGATCGCAGCTGGGGTATCGGTGGTGACAATCGCCTTCGGCATCAGATCCTGGCTGTCTTCGCCATAGATGCCGAGACGGGGATCGTAGCGGAACGGCCGGTCGATCTCCTTGGCGTAGGGATCGATCAGCAGTTTGGAGGGATCGAACCAGAGGCCGTTGTCGGGCGCGTAGATACCATCGGCGCGATAGCCGTAGCGCGCGCCCTCCTTCAGTCCGTCGACAAAGAGACGATGAATGTAGTTGCTGTCGCGCGCCATCGGCAGGCGGGCGAATTCCCTGTTGCCGTCATCCTCGAAGAGGCAGAGTTCGATCTGTGCGGCATGATGCGACCACACGGCAAATTCGACGCCGGTCTCGAAGACGATCGCGCCGGCTTGCGCCGAACTGCTTCCCTGCATGTTTCCCCCGGATCAGGTGATCACGGTTGGCGCATCGCGTCCCGTGCGTTCACGAATGCTGGCAATGCTTTCGGCGGCCGCGATCAGATCGGCGAGCGCTTCCTGCGTTTCGATGTTGTGGCGAGTCGAATCCGGCTCGTAGCGCTCGATATAGACGCGCAAGGTTGCGCCAGACGTGCCGGTGCCGGACAGACGGAAGACGACGCGGGAGCCGCCCTCGAAGAGCACGCGGATACCCTGATGTTCGCTCACCGATTTGTCGATCGGATCGTGATAGGCGAAGTCGTCGGCCTTCTCGACCTTCAGGCTGCCGAAGCTCTTGCCGGGCAGGGTGGGCAGCTGGCTGCGAAGATTGTCCACCAGGCCGTTCGCCGCATCGGTGTCGAGGCCTTCGTAATCATGTCGCGAATAATAGTTGCGGCCGTAGGTCTGCCAGTGCTGGGTGACGATATCGGCGACGCTCTCGCCGCGCACGGCAAGAATATTCAGCCATAGCAGCACGGCCCAGAGGCCATCCTTTTCGCGGACGTGACTGGAACCTGTGCCGGAGCTTTCCTCGCCGCAGATCGTCGCCATGCCGGCGTCGAGCAGGTTGCCAAAGAACTTCCAGCCGGTCGGCGTTTCATACATGCCGATGCCGCGCTTTTCGGCGACGCGGTCGGCAGCACCCGATGTCGGCATCGAGCGGGCGATGCCGGCGAGGCCGCCGGAATAGCCGGGGGCGAGATTGGCGTTGGCGGCAAGGATCGCCAGGCTATCGGAAGGTGTGACGAAGATGCCCCGGCCGATGATCAGGTTGCGGTCGCCGTCGCCGTCGGAGGCGGCGCCGAAATCGGGCGCGTCATCGCCCATCATCTCATCGAAGAGTTCCTTGCAGTGAACCGGGTTCGGGTCCGGATGATGGCCGCCGAAATCCGGCAGCGGCATGAAGTTGCGCACCGAGCCCGAGGGAGCGCCAAGACGATTTTCGAAGATTTCCTTGGCATAGGGGCCGGTGACGGCGCTCATCCCATCGAAGGCAATGCGGAAGCCGAGGCTGATCAGGTTGCGAATGGCGCCGAAATCGAACAGTTCTTCCATCAGCGCGGCATAGTCCTCGACCGGGTCGATGACCGAGAGGATCGTGCCGCCGGGAAGCTCGTCTTTGCCGATGCGGTCGAGATTGACGTCGGCGAAATCGGCGATCTTATAGCTGTCGATCGTCTTGGAGCGCGCATAGATCGCGTCGGTGATCTTTTCCGGCGCCGGGCCGCCATTGTTGATGTTGTACTTGATGCCGAAGTCTTCGGTCGGGCCGCCGGGATTGTGGCTGGCGGAGAGGATGATGCCGCCGAAAGCCTTATACTTGCGGATGATGTGGGAGGCGGCCGGCGTCGAGAGGATACCGCCTTTGCCGACCATGACCTTGCCGAAGCCATTGGCCGCGGCCATCTTGACTGCCTTCTGGATGACCTCGCGATTGTAGTAGCGTCCGTCGCCGCCGATGACCAGGCACTTGCCCTGATAGCCTTCCAGCGAATCGAAGATCGACTGGATGAAGTTCTCCGCATAGTTCGGCTGCTGGAAGACCGGAACCTTCTTGCGCAGGCCCGACGTGCCGGGTTTCTGGTCCAGATAGGGCGTGGTGGGGACGGACTTGATCATTTTAGGTCACATGCCTTTCGAGACGAGGCTTGAATAGAGGGCAGCGTAGCGTTCGGCGCTCTTCTCCCAGGAGACATCCGATTTCATGCCCTGCTTTTGCAATTGGGTCCAGAGTTTTCGGTCCTGGTAAAAATGCATCGCACGGCGGATTGCCTGTAGCATGCCCGTTTCTGTCACGGGGGCAAATTGTATGCCGGTTGCCACTTTCGCCGCAAGTGCGGCATGATTGGCGTCGATCACCGTGTCATTGAGCCCGCCGGTGCGGGCGACGATCGGAACGCAGCCGTAACGCAGGCCGTAAAGCTGGGTCAGGCCGCAGGGTTCGAAGCGCGAGGGGATGATGATCGCGTCGCAGCCGGCCTGCATCAGGTGCGACATCGGCTCGTTATAGCCGATCGAGACGCCGATGCGACCGGGGTGGCGGCTGGCGGAGGCGAGCAGCGCGCCTTCCAGTGCGGCTTCGCCGGAGCCGAGCACGACGAGCTTGCCGCCCATGGCGACGATCTCGTCGGCGATGTTGGCGACGATATCCATGCCCTTCTGCCAGGTGAGACGGCTGATGACGCAGAAGATCGGGGCGTCGTCATTGTCGAGACCGAAGAATTCGGCGATCGAGCGACGGTTCTCCTCGCGGTTTTTCAGCGTCGTCGAGCCGTAATGGGTGTGGACGACAGGATCGGTCGCCGGGTTCCAGATATCGGTGTCGATGCCGTTGACGATGCCGTGCAGATCGTCGATGCGGCTGGCGATGACGCCTTCGAGCCCCATGCCGAATTCCGACGTCAGGATCTCATCGGCATAGGTGGGGCTGACTGTCGTGATCGCATGGGCAGTCTTAAGCCCGCCCTTGAGGAAGCCGACAGTGCCGTAATATTCGATGCTTTCGGTGGCGAAGGCATGGGCGGGCAGGCGCAGGCCGGGAAAGATCTCTGAACCGAACTGGCCCTGGAAGGCGATGTTGTGGATGGTCAGCACGCTCGGCAGTTCCGGCGTCGGATTATAGCGCATATAGACCGACGTCAGTGCCGCCTGCCAGTCGTGGGTATGGACGAGATCGGGCCGCCAGCCGGGCAGCAGGCCGGCGGCGATCTCGGAGGCGGCGAGCGACAGGGCAGCGAACCGGCGCCAATTGTCCGGATAGTCCTTGCCGAGCGGATCGAGATAGGGGCCGCCTGGCCTGTCGTAATAGGCCGGCGCATCGAGGATAAGCAGATCGAGGCCCTCGTGCTGGACCTCGAGCACGGTCGCCCGCTCACCGAGCAGGTCGGGGAATTCGAGCCTGACGACGGGGTCGCGAATGACCTTCATGACGGCGGGATAGCCGGGCAGAAGGGTCTTGGTCTCGACCCCGAAGGCTTTCAGAGCAATCGGCAGGGCGCCGGACACATCGGCCAGACCCCCTGTCTTGATCAAAGGGAAGACTTCGGACGAAACCGAAAGAACTTTCATAAGTCAGATATCCAGCTTGTCGATCATCGGTTGCGTGATCAGGCAGATGCCGCTTTCCGTCCGCCGGAAGCGCTTGGCATCGAGCTCGGCATCCTCGCCGACAACCAGGCCTTCCGGAATGACGACACCATGGTCGATCACCACATTCTTGAGCTGCGCGCGCCGTCCGATCTTCACGTTTGGCAGAATGACCGCTCCTTCCATCTTGGAGAAGGAGTTCGCCCTGACACCGGTGAAGAGCAGGCTGTTGTTGAGCATGGCGCCCGAGATGATGCAGTCGCCTGACACAACGGAGGAGGTGGCCGAGCCGCGGCGATCCTCGTCGTCATGGACGAATTTCGCCGGCGGGGTGATCTCGGCATAGGTCCAGATCGGCCAGGACTTGTCGTAGATGTCGAGCTCCGGAACGATCGCCGTCAGGTCGATATTGGCCTGCCAATAGGCGTCGATCGTGCCGACGTCGCGCCAGTAGGGCTCGTGCTCGAAATCCGAACGGACGCAGGACTTGGCGAAGCGGTGGGCGACCGCCTTACCGTTCTTGACGATATAGGGGATGATGTCCTTGCCGAAGTCGCGGCTCGAGGTCGGGTCGGCGGCGTCGCGGCGCAGCGCATCGAGCAGGAACTTGGTGTGGAAGACGTAGATGCCCATCGAGGCGAGGGCGAAATCCGGCTTGTCGGGAATGGGCGGCGGGTCGGCCGGCTTCTCGACGAAGGCGATGATCTCGTCCTTGTCGTTGACATGCATGACGCCGAAGCCGACCGCTTCCATGCGCGGCACTTCCAGGCAGCCGATGGTGACGTCGGCGCCGGAATCGACGTGCTGCTGCAGCATCCATTCATAGTCCATCTTGTAGACGTGGTCGCCGGCAAGAATGACCATGTATTCGACGCCGTAATCCTGGATGATGTCGATGTTCTGATAGACGGCGTCGGCCGTGCCTTCATACCATTGCGTCTCGGAGACGCGCTGGCTGGCGGGCAGAATATCGAAGCTCTCGTTGCGCTCGGGGCGGAAGAAGTTCCAGCCGCGCTGCATGTGGCGGATCAGCGAATGCGCCTTGTATTGCGTGGCGACGCCGATGCGGCGGATGCCGGAATTCAGGGCGTTCGACAGGGCGAAATCGATGATGCGGGCCTTGCCGCCGAAATAAACGGCCGGCTTGGCACGCCGGTCGGTGAGTTCCTTGAGACGACTTCCCCTGCCGCCCGCCAGAACATAAGCCATTGCATCGCGGGCAAGTGGCTGAACGCGCTTTTCTACCATTTTCTCCTCCCACCATTCACTAATTTTCAGGTTCAAGCATGATTGTCGCCAAGGGCGGCAAGGTAATCGAGCAGGTGATGTTGCCGCCGGCATCGACGGCCTGCACGCGCCCGCCATTGCCCTTGCCGCTGCCGCCGTAGATGTCGGCATCGGTGTTCAGGATTTCCCGCCAGCGCCCTGCGGACGGCAGGCGGATCGAGTAGTTCTCGCGGTAGACAGGGGTGAAATTGGTGATGACGGCGACCGGCTTCTGGCCAGGCGCCTTGCGCAGCCAGGCAAAGACGGAATTCTGGTGGTCGTCGGCAACCAGCCATTCGAAACCTTCGCCCTCGCAGTCACGCGCATGCAGCGCCGGCTTGCTGCGATAGGTGAAATTGAGATCGCGGACCAGGCGCCGCATGCCCTCGTGCATGCGGTATTGAAGCAGGTTCCAGTCGAGTGCCTTCTCTTCGCTCCACTCGCTCCATTGGGCGAATTCCTGGCCCATGAACAGCAACTTCTTGCCCGGATAGCCCCACATATAAGCGTAGTAGGCGCGCAGATTGGCGAACTTCTGCCAGTCGTCGCCCGGCATCTTGGCGATCAGCGAGCCTTTTCCGTGCACAACCTCGTCATGCGAGAGCGGCAGGACGAAATTTTCCGAATAGGCGTAGAGCAGGCCGAAGGTGAGTTCGTTGTGATGGTGCCCGCGATAGATAGGATCGCGGCTCATGTAGCTTAGCGTGTCGTGCATGAAGCCCATGTTCCACTTGAAGCCAAAGCCGAGGCCGCCTTCATGAACGGGCTGCGAGACTTTCGGCCAGGAGGTCGATTCCTCGGCGATGGTCATGACGTTGGAATTTTTGCCATAGATGCGGATGTTGAGATCCTGCAGAAAGCGGACCGCTTCGAGGTTCTCGTTGCCGCCATATTCGTTCGGGATCCACTCGCCGTGCTTGCGCGAATAATCGAGGTAGAGCATCGAAGCGACGGCATCGACACGCAGACCGTCGAGGTGGAATTTTTCGGCCCAGTAGAGCGCGTTGTTGACGAGATAGGAAACGACCTCGGTGCGGCCGAAATTGTAGATCGCCGTGCTCCAGTCCGGGTGGAAGCCCTTGCGCGGATCTTCGTGCTCGTAGAGTGCCGTGCCGTCGAACCAGCCGAGACCGTGTTCGTCGGTCGGAAAATGCGCCGGCACCCAGTCGAGGATGACGCCGATGCCGACCTTGTGGCAGCCGTTGACGAAACGGGCAAAACCCTCCGGCTCGCCGAAACGAGCGGTCGGCGCATAGAGGCCGGTCGTCTGGTAACCCCAGGAGGGGTCGTAGGGGTATTCGGTGATCGGCAGGAATTCGATATGGGTGAAGCCCATGTCGGCGCAATAGGGGATGAGGCTGGAGGCGAGCTCGTCCCAGGACAGCATCGTGCCGTCCTGCCGGCGTTGCCAGGAGGCGGCATGCACCTCGTAGATCGAAATCGGCTGGCGGCGCTTGTCGGTCTCGCGCCAGTGCTTCAGATGGGCCTCGTCTTCCCACTCCTGCTCCAGCTCGGCGGCGGTGATCGAGGCGGTCTTCGGTCGGAGCTCGCTGCGGCGGGCGAAGGGATCGGCCTTCAGCGGCAGCAATACGCCATCCTTGCCGCGGATCTCGAACTTGTAGGCAACGCCGATCGGTACGTCAGGGGCAAAGATTTCCCAGATGCCGCTGTCGGCACGGAAGCGCATCACGTGGCGGCGGCCGTCCCAATTGTTGAAATCACCGACGACGGAGACGCGCTGCGCGTTCGGCGCCCAGACGGCGAAATGGATGCCCTGGGCGCCGTCATGCTTGATGAGGTGGGCGCCCATCTTGTCGAACAGGCGCAGGTGCGAGCCCTGGCGGGCGAAATAATCATCCATCGGTCCGAGCACCGGACCGAAGCTGTAAGGATCGGTGACAGCCCATTCGGCATCGCCGCGCCGGGCGCGGTAACGCACCGGCTGGAGCTTGGTGAGGGAAACCGGGCCGGCGAAGACGCCGTCGGCATGGAGCTGTTTCAGTTCGCCAATGACGCCGCCGTCGAGCGTCATGGCGGTCACCTCCTCCGCGCCCGGGATGAAGCACCGGGCGACGAAAGCGTCGCCGGCCTGGTGCACACCTAGGACGGCAAAGGGATTGGAATGCGAGCCGGCAAGGATTGCCGTGATTTCATCTGCCGAAATTTCCCAGGAAAGCTTTACTTCAGGGACCGTTTTCGGCGTTTTCATCCGGCTCTCCAGATTTCGTCTGCATATTGCCTGATCGTACGGTCGGAAGAGAACCAGCCCATCCGCGCCGTATTGTTGATCGTCTTGGTGTACCAGGCGGACTGGTTGGTCCAGATCTGGTCGACCTCGCGCTGGGCTTGGGCATAGGCGTCGAAATCGGCGGCGACCATGAACCAGTCGTGCGAATAGATGCCGTCGATCAGCGCCGTGTAACGGTTGCGGTCATCGGGCGAGAAGACGCCGGAACCGATGGCGGCGAGCGCCTGAGCGAGTTCGCGCGATCCCTCGATGATGGCGCGGGGATTGTGGCCATCACTGCGGACCTTCGACACTTCGTCGGCCTTGAGGCCGAAGATGACGATGTTGTCCTCGCCGACATTGTCGCGCATCTCGACATTGGCGCCATCGAGCGTGCCGATTGTCAGCGCGCCGTTCAGGCCGAACTTCATGTTGCCGGTGCCGGATGCTTCCATGCCGGCGGTCGAGATCTGCTCGGAAAGGTCGGCGGCCGGAACCATGACTTCGGCGAGCGAGACATTGTAGTTCGGGACGAAGACGATCTTCAGCAGGCCGCGCACCGACGGGTCGTTGTTGATTGTGCGGGACACGTCGTTGATAAGCTTGATGATGAGCTTGGCGTTGTAGTAACTCGGCGCCGCCTTGCCGGCGAAGAGTTTCACGCGCGGCACCCAGTCGAGCTCGGGATGCGAGCGAATCTGATCGTAGAGCGCGACGGCCTCGATGATGTTCAGCAGCTGGCGCTTGTATTCGTGGATGCGCTTGATCTGGATGTCGAACATTGCCGACGGATCCAGTTTCACGCCCATGCGGCTGGCGACGAGGTTGGAGAGTGCCACCTTGTTGGCGCGCTTTATCGCTGCGAATTTCTGCTGGAAAGCCGGATCGGAGGAATGCACGTCGAGCGCACGCAGCTTCTCGGCATCATCGAGGAATTCGTCGCCGATCGCTTCGCGGATCAGGCCGGTGAGACCGGGATTGCACTGCTGCAGCCAGCGGCGCGGCGTGATGCCGTTGGTCTTGTTGTTGATGCGGTTGGGATAGAGCTTGTGCAGGTCGGCGAAGACCGTGACCTTCATCA
Organism: Rhizobium ruizarguesonis; assembly: GCF_017357285.1. NCBI lineage: Bacteria > Pseudomonadati > Pseudomonadota > Alphaproteobacteria > Hyphomicrobiales > Rhizobiaceae > Rhizobium > Rhizobium ruizarguesonis. The sequence goes on along the minus strand of NZ_CP071678.1, from coordinate 4,329,811 downwards.
GGTCGGTGTGCAGTGCCGAGACGCCGTTGATCGAATGCGAGCCGACAAAAGCGAGGTTGCCCATGCGCACGCGGCGATCGCCACTTTCATCGATCAGCGAGATCGAGCGGATTTCCGCATCGGAGAAGTTCTTGCCCTTGCGGGCGTCGATCAGGATCTTGGCATTGATCGCATAGATGATCTGCATGTGACGCGGCAGCAGACGCTCGAACAGCGGCACAGCCCAGCTTTCCAGCGCCTCGGGCAGAAGCGTGTGGTTGGTGTAGGAGAAGGTATGGCGGGTGATTTCCCAGGCCTGGTCGAAATCCATCCCGTGTACGTCACAGAGCAGGCGGACGAGTTCGGCGACCGAGACGGCGGGGTGAGTGTCGTTCAGCTGGATCGCCACCTTGTCCGGCAGCGAGGTGAAGTCGTCATATTGCTGCAGATGGCGGCGCAGAATGTCCTGCAGCGAGGCCGATGAGAAGAAGAATTCCTGGCGCAGGCGCAGTTCCTGGCCGGCCGGGGTGGCGTCGGCAGGATAGAGAACCCGGGTCAGGCTTTCGGCCTTGTTGCTTTCGCGGAGCGCGCCGATGTGGTCGCCGGCGTTGAAGGCATCGAGCAGGATCGGATCGATCGGTTGCGCCGACCAGAGGCGCAGCGTGTTGACGCGCTTGCCGCGCCAGCCGACGGCCGGCGTGTCGAAGGCGGCGGCAATGACGCGCTCGGCCGGTTTCCAGACGTAGCGCGGCTGGTCGTCATGGGTGGTGATGAATTCGACGGCGCCGCCGAAGCCGATTTCATAGGCGCTTTCGCGGCGCTCGAATTCCCAGGGATTGCCATGGGCGAGCCAGTTTTCCGGCAGTTCCACCTGCCAGCCGTCGGCCAGCTGCTGGCGGAAGAGGCCGTGGACATAGCGGATGCCGTAGCCATAAGCGGGCACGTCGACCGTCGCCATGCTCTCCATGAAACAGGCAGCCAGACGGCCGAGGCCGCCGTTGCCGAGCGCGGCATCCGGCTCCAGGCCGGCGATGACGTTGACATCGACGCCGAGCGAGGCGAGTGCATCGCGCACCTCCTCCATCAGGCCGAGGTTGGAGACGGCGTCGCGCATCAGGCGGCCGATCAGGAATTCAAGAGAAAGATAATAGACGCGCTTGGCGCCGGTCGCATAAACCTCGCGGGTGGACGCCATCCACCTGTCGATGATGCGGTCGCGCACCACCAGGATCGTCGCCGTCAGCCAGTCATGCGGCTTTGCCACCTTGGCATCCTTGCCGATGCGGTAGGTCAGACGTTCGATGATTTCTTCAGCGAGAATTTCCGGCCTTGAACTGCGAGGGGCGGGGGAGGGGATGATCGGCTTGGAAACAGTGTTCATCGTCAGGTCTCGCCAATTTTAATTTGGTTTCAGGATGTTATGCCTGATTTAATCAATTCGTCGCTTGCGCCGGCGACAGTTTATGCATCGTTACTAAGCACTTGCAACAAGGGATTTGGACAAACGAAAAATTTGCGAAACCTTCATAATCAGGTGGGCCGAGGGGGTTGATTTCAATCGCTTTTCCCGATCAGATGGGTGGGATAGCGATAACGAAAAGCCGCTCCCTTTGTTCCGGAGCGGCTTTTTGTTCGGCTTTTCGCCGGGACCGATCGTCAGTTCGTCAGACGCGTCAGCTGCGCGGAGGCCTTCGCTCCGATCGCCTTGAAGGCGGCAAGCAGATCTTCCATCTTTTCCGCCTGGAAATAATGGGCGTCATCGGAGGCGCAATAATGCAGCAGCGCCTGTCCGCCGGAGGGTGCCATGAAGGCGATCGTATAGATTTCGATGCCCTTGGACTTTGCTGTGTCGCATGTCGTCTTGGTCAGTGTGTCGTATGAACGGCCGTTGCTGCTATCATTGTTATTGTCGCCGTCGGTCATGAAGACGATATACTTTTTCGGCACTTGCCCGGTTTTCTGCTTGTGGGCGGCGTCTTCGGCGTCGTTCCCAGCGGCGTTCTTAGCGGTCAAAGACGAGTAGGCCGTGTTCATTGCGCCGCTGGAATTTGTGCCGCCATTTGCCTGAAGTGCGTTGACATAGCTTGAGACACCGACAGTCCCCCAGGCGAGACTGCTAGCTGGGTATTCAACGATATCGTAGGATACCGCGCCTGTGCGCACATATTCTGCGTTGGGATCCGCGCTATTGAGTTGACCAAAAAGATTGCCGGCAGCGAGCTTCAGCGCCTCTATCTTGGTGTAGTAATTTGTGCGGCTGCCGGTGCATTTGTCGTAAACCCACTTATTATTCTTGCTGTTGTAGTGGAGGTTGCAGTCATAGGTAAAGGATTCGGTCGGATCATCTGCGTTAACGGTTGCGGTAGGGTCTCCCATCGACCCTGATTTATCGAGGGCGAGATACATCGAGATGGAGCCCTGGGTTTGCGATTGGCCGCCAACCGTCGTGCCCGATGTCGAAAGATGCTGCGAGCTGAAGCCGATCGCCTGCATGAGCGGATTGACGGCGAGATCGTAACTCGGTGAAACAGTTACCTGGTAGGATGTCGACTTTCCCGATGTCGTTGTCCGGACATCGACGCCTGTCGTGCTCTTGATATCGACGCTGCTCTGCATGTAATTCGCCATTTGCCCGGCGACGAAATCCCGCGCGAAGGCCTCGGCCTGCGAGGTTTGGATCGTGCCGTTTGCCAGCGCGGTCGCGGTTGCCAGCGCGGCCGAATCGGCGGCTTCCTGCAACTGCTGCTTCGAGAGCAATATGTCGCCCACCTGGATCGCCATGCCGGCCGCCCCGAAAAGGACGGGCAGCAGGATCGCCGTCATGATTCCGAAATTACCGCCACGGTCGCCAAGCATGCGACGTAGGCAGGGAGTCTGTAGAAAGGAGGTGCTCATCATGTTCACCCGTATATGGAGGCCCTGTGGGGTGATATTAGGCACGCTCCTCCTTTCCGCTGTCCTTACGGCGTCAATACAATTTTAACGAATCGTCGGATTTTTCCAATTTTGGGATTATTTCAGCGGAATGACGTCGACCGCCTGGACGGCGCGGTGGCCGCCATAGCTCTTCAAGACGCCGATGACGGGGACGACATCGGAATAGTCCCGGCCGTACGCGACGACGATGTGGTCCATGCCGGCGGCAATGTTGTTGGTCGGGTCCAGTTCGATCCAGCCGATCGTCTCGCCGCACCAGATGCGCACCCAGGCATGCATGGCGTCCGCCCCTTCCAGCCGTTCCTTGCCGGGTGGCGGGATGGTGCGCAGGAAACCGGAGACGTAGCCGGCCGGAATGCCGAGGCTTCTGAGAGCCTGGATCATCACATGGGTGAAATCCTGGCAGACGCCGCGCTTCAGCTTGAACGCCTCGAGCGGCGTGGTGTCCACCGTCGTCGCCTCCGGGTCGTAGGTGAAATCCTTGTTGATGCGGGCGCAGAGCGCATGAGCGATCTGCATGGCCGTCAGATCAGGCGTGGCGCAGCTTCGCGCATATTCGGCGATCTCGCGCGCTTCGGTGAGGCGCGGGCTGTCACCGAGGAAATGATGCGGCGAATCCGGCGCCAGCGACCACATGCCTGATATCTCCTCCGGCAGGTCGGCAAGCAGCGGCGAGAAATCGGCGGCGATCGGCTGGCTTTCCACCTGCACGCGGGCCTGCATGCGAATGTCAAGCGTCTCGTGCGGCGCGCGCAGCAGGAAGGAGGTGGTGGGGTGATGGAAGAAATCGACGAAATGCGACTGCTCGTCCGGCGAGGGCGAAATGGTAATCGAGCCGGCGATCAGCCGCTGCCGATTGGTGAGCGACAGGGGCATCAGGCGCATGATGTGGCGGGCGCCGGAGGCTGGCGCGTCGTAGCTGTAACCCATGTGCAGCGAGAGATCGTAGAGCATCGCCGTCACCCGAGATAAGTCTGGGCGAGCAGATCGGAAAGCTGCTCCAATTCGCGCTCGAGCCGTTGATAGACCTCGACCCCCATGCCCTCCGGCGTCATCACCGCCAGGCCGGAATGGAGCCGCATCGCCTCGCGGTAGAAGGGCGACATCTGGCCGTTGATCATGGCATTCGGCAGTTGTTCGACTTCGTGATGGATCTCGTTCACCTGGAAGAGGACCGAACGCGGGTTGAGCGGGTCGAGCGCCAAGAGGTCGGTGACGGTCAGCCGAGCGGTGTTGACGTTATAGCGGCGGCGATGGGTCATGACGCTGTCGCCGATCTCTAGCAGCATGTCGAGCGCGCCGTCAGGCGCTTCCGGGCCCGACATGTGGCCGAGCAGGCGCGTCATGTGGAGGCCGCGTTCGATATAACGGCCGAGCGAAAGGAACCGCCAGCCGGTGAAGCGGTACATGTTTTCATGCATGAGACCGGCGAAGCCTGCAAGCTTCCGCAAGAGGATTGTCATCGCGTGGCTGGCATCGTCGCCGGCAGCGACGGTGACGTGGAAGCGGTGGGCGGTCTTGGCGAGATCGTTGAGCGCCAGCCAGCCGTCCGGCGAGAAACGGTCGCGGATGTTGCTGGCCGAATAAACAGCGCTGTCGATGTTGCGCAGCAGCGTTTCCGGCACGGCGTCGGCGGTATCGATATCGACGGCCGTGAGATAGTCGGAGACGTCGGCGAGCAGCGGCTGGCTCGGATCGGCGGCTTCGGCGAAACGCGCATGCCAGGCGCGCAGGATGCGTAGCGCCCCTTCCGCGCGCTCGATGTAGCGGCCGAGCCAGAACAGGTTGTCGGCAGCCCGACTCGGCAGGCTGCCCGGCATGTTGCGGGTGAAGCTGCCTTCGGCGGGCAGCAGCGTGTGGCGCTCGACCGGTTTGTCGCTGACGATCCAGACATCGGCGGCCGCACCACCGGACTGCATGGCGATCGCCGCAACATCGGCGCCGGAGCCGATGCGGGCAAAACCGCCGGGCATGATCTGCCAGCCGTTTGCGGTGCGCGCGGCGAATACGCGCAGCGACATCGGGCGCGGCACGAGCTTGCCGTCCACCCAGGCGGGTGTGGTCGACAGCGTGACGACCTCCTGGCCGACGAGCTTCGGGCCGTCCGAACTCAGCCAGTCGGTTATCGAATCCTTGGCAGCCGCGCGCAGCGATGAGCCGAGCACGGATTCGCCGTTATCGTCGAAGAAGGGAGCACGGGAATAGGCCGGGCCGATGACCATCTTTTCGATGTTTTTTGCCACGTGCTCGCGCTCTTCCTCCTGACCGCACCACCAGGTAGCGATCGAGGGCAAATGCAGATCCTCGCCAAGCAGATGGTGACAGATGGTCGGCATGAAGGCGAGAAGCGCCCGGGTTTCAAGAATGCCGGTGCCGAGCGCATTGACGATGGTGAGGCTTTCGGCGCGCAGCGCTTCCACGAGGCCGGGCGTGCCGATATGCGAATTCTGGTTCAACTCCAGCGGGTCGGCAAAAGCTGAATCGAGACGGCGCCAGAGCACGCCGATCGGCTTCAAGCCGGCGACGGTGCGCACCATGACACGGCCCTTGACGACGGTCAGATCTTCGCCCTCGAGCAGCATGAAGCCGAGATAGCGGGCGATGTAGGCGTGTTCGTAGTAGGTCTCGTTGGCGGGGCCGGGTGTCAGCACGGCGATGCGGTCGTCGCCCGAATGTTTCATGCCCTGTAGCGCGTCGCGGAAGGCGCCGAAGAAGGAGGCGAGGCGATGGACCGGGGTTTCAGCATAGATATCCGAGAAGGCACGAGTCGTCGCGACGCGGCTTTCCAGCGCGAAACCAGCGCCTGAGGGAGCCTGCGTCCTGTCGGCGAGCACCCACCAGTTGCCGTCGGGCCCGCGGCCGATCTCGAAGGCGCAGAAATGCAGATAATGGCCGGATGCCGGCTTGATGCCGGCGAGCGGGCGCTGGAATTCGGGATTGGCGGCGATCAGTGCCGGTGGGAGGAAACCTTCCTCCACCAGCCGGTTGTCGCCGTAGATATCGGCGATGATCGCTTCCAGCAGGTCGGCGCGCTGGACGAGGCCCGCCGACAGCGTCTGCCATTCGCGCTCGTCGATCAGCACCGGGATATGCGAGATCGGCCAGGCTCGCTCGCCGGTGCCCTTGCTGCCATAGGCGCGATAGAAGACGCCGGCATCACGGAGGTAGCGGTCGGCGCGGGCGAAACGCTCGGCGAGATCCTTTTCCGGCATTGCGCTCAGATGCGAGAGGAAATTCTGCCAGACGGGGCGGACGACGCCGTCGTTGTCGACCATCTCATCGGCGGTATCGGGCAGCGGCGCATAGTCAAAGGCCGCATTCTTGGCGATGCGGTCCTCTGCCTCTTCCTTGCGCTCCACTGCCGGCTTCTTGCCCATCAAAACTTAAGCCTCAAACCCTCGGCCTCAAACCCCGGCGGGCCGCCTCAGATCCAGCGTCAGCGGAAATTCCGGCGAACCCGTCTCGACGCGCGGAATGTATCCGCCCGCCGTATGCCCCCACGGCTCGAACCGGGTGAGCCGTCTTGCTTCCGCCTCGTTACCGTTGACCGGGAAGGTGTCATAGGTCCGGCCACCCGGATGGGCAACATGATAGATGCAGCCGCCGATCGAACGTTTCGACCATGTATCATAAATGTCAAAAGTCAAAGGTGTGTTGATCGGCAGGACGGGATGCAGGCCCGAGGCCGGCTGCCACGCCTTGTAACGGACACCGGCGACCGACACGCCCGACGTACCTGTCGGCGTCAGCGGCAGGGTGCGGCCATTGCAGGTGACGGTATAACGCGAGGCATTGTCGGTTTCGAGCCGCACCTGCAGGCGTTCGACGGAGCTGTCGACGTAACGGGCGGTGCCGCCCGGCGCGCCTTCCTCGCCCATGACATGCCAGGGCTCCAGCGCCTGGCGCAGTTCCAGCTTCGAGCCCTCGTATTCGACCTCGCCGCAGAAGGGGAAGCGGAATTCGAGCTGGGCCTTGAACCATTCCGGGCTGACGTCGAAGCCGTTTTCGCGAAGATCGGCAAGCACGTCGAGGAAGTCGGCCCAGACGAAATGTGGCAGCATGAAACGGTCGTGCAGGGTCGTGCCCCAGCGGACGAACTTGCCGTCGACGGGATTGACCCAGAAGCGGGCGATCAGCGCGCGCACCAGCAATTGCTGGGCAAGCGACATGCGCGCGTTCGGCGGCATCTCGAAACCGCGGAACTCGATGAGGCCGAGCCGTCCTGTCGGGCCGTCGGGCGAGAACAGCTTGTCGATGCAGATCTCGGCGCGGTGGGTGTTGCCGGTGACGTCGGTCAGAAGATTGCGGAACAGGCGGTCGACGAGCCAGGGCAGCGGCTGCTGGCCACGGCCGGGGGCTCCGATCTGCGCCATGGCGATCTCCAGCTCGTAGAGGCTGTCGTGACGAGCCTCGTCGATACGCGGCGCCTGGCTGGTCGGGCCGATGAACATGCCGGAGAAGAGGTAGGAGAGCGAGGGGTGACGCTGCCAGTGGAGGACGACGCTCTTTAAGAGATCGGGACGGCGCAGGAAGGGGCTGTTGTTCGGATTGGCGCTGCCGACGACGACATGGTTGCCGCCGCCAGTACCGGTATGGCGACCATCGATCATGAACTTGTCGGCGCCGAGCCGGGTGGCGCGCGCCTCCTCGTAGATCGCCGTGGTGATGTCGACGCAGTCCTTCCAGTTGGAGGCCGGATGGATATTGACCTCGATGACACCGGGATCCGGGGCGACGCGGATGACGTTGATGCGCTCGTCCTGCGGTGGCGGGTAACCTTCGATATGGACGGGAAGCTTGAGCTCGGCGGCGGCGTTTTCGGCGGCGGCTATCAGCTCGAGATAATCCTCGATGCGCTCGACCGGCGGCATGAAGATGCAGAGCCTGCCGTCGCGCGGCTCGACCGACATGGCGGTGCGCACAGCGCCGCGGAGTTCGCCGAGCGTCTGTTCGACCCGGCCGCGATTGCTCTCGTCGGCATGGAAGGAGGCTTCCGGCATTGCCCGGCCAGCCGGTACGAAGACATCAGGTAGCGGTTCGCGTGGGATCGTCGGATCGGCCGGGTGAATATAGGGGTAACGCGCCGGGGGAACATAGGGCAGTGTGCCGAGCGGCAGACGGTAACCGATCGGACTGTCGCCCGGGACGAGGAAGATTTTGCCGCGTCGGGTGCGCCATTTCTCGCTGACCCAGACTCGGCTTTGCGCTGCTTTGGCATTCCATGCCTGAACCGGAAGGATGTAACCGGTCGGGGTCGTGAGGCCGCGGGCGAAGACGCGGGCGATGCGGTTGCGTTCCTCGGGATCCTTCAGCTTCGAATTCGCCGGGTCGACGTTTTCGGGAAGGCTGCCTTCCTTGATGATCCAGTCAGCAGGATCCTCATAGGCCGGCTGCACCATATCGGGCTTGATCGCCAGCTCCTTTGCGATTGCCGTCAGGAGCTTTTCGGCATCCTCGGCTTTGACGCCGGTATCCTTGCCTTCGGCGGCGACCAGATCGAGGTTCTGCCAGACCGGCTTGCCGTCGCGGCGCCAGTAAAGCGAGAAGGTCCAGCGCGGCAGGCTTTCGCCCGGATACCATTTGCCCTGGCCATAATGCAGGAAACCGCCGGGGGCGAAGCGTTCGTGCAGCTTGCGGATCAGGATGTCGGCCTTTTCGCGCTTGGTCGGGCCGACGGCGGCGGTGTTCCACTCCTCGGACTGGAAATCGTCGATCGAAACGAAGGTCGGTTCGCCGCCCATCGTCAGATGCACGTCCTCGGCCTCGAGGACACGATCGACCTTCTCGCCGAGTTCGTTGAGCTCCTCCCAGCTTTCATCGGAAAAGGGCTTGGTGATGCGCGGGTGTTCGGCGACGCGCGAGACCTTCATGTCGAAGGCGAATTCGGTTTCGGCCTCGCCGAAATAACCGCCGGAAATCGGTGCGGCGTTGCGGTAATGCGGCGTTGCGGCAAGCGGGATATGGCTTTCGCCGGTCAGCAGGCCGGACGTCGGATCGAGGCCAACCCAGCCGGCGCCGGGCAGATAGACCTCTGCCCAGGCATGCAGGTCGGTGAAATCGACTTCGGTGCCGGAGGGGCCGTCGAGCGCCTTCAGGTCCGGCGTCAGCTGGATGAGGTAACCGGAGACGAAGCGGGCGGCAAGGCCGAGATGGCGAAGGATCTGGACGAGCAGCCAGCTGGTGTCGCGGCAAGAGCCTTTGGCGGTTTCCAGCGTTTCTTCCGGCGTCTGCACGCCGGTTTCCATGCGGATGACATAGCCGATCTGCCGCTGCAGACGGGCATTCAGGCCGACGATCATATCGACCGTCGGCTGGTCGGGCGACCAGTCGAGCGTCGGCAGCAGCGCCTTCAAGCGCGGACCGGCCGGCTCCGGCGTCATGTAGATCGACAGATCCTCCTGGATCGTTTCAGGGTATCCGAAGGGCCACTTGGTCGCCTCTTCCTCGACGAAGAAGTCGAAGGGATTGTAGACCGTCATGTCGGCGACGAGATCGACCTCGATCTTGAACTCCGTCACCGGGTCCGGGAAGACGTAGCGGGCAAGGTAGTTGCCGTAAGGATCCTGCTGCAGGTTGACGAAATGGTTGGAGGGCGTGACCTTCAGCGAGTGGCTGAGCACCCGTGTCTTCGAATGCGAGGCAGGTTTCAGTCTGATGATCTGTGGGCCGAGACGGATCGGCTTGTCATAGGTGTAGTGCGTCAGATGATAGATACTGGCTTTGATCGACATATTTCTTTTTATCCGGCGCGCATCGTCGTGCGGCTTGCTGTTCCCAAAAAGCACTGTGTGCAATGCAGCGAAAGAAAGCAAGGTGGAAGGTCAAGGGGCCGACGGCTTTACGCCGCCTTGGTAAATGTGACGGCAGCCTTCAGGCCCCTGCCGTCCTTGCCCGGCTCCAGCGTCAGGGCGGCGTTGAAAAGATTGGCGATTTCATCGACGATCGGCAGGCCGAGGCCGGCACCCGGCGCACCTGTCTCATTGCCGCGCGAAAAACGTCCACGCACCGCCGCCAGCTTTTCTCGCGGAATGCCGGGGCCGTTGTCCTCGACTTCGAGGCGGATCGTCTCTGATGCGGCGATGATGCGGACGGTGACCTCAGCTCCCTTGCCGGCATAAGCGATGGCATTGCCGGCAAGGTTGCGCAGCATTTCGCCGATCAGCAGCGGCTCGGCGCGGACCATTGCCGGGCTTTCGCCCTCAAATCCGAGATCAATGCCGGCGACGGCGGCCGTCGGGATCTGCTCGCCGGTGATTTCTTGAGCGATGGCGGCAAGATCGATGGCGGAGGCGGTCAGCGCCTCCTTGGCGGTGGCGGCGTCGATCTTCGCCATCAGGAGAAGCTGGGCAAGGATGCGCTCGGCATGCGCCACGGCCTGATCGCCCTTCAGCGCTGCGGCCTGCGCCTCATCAAGCGAGCCGGCGCGGGCGGACAGGGCAAGCTGGGTACGGATGATCGCCAGCGGTGTGCGCAGCTGATGGCTGGCATTGCCGGTGAAATGGCGCAGCGCATCGAGCGCCGACTGCAGGCGGACCATAAAGGAATTCACCGTTTCGACCAGCGGCTCGACCTCGCTCGGTACGGTCTGCTTGATCGGATGCAGGTCATCGGGGCTGCGTTCGCCGATGGCGTCGCCGAGCTTGTAGAGCGGGCGGAGCGCCACCGTGACCGAGATCCAGACGATGACGGCCGCGCCCGCGATCATGAAGGCGAGGCGGAGTGCGGAGCGGACGAGAATCGCCTGCGCCAACTGCCGGCGGGCGATAGTGGTTTCGGCGACCGTCACGACGAAGGGCTCGGAGCGGATGCCCGTCGAGGCCGAGCGTTCGAGCGTGGCGATGCGGATCGGCTCGTCGCGGAAGGTATCGTCGGCGAAGGCGGCCGCATCGCCCGGCGTCTTCTTCAGGACCGGCAAGGACTGGTAGCCGGTGATGAATTGGCCCGGCGGGCCGTCGACGCGGTAGAAGACTCGATCCTGCGCGGCCGAGGTCAGCATCTCAAGTGCGACATAGGGGATATCGACCTGCAGCGTGCCGTCCTCGGCGACGACGACGCGTTCGGCAATCGCCAGCGCGGAGCCGGCAAGCACGCGGTCGGAGACGATGTTCGATGTCTGGACCGCCTCGCGATAGGTATCGGCGAGTGCCAGCGTGCCGATGACGGCTGTGGAGACGAGCAGCCAGAAGAGCAGCCGGCGTCTGAGGGAATAGGCGGCTTTCATGAGGCCTCGGGCAGCTTGTCGAGATAATAGCCGATGCCGCGGGCAGTCTTCACGGTCAGGCCGTGCGGCGAGAGGCGCTTTCGCAGGCGGCTGACATATTGCTCGATGGCGTTTGCGGAAATGTCGTCGTCGAAGGCCGTCAGCGATTGAATGATCGCCTCCTTGGCGACGACCTTGCCGGCCCGCATGAACAGAATTTCGAGCAGGCCGAGTTCGCGGGCGGGAATATCAAGGGGCGTGGCACCTGATGAAAAGGTGCGGGAATTGAGATCGAAGGAGATGCCGCCGAAGCTGACCGTCGCCGAACGCAGGCCGGCCTGGCGGCGCAGCAGCACGCGCACACGGGCCTCGAACTCGGCGATATCGAAGGGCTTGATCAGATAATCGTCGGCGCCGAGATCGAGCCCCTTCACCCGCTCTTCCGGCGTGCCGCGCGCGGTCAGGATGAGGACGGCCGCCTGGTTCTGCCGGGCGCGCATGGCGCGCAGCACGTCGAGTCCGTCCATCTCGGGCAGGTTGAGGTCGAGGATCACCAGATCGAAATTTTCCGCGGCGATGACCGCATTGGCAGACGCCCCGTCATGGACGACATCGACGGCATGGCCCGTGCCGCGCAAGATCGCCGACAGGCCGTCGGCCAGCGCGATATTGTCTTCGGTGAGCAGGATGCGCACGGATGTTTCCCCTGTTTTTCAAAGGAGATTACAGAGGTGAAGGAGGGATGTCACAGCGATTTTGAAATCTAGAGTGCCGCGCGTGTCGTTCAGGCGCGCAAAGGACGCTGTCATACTTTGTACCTACGCATCGCGCTTTCCGAAAATCGATTCCGGTTTCGGGCCGATGCGCTGGGTCAACGGCCGGGAAAGGCTCGATCTCAGCTTCCGGTTCTTTCGATCCGCTCGCGCTGCGTCATCGCGGCGGCGAGGAGTTTCCGGAAACGGGGATCGCCGCGGATGTTGTCGAGGTCGGAATCGTTGTTAAACCATTTGATATGGTAGACGGAGCTGTTCGGCAGCAGCCTTTCAAGAAGGTCGATCGCCTGTTCGGCGTCGCCGAGGACGGAATAGACGCAGGCGAGATTATACTGCGCGACAATGTCATCAGGATCGATGGCGATCGCGCGGGCGGCCCAGTCGCGTGCCCTTGCCGCATCGCCGAGATGAGCTAGCGCCAGCGCGCCGCGATGGGCGGGGCCTGAATTTTCCGGATTGAGGTTCAGGGCGCGTTCGGCGCGTAGCAGGCCGAGGCGCGCCCAGTTTTCCGTGTCCAACACACGGCCGAGCGAGCGGTAGGCGGACATCAGATGGATCGGTGAGACATAGTCATCCGGGCGGATTTCGGCGGCGCGGGTGAAATATTGAACGGATTCGGCAAAGTTACCGCGCATGAAGAAGAACCGGGCATAGTGGAAATTCGCCTCGAAGAGGTTCGGGTCGAGCGCCAGGGCACGTTCGAAGGCCGCCGCCGCCCTATCATCATAGCCGCTCTGATGCAGGGCGAGGCCGTGTGAGGCATGGGCCTCGGGAAGGTCAGGATCGAGCGCCAGGGCGCGGGCGCTCATGTCGAGGATACGCCTCAGCGGCACATCATCAACTGCCCAATCGCGGATCGCCGCGTCGCAATCGGCGATGCCGGCATAGGCGCGGGCATAGTCCGGGTCGAGCTCGACCGCCTTGCAGAACATCCGCCTTGCGAGCTGGAGATAGGATTTTGTCCAGGTGTGGGAGAGCTGGCGGCCCCTGAGATAATAGGTATAGGCCTCGACATTGGCGGTCGGCTCATTGGCGATCGCCTTCTTCTCTTCCGGCAACAGACGCACCTTCAACTGGCCGACGATCGCATGGGTGATCTCGTCTTGGATGGCGAAGATGTCGGTCAGGTCGCGGTCGTAACGCTCGGCCCAGAGATGGTCGCCATTGGCGGTGTCGATCAGCTGACCGGAGATGCGCACGCGATTGCCGACGATGCGCACACTTCCCTCGAGCACGTAGCGCACGCCAAGCTCCTGAGCGAGCCGCTTCACCTTCACCGATATGCCCTTGTAGGTGAAAATGGTGTTGCGCGGCACGACGTGCAGGCTGGAGATCTTGGAGAGATCGGTGATGATGTCTTCGGTGATGCCATCAGAGAAATAATCCTGATCGGCATCGCCGCTCATATTGGTGAAGGGCAGCACGGCAATGAAGCAGGTGTTGCGGTTCTGCGCGACCAATCTGGCGGAGGAGGGCGGCGCCAAGCTGACGGTATAGACCTGAACGGGCTGCTTGATGTTCTTCAGAATATGCTCGCCGATGAATTCGAAGCCGAGGTTGAGGCGCGAGCCGACCTGATCACGCACCGATGCCGACACGGCGATGCCGCCCGGCGTTGCGATACGCTCAAGCCTGGCAGCGAGATTGACGCCATCTCCGAATATGTCGCCGTTCTCGACCACGACGTCGCCGAGATTGATGCCGATGCGGAATTCGACGCGCTCGTCCTTGGGCACGTTCTCGTTGCGGGCCGCCATGCTGCGCTGGATCTCGGCGGCGCAGGCGACCGCATTCACCACGCTCTGGAATTCGGCAAGGATGCCGTCGCCGGTGAGTTTGAAGATCCGGCCCTTGTAGTCTGAAATACGAATATCGACCAGCTCACAGCGATGGCGGTTCAACGCCTGCAACGTGCCGGATTCATCGATGCCCATCAGCCGGCTGTAGCCGACGACATCAGCAGCGAGAATAGCGCTCAGTCGTCGTTCCATGACCCCTCCCATGGATCTTCCCAGATTACTCTAGCTTTTTATAGAGTTTTTGTCGCGTAGAGTCCTCCCCCGAATAAGAAATTCGGGCGGTTTCGACGTTGTTTACGCGGCAGCGCGACCATATAACGTCGTCGATCTTCATCAATACTCTAAATGGGTGAAGGATGGCGGTCGTCCCTAATCCTTTTTGATGAAAATGGGATTCTAATCGGAGAAGGCGGCAGTGTTCTGCTTCTGCCGATGCTTCTGGAATCGGCATCATGAAACCGATCGCCGATGGATTTAGGGCTTGAGCCGGACCTAATGGCATAACCTAGAAGACGAATCGCGAGGAAAACAACACGGACGAAATGGTGATTTGCGCTTGCTTCAACCGTTGCCGTGAGACCGGCGCAGGTTATTGTGGCGACGTTTCATGCGCAAGAGAGGTTTTGGATGACAGGTTCGGCCCGGAATTTTCTCGAGTTTCATGATATTCCGGAGGCCGGGCTTCGATCGATTGTCGCTCGCGCCGGCGAGCTCGCCGGAGCCTGGGATGAGCGTGCGATGCCGCAGAGCCTTGCGGGAAAACGCGTCGCGCTGATTGTCGACGACGGCGGCTGGCGCAATACGACCGCCTTCGATCTCGGCATCCAGGCGATGGGCGGCATCTGCGTGCATGTACCAATCAGCTTTAATACCAGGGAGGAAACCAGCGATCTTGCGGCTTATCTAGGCAACTGGTTCGACATGCTGGTGATCCGCACGAAGGAGCTTGCGACACTGAAGGCGGTCGCTGCCGTCTCGCCGGTGCCCGTCATCAACGCGCGAACGCGTTCCAACCACCCTTGCGAGACGCTCGGCGACCTTGCCTATATCAAGAGCTGGCGCGGCTCGATCGACGGGTTGAAGGTAGCCGGCGTGGCGGCGGACGCGAATATCTTCCGCTCCTGGGTCGAAGCGTCGATTGCGCTGCCGATCGAGGTGGTCCAGGTCTATCCCGAACGCTGGCATGTCCGAGACAGCGCGCTGCTCGATGGGCGCTTCCGCGCGAGCACCGACATGGGCGAACTATTGGATGCCGACGTCATCGTCACCGATTCATGGCCGGGCGACGCCGCGGCCGATGCACTTGCCGGCCACCGGGTCGGGACCGATGTGCTCGATCGGTTGCGGGAGGACGCGATCTTCCTGCCGTGCCCGCCGGTGACGCGCGGCCAGGAGGTGACGGCCGAGGCGATGGAGCATCCGCTCTGCCGAAGCCGTGCCGCAAAGGCTTTTCTGCTGCACGCGCAGAATGCGCTGATGGAGTGGATAGCGGCTTAATTCCGGCCTTCGATCTCCACCGCGCAGCATGTTCATGATAGAAGAGGCGCGGGATCGGGAGGTTTGGCAGATGGGAGAGTTGACGATCGAGCTCGCGAAAAGTCCGGCAGAGATCGCCGCCGTGCGAGATCTCTGCCGATCATTCCGGCAATGGCTCTATGACAATTATCCCCAGCATCGGTCGGTGGTCGATCTCTATTACAATCCGCAAAAATTCGAGGCGCTGCTCATCGACCTGCCGCAGATTCACGCAAGGCCGAAGGGCGCGATCTTCCTGGCGCGGCTCGACGGAGAGCCTGTCGGCTGCGTCATGCATCA
Source organism: Rhizobium ruizarguesonis (assembly GCF_017357285.1). Classification (NCBI taxonomy): domain Bacteria; kingdom Pseudomonadati; phylum Pseudomonadota; class Alphaproteobacteria; order Hyphomicrobiales; family Rhizobiaceae; genus Rhizobium; species Rhizobium ruizarguesonis. The sequence continues at coordinate 4,314,308 of NZ_CP071678.1, read as the reverse complement.
CGAGCAGGCGCCTGACATTGCTGAGATGAAAAGGCTTTTCGTCTCGGCCGTCGCTCGCGGTCATGGTGTTGCCGTTGCGCTCTGCGAGGCATCGATCGCCCAGGCGAGAGCTGACGACTATCACTCGATGCGGCTTGACACCGGCATTTTTCAGACGGCAGCGCAGGGGCTCTATCGGCGCCTCGGCTTCCGGGAGCGGAATGCCTACTATCAGGTCCCGCCGGAGCTCGAACAGATCCTGCTCTTCTTCGAGCGGGAACTGTGATCCCGTCACGCACCGCGTGCCGCTTCGGTCGCGGCCTTGCTCCTCCCGGCGTGCTCAGGCATTGTTGCAGGATGAGGAGAGCTTTCATCTTGCTGCTGGCGTTCTGGCCGGGTTTTGCCTTGGCGGATCAGGCCTTCTATCCGGCAAAATCGGGCAACGCCGATGCGCCGGTGCTGACGGTTTATTCCTCGCTCGACGAACCGTTGGCGCGGCCGATGATCCGGGGTTTCCAGGAGGCCAATCCCGACGTCGCGGTCAAATATGAGGACATGCTGACCGGCGACATCTACGACCGGATCGTCCGGGAAACGGATGCCGGCAAGAAGACGGCGGACTTCGCCTTTTCCTCGGCGATGGACCTGCAGGTGAAGCTTTCCAACGACGGATATGCGCAGGTCAGCAACCTGCCGATGAGTGCGCCATGGCCGAAATGGGCGAACTGGCGTAACACCGCCTACGCGCTCACCTTCGAGCCGGCTGTGTTCGTCTATCACAAGCCGAGCTTCGCGCATGAGCCGGTGCCGAACTCGCGGGCTGAATTCGTCGATTATCTGAAGCGCAAGGGCAACGACGTCCATGGGCGGATCGGTACCTACGATATCGAGCGCTCCGGCGTCGGCTTCCTTTTCATGGCGCGCGACCAGGAGCAGTTCGGCGACATCTGGTCGGTGATCGGGGCGATGGGGGCTGCCGGCGTCAAGCTTTATTCGACGAGTTCGGCGATTCTCGAACGCGTTGCCGACGGACGCTTCGTGCTCGGCTACAATATTCTCGGCTCCTATGCGGCCGACTGGGCCTCGCGTTATCCCGATGTCGGCATCGTGCTGCCGAAGGATTATACGGTGGTGATGTCGCGGATCGGACTGGTGCCGCAGGCGGCCGCCGAGCCGGAGCTAGGGCGGCGTTACCTCACCTTCTTCATGTCGCGAGAAGGGCAGACGATCATGGCGCGCGAACTGCAGATTCCGGCCGTCAGCCCCGAAGTCGCGGGGGAGAATACCGCCAATACGCTGCAGGAACTGCTCGGCGCCCAACTGCGGCCGGTGCCGGTCAGCCCCGGGTTGATGGTCTATCTTGACCAGGTGAAGCGGGCGCGGCTGATCGCGCACTGGAACGAGGTTCTGCGGACGCAGTGAAGGCGCTTTCGGTGGGCTTCGCTCTCCTTAGAGAGCTTTGGGTCGCTGCGCCCGGAGTCTCGCCAGACAAAGCCCTGCAGCCGTACTTCGGCGGCGGGTAATGCACGTGCCATCGGCAGCGAACAACGGTGATTTAGATTGGCGCCTGCCAATTACGGCAAAAAAGTGTCGTCTCCTTCTGGATATCTCGCCGGTGTCAGCTAAATGACAGGTTGTTGTGGTCGCTTTGGCTACTTCTTCTCCGTGGAGGCGGAGAGTTGAAGCCTTGGGAGGTATTCCGCTCGTCATTCAGGATCCTTGCGTCCGCTGGCCGGCCATTCCTCCCGATTCCCAGAGAACAACAGGTGGTTCGCTCAGCCGCCGACGGAGGACACATCGTGAAGCATACGTTCATCGCAACCCTTTTCGCAGCGACTATCGCGCTGCCGGCCTATGCGGCCGACTACACCATCATCGCGCCGGCCGCGCCCGGCGGCGGCTGGGACCAGACGGCCCGTTCGCTGCAGACCGCGCTGCAGCAGGAGAAGATCTCCGGCAACGTGCAGGTCCAGAATGTCCCGGGCGCCGGTGGCACCATCGGCCTTGCGCAGTTCAGCAGCCAGGCTGCCGGCAACCCGAATTCACTGATCGTCGGCGGCTATGTCATGGTCGGCGCGATCCTCACCAACAAATCGCCGGTCACGCTCAAGGACGTCACGCCGATCGCTCGTCTGACCGGCGAGTATGAGGCCGTCGTCGTTCCTGCCGCGTCCGAGATCAAGACGATGGCCGATCTGGTCGCGGCGCTGAAGAAGGATCCGGGTGCGGTTTCCTGGGGCGGCGGCTCTGCCGGCGGCACCGACCACATCGCCGTCGGCCTGATCGCCAAGGCTTCGGGCGTCGATCCGACCAAGATCAACTATGTCGCCTTCTCCGGCGGCGGTGAAGCGCTCGCTGCCATTCTCGGCGGCCAGGTCACGGCCGGCGTATCGAGCTATAGCGAGTTCGAATCGCAGGTGAAATCCGGCACGCTCCGTCTTCTCGCCGTATCCAGCGACAAGCGCATCGATGGTGTCGATGCCCCGACGCTGAAGGAAGCCGGCACCGACGTCACCATCCAGAACTGGCGCATGGTTGCCGCTGCTCCCGGCCTGTCGGCAGAGCAGGTGGCAAGCGTCACCGCCGATTTCGAGAAGCTGCACAGCTCCGCCACCTGGCAGGAAACTCTGAAGACCAAGGGCTGGGCCGACACCTATCTGTCCGGCGACGCCTTCAAGGCGCAGCTCGAGAAGGATGTCTCCGCCACTGAAGGCATTCTCAAAGATATCGGACTTGTTCAATGAGCGAGGATAACACCTCCTCGGCAACCGAGCGCCGCCCTGATTGGGCGGCGTTCATCATTGCCGTTTTCCTCTTCGTCGTCGCCGGCGTGATGGCCTGGGATGCCTTGCATCTGAAAACGATTGCGCAGTACGACCGCATCGGTCCTGCGACAGTGCCTCAAGTGGTGGCGTTCGGCCTCTTCTGTCTCGGGATCTGGACCGCCTTCGAAGCCTGGCGCGGCGATTTTCCCGAACGTGACCGGCAGGAAGTCGCACCCGTCATCTGGATCGTTGCCGGTCTTGCCGGCCAGATGCTGCTTTTGCGCGTCGCCGGCTTCTCGATCGCGACCGGCATCCTCTTCGCGCTGACGGCACGCGGCTTCGGCAAGCGTAAGCTCTGGATCTCGCTGCCGCTTGGCATCGTCCTCAGCTTCGTCGTCTGGGCGATCTTCTCGCAGCTGCTGCAACTGACGCTGCCGGCCGGCCCGCTCGAACATCTGTTCTTCTGACCGCGCGGACGCGCTGTCAGCTCTTTTGATTTTGCGCGGCGCCTGACCCCGAAATCGGATGGTCGGGAAGGCCGCTTGGGACACCAAGATGAGCACATTCGAATTCCTATGGCAGGGTATCCTGGTTGCGATGCAGCCGATGAACCTGGTTTATGCACTGGTCGGCGTGACGCTTGGCACCGCCGTCGGCGTGCTTCCCGGCATCGGCCCGGCACTCACCGTGGCGCTGCTGTTGCCCGTCACCTACAAGCTCGATCCCGGCGGCTCGCTGATCATGTTCGCCGGCATCTATTACGGCGGCATGTATGGCGGTTCGACGACCTCGATCCTGCTCAACACGCCGGGTGAAAGCGCCTCGATCGTCACCGCGCTCGAGGGCAACAAGATGGCGCGCGCTGGGCGCGGCGGACCGGCGCTGGCGACGGCGGCGATCGGCTCCTTCGTCGCCGGCCTGATCGCGACGCTCGGGCTTGCGTTCATCGCTCCCTATGTCGTCAAGCTGGCGCTGGTCTTCGGGCCGCGCGAATATTTCGCGCTGATGGTGCTCGCCTTCGTCACCGTCTCCTCGGCTTTCGGCGACTCCGCCTTGCGGGGCCTGACTTCGCTATTCATCGGCTTTGCGCTCGCGATGGTCGGCATCGACCAGCAGACAGGGCAGGCCAGGCTTTCCTTTGGCATTCCCGACCTGCTCGACGGTGTCGAGGTGACGACGCTTGCCGTGGCGATGTTTGCGATCGGCGAGACGCTTTATATCGCCGCGCAGGGCAACCGGATCGCGGAGAAGGTCGAGGCGGTCAAGGGTTCGCTCTGGATGACCGCTGAGGACTGGGCGCGTTCGTGGAAGCCCTGGCTGCGCGGCACGCTGATCGGTTTCCCGATCGGCGCGATGCCGGCGGGCGGCGCCGAAATCGGCACCTTCCTCTCCTATGCGACCGAAAAGCGGCTGGCGAAGAACCCGGAAGAGTTTGGCCATGGCGCGATCGAAGGCGTGGCCGGTCCCGAGGCGGCGAACAACGCCTCGGCCGCCGGCACGCTGGTGCCGCTTCTGACACTCGGCCTGCCGACGACGGCGACGGCGGCGATCATGCTTGCCGGCTTCCAGCAATACGGCTTGCAGCCGGGGCCGCTGCTGTTTGCCACCAATCCGCAGCTCGTCTGGGGACTGATCGCCAGCCTGCTCATCGCCAATGCGATGCTTTTGGTGCTGAACCTGCCGATGATCGGGCTCTGGGTGCGGTTGCTGACCATTCCAAAGCCGTGGCTCTATGCCGGCATCCTGCTGTTTGCGACGCTTGGGACAATCGGCGCCAATCCATCCGTGTTCGAGCTCGGCATGCTGCTCACTTTTGGCCTGCTCGGCTATGTGATGCGGCTCTTTGGCTATCCGATCGCGCCTACCGTCGTCGGCCTGATCCTCGGGCCGCTTGCCGAACAGCAGCTGCGCCGGGCGCTGGCGATCAGCCAGGGCGATGTCACGACGCTGGTGATGTCGCCGATCGCGGCGGGTCTGCTCATCGTTGCCGCGGCCGCCTTCCTCATCCCGTTGATCCTGCGGCTTCGCGGCAGGGGACAGGTACTGTCGCAGCTGGCGGCAAACGAAGACTAAAATAAGAAGACGACCCACCCCCTCCTCGAGGCTGGCCATGGAGACATGCGCTGGCCTCCCGTTTTTTGCATGGCTGAGGTGATTTTCTGAGCATTGTGGAGGCATATGCGCGATGCCATCTATGAGCAGTCAATCGTAGAGCAAGAGGAAAAGGACAATGTCCGCACTCCGCAATTCAGTCCGTACTGGCTTCCTTGGCCGCGCATTCGCCCTCCTTGGGGCTGCAAACGCCGTCAGCGCTGCTGTCGAAGCAGGTCGCCGTCCGCGCGCCAACGACCTCACCACACTCGGTATCGACCCGACCTCCTTCGATCAGGTCTCCCGCTAAGACCTCCAAGTCATGCATGAATGAATTAGCCCGCAACCGGATGGTCGCGGGCTTTATTTTTATCTGCAAGAGTGTCGCACACTGCGGCTTCTTGCATCGTCAGGCGTGAAGTTCCTCCTGCCGGGCGACGTGACCCTCCACCTTTTCGCGCCTGTTGTGGCGGATGGATGACCAGAGGGACAGGCCGATCAGCGCAGCGCCGCCGAGGCCGGTGATGACTTCGGGGATGTGCACCAGCGTCTGCACATACATGATCACCGAGAGGATCAGGATGGCGTAGAAGGCGCCGTGCTCGAGATAGCGGTATTCGGCAAGCGTTCCCTTCTCCACCAGCATGATCGTCATCGAGCGCACGTACATGGCGCCGATGCCGAGGCCGATCGCGATGACGAAGAGGTTCTGCGTCAGCGCGAAGGCGCCGATGACGCCGTCGAAGGAGAAGCTCGCATCCAGCACCTCCAGATAGATGAAGGCGCCGAGGCCACCCTTGGCGGCAGCACTCATCGTCTGCTGCGAAGCATCGAGCAATCCGCCGACCACCTCGACCGCGAGGAAGGTGAGCAGGCCGTAGATGGCGCAATGGACGAAGACGGTGGCCTCCTCGCCGCCGATCAGCCAGGAAAAGACCAGCATCAGCGCCAGCACGAAGGCGATCTCGATACCCTTGATGGTGGCGGATCGCGCCATCATTTTTTCGAGGCCGCCGATCCAGTGAACTTGCTTCTCGTGATTGAAGAAGTAGTTGAGGCCGACCATCATCAGGAAAGTGCCGCCGAAGGCTGCGATCGGCAGATGTGCGTCGTTCATGATGCGGGCATATTCCGCCGGCTCGCGTGCGGCAAGCACCAGAGCGTCCCAGGGGCCGATCTGTGCCGCGATCGCGACGATTGCCAGCGGGAAGACGATGCGCATGCCGAAGACGGCGATGACGATGCCCCAGGTGAGGAAGCGCTTCTGCCAGACCGGCGTCATCTCCTTCAGCTTGTTGGCGTTGACGATGGCATTGTCGAAGGAAAGTGAGATCTCCAGCACCGCAAGCACCGTGCAGATGAAGAAGACGGTCGCCATGCCGCCGATCGTGCCGGTCGTCTGCCAGCCGAGTACGGCGCCGAGAACGAGGCCGAGGGCGGTGACGATGAAAGCCCAGCGGAAATAGCTGAGCGAGGATTTAGGGGTCTGAGGTTGATTCATGGCCGCACCTCGCGGCCGCAAATCGTGTTGAAGAGAGTGGATATATTGGAGAAACGCGGCACGCCACAACGGGCACGCGGGTCAGGCATGGTGAGCTTGGTCATCGATGAAAAATCCGCCGGCTAAGCTGCAGGCGGTACCGACATCACGAGAGCGCCGTAAAAACTCTCGCCAGAGGGGCCCGGCACCAAAGTTCCCCCGTCAGCCGATGTCTGGAAGGCTGCGGGATAGGCTCTAGGTAATGGGCTTCCCGGGCCAGTCAAGGCCGACAGGCATGCCGAGATTGGGTAATTTTTTTGGAACCATCCTGATGCCCGCCCGTTAGGCACTGTTGAGCTTAAAAAAGGAGGCCGATGATGCACACTTCGACCCATGTTCCCGATAAACGCACGGAGGCATCCGACCGCATGAAGCGGGCGAAGCCAAACCGCATGCAGAAGGCGCAGGTGCTGCCGCCGCATCATGTCGATCTGACGCTGACGCCCGGTGTCTATCACGACATTCACGTGCCGGCCCATGTTACCGGTGCCGATCTTTCCAAGGGTGGTCTCGACATTAAAGGCCCCGACGTGAAAGCCAATGCAGAGACCAAGAAATAACGGCTATTCCGGAAGCCTCTTTGGGGCGCTGACGGTAGATTTGAAACAGGGTGAGAAACATATGACGATCAACTTTGTGCCCCGCGAGATCTTCATCCGGCACGAAAATGAATGGCAGGCTGTCCGCGAGGCGGCGGACGAGCACATCAAGATCGGCAAACGGCAGAAGCCGCTCGCGTCCATCGGCGGCACGGCGTCGGTTGGGAAAAACGATGCTTCGGCCGCGCGCTCCGAATGACCAACGGACGGTCACGCTGACATTAGCGACATTAGCGCCCGGCATGATGCCGGGCAGTCGCGTGCCTCACGCTCGAAGCCGATCAGGCCGCCGCAGACGATAGCGCCGAAGAACCGGGCGAAGATGACGGGATAGTGGATGCGCGACGCCGGCATCATGTCGGCGATGATGCGATCCATGGATTTTTCCCTCGGAACAGATGAAATTTTCGCTGGCTAATGTCTGAGCGCGGAATTTGTTCAGCTTTTTCCCCTCATGCGTTTCGGCAGCCGCGTTGGCCCCACCGATGCACCTAGGCGTTTTCATGTCATTCGAGGGAAAGATCGGCGAGCCAGGCATCATCCTGCCGCCGCGCCAACCTTTCGGAAAGGATTGGGCAGCGATAATCCCGGCCTCACGGGAATCGGACAGATGGCCAAGACAGTGACACGCGGCCGCCGCAAGGCGCCGGCGAGAGGAAAGAGCAAAGCGCGCAGCAGCGGTGGCGGATTGCTGCCCTGGGCGGTGATCGGCATTGCCGCGATCGGCGGCATCGTCGCCCACGACCATTGGAAGAGCATCCAGCCGATGCTTGCAAGGCAATCGGCATCGATCACGCGGGAAACGGCGGAGCCGAGGCCTGTCGTCAGGAAGGACGTGCCGCCGAAGCAGGTGGCGCTTGCCGCCCCCACGCCGAAAGCCGCAGCGTCGGTGCCTCAGTCGCAGATGCTGCCGCCGGCCGCGATCCCGACGCCGATGATCCAGCCGATAAAGGCAGTGCCGTCCCCGGCCTCCCCTGCCGTTTCGGAAACCGGGACAGTCGCCTTCGGCTATTGCGGCCAGGGCGCCCATATCAATTGCGTCGGCGACGGCGGCGTCTTCTGGTACAAGGGCGAAAAGATCGTGATCGCCGACATGGCAAGCCCGGTGGTCGATCAGGCGCGCTGTGACGGCGAGCGCCGGGTGGCCTTTGCCGCCAAGTCGCGGCTGCTGGCGCTTCTGAACGCCGGACCCTTCACCATGAACGCTGCGGGCAAGAGCGAGCCCTCAGGCGTGCCGCGCGTCGTCTCGCGCGACGGGCGCTCTTTTGGTGCGCAGCTGATCAACGAGGGCTTGGCACGCAAGCCCGGGGCTGCCGGCAGCGCCTGGTGCGCCTGACGGCTACTGCATAATTCCTTAAATCGGAATCGATGCAAAACCGCTGCGCACTTTTGCTGGAATTGCTCCGGCTACTTACCCTTTTTCACCAGCTTGCCGCCGGTGCGGAAGCTCCCGGTGAAGGAGGAGTCCTTGCTTTCGGCGGTGCATTCGATCGCGATCGGCTTGCCGGCATAGGGATTGCCGAAGGTGCAGAAGCCGGCAACCTTGACCTCCCCGGTCATCTTGTTGCCGACGCCCGTGGTGACGAGGCTGAGCGGCAGCCGGGCATTGCCATTGGAGGCGGGCTTGATGCCGCTGCCGTCGCCCTGGAAGCCGAGCGCCTTGCCGTCTGAAGTGAAGATGAAGGTCACCAAGCCATTGGCCAGCGTGACGCTGGCAAGCTCGTTCTTGCAGCCTTTGGTGGCGTCGAATTTGGCGACGACCAGCTTGGCGCATTTGCCGGAAAGCGTAATGACGCCGGGCGCACCGGGAAAGGTCTCGGCGGGTGCGGCCGGCGCGGCAGAGGCCGGCACGGCGAGGACGGCAGAAAAAATTGCGGCGGCTGCCGGTGCGAAAAGTCTCATTGTCTGTCTCAACCCCATCTGTCTGCGACGGCGAATCGGCCATGCGCTGGATGGGTCAGGCAATGGCACGGTTCTGTGACTTATTTTGGTCTTGCCCGGCGTCGAACGGATGTCGAACAGGGCGTTAGGAACTTTTGAAGTCGTCCCAGAGGATTGCTGCCCCGGCCGCGAATATGGTGATCGGAATCAGCCAAAACTTGATGCTGACGGGTTCGACGACATGAAACTGCATATATCCGAAACCGAAGAGGCCAGCCCCAACCAGGGCGAGGCCGAGGATTATGGATATCGCTTTGCGCGTCCGCGTCCTTTGCGTCATACATCCCCCTATCTCCCACGTGTGGGGCTATCCTACAGCCATTGAAATCCTGTCCGGATCATGGTCGCCGACCAATCACGTGCAAGCCCTCGCTCCGCAAAGTGCCGGATCTGGAGCGCGTTCCAGGCTCAGGAATCAAAAAATCCCCAAGGGGGGATTTATCAACGATGTCAGGGAGATCGGATGGTGGGCGTGACAGGGATTGAACCTGTGACCCCTACGATGTCAACGTAGTGCTCTCCCGCTGAGCTACACGCCCATCCGATGGCGGCGCATAGATCACAAAACCTTCGGAGCCGTCAATAGGCTTTTTTCAGTTTTGTGACGCGCCGCTCGTCACGCCTTATGCGGCAAGCATTTTGTTGACCTCATCGACGAGGTCGCGCAGGTGGAAAGGCTTGGAAAGGACCTTGGCATCCTTCGGCGCCTTCGAATCAGGGTTCAGCGCCACGGCGGCAAAACCGGTGATGAACATTACCTTCAGGTCGGGGTCGAGTTCGGTGGCGCGGCGCGCCAGCTCGATGCCGTCCATCTCGGGCATGACGATATCGGTCAGCAGCAGGGAAAACGGCTCCTCGCGCAGCCGGTCATAGGCGCTGGCGCCATTGTCGTAGGAAAGGACCTTGTAGCCGGCCTTTTCGAGCGCTTTCACCAGGAAGCGGCGCATGTCATTGTCGTCTTCGGCGAGAAGTATCTTCTGAGTCATCAATCCAGACCGCGATCCATAAGTTTTTGGTGGGCTACCAGCCGTTTACACTAGTCTTTACCCGGTAAACAACCGGTGAATTGCCTGTGCCTGACCGCCATCCCTTCTACATAGTATGGACTTGCGGCCGGGCAACTGGCAACATGGGCAAAGCAGTCAGTTCATGACATGGTAAAGAGGGCCGAAAGTGCCGGAAATACGCGAGTACGAGCTTTTTGAGGTCCATGAGCCCGTGTCGCAGACCATTCCCTTCGTCTACAACTCCCCCCATAGCGGCCGTATTTATCCACCGGAATTTATTGCCCAGTCCAGGCTGGAGGGCATCGCCATCCGCCGTTCCGAGGATCACTATGTCGACGAGCTCTTCGGCTCGGCCGTCGCACTCGGCGCGCCGCTCCTGGCGGCCAACTTCCCGCGCGCCTATCTCGACGTCAATCGCGAGCCCTACGAGCTCGATCCGCGGATGTTCGACGGGCTGCTGCCGCCCTATGCCAATGTCAATTCGCTCAGGGTCGCCGGCGGGCTCGGCACCATTCCGCGCATCGTCGCCGAGAACATGGAGATCTATGCGCGGCGCCTGCCGGTGCAGGAGGGGCTCGACCGTGTCGAAGCGGTCTACAAGCCCTATCATGCGGCGCTTCGCCGGCTGATTGCGCGAACGCATGTGCAGTTCGGCTTCGGCGTGCTGATCGACTGCCACTCGATGCCCGGCAATGTGCGCGTCGCCGGCAGCACTTCGCGACCTGATTTCATCATTGGTGATCGCTACGGCACCAGCGCTTCGGCCGAGCTTTCGCGCGCAGCCATCGCCATCCTCGAGGAAATGGGTTTTGCTGCGATCCGCAACAAGCCCTATGCCGGCGGCTTCATCACCGAACATTACGGCCGGCCTTCGCGCGGCCTGCACGCGCTGCAGATCGAGGTGAACCGGGCGATCTATGTCGATGAGCTGACGCTGGAGAAACGCGAAGATTTCGCCGCGGTGGCTGATGCCGTCACGGACTTCATGCAGCAGATGGCGGAATACGTCGAGAAATTTGCCGGAGATCGGGCGCTGGCCGCCGAATAGATCTCTTTTCGATGTCGCTGACGTCTGACCTTCGTCTTCCCAGCCAAAAAAAACCGCGCTTGTGAGCGCGGCTAAGTCTAGGGAGGAAACACCCAAGGAGGGTATTTACAGTCAGAAGACTGTATGAAGACGCTACTATTGCATTGCACAAATGTCAAGCAATATATTGCGCTGCGATATCTTTGGGCAGTTAGAGCCAAATTGCCTGCTGCGTTTGCATTCCCGTTGTTTTTCGCTATGAAAAGCGCCATTCCCGCCAGCCAAACGGATCCATCATGTTTCCTGACCGTTCGTTCTTCAACCGCCTGGCGGAGGCCGCCCGAGCCGAGACGCTTCCGCGCTTCCGCTCCGGCCTCGATGTCACGAACAAGCTTTCCTCCGGTTTTGATCCGGTAACGGAGGGCGACCGGGCGGCCGAGCTCGCCATCCGGGCGCTGATCGAGGAGAATTTCCCCGGCCACGGCATTCTCGGCGAGGAACATGGCGATGTCGGGCTCGACCGCGAATATGTCTGGGTGATCGATCCGATCGACGGCACGCGTGCCTTTATATCCGGTGTGCCGGTGTGGGGAACGCTGATCGGCCTGCAGAAAGACGGCCGGGCGATCATGGGCATGATCGAACAGCCCTTTACCGGCGAGCGTTATTTCGCCGACCAGAATGGCTCGATCTATACTGGGCCTGAAGGCGAACGGCGGCTGGCGACGCGCCAGTGCGACGCGCTGTCGAACGCCATCCTGTTCACCACCTCGCCGCATCTCTTTGCCGGCGAGGAGATGGAGAAATACCGCGAGATCGAAGGCCAGGTGCGGCTCTTCCGCTACGGCTGCGACTGCTATGCCTATGCGCTGCTTGCCGCCGGCCATATCGATCTCGTCATCGAAAACAGCCTGAAGCCCTATGACGTTGGCGGTATCATTCCCGTCATCGAGCGAGCGGGCGGCATCATCACCACCTGGGACGGCGGACGGCCGGAAAACGGCGGCTCGATCATCGCTGCCGGCAGCCGGGCGGTCTACGAACAGGCGATCGCCATCCTGCAGCGCTGATCCCAGGGTCAGCAGCGCTGATCCCGATCAACCGCGCTGGTCGGTCACGTGCCGAGGGCGGCGACGTCCTGGTTTTCTTCGGCATCGCTGCCGGGAATGAAGGCATGGAAGGCGGCAAGGGCGGCGGCGCGGTAGATATCCCGTTCCTGGAAGATCTCGTGGCGGGCGCCGTTGATCGGCACCAGCTGACCGGCGCGGAAATAACGCGAGAGCCGCTCCTGCGCCGTGTAGGGCACGACACCGTCACGCGTCGGGGCAATGATGACGGTCGGGATGGTGATCGAGAAGAGGTGGTAGGGCGAGGTAACCCGGTCCATCGTGCGAAAGGCCTCGGTCAGCCAGCGGGCTGTGGGTGGCCCGAGTGTCAGCTCCGGATGGGCCTTCATCATAGCGACATTGCGCTCGAAGCGGTGCTCGTCCGAGGTCAGCGGATTGTCGCGGAAATCCGGCTCCTTCAGTTTCGAGGTCAGCGGCAGGAAGCCTAGGCCGACGGCGTTCAGCGTGCCGGCAAGGGTGCGAATGACGCGGGGCGAAGCCGCCTGGCCGGTCAGGCCGATGAAGGGCGCCGACAGCACCATGCGATCGATACGCGTGGTAAGATAGGGGGCGGCCGAGAGCGCGATCAGGCCGCCTGTGGAATGCGCGAGCAAGTAGAAGGGCAGGCGGGTATCCGGCAGCACCACCTTTTCGAGGAAGGTGTCGAGATCGCGCTCGTAATCGACGAAGCGGCGGATGTGGCCGTGGTTGCGGCGTTTCAGGAGCCGCTGCGAGCCGCCCTGGCCGCGCATGTCGAAGGTCGCGACCCAGAGACCCCTGGCCGTCAGGTCGCGGATCGTCTCGAAATATTTCTCGATATATTCGTTGCGGCCATGGAGGATGACGACGGTGCCCTTGGCAATCTGGCCGCTAGAGCGGAAGACGGCGTAACGCAGGTGGTGACCGTCATGGGTTTCGAAGAACCCCTCCGTGCGGTTTTCCGGAGCGGGATTGTCGGGCGTCGAATAGAGAACCTGATCCATGACTTTGCCAATGCGCCGCTGCTGACTGCTTCCACCTTCAGGGATAGCGTATGGCATCCGGCTTGGAAAGCGGTGCGGCCGCAAGGCCCACCGCATAATTCCTTAAATCGGGATCGATTTAAGGATAAAATTATGCAGCATTTCAAAGTGTTACAGCGCCCTTTGCGCGTCTTTTCGGACGCGCGGCGCTGTCGCGCGCGAAAAGGGCCGGCAGGAGCATGAGGGTGCTCGCGGCCGGCCGAAGTTGAGACTGAAGAAGAAGGGACGATGCACTTCAGCCATCGGGACCAGATTCACCCGACGCCGAAATTTCTAGGCGAATGCGCCTGAACGCGCTCCGAACCGGTCGTTCATGCGGGGTTCACGGGCCGATCAAGGCGATTCCGGAAAGGTCTTGAACTCGTCAAATCCCATCACCATCTCCTTTCTGCGGGTGCCGAACAGGGCCTGCGCAACCGTCCCGAGGCCGCCAAAAATGGGGTCTTAGGGGCATTTCATCGCAACACGTCGCTTCCACAGGAGGACATCATGCGTCACGTAGACTTCTCTCCCCTTTATCGTTCGACCGTCGGTTTCGACCGGCTCTTCACCATGCTCGACAGCCTTGCCCAGCCGGAGCAGGCGCAGACCTATCCGCCCTATAATATCGAGCGCACCGGTGAAAACACCTATCGCATCACCATGGCCGTTGCCGGTTTCGACGAGACCGAACTTTCGATCGAAGCCCATGCCCACGTCCTGTCCGTGAAGGGTGAAAAGAACGAGGAACCTGCCGAAAGCGGTGAATTCCTCTACCGCGGCATTGCCAAGCGCGCCTTCGAGCGCCGCTTCCAGCTTGCCGACCATGTCGAGGTGACCGCCGCTTCGCTGAAGAACGGCCTGCTGCACATCGACCTTCTGCGCAATATTCCCGAGGCCATGAAGCCCCGCAAGATTACGATTGCTGCAGAACCGGTCGAGGCTCCGAAGGCCATCGAAGCGCAGATCATCAACGGCTAATCAGATCCTTATCAAATGAAACGAACGGCGCTCCATCGGGGCGCCGTTTTTTATTGCCGCTTTGCGCGACATGCTTCATGCCGGGCTGGCGGCTTCGTCGATTTCCTTGTCCGTTGCGCGGCGGGCCGCGGCGGCGGCGTATTTCTGGGCGATGACGGCGCAGACCATCAACTGGATCTGGTGGAACAGCATCAGCGGAAGCACGATCGCGCCGATCGACTGGCCGGCGAAGATGACGTTCGCCATCGGCACGCCGCTTGCAAGGCTCTTCTTCGAGCCGCAGAAGGTGATGGTGATCTCGTCGGCCTTGTTGAAGCCCAGCCAACGGCTGCCGAACATCGTCAGCACCAGGACAATTGCCAGCAGAACCATGTCGGCGACGATGACGACGGCGATATCGGCGATCGAGAAGGTGTGCCACAGACCTTCGACCACAGCCGTGCTGAAGGCGAGATAGACGACCATCAGGATCGAGCCGCGGTCGACGGGCATCAGGATCTTCTTCTTGGCGCGGATCCAGTCGCCGATCCAGGGCTGCAGAATCTGGCCGACGATGAAGGGGGCAAGCAGCTGCAGCAGGATCTGCTCTAATGCGTCGAAGGAGAAGCCGCCGTGGCCGCCGACGGAAAACAGCAGGCCGACGAGCAGCGGTGTCAGGAACATGCCGAAGATGTTGGATGCCGAGGCCGAGCAGATGGCGGCGGGCACGTTGCCGCCCGCCATCGAGGTGAAGGCGATCGACGACTGCACCGTCGACGGCAGCACGCAGAGGAAGAGGATGCCGAGATAAAGCGGCTGCGGCAGGATCGTGTCGGGGATCAGTCCGAGCGCCATGCCGAGCAGCGGGAAGATGCCGAAGGTCGTCAGCAAGATGACGAGATGCAGGCGCCAGTGCAGCAGGCCTGATATGACGACATCGCGCGACAGGCGGGCGCCATGGAGGAAAAACAGCAGCGCGATGGCAAGGTCGGTGGCGATGCCGAAATAATCCGCGAATGCGCCGCTTGCCGGCAGCAACGAGGCGAGGATGACGGTGCAGACGAGCAGGATGGTGAATGTATCGGGCAGAAAGCGGCGCATGGCGGTCTCGCGGCGTGATAAAACAGTCATTGTTCTGTCGTGCATTATGATCCAGGATGCAAGGAATAACAGTTATCGAGAAACTGGATCATGTTGGACCTTTCACAATTGCGCAGTTTCGTTGCCGTCGAACAGATGGGCAGTTTCACGCTCGCGGCAGAGAGGCTCGGCCTCGGGCAGTCGACTGTCAGCCAGCACATCCAGCGGCTGGAGACGGCGCTCGGGCGCAAGCTGCTGGCGCGCGACACCCATAAGGTGATGCTGACCGGCGATGGCGAGGCGCTGCTGTTGCATGCGCGCGCCATGCTTTCGATCGAGGGGCAGGTACAGTCGCTGTTTAAGAACAACAGCCTGCGCGGCAGTCTGCGGCTCGGCGTGTCGGAAGATTTCGTCACCAGCCAGCTGCCGGCGGTGCTCGAGGATTTCGTTCGTTCGCACCCCTCCGTCGACCTCGAGCTGACAGTGGCGCTTTCCGGCGTTCTCTACGAGATGCAGGACAATGGCGAGATCGATCTGGTGCTCGCCAAGCGCCGGCTCGGCGATGCGCGCGGAAAACTCGTCTATCGCGAGCCGCTCGTCTGGCTGGCGCGTGATCCTGAGCGTGTGCTTGCCTCCGGTCCTCTGCCACTGATCGCCTTTCCGCCGCCGAGCGTCACACGGGTGATCGCGCTCGAAGCGCTCGGGCGAAACGGGGTGCCGTGGCGGATCGTCTGCACTTGCGGCAGCCTGAGCGGGTTGACGGCAGCGGCGCGAGCCGGGATGGGCGTGCTGGTGCAGCCGCGCAGCATGGCGCCGTCCGGCCTGAAGGAGATCGCCGCGGGAAAACTTCCGGTGCTGGAGGACGTGGAATTCGTGCTGGTGCCGCGCAAGGGCGCGGACCAGGCATTGGTTTCAGCACTGTCGGAGGATATTCTGCAAAAGGTGAGGGGACTGAGGTCGGCGTGAGTCCTTGCCCGTCACCGAAAGGCCTGCCGGGCCGGCAAGCCTTTCGGGCAGGCGATCAGGCGGCCAGGCACTTCAAGAAGCCATCGACATCCGCTTCGGTGGTCGCGAAGCTGGTGACGAGACGGATCAGGGTTTCGCTTTCGGAAACGAGTTCGGGCGTTGCCGCCGGGACCGGCCATCCGTAAAATTTGGCACCCTTTTCCTCCGCAATTTTTGCAGCACTTTTGCTGACGACGGCAAAGACTTCGTTGGATGCGGTCGGCCAGGCCAGGCGAGCGGAGTTGCTCGTGCCGATACCGGCGCGCAGCCGGTCGGCCATGCCGTTCGAATGGCGGGCGAGATCGAGCCAGAGGCCGTCTTCGAAATAGGCATCGAACTGAGCGGCGATGAAACGCGACTTGGAGAAGAGCTGGGCGGCGCGCTTGCGGATGAACGGCATTTCCCGGGCTTGATCCGGATTGAAGAAGACGATCGCTTCGGCACACCAGCAGCCGTTCTTGGTGCCGCCGAAGGACAGCATGTCGACGCCGCGCTTCCAGGTCATTTCGGCCGGGGTGGCGCCGAGGGCGACCAGGGCGTTGGCGAAGCGGGCACCATCCATGTGGAGCGGCAGATTGCGCTTCCTTGATATGGCGGCGATCTCGCCGATCTCCGGCAGAGAATAGACGGTGCCGATCTCGGTCGCCTGGGTGATGGTCACGGCGCTGGCGCGGCCGTGATGGACGGCGTCCTCGGGAAAGCTTGCGATCTTCGCCGAAAGCTTCGCCGGGTCGATCTTGCCGGCTTCGCCGTCAACGGCAACGAGACGGGCGGCGCCGGAGAAAAATTCCGGCGCACCGCATTCGTCCTCGATCACATGGGCTTCCGAATGGCAGAAGGTGATGCCGCCGGGGCGCTGGACGCTTGCCAGCGACAGCGAGTTCGCCGCCGTGCCGGTGGCGACGAAGAAGATCGAAACCTCACGCTCGAAGATCTCGGAAAAACGGGCTTCGACCTTTCTGTCGAGATCGCCGGCGCCATAGGCGGCGGCAAAGCCGGTCGATTCCGTCAGCAGACGTTCGGCAATGGATTTGTGGGCGCCGGCCCAGTTATCGGAAGCAAAGAACATGTGGGGAAACCGTGGGAAAGGAAGGGGTTGGCAAAGTCCGCAGCGGACATTACGCCAAAGCTTCACAGGATCAAGGTTGTCGCCCGCGACACATCACGGAAATTGAACTACGCAATCAATAAACAAAATAAGACGTCATAACGTAATTTTATTTCGTCATCGCCGCTACCCAGGCAATCTTCCGTCGCAAATTGACGTTTTTTGACGGAGCGCTCTTGCAGAGCCGAATGCTTTCTGGCATAGAACTGATGAATTAGGACAGTGTTGCTGTCCTATTTTGGCCTTTATGACCGAAGAGGCGCCGAAAGCCCTGGAACAGAACGGCTTTCACGCTATAGTTCTTCCGAGCGCCAAGCCTCAAGGGCGGCGCGCGGAGGCGAATGGCAGGCGCGGAACGCGACGGTTTGCTTTCCTTCAAAGCAGATGTCTGCGGCCGATCTTCACAATGCAACAGCGCTGTCATGCGCCGAACCTATCTTCGGGTTGCGGCGCGGGACGAAAAGCCGCCCGCGGCCCCGCGGGTTTCGACAGGAGGAAAGATGATGACGAAGACGCCATCCATGGAAGTTGACCGGTTTGCTGCTGCTAATCTGCGCGCGACGGCCAATATGTCCAAATCCGCCTCCGGCCTGCCGAAGAAACAGGGCCTCTACGATCCGCGCAACGAACATGATGCCTGCGGCGTCGGCTTCGTCGCCCATATGAAGGGCCAGAAGTCGCACCAGATCGTCAAGGATGGCCTGTTCATCCTCGAGAACCTGACGCATCGCGGCGCCGTCGGCGCCGATCCGCTAATGGGTGACGGCGCCGGCATCCTGGTGCAGATCCCCGACCGTTTCTTCCGCGAGGAGATGGCCGAGCAGGGCATCACCCTGCCGCCGGTCGGCGAATATGGCGTCGGCCATATCTTCATGCCGCGCGATGAAAAGCAGATCGAGCACTTCAAGAAGGTGATCAAGGACGTCATCACCGAGGAAGGCCAGGTCTTCATCGGCTTCCGCGACGTGCCGGTCGACAAATCCTCGCTCTCCAAGGCGCCGGCCATTGCCGCAACCGAGCCGCATCATGTGCAGGTCTTCATCGGCGCCGGCGAGGATGCCGAAAACAACGACGAGTTCGAGCGCCGGCTGTTCACGCTGCGCAAGGTGATCTCCAACCGTATCTATGACGAGTTCGACGGCGAGGAGAGCAATTTCTACCCGGTGTCGCTGTCGTCGGCGACGGTGGTCTACAAGGGCATGTTCCTGGCCTATCAGGTCGGCGTCTATTACAAGGACCTGTCGGACCCGCGTTTCGAAAGCGCGGTCGCCCTGGTGCATCAGCGCTTCTCGACCAACACCTTCCCGTCGTGGAAGCTCGCACATCCCTACCGCATGGTTGCCCATAACGGCGAGATCAACACGCTGCGCGGCAACGTCAACTGGATGGCGGCGCGCCAGGCGTCGGTCTCCTCGCCGCTGTTCGGCGAGGACATCTCCAAGCTCTGGCCGATCTCCTACGAGGGGCAGTCGGACACCGCCTGCTTCGACAATGCGCTCGAATTCCTGGTTCGCGGCGGTTATTCGATGGCGCATGCGGTAATGATGCTGATCCCGGAAGCCTGGGCCGGCAACCAGTCGATGGCCGCCGAACGCAAGGCTTTCTACGAATATCATGCGGCGCTGATGGAGCCGTGGGACGGGCCGGCCGCGGTCGCCTTCACCGACGGCAAGCAGATCGGCGCGACGCTCGACCGCAACGGCCTGCGGCCGGCGCGTTATCTCGTCACCAATGACGATCGCGTCATCATGGCCTCCGAAGCCGGCGTGCTGCCGGTTCCGGAAGAGATCATCATCCAGAAGTGGCGCCTGCAGCCGGGCAAGATGCTGCTGATCGACATGGAAGAAGGCCGTATCATCTCAGACGACGAGGTGAAGTCGCAACTTGCGACGGCCCATCCCTATCGCAGCTGGCTCAACCGCACGCAGCTCATCCTCGAAGACCTGAAGCCGGTGGAGCCGCGGGCGCTGCGTCGCGACGTGTCGCTGCTCGACCGCCAGCAGGCCTTCGGCTACACGCTCGAGGATACCCGCATCCTGATGTCGCCGATGGCGACGACGGGCCAGGAGGCGATCGGTTCGATGGGCACGGATACGCCGATCTCGGCCATGTCGGAAAAGTCGAAGCTGCTCTACACCTATTTCAAGCAGAACTTCGCGCAGGTTACCAACCCGCCGATCGACCCGATCCGCGAGGAACTGGTGATGAGCCTCGTCTCCTTCATCGGGCCGCGGCCGAACATTCTCGACCACGAGGGCGCGGCGAACGCCAAGCGGCTCGAAGTGCGCCAGCCGATCCTGACCAATGGCGATCTCGAAAAGATCCGCTCGATCGGCCATACGGAAGACCGTTTCGACACCAAGACGCTCGATTTCACCTATGATATTGAACGTGGCGCCGAAGGCATGCCCGAGATGCTCGACCGGCTCTGCGAGCGTGCGGAAGCGGCGGTCAAGGGCGGCTACAACATCATCGTGCTCTCCGACCGCCAGATTGGGCCTGATCGAATCGCCATTCCGGCGCTGCTGGCAACGGCTGCCGTGCACCATCACCTGATCCGCAAGGGGCTTCGCACCTCGGTCGGCCTCGTCGTCGAGACCGGCGAACCGCGCGAAGTGCACCATTTCTGCCTGCTCGCCGGCTATGGTGCCGAGGCGATCAACCCGTATCTCGCCTTCGACACGCTGCTCGACATGCATGCCAAGGGCGAATTCCCGAAGGAAGTGGATGCCACCGAAATCGTCTACCGCTACATCAAGGCGGTCGGCAAAGGCATCCTCAAGGTCATGTCGAAGATGGGCATCTCGACCTATCAGTCCTATTGCGGCGCGCAGATCTTCGATGCGATCGGCCTGCAGTCGGAGTTCATCGACAAGTATTTCTTCGGAACCGCGACGATGATCGAAGGCGTTGGCCTCGAGGCAATCGCCGCTGAGACCGTCGCCCGCCACACCGCGGCCTTCGGCGCGGACCCGATCCTGGCGACGACGCTCGATATCGGCGGCGAATATGCCTATCGCATGCGTGGCGAGAGCCATGCCTGGACGCCGGATGCGGTTGCCGCCCTTCAGCATGCCGTGCGCGGCAATGCCGAGGATCGCTACCGCGAATTCGCCGATATGGTCAACAATTCGGCGCTGCGCATGAACACGATCCGCGGGCTCTTCAAGATGAAGAGCGCCGAGGCGCTCGGCCGCAAGCCGATATCGATCGACGAGGTCGAGCCGGCGGCCGATATCGTCAGGCGTTTCTCGACGGGGGCGATGTCCTTCGGCTCGATCTCCAGGGAGGCGCATACGACGCTGGCGATCGCCATGAACCGGATCGGCGGCAAGTCGAACACCGGCGAGGGCGGCGAGGAATCCGACCGCTACATGCCGCTGGCCGATGGTTCGATGAACCCGGAACGTTCGGCGATCAAGCAGATCGCGTCGGGCCGCTTCGGGGTGACCACCGAATATCTCGTCAATGCCGACGTGCTGCAGATCAAGGTGGCGCAAGGCGCCAAGCCTGGCGAAGGCGGCCAGCTGCCGGGTCACAAGGTTGACGCGACGGTTGCCAAGACCCGCCATTCGACGCCGGGTGTCGGCCTGATTTCGCCGCCGCCGCATCACGACATCTATTCCATCGAAGATCTGGCGCAGCTGATCTACGATCTGAAGAACGTCAACCCGACCGCCGATGTTTCGGTCAAGCTCGTCTCTGAAGTCGGCGTCGGCACGGTTGCCGCCGGTGTCGCCAAGGCACGCGCCGACCACATCACGGTCGCCGGCTTCGACGGCGGCACGGGTGCGTCGCCGCTGACGTCGCTCAAACATGCCGGCAGCCCTTGGGAAATCGGCCTTGCCGAGACCCAGCAGACGCTGGTGCTGAACGGGCTGCGCTCGCGCGTCGCCCTGCAGGTGGACGGCGGGCTGAAGACCGGCCGCGACGTCATTATCGGGGCGCTGCTTGGAGCCGACGAGTTCGGCTTTGCCACCGCGCCGCTGATTGCCGCCGGCTGCATCATGATGCGCAAGTGCCATCTCAACACCTGTCCGGTGGGCGTGGCGACCCAGGATCCGGTGCTGCGCAAGCGCTTCAAGGGCGCGCCGGAGCACGTCATCAACTATTTCTTCTTCGTCGCCAACGAAGTGCGCGAAATCCTCGCCTCACTCGGGTTCACCCGGCTTGACGAGATCATCGGCGCCTCGGAGCTTCTGGAGAAGGACGAGATGCTGAACCACTGGAAGGCGAAGGGCCTCGATTTCAGCCGTATCTTCCACAAGGTCGACGCTCCCAAGGAAGAGACCTTCTGGACGAGCCGACAGAAGCACCCGATCGACGATATTCTCGACCGCGTGCTGATCGAGCAGGCGCAGCCGGCACTGATGGCCAAGACGCCCGTCGCCTTCGAGGTCGGCATCAAGAACGTCGACCGTTCGGCAGGCGCGATGCTTTCCGGCGAGGTCGCCAAGCGCTTCCGCCATCGCGGGCTGAAGGAAGACACGATCAATGTGACGCTTCGCGGCACGGCGGGGCAGAGCTTCGGCGCCTTCCTGGCGCGCGGCGTCACTTTCAACCTGATCGGCGACGGCAACGACTATGTCGGCAAGGGCCTTTCAGGCGGCAAGATCATCATCCGGCCGCCGGAGAATTCGAGGATCGTGGCCGAGGACTCGATCATCGTCGGCAACACCGTGCTTTATGGTGCGACCGAGGGCGAATGCTATTTCCGCGGTGTGGCGGGCGAACGTTTCGCCGTGCGCAATTCGGGCGCGATCGCCATCGTCGAGGGTGTCGGCGACCATGGCTGCGAATACATGACCGGTGGCGTCGTCGTCGTGCTCGGCGCCACGGGCCGCAACTTTGCGGCCGGCATGTCCGGCGGTGTCGCCTACGTGCTCGACGAGACCGGCGATTTCGCCAGCCGCTGCAACATGGCGATGGTCGAGCTCGAGCCGGTGCCCGAGGAGGACGACATGCTGGAGAAGCTGCATCATCACGGTGGTGACCTCATGCACAAGGGACGCGTCGACGTCTCTGGCGACATGACGCGCCATGACGAGGAGCGCCTCTACCAGCTGATCTCCAACCATCTGCACTATACGGGCTCGGCCCGCGCCACTGAGATTCTCGACAACTGGGCCGACTACCGTCCGAAGTTCCGCAAGGTCATGCCGGTCGAATACCGTCGGGCGCTCGAGGAAATGGAGCGCAGCCGGATGGGCATCGCCGCGGAATGAATTGCACCGGGACATCCGTCACCTGCTGACTGCCGGTGACGGATGACGAAAATATCTCAATGACCCGTGACGATCACGCCGACGGCCAAGGCTGTCCAGATCGCACGGATGTCTTGCAGGGGATATGGTCCAATGACGGTCAAGACAAGCAACTTGCCCCGGGTACCGGGACTGACGATAGACAGATTGGCTGCGGTGAGGCGGTCATGAGGGTAAGGGACGAAAACATGGGTAAGGTTACAGGGTTTCTGGAAATCGACCGGCAGGTGGCGAAGTACCAGCCGGCGTCGGATCGTATCCGCCATTTCCGCGAGTTCACGATCCCGATGTCGGACCCGGAAGTGCAGAAGCAGGCCGCGCGCTGCATGGACTGTGGTATCCCCTATTGCCACGGCCCGACCGGCTGCCCTGTTCACAACCAGATTCCCGATTGGAACGACCTCGTCTACAACAACAACTGGGAAGCGGCGATCCAGAACCTGCATTCGACCAACAACTTCCCTGAGTTCACCGGTCGCGTCTGCCCGGCGCCCTGCGAGGAAGCCTGCACGTTGAATCTTGAGGATGCGCCGGTCGCCATCAAGACGGTGGAACAGGCGATCGCCGACAAGGCCTATGAGCTCGGCTTCATCCGGCCTCAGCCGGCCACGGTCCATACCGGCAAGAAGGTCGCCGTCATCGGCTCCGGCCCTGCCGGCATGGCTGCCGCCCAGCAGCTCGGCCGCGCCGGCCACGAGGTCCATCTCTATGAGCGCGAGACCAAGCCGGGCGGACTGCTGCGCTACGGCATTCCCGACTTCAAGATGGAGAAGAACTTCATCGACCGCCGCGTCGAGCAGATGAAGGGCGAGGGCGTCACCTTCCATTGCGGCGTCAATGTCGGCGTCGACGTCAACGTCGAGCAGTTGCTCGCCGATCACGATGCCGTCCTCTACTGTGGCGGTTCCGAGACGCCGCGTGAGGCGGGCATTCCGGGCACCGACCTTGCGGGCGTGCATGATGCGATGCCCTATCTGGTGCAGCAGAATCGCCGCGTCGGGCGCGAGAACATCGACAGCGTCGGCTGGCCGTCGGACCCGATCCTTGCCGGCGCCAAACATATCGTCGTCGTCGGCGGCGGCGATACGGCTTCGGACTGCGTCGGGACTGCGTTCCGCCAAGGGGCCGTCAAGGTCACACAGCTCGACATCCGGCCGCAGCCGCCGGAGAAGGAAGACAAGCTTGCCGTCTGGCCCTTCTGGGCGACGAAGATGCGCACCTCCTCCTCGCAGGCCGAGGGCGCGGTGCGTGAATTCCAGGTGGCCACTCTTGAATTCGTCGGCGAAGACGGTGTGCTGACCGGCGTCAAGTGCTGTGAGGTAGACGAGCGCCGGCGGCCGGTTCCAGGCACGGAATTCGTCATCCGGGCCGATCTCGCTTTCATCGCCATCGGTTTCCGCGGGCCGTTCACCGGCAGCGTGCTGAAGGAGCTCGAGGGCAAGCTGACGCTCAACACCGATAAGCGCGGCTCGACCAACGTCGTCGCCAACGACCGCGACTACAAGACTTCGATCGACAAGTTCTGGACGGCGGGTGACGTGCGCCGCGGCCAATCGCTGGTGGTCTGGGCGATCCGTGAAGGCCGCCAGGCTGCGCGCGCCATCGACGAGGAATTGATGGGCTCGACCGTCCTGCCGAACTGACCGTCAGTCACACCTTCCCGAAGACACGAACTCCGCCCCTCCGGCGGAGTTTTTTTATAGAGCACTGCGCATCCGAGAGGACGCGCAGCGTGTGGTGCGACCGCTTGACGCGGAGGCCGTGCGCCGCAAGCCTCAGGCAATGCCGGGAAGCGAGATTTTTCGCCGGACGCGGGCTCAGGAGGAGCCGGCGGCGACCGAAGCGGAGGTGCCCCGCCGTTTTGGCCATCGGCTGCGGCGTGAGGCCGCAAATGATCGACAAGGATACTTCAAATGGTTTCCGCACTGGACAGCACGCGGCTGGTTTCGGCCCAATATGCCCTGAAAAGTCTTCGCGACTCCGACGACAGCTCGCAGGACACGCAGAGTTCGTCGGCCGCCAGCATTCTGAGCAGCTATGGGCTCGATTCGAGCTCCGCCTCGCTTCTTTCCAACCAGGCCCTTTCCGGGCTGCTCGACACGCTTTCAGCCCAAAGCGACACGTCTGACGAGACCGATACGACGGGTGACGGCGCCGATGTCACCAGCGCCTCCTTCATGTCGATGCTGAAGCAGCAGCTGCAGGATGCGGCTGCGGCCGAAGGCGAGAGCGGCAAGGCCCATGACATGCTGGCCGCCCTCGAGGCAGGCACACTCACCATCACCGATCCGACGCAGGGCGTGTCGGTCAACGCCTGGGATGTCGATGATCCCGACGAGGCCGACACCGAGAGCAAGGCCGGCAAGGATATCGATGTCAGCGGCTGGAGCGACTTCCTCGACGCGCATCTGGAGCGCGGCGCCGATGGCGCCTTCGTCAAGGAAAACGGCAGCTATGTCGACCAGACGAACGACAGCAACGCCTTCTTCGGCCTGATCGGCTCAAACTACTATTATCTGAGCTGGCCGCAGGCGACGGCGAAGTAGACGGAACGAAGCGGAGGGCTACCTCAGACGGCGCTTTTCACTTGACCGAGACTTCGGCCGGCGCCTTAACCACAGGCAGGCGGTAATCATCGACGCGGCCGGGAGGTGCTGGCGTCATTTCGCCCTGCTCGACGAGGAGATCGCGCGGCGACCGCGTCAACGTCATCGGCGGCGGCCTGGCGCCGAGAAGCTCGGCGCCGCCGTCGAGATTGGGATCGGAGAGACTGATCGGCACGGTATGTTCGACCGGATTGGCGGGAAGGCCGAGACCGGGCAGATTGCTGGAGTCGAGGCGGACCAGATCGGGGCTTGCCTGCGTGCCGAGAAGACGCCGCGCCGGTTTTTCCACATAGAAGGCAAGTTTGCGCCGGCCGGCCTGGGTCAGGTTGATGCCATCGGAGGTGCGCAGGCGCACCTGCTGGCCGTTCACATCCGAACCGGTGACGATAAAATTGCCGTTTTCGTCGACGAAACCATCCCAGATATCGACGAATTCGCCGCCGATGCTTTCGACTTGGTTGCGGTAAAGCTGATTCATCTGGACGGCATCGGCCGTCATCGAATCGGATTCGAAGGCGGGCAGGCCAACCCAGAGCAGCGGGATCTTGCGGCCGGTGACTTCCTTGCCGAAGGAAAGGACACGACGGCGGTATTCGCTGGTCCAGCCGTCGGTGCGGAATTTTTCCTTGGCGGTGTCGGTCACCATCTGCTGGCGGTCGTTGGCGCCGATCATGACGACGACCATTGCCGGCTTCAGCTCGTCGATCATCTTCGGCAGCTGTTCCGGCCAGTCGTAATAATCGTCGCGGACAAGACCCGAGGAGACGTTGCCGCGGGCTTCGACGACGACGCCGGGCGAGGTCTCGAAGGCGGCGGTGAGGCCGTCGCCGAGGCCGCTGGCCAGGAAATCGCCGACGATCAGGATCGTCCGGGCGTCGCCGAGCTTTTGCACCGCCGGCTCCTCCTGTACGGGAGCGCGGACCGGCGGCGCGGTGCGGGTATTGACGATGGCCTTCGGCGCCGGCGGGCGTTTGCGCTGCTGGCGCCTCGGTTGCTGGACATCAGGGGCTTGCGGCGCGTCATCGAGATAGCGCCGGCCGAGGAAAAAATCGAGGATCGAACGGCGCTGATAGCGCTGCTCCTGGGCTTCGGCGACATGCACCGGTGCAGACACGCCAAGGCATAGCGAAACCGCCGCCAAGGCGAGCACGAGCCAACGGATTGGGGTGCGATCAGTTTTCTTCGTCATGGGCAGTTCCGCATCTGCCGGCATCTTGCACGCAGGGCAGGCCAGCGTCCACTCCCGCTATTATCTAGGTCACGGTTCTGCCTGTTGTAGAGCATCATGCCGAAAAGTGTGTGGGGTTTCGGGCGGTATCATGCCCTACTTCCTTGATTCAAATGCGGATTGAGATTTCCGGCCGGTCCGGCCGGGATCATCCCGATCTAGCGGCGCAGTGCGTTCAGAAGCGGCAATGAGGGCTCACCGTCCGGCTGCATGCCGATGCGCGACTGCACGGCTGATATCGCCGCTTTCGAACCCGACCCGAAATTGCCGTCGACCTCGCCGTTGTAATAGCCGAGCGTCTTCAGACGGGTCTGCAGCTCGAATTTCTCGGTGATGTCGAGTGCGCCGTCCGGGCGCGGCCAACGCTGTTGCATACCGCCGTAGCCGGCGATCTGGTCGGCCAGCAGGCCGACGGCAAGCGCGTAGCTATCCGAGGCATTGTAGTTCTTGATGGTGTAGAAGTTGGCGGTCATCAGGAAGCCTGGGCCACTGGGCCCGGCCGGCATCTTCAGCACGGCTTTGGTGGCGCTCTCGCGGAAGGCCTTGCCGTTCGGACGTGTCAGGCCGAGTGCCGCCCATTGGGCCAGCGTGTGGCTCTTGCCGGCCTGCTTGGCGACTGCGGCGGGAACGACGACCTCGTAGCCCCAGGTCTTGCCGGTGTCCCAGCCGTTCTTCATCAGGAGATTGGCCGAGGTCGCCAGCGCGTCAGGCACAGAATTCCAGATATCGCGATGGCCGTTGCCGTCGGCATCGACGGCATAAAGCAGGTAGCTTGTCGGGATGAACTGGGTGTGGCCCATGGCGCCGGCCCAGGAGCCTGTCATCTCGCGTGCCGGCACATCGCCGTTCTGCAGGATCTTCAGCGCGGCAACCAGCTGCTTCTTGGCGAATTTGGCGCGGCTCGGATCAGCATAGGCAAGCGTTGCCAGGGCGCGCGGCACGTAATGCAGCCGGTCGTCCTTGTCGAGGACCGCGCCGTAATTCGATTCCATCGACCAGATGGCCAGCAATATGGTCTTGTCGACGCCGAACCGCTGCTCGATCGCAGCGAGCGTTCTTGCGTGCTTGACGGCCATCTCGCGGCCGATCTTGACCGTATAGGGATTGACGCGGGAATCGATATAGTCCCAGATCTTCGAGGTGAATTCCGGCTGGTAGGCTGCCTTTTCGAGCACGGTCGGATCGGGCTCGCTCACCCCGGAAAAGGCCTTTTGATAGGTTGCCTTACTGATGCCACTCTGAGCGGCAGTCTGGTAAAAATCCGCGACCCATTTCTGGAAGCGGGAATCAGCTTTCGCGTTGTCGGGGACCAGTGCCACCTGGGCAGCGACAATGAGGGCGAGAGCAAGACCACGAAGGGAGTTTTTGTGATTCTGGGTCATCGACAGTCGTATCCGTCATCTTCAGTTTCTGGTGCAGCGGGGCATCATGTCCGCCCAGACCCGAGACTACAGGAACGGAGTCAACAAATTCTTTACCATGGCGATCCGCTGCGGTCACCATTTGCAAAACAGTAGCAATTCTATACTAGTTAAAGCTAAAAAACTCCATTTCCAAAGCGATATGATCGAAGCAGGAGGCCGGGTGTGGCTCAACACAACAAAGTTCGTAAAGCAGTATTTCCGGTTGCCGGGTTGGGAACGCGATTCCTTCCGGCGACAAAGGCTGTTCCGAAGGAAATGTTGACCGTCGTCGACAAGCCAATCATTCAATATGTCGTCGACGAGGCGATCGAAGCCGGGATCGAACATCTCGTCTTCGTCACCGGACGCAACAAGCACGTCATCGAAGATTATTTCGACATTCATTTCGAGCTGGAGCAGACGCTGCGCGAGCGCGCCAAGAAGGCGGAAATTACCCTTCTCGCCCAGCAATTGCCGAAGGCCGGCACGGTGAGCTTCACCCGCCAGCAGGAGCCTCTCGGCCTCGGCCATGCCGTGTGGTGCGCCCGTGAGATCGTCGGCGACGAGCCCTTCGCACTGCTGCTGCCCGATATGATCATGAAGGGCGACAAGGGCTGCATGAAGGGCATGATCGACCTTTACGGCCAGAGCGGCGGCAATATCATCGCCGTCGAGGAATGCGCGCCAGACCAAGCGCATAAATACGGGATCGTCGGCGTCGGCGAGGCGATCGGCGACGGCTTCCGCATCACCGGCATGGTGGAAAAGCCTGCCAAGGGGACGGCGCCTTCCAACTTCTTCATCAACGGCCGCTATATCCTGCAGCCGGAGATCTTCAAGATCCTCGAAACCCAGGAGCGCGGCGCCGGCAACGAGATCCAGCTCACCGACGGCATGCTGAAGCTGCTGAAGGAACAGGATTTCGCCGGCTACCACTTCCGCGGCGCGACCTACGACTGCGGCGCCAAGGACGGCTTTATCCTGGCAAACGTCGCTTTCGCCCTCGAACGCGCCGATATCCGCCCCTCCGTCGAAGGCGGCTTCAGGGAACTGCTGGCCGGTCTGAAGTAAGGCTTCCGCTCAGCGCAGATTCAAAGTGATAGAGCGCCGCGCTTCCTATCGGACGCGCGGCGCTTCCATTTTCCCGATGCAAGCCGCTCCCGCACTTCTGCTGGAGTTGCTCTAGGCTCCAAACCCAATCAAGCCATTGATCAAAATTGATCGCTGTGATTCATTGTGATGACAATGGGAGTTTTGATGATGGCAGGAGAGTTCTGGTTTGATGATCAGCAGTGGGCGGTGATTGCGCCTCTACTTCCCACGAACCAACCCGGTGCTCATCGCACTGACGACCGTCGAGTGATTAGTGGAATCATCCATGTCCTGCGATCGGGTTGCCGATGGCAGGATTGTCCCGCTTGCTACGGGCCTTCAACAACCATCTACAATCGCTTCCATCGCTGGTCTGCGAAAGGAATATGGCGGCGGCTGTTTGAAGCTCTGGCCCAAACAACCGATCGGGATCTTCATATGATCGACAGCACCACCGCCAAAGCCCACCGATCAGCCGCTGGCGGAAAAGGGGGGCGGATGCCGAGGCAATCGGCCGCTCGCGAGGCGGCAGATCGACAAAAATCCATGCTGTTGTCGATGGTTGCGGCCGTCCAATCGCGCTGCGAATAACGCCCGGGCAGCGCGGCGACGCACCCGTTGCCGTTCCACTGCTCACGCTCTTGCCTGCGAGCCGCCTATGTGCCGCAGACACCGCTTATGACAGCGACACATTACGCGACTTCCTCACCGCCCGCGGCACGCAGCCGGTCATTCCCAACAATCCTACTCGAAAGCGCATGCAGCCCTTCGACCCCATTGCCTACAAGCGCAGGAATATTATTGAACGCACCTTCTGCCGCCTGAAGGATTGGAGGCGCATCGCAACACGATACGACAAGCTTATGATCAACTTCGAGGCAACTTGCTACATCGCTGCTCTCGTCATTTGGTGGGCATGATTGAGTCTGGAGCCTAAAGCGCGTCGCGATCTTTCCGATTCGCTCCTTGCGCTTTAAGTCTTTGTTTTTACGCATGTCGTTGGCGCAAAACCGCTGCACACTTTTGCGCGCCATGCTCTAGCGTTTCAGCTTGAGACCGACGCCGGCTCGCCATTGCTGCGAATCGGTGCCTTCCTTGCGCGTCGTCAGCTCGTAGCCGAGCGTGCTGGTCAAATCGAGATAGCGGTTGATGTTCCAGGTCAGGCCGGTTGCGGCGGTATAGACGAGCTCGTCGTTGATGGTGCTGTCCGTGGGATAGTCGCGCCATATTACTCCGCCGATCATCGTCCCGACCAAATTATCGCGCAGCTGGTGAGTGACCGTCGTCGTCAGCGCGTGCGAGACGTAGCCGCTTTCGCCTGCCGTGGTCGAGGGCTGGATGCTGGTCTGCAGATCGAGATTGACATCGGTGCCGCGGATCGGCGACCAGAGCAGGCTCGCATCGAGCGTGGCGGTATCGATCGAGGACAGGCGGCTGTCTTCGAAATTCGCCATCTCGTAGCCGACACCGACTTCACCCTTCAGCTTTTCACCGAGATCGACCTCGACGCCTGCCTTGGCGCCATAGCTATGTCCGGAACGCTCGTAGCCGGCGGAGTCTTGCGTTTCGTCATAGACCGTGCGGCCGATGTTGGCCTCGATGAAGGGGATGAGCGCGGGGGACAGTTCGTAGCCGACGCGGCCACGCAACGTGCCCGCCGTCTGGTTGCGGTCGCTGAGGGAGACGGTCGTGCCGTTCGAAAGTTTAGCGTCCGAATAGATCGAGCGTGTAAGCGCAAGTGCAGTCGTGCCGCGCAGGATGCCAAAATCGCGCTGGACGGAGGCGCCGGCCGAAAATTCCTGGACGTCCGACTGCTGCGCGGCGTTGGTGATCGCGTCGGGATCATCGGTGTCCTCGCGGTAGAAATTATAGCCGGCGATGAGGTGCGCCGTGGTGTCGTCGGTAAGATCGAGCCTGAGATCGCTGTTGATCTTGAAGGAGGGTTGTTCCTCACCCTCGCCGCTGACATTCTTCTGCCAGGCGCCTTCCGAGGTCACGGTCAACTGATGCCGGCCCCAGTCCGAGGTCAGGGTCGCTGCTGCGTCCGTTTCAAGAAAGGCGCGCCGTTGCGTGGTATTGCCGTCCTTGGTGGTTTCGGTGTTGATGCTCTGGTTGACGCTCGGGCGGAGCACGAACGTGCCGATCGGGATTCCCGGCGTTTCCTCTGTCGAGGCACTTTCGGCAGCCCTGCGGCGTGGCAGTGCCTCGTCGACCGGCGCTTCACGGGTGTTCAGCCGGCGTATGTCCTCGTCGAGGATGGAACCGGTAATGTCGTCGCCGGCTTGTGCATCCGATATGGCGGGCCGCTGCTGGGCGTCGTCTGCGTTTGCAGTCGTGCCGTTTGCCGCGGGAGCGGCGGTATCGTCGGTCTCGTCATCGAAACCGGCGGTGGGTGTGGTGTTATAAGTGGTGCGATTGTCCTGGGAGGCGGAGGAGCGGCTGTTTGCCGGTTGCGACGAGGCGGATTGCGCGAAGGCTGCCGTCTGGCTGAGAAGCAAGCAGCCGAACGCGGCAAAAGAGACGGCACGGCTCATGGCGCGGAGCGGCGTCACACTGCTCGTCTGTTTTGGCTGGCCCATGCAATTCGCGCCTGACATGCTTTCGGTTCTTACCCAAAGGTAAAGCCTCGTGGTTAATCATTCGTTGCTGTCGGCGGGCGCTGTTCACAATTCGGAAAGAGTGCGGGGTGGACTTGGAAAGTGAAAAGGTCTAACGCAATTTCATGAATAGAAGAGCGATCAACCTCGTTGAAAACAGCGTGCTCGAATCGGCAAAACGCACGATAGAGACCGAAAGACGCGGTCTTGAAGCGCTCGAACAGGCTTTTGACAATGGATTGGCCGGCCCTTTCACGCGGGCCGTCGAAGTCATCGGCGACATCTCCGGACGCGTCATCGTCACCGGCGTCGGCAAGAGCGGGCATATCGGCGCCAAGCTCGCGGCGACATTCGCTTCGACCGGAACGCCTGCCTTTTTCGTGCATGCGGCGGAGGCCAATCACGGTGATCTCGGCATGATCGCACGTGATGACGTCGTGCTGGCGATTTCCAAGGGCGGCGAGAGCGCCGAACTCAAGAGCATCATTTCCTTCACGCGGCGCTTTTCCATTCCGCTGATCGCGATTACCTGCAGCGAAGGGTCCTCGCTCGCGGCCGCCGCCGATATCGTCCTTCTGATGCCGAACGAGCAGGAGGCCTGCCCCAATGGGCTGGCGCCGACGACCTCGACGCTGATGCAGCTTGCCATCGGCGACGCGTTGGCGGTGGCGCTCCTGGAGGCACGCGGCTTTACCGCCACGGATTTCCACGTCTTCCATCCCGGCGGCAAGCTGGGCGCGAGCCTGATGCATGTCGCCGATATCATGCATACCGGCGAGCGGCTGCCGCTCGTTGCCAAGGGCACACCGATGCCGGAGGCGATCACGGTGCTGTCGCGCAAGCATTTCGGCTGCGTCGGCGTGCTGGACGAAGATGGGCGGCTCTGCGGTATCGTCACCGAAGGCGACATGGCGCGCAACCTGACACGCAATCTTTCAGAGCTTGCCGTCGACGACATCATGACGCGGACGCCGAAGACGGTGAAGCAGACGGTGCTGGCGACCGCAGCCCTGGCGCTGCTCAACCAGCATCACATCGGCGCGCTGATCGTCATCGACGAGGACCGCCGGCCGGTCGGGCTGGTGCATTTCCACGACCTGTTGCGGATCGGCGTCGCCTGATCACAGCGATTTGATCAAACGGGCTCGACCGTCAGGTCGCGGCCGTTGCTCGAAACCACCTTCACCTGCGTTCCGACGGGCAGGTCGGGTCCCATCACCTGCCATAGCGTATCGTCAAGGCGGATGCGGCCGCGGCCCTCACGGATCGGTTCGTGCAGCGTCGCCGTGCGGCCGACGAGGCTAGCGCCGCGCTGATTGAGGAAGGGCTCGTCGGTTGTGGCATTGCGCAGCGTCAGCCGGCGGCCGGCGAAGGTCGTGGCAACGGCGAGAAGCGCAAAAAGGATCGCCTGCAACTCCCAGACCCAGAAGGCGCTGTCCCAGAAGAGCAGCGACAGTGCACCGACGATCAAGGCGGCAAGTCCGATCCAGACCAGGAAGAAGCCGGGAACGATCAATTCCGCGGCGAGCAGCACGAGGCCCGCGACCCACCAGCTCCACGGACCGAGTTCGGCGACGATCTTCGCCAGCATGGCTTATCGCTCCTGCTCGGGGTTGAAAGGATTGGGGGTCGACGGATTGATCGGCGGCGTCGAGCGCGCCGGTGCGGGACGTGGACGCGGCGGCACAGGCAGCGGCGTTGACGGGCTGTTGCCGGCATCGCCGAAGACTTCACGGGCAATGGCGCCGATGCCACCGAGCGAGCTCAGGATGGAAGAGGCTTCCATCGGCATCATCACGATCTTGGAATTGGGCGCCGAACCGATCGAGGTGAGCGCCTCGGTATATTTCTGGGCGACGAAATAGTTGATCGCCTGGATGTCGCCGGCGGCGATCGCCTCGGAGACCATCTTCGTCGCCTTGGCTTCGGCCTCGGCCAGACGTTCGCGGGCTTCAGCGTTGCGGAAGGCAGCCTCGCGCTGGCCTTCGGCTTGGAGAATGGCGGATTGCTTGGCGCCTTCGGCCCTGAGGATTTGCGCATTGCGCGAGCCCTCGGCCTCCAGCACCTGGGCGCGCTTTTCGCGCTCGGCCTTCATCTGGCGAGCCATCGCATCGACGAGGTCGCGCGGCGGCTGGATGTCCTTGATCTCGACGCGAGTGACCTTGATGCCCCAGGGATGCACGGCCTCGTCGACGACGCGCAGCAGCCGGTCGTTGATCGCATCGCGGTTGGAGAGCAGTTCGTCGAGATCCATCGAACCCATGACCGAGCGGATGTTGGTCATGGTCAGATTGAGGATGGCGTTTTCGAGGTTGGAGACCTGATAGGCAGCCTGGGCGGCGTTCAGCACCTGATAGAAGGAAACGGCATCGGCCGAAACCGAGGCGTTGTCCTTGGTGATCACCTCCTGGGTCGGCACGTTCAGCACCTGCTCCATCACGTTCAACTTGGCGCCGACGCGCTCGATGAAGGGGGTGATGAGGTTGAGGCCTGGCTCCAGCGTGCGGGTATAACGCCCGAAGCGCTCGATCGTATAGCGGTAGCCCTGCGGGACGGTTTTGATCCCGGCAAAGAGCACCAGGATGACGAAGATGACCAGCACGATCACAACGATGTCGAAGCCGCCGAACAGCATGAAAAATTCCTCCTATCGGCGCATTCGCGCCTGCCCAACTCATGTGGTGAGTTAGCACGTTCTTTGCGAGGAAGAAATGATGGCACAACCGGCTAGCCTCCAAGCGAAAAGGAGGTTCCGTTTCGTCTAAGTCATTGGGCTGTTTCCAGTTCCTCGGCCGATGCTGCTTTCTGAAGACGGTTTCTCAGAGCCAGCCCTGCAATTCGCGGCGGACGACCTTTTCCAGCACTTTCATGCCGTCCTCGCCGTCGTTGAGGCAGGGAATATGCGCGAACTTCTCGCCGCCATTCTCGTGGAAGGAATGGGCGGCCTGTTCGGCAATCTCCTCCAGCGTTTCCAGACAGTCGGAGACGAAGCCGGGATTGATGACGGCGATGCGCTTGACGCCGTCCCTGGCGAGCTTCTCCACCGTCTTGTCGGTGTAGGGCTGCAGCCATTCCTCCGGCCCGAAGCGGGACTGGAAGGTGACCATGAAGTTTTCCTTGGTGAGCCCGAGCCGCTCGCGCAACAGCCGGCCGGTCTTCTGGCATTGACAGTAATAGGGATCGCCCTGCTTGAAATAGGACATCGGTATGCCGTGGAAGGAGGCAAGCAGCATCTCGGGCTTCCAGTCGAGAGTCGAAAGATGCCTTTCGACCGACGCGGCGAGCGCCTCGATATAGGTCTCGTCGTCATGATAGGCGGGAACGGTGCGCAGCGCCGGCTGCCAGCGCATCGAGAGCAGCTTCTGGAAGGCCTTGTCGTTGACGGTGGCGGTCGTCGCCGCCGCATATTGCGGATAGAGCGGGAAGAGCACGATGCGGTCGCAGCCCTCTTCTTTCAGCGCGTCGATGCGCGAGGCGATCGACGGCGTGCCATAGCGCATCGCCCAGTCGACCTTGACGTTATCAAGATCCTTCAGGCGCTCGGCCATCAGCTCCGACTGGTTGCGGGTATAGGTGCGCAGATAACTTTCGTTCCTCTCCTTGTTCCAGATCAGCTCATAGGCCTTGCCGACCTTCTGCGGGCGGGTGTTGAGCACGATGCCGAACAGGATCGGATACCACTTCCAGGGCGACCATTCGATGACGCGGCGATCGGTCAGGAATTCCCTGAGATAGCGGCGCATCGAGGTATAGTCGGTGCCGTCAGGCGTGCCGAGATTGACCAGCAGGACACCGACCTTGCCTGACTTGACGGCCGGATGGTCCGCCGGGCGGAGTGAAATATCTGCTGTCATTCTGGCCCCAAAGCTCTTTCTGTCTCTTCGGCTCATACGCAGCCTCGAGATCGTGGTTCACCCTATAGAAACAAAAGCCGGCCCGGGAAACCCCGGACCGGCCAGTGGCATCGGGACAAATCGTCTTACTTGGCGGGGACCTCGATCTCCTTGCCGACCGTCAGGTGACGCGGGTTCGGCTTGCCATTGGCATCCGAAAGCTTCCGCCACATCGTGCCGTCGCCATAGAAGGTCACGGCGAGATCCCAGAAGGTGTCGCCCGCAGCGATGACATGGGTGGAAGGCGTCGTTGCGGCAGGTGCGGAGGCTGCCGGTGCCGGCGCTGGTTCAGTAGCGGGCGCCGGTGTTGCTGGTGCCGGGGCAGCGGGTGCCGGCTCGGTGGATGGAGCAGGAGCAGCGGGCGCGGGGCTGGGTTCGGCAGAGGGGGCCGGAGCAGCCGGTGCGGCAGGCGCCGGCTCGGAAGCGGAGGGAGCAGGCGCTGCCTGCGCCAGTTCGGTGACGCGGCCATCCGTATATGGCTTGTAGGGCGAATGCGCAGCGACATATTCGGCGGTCACGTCGGCAAGGTCCGGACCGTAATCATAGGCGTTCTTGCCTTCCTTAAAGATCGAATAGCCATCGCCGCCGGCCCGCATGAAATTGTTGGTGGCGACTTTGTAGGTCTTGGCGGGATCGATCGGAGCGAAATTGTCGCCTTCCTTCACCTGGACATCGCCGACGCGGCTGCCGACAGGCTTCGACTGGTCGAAGGCGAACTTCAGGCCGGCGACCTGCGGGAAGCGCCCAGCGCCCTGGTCGATCTGGCTGACGCCATTTTCGAGCGCTTTGACGACATCTGCGCCAGTCGTCTCAAACGTAGCGAGCGTGTTCTGGAAAGGCAGGACGGTGATGACCTCGCCCTGGGTGACCTCGCCGCCGTCGATCGAAGCGCGCAGGCCGCCGCCGTTCTGGACGGCGATGGTGACGCCCTGGTTCTTGGTGCGATCGAGCATGGCGTCGGCCACCAGATTGCCCATCGAGCATTCCTTGACGCGGCAGACCTTGCGGTCGCCTTCGATCGGGCTTTCGGAGGAGCCGATCACCTTCTTGCGCAGTTCTTCGATCGGCTTTGCGAGTTCGCCGATACGGGCAAGGACAGCCGGATCAGGCGTGAAGGTGGAATCGATCAGGATCGGATCGCCCTTGGCATCTTTGACGACTCCGCTATCGTCGAAATTGACGACGAGATCGCCGAGATACTTGCTGTAGGAGGCAGCCTGGACGACCGGCACTTTATAGCCGCCGGGATTGTCGACCATCGTCGGATAGGGGCCTTCGGCCTTGGGGTCGGTGTTCGAGAGCAGGCTGTGGGAATGGCCGCCGACGACGACATCGACATCCGGGATCTTGGCGATCAGGGCGAGATCTCGGGGGTAACCGACATGGGTCAGCGCGATGATCTTGTTGACGCCCTGGCCCTTCAGATCCTGAACGGCCGCGGTAATGCTCTGGACGTCATCGGCGATCGTGACGTTCGGGCCGGGGGAGGAAAGCTCTGCCGTGTCATTGGTGACGGCGCCGACGATACCGATCTTCTGGCCGGCGACATCGAGCACCAGCGAGGGCTTGATGCGGTCGCCGAGCTTGGAGGCGGCTGTCGCCTTGACATTCGCCGTCACGACAGGGAACTGCACCTTGTCGAGGAAGGTCGCAAGCCCGTCCTCGCTGTCGTCAAATTCATGATTGCCGACGGTCATGGCGTCGAACTTCATCAGGTTCAGGAACTCGGCTTCGGCTGCTCCCTTGTAGGTCGTGTAGAAGAGGGAGCCCTGGAAATTGTCGCCGGCATTCAAGAGGAGGACGTTCTTGCCGGATAGCGCCTGGCGGCGCTGATCGATCGCGGTCTTCAGGCGGGCAGCACCCCCGAAGCATTCCTTCTTGCCTTCCTCTTCGGCCGAGCAGGTGGAGTCGAACTTGTTGACCGATTCGATGCGCGAGTGGAAATCGTTGATATGAAGAATATTGAGTTCGTAATCTGCAAAGGCGGCGCCCGTGCTCAGCGCCAGCATGGACGCGGTCAAAAGACCGAAGCTGAAAGACTTCGTCATCCCTGTTCTCCTGATTGAGGCGAAAGATCCCCCTGATCCCTCGCCGATCCCTTTCATCGTGCGCCGGGGCGGTTTCCCGGCCTGCGGATGTTCCATCAGACGATGCACGACCGCAAGAGAAAGCTGGGCCAGGCGGGACGCTTTCCAAGGGGGCAGGGCAAAAAAGCCGGGCTGCTTATCCCCGGCATTCGCCGTCGGCGGCGTTTCGGTAGAGTTCGTGCACGGCCTCTGCGATATTCGGGACCGTGGCGAGCGCGATGATCAAGCAGAGAAGGGAAACGAGGCGATGAAAGCGCCGGCCGGCCCGATAGGCAAGGAGGGCGCCTGCGCCATAGATCAGGACTGCCGGCACGGCGAAGATCAGCACCTGCAGCGGTCCGTCGCAATCGGGAGCGGCGATGCCCTGGGCACGATATTCGTTCGCCGGCGAAACGACCGCAATTGCCGCAAGCGGCATGGCGAGCAGCAGGACGAGGTATGAGGCGAAGGCCCGCATGCTGTGCTTAGCCTACCGCCTCATCTCTCAGCCGCGGCGGGAGAGCGTGAACTGTGAACCCGTTGCTGTCGTACAATTCAGCTGGGTTGATCCGATCAAAGCGCAATTAACAAGGGAACTTGTTCTTTTGATATTCGAGTACAGATTGATCTGAATAATTCCATCTGGGGCCGTTGTATATGTTCCCGACGCCATCTGAGTATTTGTTCCATCATTCGTGCGGGTTACAAACTGTCCGCTTGTGAAAGTAGACGTTAAGCCGTTGGCGTCTGCCCACGCGCCTTCAACTGAATTTGTAACGGGCGGCGCGACCGCGGCCAGTTGTCGCGGCTCTGATGAAACGCAGGCGGCAAGAGCGGCCGCTGCACCGACAAGAACGAGACCAGTTCTGATTTTCATAAGGCTTCTCCCGGCGAATCGGCGCGGCGGACGGCCGCCAAGTTCGGGCAAAACATGGCGCGCGCCCGGCATGAAGGCAAGCCTTGGTGGGGCGGCGGGCGGCATTTAGACAGCCGGCGTTACAAAAATGCCCGCCTTGCGGCGGGCATTGTCAAAGCCGTGCAGGCAATCTCAGCGAACCAGAATGTTTCTGAACTGCCACGGATCCTTGGTGTCGATATCCTCGGGGAAGAGGCCCGGACGGCCGTCGAGCGGGGTCCAGTCGGTGTAGTGACCCTCGACCGGGCCGAGATACGGCATCTGCACCTCGAGGCAGCGCTTGTAATCGATCTCGTCGGCTTCGACGATGCCGGCATTCGGGTTTTCCAGCGCCCAGACCATCCCGGCGAGGACGGCTGATGTGACCTGCAGGCCGGTGGCGTTCTGGTAGGGGGCGATGCGGCGGGTTTCTTCCAGCGACAGGCGCGAGCCATACCAGTAGGCATTCTTCTCGTGGCCGTAGAGCAGTACGCCGAGTTCGTCGATGCCGTCCTCCAGCTCGTCCTCGTCGAGAACGTGATGGACCGGCTGCGGCGTGCCGCCATTGCCGAACATTTCGTGTAGAGAGAGCACGGCGTCGTTGGCCGGATGGTAGGCATAGTGGCAGGTCGGGCGGAAAGTCACTTCGCCGTCCTTGTCGCGAACGGTGAAGAAATCGGCGATCGAGATCGAC
Organism: Rhizobium ruizarguesonis; assembly: GCF_017357285.1. NCBI lineage: Bacteria > Pseudomonadati > Pseudomonadota > Alphaproteobacteria > Hyphomicrobiales > Rhizobiaceae > Rhizobium > Rhizobium ruizarguesonis. The sequence goes on along the minus strand of NZ_CP071678.1, from coordinate 4,275,361 downwards.
TCGTTGTGGGTGACGAGGAAGCCATATTGCGGGCCGGGCGTCGGGCACCAGGTGCGCACGCGGGTGTTGGCGCCCGGCTGCTCCAGGTAGATCGCCGCCTTGTTGCCCTTCTTGTGCTTCTTGGCGTTCTTCGGCATCCATTCTTCATGCGTGCCCCAGCCGAGTTCGGCAGGCTGCAAGCCTTCGGAGATGAAGCCTTCGACGGACCATGTGTTCCAGAAGACGTTGAGCGGCTTCGGATGCTTGGTGCGCTGGGTGTCGCGCTCGGCGATGTGGACGCCCTTGACGCCGAGCTTTTTCATGAGCTTTGCCCAGCCTTCGCGATCATGCTGGTCCGGTTCGTCGAATTTGAGGCCGGTGTCGTTGGCGAGGTTGACGAGCGCCTGCTTGACGAACCAGGAGACCATGCCGGGATTGGCGCCGCAGGTGGAGACGGCGGTGGCGCCACCCGGGTTCTTCGCCTTTTCCTTGCGCATGGTTTCGCGCAGCGCATAATTGGTGCGGTCGGCGTTGCTCATACCCTTGTCGAAATAGAAGCCGAGCCAGGGTTCGACGACGGTGTCGATATAGGGAACGTCGAGTTTGCGGCAGAGCTTGATGATGTCGAGCGAGGAGGTGTCGACCGAGAGGTTGACGCAGAAGCCCTGGCCTTCGCCTTCCGTCAGCAGCGGCTTCAGCAGTTCCTTGTAGTTGTCCTTGGTGACATGTTCCTTGACGTGACGAACGCCGTGCTTGCGCAGGATCTCCATGTCGGAGGGCTCTTCCCGCGGATCGATGACGACCATCCGGCTCTTGTCGAATTTGAAATGGCGCTCGATCAGGGGCAGGGTGCCGCGACCGATGGAGCCAAAGCCGATCATCACGATCGGACCGGTAATTTCGGCATATACCGGATAGTTTTGTTCCGTCATTCTTTTCTCCTGTGGAAGGCGACGAAGGCGTTCAGCCCGAAGAATTATTTTGAAATTGCCGCAGAGAGTGCGAAGTGACCGGCTCTAACCATAAAACGGCGTCACAATAAAGGGCGTTGACGGGGAAAGGTCAAATATCGGGCGGGCGAGAAAGCTTCGGCGCGAGAGGGGGGAGCCCGTCACCGGGGTGAGAGAGTCGGCTGCCCGCCTTAACCTATAACGGTGCCCTGGTGGAAAAGCATGCGCCAGTGCCCGTCATCCTCCAACCGCCAGATGGAACTACGCAGCGTTCGCCTTTCGCTTCCGTCAGGGTCGGTGTAGATGGCCCGATAGGTGACGAGCGCAATGTGTTCGGCGAGCCGCTGGGTTTCGAAATGCTCCCCGCGTGACGTACCCGTCCGTTTCTCGGCCAGGAGCGCTGGCACGATGACGTCGAAGATATAGAGCCGCCCGGAACTACCGATTTCGCGGAAATCGCGCGAGAGCAGCGCGGTCAGCATCTCCCGCGAGGCACGCACCGATGGTTCGAAGAGCTTTTCCTCGAGCTCTTTCAGATGGGCTGCGAGATCATCCATGATCGGCTCCTCTAAATTTAGCCCTTCAGGATTTCCAGTCCTTCGACCGCCGTCGTGACGGCAAGCTCGGTGATTTCGTATTCGGCAACGCTATGGATGGTGAAGGGATCGGCGGCGACATAGGCCTCGATTGCGGCGCGCTCGCCGATTGCGAGGATGACGCCGCCGGTACGCGGCACCTTGCGGCCGGAAGCCAGAAACCAGCCCTTGGCATAACCCTCTTTCACCCAGGCCATGTGTGGCTCCATGTGCCTGTCGGCTTCATCGTTGGGTTTCACATAGGTGAGGGAGAGAATGAACATGGTCAGCTCCTGACGAGGTTTGCGCGGATCAGGCCGCGCAGCGAGTTGCCGATATAAAACGTGCCGGCATCGAGATCGGCAAGCGTGATGCGGCCGACACGGGCCTGGCGCCGGCAGATGAGCTCGGTCCGCAGCACGCCGGCAAGCAGGCCGCAGGAGATGGGCGGGGTGCGGAGGATACCGGTTCCATCGTCCAGGAAGATCGAGGTGATGGTGCCCTCGCAGACTTCGCTGCGTTCGTTCAAAAGGATGACTTCATCGGCCTCATCAGGCCTGTATTCGGCGCGTGCGGCCTCGTAGACGGCACGGCGCGTGGTCTTGACGCGGAGCAGCGTGTCGGCGGAATCGAGGCGAGTCTCGGCGAAACGGACGGTCCAGACCGTGTCCGGTGCCAACGGAACGAAGGCGGCACTCGTTATTTCGATATGGCCTTGCGCGTCGAAGGTCAGGCGGATGCGGCGCGGACCGACGGCATCTGCAGCGGCTGCTTCGAGCTTCGCTGCCGCGGCGGTCGGCTGCGGGAATCCAAGGCGACGGGCGGAGCGGGAAAGCCGGGCGAGATGCAGCCGCAGCCGGATGAAGCCCTCGCCAGGCTGCCAGCGCAGCGTCTCGATCAGCGAAAAATCGATCATCGCGCAATCCATTGGTCGCCGACAGCGAAGCGGGCCTTGAGCAGGCATTCCTCATATTCGGCCTCGGCGGTCGAATCGAAGACGATGCCGCCGCCGACATTGAAGACGGCCCTGCCGCCCTCAAAAAGCGTGATGGTGCGGATGGCGACGGAGAAACGCATGGCGCCGGTGGGCGAGATCATGCCGATCGCGCCGCAATAGGCGTCGCGCGGGGCATCCTCGAGCGCATGGAGGAGTTCCATTGCCCGCATCTTTGGCGCGCCGGTGATCGAACCGCAGGGGAAGAGTGCGGAGAAGATGTCGCGGATCGAAAGATCGGGGCGGAGCCTTGCCTGGACATGGCTCACCATCTGGTGGACGGTCGGATAGGTCTCGATGTCGAAGAGCTTCGGGACGTCGAGCGTGCCGACCTCGGTGATGCGGGAGATATCGTTGCGCAGCAGATCGACGATCATGCGGTTTTCCGCCTGCGTCTTGATATCGCTGCGCATCGCCTCGATGATCTCGGCATCCTCGGCGGCAGTCGTGCCGCGTTTTGCCGTGCCCTTCATCGGATGGGTCTCGATCCAGCCCTGTTCATCGGTGCGGAAGAAAAGTTCGGGCGAACGCGAAAGGATAATTGGGCCGCCGAGATCGACCAGTGCGCCGTATTTAACCGGCTGGCGTTCGATCAGCGACCAGAAGGCGGCACGGGGATCGCCGTTCCAGCGGGCCTCGACCGGCATGGTGAGGTTCGCCTGATAGGCGTCGCCGAGCCGTAGGTGCTTGTGGAGGCGGTCGAAGCGCTCCTTATATATAGGGAAATCCCAGGCGGCTTTCGGAGCGGTGAGGAATTCCTCGTTTTCGAGGCGCTGTTTTGGCTGGGCAAGCGGATGCGTATCCGGCTGCGGAGCGTCGAAGACGCCGAAACAGATGAGCGGGGTGTCGCGATGTTCCCTGGCGAAGGGAGCGAGTTTTTCCTCGAAGAGGTATCCGGCCTCATAGGCCATGTAGCCGGCAAGCCATTTGCCTGCGGCCTTGGCCTGCTCCATCCGGGCAAGGCCTGCAAAGAACTCGGCGCGCGTCCTGGCAACGATGATCTCTGCCGGCTCGGCAAAGAGCATCACCTGTCCGGTCACGTCGTCGCGGAAGAGAATAGTGGGTTGGGTTTCGGCCATCGGCGGCGTCTTTTCTTGGAGCGCGATCCTTCATCCGCCTGCCGGCACCTCTTCTCGCATGCGGGAAGAGGTTTGGCGTGGGGACAGGGCTGATCAGGCCGCTCTATCTAACGCTTCCAGCTCATCGATCAGCCCTTCGATCATCGACAGGCCCTGGCTCCAGAACGACGGATCGGTGGCGTCGAGGCCGAAAGGCTTCAGCAGTTCCGAGTGATGCTTGGTGCCGCCGGCCCTCAGCAGTTCGAAATACTTCTCCTGGAAGCCCTTCTCGGCTTTCTGGTAGACGGCATAGAGCGAATTTACCAGGCAATCGCCGAAGGCATAGGCGTAGACATAAAAGGGCGAGTGGATGAAATGGGGGATATAAGCCCAGTAGGTCTCGTATCCCTCGGAAATGCTGATCGCCGGCCCGAGGCTTTCCGACTGGACGGAGAGCCAGAGTTCGCCGATGTCGTCGGCCGTCAGTTCACCTGATTTGCGGGCGGTGTGGAGCTTGCGCTCGAATTCATAGAAGGCGATCTGGCGCACGACCGTGTTGATCATGTCCTCGACCTTCTGGGCAAGCATCGCCTTGCGCTCGCGTTTGTCGGTGGTCTTTTCCAGCAGCGCGCGGAAGGTCAGCATCTCGCCGAAGACAGAAGCGGTTTCGGCAAGCGTCAGCGGCGTCTGGCACATCAGTGCCCCTTGTGCGCCGGCGAGAACCTGATGCACACCGTGCCCGAGTTCATGGGCAAGCGTCATCACGTCGCGCGGCTTGCCCATGTAATTGACGAGCACATAGGGATGGGCCGAGGGAACCGTCGGATGGGCGAAGGCGCCTGGCGCCTTGCCGGGACGGACCGGGGCATCGATCCATTGTTCGTCGAAGAAGCGCCTGGCTATATCCGCCATCTCCGGGGCAAAATTGCCATAGGCCGACAGCACCGTATCCTTCGCCTCCGGCCAGGAGATGATGGCGCTGGAGGTTTCCGGAAGGGGCGCGTTGCGGTCCCAGAAATTCATCTGCTCCATACCGAGCCATTTCGCCTTCATCTTGTAATAGCGATGCGAAAGGCGGGGATAGGCTTCGCGGACGGCCGCGGCCAGCGCATCGACGACCTCGCGCTCGACACGGTTTGCCAGGTGGCGGCTGTCGGCGATGTCCTCGAAGCCGCGCCAGCGGTCGGCGATCTCCTTGTCCTTGGCAAGGGTGTTGGTGATCAGCGTGAAGGTGCGGATATTCGCCTTGAAGGTTTCAGCGAGCGCCATGGCCGCCTTGCGTCGCGCCTCAGGATCCTTTTCCTGCAGCCTGTTCAGCGCCACTTCGAGCGGCACTTTCTCGCCATCGATGTCGTAGCGAAGTTCCGCCATGGTTTCGTCGAAGAGGCGGTTGAAGGCGGCGGCCGATGTCATCGACTTCTCGAGGAAGAGCTGTTCCAGCCTGTCGTCGAGCTGGTAGGGCTTGTCCTTCCTGAGGTCGAGCAGCCAAGGACGATAGTGCCCAGCGGCGGGATCATTCGCGATGCAGGCGTCTATCACCGCGTCGTCGATGCGATTCAGTTCCAGCGCGAAAAACAGGAGATGGCCGGAAAATTCGGTAATCTTGGCCTGTACGTCGCCATAGAGCTTGCCGTTTGTCGGGTTGGTGGTGTCGGAGAAATAGGTGAGGCCGGCAAAGGAGCCGAGGCGGCCGATGATGTCGTCCAGCGCCTCATATTCCTTCAGGGCCGCGCCGATGCCCTCAGCGTCGGTCTTCGCTGCCGCCTCCGTGAGTTTGCCCTTCCACTTTTCTTCAAAGGCGATTGCGGCCTTGCCGGCCTTTTCCATGTCGGCGACAAAGGCGGTGGAGGTAGCGGAGGGATAAAGATCCTGCAGCTTCCAGACCGGCAGATCGCCGAGCGCCGGGTCGGCGGCCCCAGCTGGCACTGCTGGAGATAAAAGAAGGCCGGCGTGCGGGAGCTTGATTTTCATGGACGCAATTCCTCTCCACTTTCATAACAGGTCTGATTGTCTACCGCATCGGCCCGAAAATCGGAATCGATTTTCGGAAAGCACGATGCGTCGATTCAAAGTGTTACAGCGTCCTTTGCGCGTCTGAAAAGACGCGCGGCGCTGTAAGCGCGCTAACGCCTCGCATCAAGGGGCTTTCGGCGCATGAAACGCGTCGCTTCGGCACCAAAATGACCCGTTCCAATCGTTAAAATGCAATTGTTTCTCAAAACTGGATGTTCAAGCCTTCCTGTCAGAGTGCGCTTTATGGTTTCGCATGAAGTGAGGCGACAATGACCGGTTACAATGAGCTCAAGGGAGCAGGGCAAATCCTCGTGGTCGAAGACGACCCCGTGCAGCGCCGTCTGCTCAAGAACGCAATCGAGCGTCACGGCCATGTCGTGCACCAGGCGGAAAACGGCCGCATCGGCCTGGAAATGGTCAAACGCGACAGCGGCCTTTTCAACGTCATCGTACTCGACCTGATGATGCCGGAGATGACCGGCCTCGAATTCCTCGATGCGCTTCACGAATTCGGCACGCAGATCCCCGTCATTGTGCAGACGGGGCAGGGCGGCATTGAAACGGTGGTGCAGGCAATGCGCGCCGGCGCCTTCGATTTCGTCGTCAAGCCGGTCTCGCCCGAACGCATCGCCACTTCGATCTCGAACGCGATGAAGCTCGACCAGCGCGAGGTCAAGGCGCGAGCCGGACGCCGGTCGCGCTCAGGTTCGGTCGGCTTCGACGATATCGTCTCGGCAAGCCCGGCGATGCTCCGCGTCATCGATCTCGCCCAGCGGGCGGCTCAGTCCAACATTCCCGTCGTGCTCGAAGGCGAATCCGGCGTCGGCAAGGAGCTGGTGGCGCGTGCCATCCAATCCGGCGGCGACCGCTCGAACAAGCCCTTCGTCACCGTCAATTGCGGGGCGATCCCGCATAATCTGGTCGAGAGCATTCTCTTCGGTCACGAGAAGGGCGCGTTTACCGGCGCGACCGAGCGCCACATCGGCAAATTCATGGAAGCCGATGGCGGCACCATCTTCCTCGACGAGATCGGCGACCTGCCGCTCGAAGTGCAAGTAAAGCTCTTGCGTGCCGTGCAGCAGGGCGAGATCGAGACCGTCGGTGCGCGCACCGCGCACAAGGTCAATGTCCGACTGATCTCGGCGACCAACAAGGATCTGATCGAGGAGGTCAAGAACGGCCATTTCCGCGAGGATCTCTATTATCGCCTCAACGTCTTCCCGATCACCATTCCGGCGCTGCGCAAACGCAAAGAAGACATTCCGAATCTGGTGCGCGTCTTTGCCGAGCGCTTCTCCAGCGAGCAGAAGAGTGGTCGCCGCATGACGGTGAATGCCGGCACGCTGGCGTTGCTGACCGCCTATGACTGGCCGGGCAATATCCGCCAGCTTGAAAACGCGATCTTCCGCGCGGTCGTTCTGGCCGAAGGGCCCGAGCTGACCGAAGCGGATTTCCCGCAGATCGCCGCCCAGCTTCCGGAATACGATGTGGTGGATCACCTGGCGCTCGTTGCCGACAATACCGGCCTCGATCCCGACGATAGCTATGGCGAGGACTTCAGGGCGTCGATGTCGGGAGAGGTGCACCACCGCCTGTCCGAGGTTTCGGAAAACGCGATCGCCAGCGTCAATCCTGCCGGAGACGTGCGCAGGCTTGCCGATGTCGAGGAGGAACTCATCCGATTCGCGCTCAAATTCTATCGTGGACAGATGAGTCAAGTAGCGCGCAAGCTCGGTATCGGCCGGTCCACACTTTATCGCAAGCTCAAGGACTACGGCATAGACCCTGACAATCCCCAGAAAGATGCGGCTTAAACGCTTTTCGTTAAGATTAAGGCAACCACGTTTTGTTACTAGTCATAAACCACTTGTTAGTGGCGCGTTCACTATGTAAAGAAAAGGTTGATCATGTGTGGCATTTTTGCCATCGTGTGACCGCATTTGACAGTCATCTGAGACAGTACGGGACATTGTCTGTCTGACGGGGATCGAGTTGCCGAATCTGAATGGGAATTCCAAGCCTTCGCGCTTGAGCTGGCGTTTGTTGTGCGCCGACATCTGCGGAAAGGCAATAAGGACGGTAGCGGCCGCCCTTCTTGCGCTCGCGGTTTCCTCACCGGTATTCGTTAGTACGCCTTCGCAGGCAGCGGGCGACACCCGCAGCCTCAAGCTCTATTTCATTCATACCGGCGAAAAAGCCGTCATCACCTACAAGCGTAATGGCAAGTTCGACCCCAAGGGTCTGGAGCAGCTGAATCGCTTCCTGCGCGACTGGCGCAAGAACCAGCCGACGAAAATGGACCCGCGGCTGTTCGACCTGATCTGGGAAGTCTATCGCCAGAGCGGTTCGAGGGACTACATCAACGTCGTCTGCGGTTTCCGTTCGCCGGGAACCAACGAGATGCTGCGTGGCCGCTCGCGCAATTCCGGTGTCGCCGAAAAGAGCCAGCATATGCTCGGCAAGGCGATGGACTTCTTCATTCCCGACGTCAAGCTGGCGACGCTGCGCGGCATCGGCATGAAGATGCAGGTCGGCGGCGTCGGCTTCTATCCGAAGTCGGGCTCGCCCTTCGTGCACATGGATGTCGGCGGCGTTCGCGCCTGGCCGCGCATGAGCCGCGACGAGCTGGTTCGGCTCTTCCCGAACGGCAATACCATCCATATTCCGGCCGACGGCAAGCCGCTGCCGGGCTACCAGCAGGCGATGGCCGACTATAAGCGCCGCGTCAGCGGCACGCAGATCCAGATCGCCAGCGCTTCCGAATCGGCGCCGAAGCACAAGACGCTGTTTGCCGCGCTCTTTGGCGGCGGAGCCGACGAGCAGGAGGACGAGACGGACGATTCCACCCCTGTTGCCGTTGCCAAGGCGACGCCGCCGAAGGCCGAGCCTGCTCCTGTCGAGCCGCAGCAGACCGAAGTCGCGGATGTGAACGCGCCGGTGCCGCAGGTTCGCCCGGCGTTCAGCAACCAGCCCGCCGGCAGCGAAGTGGCGAGCGCGCTCGTAGCGCCGCCTTCGGGTAATGCCGCACAGCAGGCTCTTGCGGCCGCCCTTCCGGTCGATCAGGCCCAGCCGCAGCAGTTCGCCGACCTCAGTGCCTACAGCATTCCGGTTCCCTCGCTTCTCGGCCAGCGCCGCGCGCCTGGTGACGCCGAGGTCGCGTCGACCGATCCCATGCTGACGGGCGCAAATGGGCTGCCGGTTCCGACGCCGGTCGAACGCCCTGCCGTTGCCGAGAACCTACTTGCCGCGGCCGATGCCGATCCGGAGGCAGAAGCCGACGAAGCCGATCAGGACGCGCTGTCTCCTGCCCTGGCCGATGCACTCGACCAGCAGCGGAACGAGGGGGAAAGCCAGATCGCGTCGAAGGCGCCGCCGCAGACGGTTGAGCAGGCGATCAACGCAGCGATGACTCAAAAGGCGCCTGCCGCAAAGCCACCGCTCGAACTCGCAGCATTGGCGCCGATGACCAAATCGGCAAGCTTTGGCGATAGTTTCGACGAACCGGCCGCCGAAAGCGCCGTGGCGCAGGGTCTTCCTGCCAAGGGTGGTCGCCCGACGCAGAAGGAAGCCGCCGCAGCGGATGCCAGCCGCACGACGGTGCGCACCGAGCCGAAGCTGACGGAAAAGATGATCTCGCAGTGGGCGCTCACCAATGCCCGCCTGGAAATGGCCTCCAAGCAGGTCAAGGCGCCGCGGTTCGTCAGCCAGACGATGCGCGCCCAGCCGTCCGCCGTCTATGCCGAGGGCTTCAACGTCAAGACCGCTTCGGTCGACCCGGCCCGCTTCAGCGGCACGGCTGTGAATTTCATGGAAGTGCGCAAGTTCAACACGAACTGAGCCTGCCGATTATGGAAATATCGAAAACCGCCGGAGCGATCCGGCGGTTTTTCATTTTGCTATTTCGATGGAGCACGTGGCTGTTCCGCCTTGCGCGCAAAAGAAAAGCCGCCGGAAGGCCCCGGCGGCTTATCGATATCGGCGATGTGGGCGGATCAGCCTTCCGGCGGCGCCTCGATCATGCCGAGCGCGTGCAGGTAGGTATCGAGGATTGCTTCCTCCTCCATGCGCTCCTGCTCGTCCTTCTTGCGCAGCGCCACGACCTTTTTCAGGATCTTGGTATCGAAGCCCATTCCCTTGGCTTCGCCATAGACGTCCTTGATGTCGTCGGCGATGGTCTTCTTTTCTTCTTCCAGCCGTTCAATGCGCTCGATGAAAGCGCGAAGCTGATCGCGGGCGACGCCATGAGCATCAGACATCGTGTTCTCCTGGTTTTTCGGTGATCGATTTTGGATGCCAGTGACTGCCGCGAAGCGGCGTCACGGTCAAGCCTGTTCGCGGTCAGCCAAGCTATTTGTGTGGGTTGTTCAGTTCAAAAGCAGCTTTTTGCACAGGCGAGGCCTCGTTCTGGTGAAGATTTTTCCAGTCCTCATAGGGCATGCCATAGACCATCTCGCGCGATTCGTCCCTGGTAACCGCGACACCTTCGGCCTCGGCGGCTTCGCGATACCAGTTCGACAGGCAGTTGCGGCAGAAGCCGGCCAGATTCATCAGATCGATGTTCTGAACGTCGCTGCGTTCGCGAAGATGTGCGACGAGGCGGCGAAAGGCGGCGGCCTCGAATTCGGTCTGTTGTTCCTTGTTGAGCGCGGTCATCTCGCTTCCTTTCGTTAAGTGGGGCCTTTCGTTCAATAGGGGCCGGTGCGTGACAGGTGAACGTCGTATTCGTGCAAGGCGGGATTGGCATTCATCGCCGCAAAGATCGGCGCCAGGCGTTCGGCCCATGCCGATATGCCGGTCTGGTCTCCGATCAGATCCTGGCGCACTTCGAGCAGTGCATGCGGAATGCCTGTGATCATGCAATGGCGGTACATGGTATCGCCCTTCAGCGCGCCGTCATAGGGTTCGTTGTCGCCAACGGCGAGATCGGGATCGGCGCGCAGCATGTCAAGCAGCGGGCCGACAGCGCGATGGTCGCTGTCCCAGAGGACGGCAGCGTGCCAGGGACGGGGAATGCCTTTCCAGGCCGGCGTGAAGGAGTGCAGCGACAGCACCAGCGGTGCCCTGCCAGTGGCAATCGCCACGCTGTCGATCGTTGTGGCCACGGCATGGTGATAGGGGCGATGGAAGGTTTCGACGCGGTAGTCCCACTCCTGCGGCGTAATTGGATGGTTGCCTGATATGACGGCGCCGTCGGAGATCTTCATGATCAGCGTCGGATCGTCTTCGCCGCGGTTCGGGTCGATCAGCAGGCGCGAAAAGCCGCCGAGCACGGCGGGAACGCCCAGCCTTGCCGAGAGCTGCCGCGTCAGGCCCTCGATGCCGATGTCATAGGCGATGTGGCGGGCGAAGGCCGCGTCGGGAAGTCCCAGCCGGCCATATCGCGCGGGAAGGCGGTTCATCGCGTGATCTGCGAGGATCACCATGCCTTTGTCATGTTTGCCGGATAGGATTTCGAAGGATTGGAAGTCGTCCATCAGGGAATTGCCGTTTGTCATTGCGCCGTCGGGGGCAGTGATCGCATGCGCCTGCGGCGGGTTCAAGCGCGGCAGGCGGGGAGAGGTTGAGCCGGACCCTCGACAGGTGGTTATGAAAGGAAATATAATCGATTAGCATTGCGTTGACTTTCGCTTGACGGCGGCGCAAGAAGACACGGATACGAATAACCGTGGAGCTATTTGGGAGCCGTGTTGATCCAAGCCGCGCCAAGTTTCCTCACGCGGTCCGGGCCGCTGGTCCGTCTCGCTCTGTTCGCTCTTGCAGCCGCCATGCCGTTTTTCATCGCAGATGCCGCACGCGCCGATTTTCGCGTCTGCAACGGAACACAGAATCTCGTCGGCGTCGCGATCGGATACCGGGCCAAGGATGGCTGGGTGACGGAGGGCTGGTGGCAGGTGCCGGCAACGACCTGCGCCACGCTGATCGAGGGAGAATTGCAGTCGCGTTATTATTACCTCTACGCAGAGGACGCCGCCCGGGGAGGACGATGGACGGGTGACGTGCAGATGTGCGTGGCGGAAAACGAATTCAAGATCACGGGTGTGCAGGATTGTTATGCCCGCGGTTACCAGAAGATGGGATTCAAGGAATATGATACGGGCCGCCAGGGTAGCTGGATGGTTCAGCTCTCCGACACCCCAGGGACGCAAGAAAGCCAGAATTGATGAAGCGTAATCGCAAAATTAAAATCCTCGCCACCCTCGGGCCAGCCTCCGCCGAGGAATCGATGATCGAGAAGCTGCATCAGGCTGGTGCCGATGTCTTCCGCATCAATATGAGCCATGCGAGCCACGACGTGATGCGGACGCTTATCCAGCGCATCCGCTCGGTCGAGGCGCGTTCCGGCCGGCCGATCGGCATTCTCGCCGACCTCCAGGGACCGAAACTGCGTGTCGGCAAGTTCGTCGACAGCAAGGTGGACCTGAAGCCCGGCCAGACCTTCACGCTCGACAACAACGAAGCGCTCGGCGACCAGAACCGCGTCTATCTGCCGCATCCCGAGATCCTGGAATCGGTGCAGCCCGGCCACCGCCTGCTGATTGACGACGGCAAGCTCGCCTTGCGCGCAGAAAAATGCGACGGCAAGAGCATCGTCACCACAGTTATTTCGGGCACGCGCATCTCCGACCGCAAGGGTGTCAGCCTTCCCGATACGCTGCTCGGCGTCGGCGCTCTGACGGACAAGGACCGTGCCGACCTCGATGCCGTGCTCGCCACCGACGATGTCGACTGGGTGGCGCTTTCCTTCGTCCAGCGTCCCGACGACCTTGCCGAAGTGCGCAAGATCGCCCGTGGCCGTGTCGGGTTGATGTCGAAGATCGAAAAGCCGCAGGCTCTCGAGCGCATCGAGGAAATCATCGAGCTCTCCGACGCATTGATGGTCGCCCGCGGCGATCTCGGCGTCGAAATGCCGCTCGAATCGGTTCCCGGCATCCAGAAGCAGCTGATCCGCGCCTGCCGCCGTTCGGGCAAGCCGGTGGTCGTTGCCACGCAGATGCTGGAATCGATGATCTCAGCGCCGGTGCCGACACGCGCCGAAGTTTCCGACGTCGCGACCGCCGTCTTCGAAGGTGCGGATGCCGTCATGCTCTCGGCCGAGTCGGCCTCGGGCGACTATCCCGTCGAAGCCGTCGCGACGATGGCGTCGATTGCCACTGCCATCGAGCGCGAGCCGCATTATCCCGGCATCATCTATGCCCAGCGTGCCCAACCGGAAGCGACCGGTGCCGATGCGATCTCGCTTGCCGCCCGCCAGATTGCCGAGACGCTGAAGCTGTCGGCGATCGTCTGTTACACCTCGTCGGGCACGACAGGCCTCCGCGCCTCGCGCGAGCGTCCGCAGGTACCGATCCTGGCGCTGTCGCCGATCATCAAGACGGCACGCCGCCTTGCCATCGTCTGGGGCCTGCATTGCGTTGTCACCCATGACGCGACCGATCTCGACGACATGGTCAACCGCGCCTGCCGCATCGTCGCGGACGAAGGCTTCGGCAAGCCGGGCGATCGCATCATCATCTCGGCCGGCGTGCCGCTCGGCACGCCCGGCGCCACCAACATGATCCGCATTGCCTATATCGGCTCGGACGGCCAGAGCGGCGTCTGATCCAACCGCATGCCTTCGAAAGCCCGCTGCCTGGAGAGGCGGCGGGCTTCTTCGTTGACGGACGGCATTGCCAAGCTTGGCGGCGCGTGCAAGTTTCGGTCGCTGGAGCAGGACATGCTCTGGGTTCGGAGGAGCATCATGGATATCGTCACGCTTCTGGCTTTTGCAGCCGTTTCCTTTGTCGGCATCGCGACGCCGGGGCCAACGGTGCTGCTGGCGCTGACCAACGGTTCTCGGCATGGCCTGCGCCGGGCAGTTGCCGGCATGATCGGCGCGGTGCTGTCCGATTTCGTGCTGATCGGCGCCGTCGCGATCGGGCTCGGTGCGCTGCTCGCCGCATCGGAATTCTGGTTCTCGATGCTGAAATGGGCGGGTGCCGCATATCTCGCGTTTCTCGGTATCATGCTGCTGCGCTCGAAGGGCACGATCGATGCGGCGTTGAAGTCCGGGGCGGCTGCGGGTGCGACATCGCCCTTCTCGATCGGACTGAAGAGCTTCATGGTCGCGGCGACCAATCCGAAGGGTTATCTGTTCTTCTCGGCTTTCCTGCCCCAGTTCATCCACCCGACCATGCCGCAGGCGACGCAATATATGCTGCTCGCCCTTGTCTTTGCCGCGCTCGATTTCCTCATCATGTTCGGCTACGCCTTCTTCGGCTCGCAGGCGGTGCGTTTCCTGAAAACCTCAGGCGCCATGTGGCTGGAGCGAGCCTGCGGTGGCGCGCTGCTGGCGCTTGCCGGCTCGCTGGCCTTCTATCGCCGGGCAACCGTCTGAGTTCAGGGTTGAGGCAGGGATAGGTGGCCGACGCGATAGGCCTGGGTGTGCTCGCCGATCTCGGGAATCTCTCGCCATAACCTGAAGCGTACCCTCGTCCAGCTCGTCGGTTCGAAGCCGGAAACGGAGGCGAGTGCGCCGCCTGTCGTCAGGTCTGCTTCGGCCGCCGCGCTTTCGGCGCGGCGAATATCGCCGAGCGGCGCGTAGGGCTGCGTCTGCAGGATATCGCGTGTGGCGAACCTGGCCGAGGCGATATCGCGCGAGATTTCTGCCTGCCAGACGATCCAGGTCCTCACCTGCGGCCAGCCGAAGGCGCCGGTCAGCGTCTCAAAGCCCGGACCGCAGAGGAAGTCGCTTGCCCCTTGCGGCCTCTGCCAGAGATAGAAGGGCGCATAGAGATTGTCGTGGCTGCCGAACTCTCCCTTGCGGGCGCTGAGATAGGCTTTGAAACCGAGATTGGGAAAGCCGTCGAGCAGCGGACCTTTGTCGCGGATGCGGCGGTCGATGACCGACATGTCGTAATCGGCGGGCAGGGCGAAGCTGTACTGCATGGTGATCATGACTGTCCCTCCACCGGCTGCAGTCATTCGACGATGCTGCCGTTTTCCACCGATTGAATACTGATATAGCTGAAGGGGCTGTCACCGGCCGCGCCATGCCAGTGGCGCTCGCCGGGCGCAAACCAGACGGCATCGCCGGCACGCAATGTTTCGACCGGGCCGCCCTCGTTTTGCGCCAGCCCGTAGCCCGAAAGTACATAGAGCAGTTGGCCTCTGGGATGCGTGTGCCAGCGGGTGATGGTGCCGGGTTCGAGCGTGGCGCGCATTGCGGTGTTCTCGCCATCGGCGCCGCCTTCGAGCAACATCTCGACCCAGAAAGGCGAAGTTGCGACGCCCTCAGGCGAGCGGATTGCCCTGCCGGGGCGCTTGACAGTCATGGTCTTCGGGTTCGAAGCGCTCATTGTCGGCCTCCGACCGCACGAAGCCGCCAGTCTGCGTCGGTCATCTGGGCAATACCATTGCCGAAGGACCAGTCTTCCGGTGCGCTGGTGCTGATGACGATCATCACGTCCTCGGGCCGGAGGCCCGGCGATTGCGCCAGGAGATCGGCGAGCCGCCGATAGAGCGCTGCCTTCATCTCGCCGGTGCGAGGCCTGCCGATCGTGATCGAGATATAGACGAAATCGTCGGAGCGCGGGCCGGCAAGATAGCTGCGGTCGAAGATCAGCTCGTTCCCGTCATGCTGGTGGATGGTCTGGAAGCGGTCGTTTTCGGGCACGTCGAAGGTCTCGACCAGGGCGCGCTGGATGTTATCGGCCAGCGCCGCGAGGTAGTCCGGCGATTTGCCTTTGCGAAGGGAAATGCGAACGAAGGGCATCGGGATCTCCATGGTTCAGGCCGTCCGTCGGCCTTGACAGCAGAACCATCGCACGGCACGATGATACCGAAAATCAGAATTTTCTGGATTAATGATCCTGAAAAATGGGATTATAGAATGCGACGGACGATCTTTGATCTCGAGGTGCTTCGAACCTTTTCGACCGGCATGGAACTCGGCAATTTCGCCAAGGCGGCCGAGCGGCTCGGGCGCTCGACCTCGGCAGTGAGTGCGCAGCTGAAGAAGCTGGAGGAACAGGCGGGTACGCCGATTTTCCGCAAGGTGGGTCGCGGGCTGGCGCTGACCGATGCCGGCGAGACGATGCTCGGTTATGCCAGGCGACTGCTGGAGCTCAACGACGAGGCGGCTGCGGCCGTGCACAGCGTCGAGCTGGAAGGCTGGGTGCGGCTCGGCCTGCAGGAGGACTTCGGCGAGACCCTGCTGCCTGATGTGCTCGGCCGCTTTGCGCGTGCCCATCCGAAGGTCCGGATCGAAGCGCGGGTGGTGCGCAATGCCGAGCTGCTTGAGCGCGTCACATCGGGCAAGCTCGATCTGGCGCTTGCATGGAGCGATGGCACGCTGACGGCGCATTGCGAGAGGATCGGCGAAGTGCCGATGCGCTGGATCGGACCTTCCGAGGGGCCGCCGGGCTGGCAAGCCGCAAGCGGCGAGCCGATGCCCCTCGCTTCGCTGGAGGCGCCATGCCTGCTGCGCAGCGCGGCGACCAAGGCGCTGGATGAGGCGGGCATTTCCTGGCGGCTCGCCTTCGTCAGTCCGAGCCTCGGCGGTCTCTGGGCCGCGACGGCGGCGGGCCTCGGCCTCACCATCCGCACGCCGATCGGCCTGCCGGCGAAGGTCCGGCCGCTGGCGCCGGGGACAATCGGCCTGCCTGATTTGCCGAAGCTCGGCCTGGTCCTGCATCGGGCGGAAGCCGAACCGCAACCGGCTGCGGCGCGGCTTGCCGAACTCGTGCTTCAGTCGGTGCATGGTGCGCTGCGCGAGGTGGTGGCCTGACATCTCGGCATTGACCCCTCGGGTGCAAGCCTGTAGCCTCGAACCGCTATGAAGACGTTCATCCTCAATATCGCTTCGGTCTTCTTCTTGAGCCTCTAAGGCTCTGCCTTCGGGCATCAGAAGATGCGGCCGCTGCCCAGCCTTTGCGGCTGGCGCGTTGCCGTGGACCGTAACGACCCTGCGTCTGGCCAAGGACAGAGCCGGCAGGATTGGCGATAGAGAGATATGTCATGACATCAGATGTTTATCCGGCGGCGCTGCGTGCCGCGCAGATCGAGCAATTCATCGAGGACGGTTTCGTCAGGATCGACGACGCTTTTCCCCGCGCATTGGCCGGGGAAGCTCGTGCCATCATGTGGCGCGACATTCCCTTCGATGCGGATGATCCAAGGACGTGGACGCAGCCAGTCGTGCGGCTTGCCGGCTATGGCGGCGGGCCGTTCGAGAAAGCCGTCAACACGCCGGTATTGCATTCGGCCTTTGATCAGCTCGTCGGCAAGGGGCGCTGGGAGCCGCGCAATGGACTTGGCAGTTTCCCGGTCCGCTTTCCCCATCCCGATGATCCCGGGGATGCCGGTTGGCATGTCGACCTCAGCTATCCCGGCGCGGATTCCAATCCGAATGAGCAGCGGGACTTTTCCGCCTGGCGGGTGAACATCACCTCTCGCGGGCGGGCGCTGCTGATGCTCTTCCTGTTCTCGGATGTCGGGGAGGAGGATGCACCGACCCGTATCCGCGTCGGCTCGCATCAGGATATCGCACGCCTTCTGGCGCCGGCGGGCGAAGCGGGGATGGGCCACCTTTGGCTGGAGCATGTCGGGGAAGAGCGGCCGCTGGCGTTGGCGACAGGCCCGGCGGGCACAGTCTATCTATGCCATCCATTCCTCATCCATGCAGCGCAGATGCATCGCGGCAAGGAGCCGCGTTTCATGGCGCAGCCCGGCCTTGCGCCTTCCGAACCTCTTCGGCTTGAACGGCAGGACGGCGCCTATTCGCCGGTCGAGATCGCAATCCGCCGGGCGCTTCAGGAGGGTTAACGAGAACAGGATGCATCCTGCCGCCTACAGCGTCCTTTGCGCGTCTTTTCAGACGCGCAAAGGACGCTGTAGCACTTTGATTTGCTGCATAATTTTATCCTTAAATCGATTCCGATTTAAGGAATTATGCAGTAGGCAGGGTGCATCACATTTGCAATTCCTGTAGGGCTGCGCGCCGGATTGCCTGCGGCGGCTGGCCGAAGGCGCGCAGGAAGGCGCGGCGCATGCGCTCGCGATCGGCAAAACCGGTTTCGCGGGCAACGACATCGATCGGGTGGCGGCCCTGCTCCATCATCAGGCGGGCCGCTTCCAGCCGCAGGTTCTCGACGGCCTTGGCCGGCGATTGCCCGGTTTCGGCGCGGAAGGCGCGGCTGAACTGGCGGGGGCTGAGATGGGCGGCTTCCGCCAGCTCCTCCACCGAAAGCGCCGATTTCAGATTGCTGCGGGCGTGGGCGAGCGCATTCTGGATGCGGTCGGATTTGGGCTCCAGTTCCAGAAGGGCGGAAAATTGCGACTGGCCGCCGGCGCGGCGATGATAGACGACGAGCGTGCGGGAAACCGCGCGTGCCACATCGAAACCGTGATCCTTCTCGACCATCGCCAAAGCCAGATCGAGACCGGCCGTCATGCCGGCGGACGTCCAGACGGAACCGTCGATGATGAAGATCCGGTCCTCTTCTATCTTTATCTTGGGATAGCGGCTTTGCAGCTCGCGGGAGACATACCAGTGCGTCGTCGCGCGGCGGCCGTCGAGGATGCCCGCTTCGGCAAGAAAGAAGGCGCCGGTGCAGATCGACGCCAGGCGACGTGTGACGGGCAGGGCGGCGCGAACGAAGTCGGTTTCCGCCGCATTCGGCAGTCTGATACCGGGCGCTCCCGCCACGATCAGCGTGTCGAGGGCCGGGTCCCCAAAGGCCTCCGTCTCCATCACCATGCCAAGCGAATTGGCAATCGGCCCGCCGTGTTCGGAGAGATAGCGGACCTCGTAAACCTTTTCCTCGAGTTCGATATTGGCGAACTCGAAGGCCGAGACGGCAGCGAGGCTCATGATCTGGAAGCCGGGATAGAGAAGAAAGCCGATTTGCTGCATGACCATCGCGTCCTGAAAAGAGGATGTCCTTAAAGGTGGTATATATGACATTTAGGACATTCGCAATCGGGCGTAAGACTCTCCTCAAGCGCAAGGCATCGGGCCGGCGCATGCAAGGAGACAGATTATGACACAGGAACATAAGGGCACGGCGCTGGTAACCGGCGCATCCTCGGGCATCGGCGCAATTTATGCTCACAGGCTGGCAAAGCAGGGCTACGACCTCATCATCGTCGCCCGCAACGGCGATCGGCTGAAGGCGTTGGCAAGCCGGCTGACTGATGAGACAGGACGGACGGTCGAGACCGTCGTTGCCGATCTCGGCGACAGGGCAGACCTTGCCCGCATCGAAGGCATGCTGAAGGAAGACCGGAGCATCACGCTTCTCGTCAATAATGCCGGCGTCGGCGGAACGGCACCGCTGCTTGCCGCCGATGTCGACAAGATGCAAGAGATGATCGAGCTAAACGTCACAGCACTGATGCGGCTGACCTATGCCGCCGTTCCCGGCTTCGTCACGCGTGGCGGCGGCACGATCATCAATATTGCGTCCATTGCCGCGATCGCGCCGGAGCTCCTGAACGGCGTCTATGGCGGTACGAAAGCCTTCGTGCTCGCCTTCAGCCAGTCGGTGAAGCATGAGCTGGCGGAGAAGAACATCCGCATTCAGGCCGTGCTGCCTGGCGCCACTGCGACGGAATTCAGGGACATCGCCGGCACGCCGGTCGAGCATCTGCCGAATGAGATCGTGATGTCGGCGGAAAACATGGTCGATGCGTCGCTTGCAGGCCTCGAGCAGGGCGAGTTCGCGACGATTCCGTCGCTCGAAGATGCCGGCCAGCTTGCAGCTTACGAGCAGGCGCGCCAGGCACTGATGCCGAACCTATCTCGCACCGCGCCGGCGAAACGCTACAAGATCGCATAACGATCACAGATAGAAACCATCCGCGGCTCTGCTGCGGATGGTCGATGGCGTTCAATTGAACGATTTTCAGCTGAACCGTTCCAAAGCCATGGCGAAGATATCGGAATCGACATTGCCGCCCGAGGTGACGGCGATGACCGTGTCGCTTTCCAGGGCGTCGCCATGGAAGAGGGCGGCGGCGAGCGCCACCGCGCCGCCGGGCTCGACGACGATCTTCAACCGCGAGAAGGCGAGTGCCATGGCGCGCAGCGCCTCCTCGTCGGTGACGACGATGCCGGCGCCGGCGAGGCGCTTGAGGATCGGGAAGGTGATGTTACCCGGCTGCGGCGTAACGATCGCATCGCAGATCGAGCCCGATACCGCCGCGTTGCGTTCGATCCTGCCGGAGGCGAGCGAGCGGGCGGTGTCGTCGAAATCCCTGGGCTCGCAGGGACGCACGCGAAAGCCGGGAGAACTGGCTTCAAGGGCGAGCGCGATGCCGGAGGTCAATCCGCCGCCGCCGCACGGAACCAGGACTTCAGCTGATGTCACGCCTTCCTCTCCAGCCTGCTCGGAGATTTCAAGACCGGTCGTGCCCTGACCGGCGATGACAAGCGGTTCGTCGAAGGGCTTGATCAGCGTCAGGCCACGCTCGGCCGAAAGTCTCGCGCCGATCTCGTCGCGATCCTCGTTGACGCGGTCGTAAAGCACCACTTCGGCGCCGAAGGCGCGGGTGTTGGCGATCTTCAGCTTCGGCGCATCGCGCGGCATGATGATGACGGAGGGGACATTGTGCAGCTTGGCCGCAAGCGCAACACCCTGGGCGTGGTTGCCAGAGGAGAAGGCGATGACACCTTTGGAGCGCACGGCCAGATCGAGGCCGGAGACGGCCGACCAGCCGCCACGAAACTTGAACGAGCCGGAATGCTGCAGACATTCCGCCTTCACGAACAGGCGCCGGCCGGCGATCTCATTGAGGAAAGGGGAGGAGAGAAGCGGCGTACGCCTGATATGACCGCGCAGACGGGCGCGGGCTGCGACAATCATTTCAATGCTAGCCATTCGGGAATCTTTCTGCTTGCGGGTTCGCCCATGCATAGGGCGAGGCAAGCCAATTGTGAACGGCGACTTTGTCACGGTGACATGAATGGTGCCACCGCTGCTTCTTGAGCCGCGGTTGCGTTTCTACCGACTGTTTGACCAGGCGATCCCGAAGCGTCAGTAGCCGCTTGCCGAACCTTCCGCTGCGCGGCTGTCCATGGCGCCGTTGTAGCGGGCGCCGCCGCCTTTTTCGATGGCAGCAAGGCTTTTGCCGCCGACGAGGATGCCGGCGGCCTGGCCCCATTGCGGTGCATCATTGCCTCCATCGAAGCTGTAGCCCATAGCGGCGAGCGTCTTTTCCGTATCCGGCGAAAGTGCATAGGGTTCGAGAAAGACCTTGTCGGGCTGCCATTGGTGGTGGAGACGCGGGGCGTTGACCGCCTGGCTGATATCCATGCCGAAATCGACGACGTTGAGGATCGCCTCCAGCGTGATGGTGATGATGCGCGAGCCGCCGGGGCTGCCGATCACCATGAAGGGCTTACCGTCCCGGGTGACGATAGTCGGGCTCATTGAAGAGAGCGGCGTCTTCTTCGGGACAATCGCATTCGCCTCGCCCTGCACCAATCCGTAGAGGTTCGGCACGCCGGGCTTGGAGGTGAAATCATCCATCTCGTTGTTGAGCAGGACACCCGTGCCGGGTGCCACGACGCCGGCGCCGAAAGAGCCGTTCAGCGTATAGGTGACGGCAACCGCATTGCCCTCGTCGTCGATGATCGAATAATGCGTCGTCTCGGTGCTTTCCTTGCCGCCGAGCGGCTTCAGATTCGCCGAGGCGCCGGCCTTGTAGGGGTCGATCTTGGCGGCAATTTCCGAGGCATATTTCTTGTCGAGCAGTTTCTCGACCGGGTTCTCGACGAAATCGGGATCGCCGAGTGCCGCGTTGCGGTCGACATAGGCGTAGCGCATCGCCTCGACCATGATGTGCACCGTTTCGGCCGAGTTATAGCCGAGATAGGAGAGCGGGTAGCCTTCCAGAACGTTGAGGATCTCGCAGATGATGACGCCGCCGGAGGAGGGCGGAGGCGAGGAGATGATGTCGTAGCCGCGGTAATTGCACTCGATCGGCTTCAACTCGCGCACGGCATATTGCTCGAAATCTTCCTTGGCGAGGATGCCGCCCTTGGCCTGGCTCGCCTTGACGATCGCCTCGGCGGGCGCTGACTTATAAAAGGCGTCGGGGCCTTTTTCGGAGATGGCTTTCAGGACTACGGCAAGGTCCGGCTGCTGGAGTTTTTCGCCCGATGCATAGGGTTTGCCATCCGGTTTCAGGAAGATTTTCGCTGCCGCCTCATCCTTGGCGAGGCGCTTGGCGCCGCCGGCAAAGCTTGCGGCATCGCCCTGTTCCAGCGTGAAGCCCTCCTTGGCGAAGCGGAGCGCCGGTGCGATCAGTTCCTGGCGCGGTTTGGTGCCGTATTTCTCGCGTGCGGTCTCGAAGCCCATCACGGAGCCCGGCACGCCGACGGCGAGATAACCGTCGAGGCTGGCGCGCGGCACGACATCGCCCTTGGCATCGAGATACATGGTTTTTGTCGCGGCAAGCGGCGCGCGTTCGCGGAAATCGAGGAAGGTCTTCGTGCCGTCCTTCAGGCGGATGGTCATGAAGCCGCCGCCGCCGAGATTGCCGGCCGCGGGATAGACGACCGCCAGCGCATAACCGACGGCGACCGCCGCATCGACGGCATTGCCGCCGCTCTTCAGCACCTCGACGCCGACATCGGTCGCCAGATGCTGGGCGGTGACGACCATGCCGTGCTCGGCTTCGACGGGTGCAGGCGAGGCGGCGAAAGCCGAGGTCAGGCTCAGCGCGAGTGCTGATATGACGGAGATCGTCCCGATATGCAGGCGGCCCATGATTTCCCCTCCTATGGACAATGATGGAAAAACATATGGGACTGCGGCAGCCCGAGGCAATGCAAGGGGTCGGCTTTATGTGAGGAGCTCGGCGAGTTTCCTGTTGGTGTCGTCGTCATCGAGCGGGGTATAGACGATAAGCTTCATCTCCGGCCGGTTTGTCAGCGTCAGGCCGGTATGTTCGAAGGACATGCGGCCCTTGACGGGATGGTCGATGCGCTTGATGCCGGACAGCGGACTGATGACCTCGTGGCGCTGCCACCAGTCGCGAAATTCGTCGCTTGCCTGCTTCAGCAGCGCGATCAGCCGTTCGAAATCCGGATCGCCGGCATAACGCGCGCTGTCGGCGCGGAACATTGCCAGCGAGACGCGGGCAACCGATTCCCAATCGACGAGCAGCCGGCGATGCGCCGGGTCGGCGAAGAGACGATGCATGATGTTGCGTTCGTCGCGGTCGAGCGTGTCGTAACCACCGAACAGCATGTCGGCGGCGCGGTTCCAGGCGAGCACGTCCCACCGGCGGCCGAGCACATAGGCCGGTTGGTGGGTCAGGTTGGCGAGCATGCGTTGCAGCGGCTCGTCGACGCATTCGGGTGCGGACGATACAGCCTGCGGCACATGGCGATTGTTGAGGGTGAAGAGATGCCGGCGTTCGGCCTCGTCGAGGCGCAGTGCATCGGCAAGGGCGTTGAGCACCTGTGCGGAGGGCCTGATGTCGCGGCCCTGTTCCAGCCATGTGTACCAAGTGGTGCCGACGCCGGCGAGCATGGCGAGCTCCTCGCGCCGGAGACCCGGCGTGCGCCGACGAAAACCCTCCGGCAAGCCCACCTCGGACGGCGTCAGCCGCTCGCGGCGAGAGCGCAGAAAGGCTGCGAATTCACGGCGGCGGGCTTCGAATGTGTCGGCTCTCTGGTCCATGGCGGCGATCATATCAGTATCGATACCAGGATAAAACTGGAACTGTTTGCCGTTTCCAGGCCGCGCATGATGCCGGCGCCGCGGGTGGTTGAAACGCCCGCGGATTGATCAATTCAAGGAGCAGCATCATGTCTTTGCAGCATGTGGTCGTCATCGGCGGTTCTTCCGGCATCGGCCTCGCCACGGCAAAATCACTTTTGAAACAGGGATATACGGTCACCATTGTGGGCCGCGACGGCGAAAAGCTTGCGGCGGCGAAGGCCTCGCTCGATGGCGATCTGCGTAGCCTCGTGCTTGATGCGACGGTGCTTTCCCGCCTCGGGGAGGCTTTTGCCGGGATCGGCGCATTCGGCCATCTCGTGCTGGCGATGGGCAGCGGTCACGGCGCCGGACCTTTTGCGACGCTCGACATGACGGATCTGCTTGCCGGTTTCCAGACCAAGCTCATTCCGCATGCCGCGGCTGCCCAGGCGGCTCTACCGCTGCTGCAGCCGGGCGGCAGCATCACCTTCGTTTCGGCGGTCAGCGCGCAGGCTGCGATGCCTGGCACGGCTGGGCTTGCGGCCGTCAATGCCGGCATTGAGGCGATGGTGCCGGTGCTTGCCGCCGAATTGAAGCCGCTGCGCGTCAACGGCGTTTCCCCTGGGGTCGTCGATACGCCGTGGTGGAGTTTCCTGCCGCCCGAGCAGCGCGGCAGCGTCTTTGCGGATTTCGCCGGCCGCACGCCGGTCGGCCGTGTCGGCAGACCGGAGGATATTGCAGAGGCGATTGTCTTCCTGATCGGAAACGGCTTCATGAGCGGCCATGTCGTCACCTGCGACGGCGGTGTGCGTCTCAGCGCCTAGAGCATGCCACCGAAAAGTGTGAGTGGTTTTCGGACAACATCATGATTTAACTATTTAATTCAACAGAATTCAAACGGTCCCGCCGATGGTTGCGTCGGCGGGAAATGCCATGCCGGAGAGATCACGGTCCTTAAGTGCCGCCCATTTCAGCAGCGCATCGAGCGCCGGGCAGAGCGCCTGGCCCCAATCGGTCAGACAATATTCGACTTTGGGCGGCACCTGATGATGAACGATACGGCGGACGATGCCGTCCGCCTCCATCTGCCGGAGCTGCTGGATCAGCATCTTCTGCGAAATGGCCGGAATGGCGCGTTCTAGTTCGGAGAAGCGCAGGGTCTTGCCGCCGAAGAGGTGGAAGAGAATGATCAGCTTCCAGCGTCCCTCCAGAATTTTCAGCACGTTTTCGACGCCGGTCGCGGCGGAATAGGGTGTCATCTGACCGCCTTACTTTTTGGTAAGTACCATACTTTTTAGTAGGTTCTTGTTATTTCGTAAGTCTATCGCCATCCTCTTTCCAATGCAAGAAAAGAGGATCTTTCATGACTATAGAACTTCCGAAACCGCTGGCGACCTATTTCACCGCGAAGAACCGCAAGGACATAAATGGCATGCTTTCGGCCTTTGGCGAGGACGCAGATGTGCGCGACGAAGGCGAGGATCTGCGCGGCCATGCGGCCATCCGCGACTGGATGGAAAAGACGACACGCAAATACGGCGTGACCGTCGAGGTGACCGGTCTGGCCGGGACGGAGGCTCAGCCTATCGTCTCCGCCCTCGTCTCCGGTAATTTTCCAGGCAGCCCGGCAATACTGCGCTACCACTTCACACTCGACGACCGGTCCATCATCCGTCTGGAGATCGGCGCATGACGATCGCTCCTGCATTCCCCTTCGATCCGAACGAATTTTCCGGCAAGCGCATTCTCGTCACCGGCGGCACCAAGGGCATGGGCGAGGCGATCGTCGCCCGTCTCTTGGCCGCCGGCGGCCGAGTCGCGACGACGGCGCGTTCGCCACTGCCGGAGGGCCAGGCGCCTGACCTGTTCGTGCAGGTCGACATCAGCACCGCTGCCGGCGTTAAGACCCTCGTCCAACGGGTGTTCGAAGCATTCGGCGGGCTTGATATCCTTATCAACAATGTCGGCGGATCGTCGGCGCCGAGCGGCGGCTTTGCAGCCCTTGCCGACGAACATTGGCAGGCGGATATCGCCGCGAACCTGCTGGCGCCGGTGCGGTGCGACCGGGCCTTTCTACCCGGCATGATCGAGCGTGGCCATGGCGTCATCATCCATGTGTCGTCGATCCAGAGGCGGCTGCCGCTCTACGAGGCGACACTTGCCTATGCGGCGGCGAAAGCCGGGCTTTCGAATTACAGCAAGGGGCTCTCGAAGGAGGTTGGGCCGAAGGGCGTTAGAGTAAATACTGTCGCGCCGGGCTTTATCGAAACGACGGCAGCCACGGCGTTGATCCAGCGCATCGCCGACGAGGCGGGGACAGATGAGGAGGGCGGCCGGCAAATGTTGATGGGTTCGCTTGGCGGCATTCCGCTCGGCAAGCCAGGGCGCCCCGATGGCGTGGCCGAACTTGTTGCTTTTCTGGCATCGCCGCGTGCGGCCTTCATTCACGGCGGCGAATATACGATCGACGGCGGTACGGTTCCGACCGTCTGATCGCGTGAGGCGGCGGCAAGCCTCTCCTCGGCCCTGCGGGCGATCGCCTGCAGGTCGCGCGGCTTGCCTGATATCTTCTCCATGGCGGCGATGGCGACATCGGTTGCGAGATAATCCGGCTTGTGGCCGACGCCGCTGACGGTGATGAGTTCGGAGCCTGATATATCGCGGGCAAGGCCGCGCGAGTGCAAGTGTTCCCAGACGATCTCGTCGCTGTCGCCTGTTATGATGACGGTCGGCGCGGTGATCTGCGAATAGCGCAGCGACTGCTCCTTCACATAGGCGAGCAGCCTTTTGAAATCGGCGGCGTTGTTATGGAAAGCGTTGGGTCGCAGCACCAGCGACGGCCCCGTTTTTTCGATGTAGTCGGCCGGGCGCGGATTGGGACGGAAGATATTCAGCGTGCCGCGCTCCAGCCGGCTCAGACCGAGGGGCACGACGATCGCGTGGTTGAAGAGCCAGCCGACGATCGGCACGGTTGCCACATGATAGTACCAGTCGATGCCGCCCGGCCATGGATGGGTGGCGGGCGCGAGGAAGAGCAAACCGACGGTCTTATCAGGATGGCGCAGGCCAAAGGCGGCGGTAATCGCGCCGCCGAAGGAATGGCCGACGATGATCGCCTTCTCGATGCCGCGCTTCTCCATCAGTCTGGCGATCGCATCGGCCTGGCCGGAGGGGACGGCGTTCTCAGCGCCGCCGCGCTCGGAATAGCCATGACCGGGGCGATCGACGAACAGCATTTCCGCCCGGCCTTCGAGTGCGGCGCGGAAGGCAACGACCTGGTCGAGCAAATTGCCGCTGGCGCCGTGAATGAAGACCAGTGCCGGCAGATCCGCATTTTCGGGACGCTCGATGTGGACGGCATTCATGCGGTAGCCGCCGACATCCGTCAGTTCGCCGATATTCGGATAGGCGTGTTCGAATTGCCGCGCCTTATAAGTGGAGTAACCGATGGCGGCGGCGAGCGGGGCGAGAAGAGCGGAAACTTCTGCAAGCATGATCTCAACGAGCGATAATTGCGGGACGACCTGCTGGCGGACAACCGCCATATCGTTCCCTCCATATGCTAAAATTGCGCGGCGAAATCCGACGTCAAGAGATCAGACCAGGAATCAGGTGCGGTTGCCGGCGAGTTTTTCCGCAAGCGTGTTGGCCTGTTCCTGCGCAGTGCGTTCGGCGGGATAGACATCGAGGAAACGCTCCCAAGCCTTCAAGGTCAGCTGATCGTTGCCGGAATTGCTGAGGATCGCCGCCATGCCGGAGAGCGCGCCGAAATGGCGCGGCTCGAGATCGAGCACACGTTCGATGTCGGACATCGACTTGCGATAATTGCCCATGACGAAATTCAGCGTGGCGCGGCGGTTCCAGCTTTCGGCATAATCGGGCTTCAGCGCGATCGCCTCATCGAGGAAATCGAGGGCCGCGGGATTGCGCTTTTCCTCGATCGCCTTGTCGGCCCACTGCATCAGCAGATTGATGGTGGCGCTGCCGGAATCGTTCCATTCCATGCGGATTTCATTGGCGATGCCGCTGGCCTTTTCGGGATCGCGTTCACGCTTCAGCTGGCTGAAGAGCTGGTCGAGGTGTTGCTTCGGCGAACTGTTGGTATCCGCCTGCTCGACGATGACGTCCTTTTTCGCGGCGGCAGCGGGCTTTTCCGCGGCGGCGGCCGGAAAGGAGGCGGTGAGGAGAATGAGGGCGAGCGGCAGCGCCGCTGATGTCAAAGCAAAAAAGCGCATGGCGGACATATTAGCCCGCCAGCGCCGAAGATCAAACAAATTTGATGTGATCACCGCAGCGACCCACCGGATATATCTGCCGGCGCAAGCTCACGCGGCGAGGCAATCCGGACGCGCGAAATCAGCCCTGACGAGCCTTGAAGCGCGGGTTCAGCTTGTTGATGATGTAGATGCGGCCCTTGCGGCGAACCAGACGGTTGTCACGGTGACGAGCCTTGAGCGACTTGAGCGAATTCTTGATCTTCATTTTTCTGATCCGCGATCTCTATGGGGGAATTCACATTCGCCCGTATCTTTAACAATCAAAAGCGCGCCATCGGGCGCGCTGTTTAGGTGGGGAGCAAATACCTCTTCACCTTTTCGGTGTCAACCACATGAAGGTGCTTTTCCCAAGGCGCAAGGGTATTTTCTCAGGCCAAAACTGGCGATTTCGGCGTCAAGGTGGTGACATGGCCCATCTTGCGGCCGGGGCGCCAATCGGTCTTGCCATAGAGATGAACCAGCGTATCGGGGCGCCTCAGCCAGTCGGGAACGGCAAGGATATCGTCGCCGATCAGGTTCTGCATGATGCAGTCGGAATGGCGCTCGGCACTGCCAAGCGGCAGGCCAGCAACGGCGCGGATATGCTGCTCGAACTGGCTGACGACGCAGGCCGCTTCCGTCCAGTGACCGGAGTTGTGGACACGCGGCGCCATTTCGTTGGCAATCAGGCCGCCATCGGCAAGCACGAAGAATTCGATGCCGATGACGCCGACATAGTTCAACGCGGCAAGGATCTTTTCGGCCGATTGGCGCGCGGCGTCCGCCGTCGATGCAGAAATCGCGGCGGGAACCGTCGAGGTGTGAAGGATACCGTCGCGGTGCACATTCTCGGCGGGATCGAAACAGACGACCGCCCCGTCGGTGGCGCGCGCGGCGATGATCGAGACCTCGCGCTCGAAAGCGACGAAACTTTCGAGGATGAGCGGCACGCCGCCGAGTGCGGCATAGGCGCCATCCGGGCTGTCGGCCGCCGAGCGGAAAACCTTCTGGCCCTTGCCGTCATAACCGAGACGGCGGATCTTCAGCACGCCCTGGCCGCCGAAATCCTTAAGTGCCGCCTCAAGGTCGGCCTGGCTATCGATCGCGTGGAAGCGGGTGGTTGATATGCCGCAGTCATTGAGAAAGCGCTTTTCGACGAGGCGATCCTGGGCGGCCTCCAGCGCCTTTGGCGGCGGAAAGACGGACACGCTCGCCGAGAGCCTTTCGGCGGCTGCGACGGGCACGTTCTCGAATTCGTAGGTGACGACGTCGCAGATATCGGCGAGTTCGGCCAGTGCCGCCGGATCGTCGTAGGCGGCGGCAATCTGCCGGTTGGCGAGCTGGGCGGCCGGGCAGTCCGCCTGCGGCTCGAGGATGATCGTGCGAAAATTCAACCGGGCGGCGGCAATGGCCAGCATGCGGCCGAGCTGGCCGCCGCCGATAATGCCGATCGTTCTTGCCGTCATAGGTCGTCCATCGGGTATTCGGCGACGGCAGCACTCTGGCGCTCGCGCCATTCGTCGAGCCGGTCGGCGATTTCTTCGTCGGAAAGGGCGAGCACGGCGGCGGCGAGAAGCGCGGCGTTGACCGCGCCGGCCTTGCCGATGGCAAGCGTGCCCACAGGAATACCGGCCGGCATCTGCACGATGGAAAGAAGACTGTCCTGGCCGGACAGGGCTTTCGACTGGACCGGCACGCCGAAAACCGGCAGCGGTGTCATCGCGGCGGTCATGCCGGGCAGGTGGGCGGCGCCGCCGGCGCCGGCGATGATGACCTTGAAGCCCTCCGCGCGTGCGCCCTTGGCGAAGTTGACCAGCCGGTCCACTGTGCGGTGCGCCGAAATTATGCGCGCGTCATAGGGAATT
Source organism: Rhizobium ruizarguesonis (assembly GCF_017357285.1). Classification (NCBI taxonomy): domain Bacteria; kingdom Pseudomonadati; phylum Pseudomonadota; class Alphaproteobacteria; order Hyphomicrobiales; family Rhizobiaceae; genus Rhizobium; species Rhizobium ruizarguesonis. The sequence continues at coordinate 4,245,981 of NZ_CP071678.1, read as the reverse complement.
TCCAGCGCCTCCAGCGTGTCGGCGGCGTTTTTCATCGTCTCCCAGTCGGACTGGCTGCCCATGATGATGGCGACGGGTGGTCTGTCTGTCATCGTTGCTGCTATTCCCTCTCAGGCGATGATGTCAGGGATGATCTGATCTTCCAGCTTGGAGAGCCTGTCCTTGATGACGAGTTTTTTCTTTTTCATGCGCTGGATTCGCAGAGCATCGCATCCGGTCTGGATCATGGCGTTGATCGCGGCATCGAAATCCTCGTGCTCCTGACGCAGACGCGCCACCGTGAGCCTGATTTCCGCCTGTTCCTGATCGGCCATATGCATTCCCCGTTACCGTCCCTGGACCTTGTCCGATCTGGCGATGATTTCCGCAAGCTCCTATCACCAAATACAGGTAACGGCTAGTTAGTCTTGATCATGAAATTGCCATCCAGTCTTCATCTTTTGGCCTTCGACAAGCCTTCAAAAATATGTCACAGTCCGGCCGTTGACACCTTGATCCCCGACGATGTTGGCCGGGGAGGGTAAGAGGAAGGAAGGGTCATATGACTGTTCAAGCTCATCTTGAGTCACTCCAGAAAAAGCATGTTGCTCTCGAGGAGGAGTTGCACGCGCTCAGAACATCTCCCTCTATTTCCGATACGGAACTTGCCGAATGCAAGCGCCGGAAGCTGCGCATCAAGGACGAGATTCAGCGTCTTAAGTCATCCGTCCACTAATCTTCCCAAGGGTCGCCGGACGATCATCTTGCGCAACAAGGTAAAATCCATCCATTCCGCCAAGAATTAGCAAGAACCGGTGATTTGACACCAGATTTGCGCCAGTCCGATGCATCCGGCATCGCGGCTGGCGCTTTTGGGTCGCCACGTCTCACATGGCGTTCATATGATTTGCATGATATCCGTTGATCTCATGGGAACCTGCATCAGGCCCAGAACTGATCCAGCCACAAATTGAGCTTGTCGAAGCCGCGGTTGTTGACCGTGTAGATGCGTTTGGTGCCTTCTGAGGTCACGGAGACGAGATTGCTGTCGAGCAGCGCCTTCAAGTGTTGCGAGACAGCGGGGCGACTGATCGGCAGGCCTTCGGCGAGCTCATTGACCGTCCGTGGCGCGCGACGCAATTCCTCCAGCAGAAACCGCCGGTTCGGATCGGCAATCGCAGAGAAAGGGTCCGTGTTCGACATGACGGGAACGCTACGTCAAACCGGCCGCGCCAGCAAGGAAATTGTGCATTGCAGCGTGCCACGGTCTAAAGCGCGTCGCGAACCTTCGGATTCGCTCGTCGCGCTTTAGGTCTTTGTTTTTACGCATGTCGTTATCGCAAAACCGCTGCACAGTTTTGCGCGACATGCTCTAGCGGTTTCTACCAGCCAAGGCCCTCGCGCACGATCAGGAAGGCGGCGATCAGCGCCATCGCATACATGAAGGGATAGAAGATCTGTGGCTTCATGCGGCGCACGCACCAGGCGCCGGCAATGGTGGCGAGCGGGGCAAAGGGCAGAAGCGTCGCGGAGGTCGCAAGATTCTGGGTGCCGAGCTGGCCGAGCGCGAAATAGGGGATCAGCTTGATGGCGTTGAGGATCGCAAAGAAGCGCACGCTGGTGCCGGTATATTCGCGTGGCTGCAATTTGAGCGGCAGGGCATAGATCTGGAAGGGCGCACCGCCGGCATGAGCAACGAAGCTGCCGTAACCGGAAAATGTTCCCCAGAGGCTGGCGGCCACCGGTCGCTGGCCGCGCGGCGGGATCACCTTGCCGGCGCCCGGGCCGAAATTGTTCCAGAAATAGCGCAGGCAGAAGAGGATGGTCACCGCGCCGATGACGATGCGCAGCATGTTGCCCGGAACCAGCGCCGAGGTCGCCCAGCCCAGCGCAATGCCGAGGACGGCGCCCGGCAGCATGATCTTCAGCGTCGCCCAGTCGCCATGCTTGCGCCAGATGACCAGCGAGATCATGTCCATGAAGACCAGGATCGGCAGAAGGATCGCCGCCGCCTCGACCGGCGAGACGACGAGGGCGAGGAAGGGCAAGCCGATCAGCGACAAAGCGTCGCCCATGCCGCCCTTTGCGAGGCCTACCAGCAGAACGGCGGGCACGGCGGCGTAGTAGAATGACAAATCCTGCGGCATGCTTTCGACGTCCTCCTCTTGCAAGCCTCGTCTAACGGAACTACTCACACAAAACGAGTGCGGATCCCTCATTTCGAAGGGGAATTCGCAGGAAACGGAAAGACCTCATGACCGAACCGGAAAACCGCTGCCGCCTTGTGCTCATCGTACCTGATATCGCTGATGCCGATGAACAGGCAAAGGTCGTCGCCGACGCGCTGAAGGGCGGCGATGTCGCCTCGGTGATCGTGCCGCAATATGGGCTTGACGACGGCACCTTCCAGAAACATGCCGAAAAGCTGGTGCCATTGATCCAGGATGCTGGAGCAGCCGCGTTGATTGCAGGCGACAGCCGTGTCGCAGGCCGGGCCAAGGCCGATGGCCTGCATCTTTCCAGCAATGCAGAGGCGCTTTCGGAAGCGATCGACAAACATGCGCCGAAGCTGATCGTCGGCGGTGGCAACGCGGCCGACCGGCACCATGCGCTGGAAATCGGCGAAGTCAGGCCGGACTATATCTTCTTCGGCAAGCTCGACGGCGATATCAAGCCGGAGGCGCATCCGAAGAACCTTGCGCTCGGCGAATGGTGGGCCTCGATGATCGAGATCCCCTGCATCGTCATGGGTGGCACCGATCCGGCCTCGGCGCTCGCCGTCGCCGAGACCGGAGCGGAGTTCGTGGCGCTGCGGCTGGCGGTCTTCGGCGAGCCCGCCCGGGCGCCGTCGGTCGTCGCCGAGATCAATGCGTTGCTTGACGAAAAAGCGCCACGGTTTGAGGATTGAAATCGCGCTCATGCCGATCCCACCCGTCCGCCTTTTGAAATATCTCCTTGCCAGCACGGCCGTCCTCGTTGCGGCTGGACCCGATGTCGCTTTGGCGCAGGCGCCGGACAGCGTCATCAGCCAGCCGGGCACGGGGCCGGCTTCGACCTTCCGCACCGACCGGCCCTCCGCCTCGAGAGCGGGCCCCTCCGATGGTGTCGGCGTGTTCGACCGCATGGGTGCGAAGCTGCCGGATCTGCCGCCGGAGAAGGATTATAAGGGGCCGATCGACGAGGCTTACGGCGCCTTCCAGCGCGGTTATTATCTGACGGCAATGGACAAGGCGCTACCGCGCGCCCAACTCGGTGATCCGGCGGCGCAGACGCTGATCGGCGAAATCCTCTCGCAAGGCCTCGGCGTCAAGAAGGACGTGAAGAATGCTGCCTTCTGGTACGGCAAGGCGGCCGAAGGCGGCGATGCGGCGGCGATGTTCAAATATGCGTTGATCCTGATGGAAGGTGAGGGCGTGCCGCGTGACAAGGTCAAGGCCGACGACTACATGCGCAAGGCGGCCGAGGGCGGCAATCCTTCGGCGGAATTCAACTGGGCGCAGCTTCTCATCGCCGACAATCCCGGCGAGAAGGGACTGAAGCTTGCGCTGCCGTTCTACGAGAAATCGGCCGAGCAGGGAATTGCCGATTCGCAATATGCCGTGGCGCAGATCTATGCGACGCTGAAGGACCTGCCTGAGGAAAAGAAGCAGCTCGCGCGCGAATGGATGGCACGTGCGGCGCGCGCCGGCTTCGACACCGCCCAGCTCGATCTCGGCATCTGGCTGGTCAACGGCGTCGGTGGGCCGAAGGATTACGTCAAGGGCTTCGAATGGCTGAAACTTGCCGCCAATGGCGGCAATGTCGCCGCGCAGAACAAGCTCGCCCATCTCTATATCAATGCCATTGGCACGGCGCCCAATCCGATCGAGGCGGCGAAGTGGTACGTGCTGTCGCGCCGGGCCGGGCTCGCCGATCCGGCGCTTGAGGATTTCTATCTTGGCATCGAGGAGGATCAGCAGAAGGCGGCGATCGAGGCTGCCAACAAATTCCGGCGGCGATAGCGGCCGCTTGGCGATCCGGCCGCCGACAGGCGAACGGCCCACTGCACAATTCCTTAAATCGGGATCGATTTAAGGATAAAATTATGCGTCAATTCAAAGTGCTACAGCGTCCTTTGCGCGTCTGAAGAGACGCGCGGCGCCGTAGCGTTCCAACCTAAAAAAGCGCGTCGGCGAAGAGGTCTTCATCGTTTTCGACTTTGGCGGCCTCGGCGGGGGCGGGAGTATTGTCCTCGCCCGCCGGGATGATATCGCGATGAATGTTGCGCTCCTGGACCATCGTATAGTGCTTGAAGATCTTGCGGTCGAGCGGCGCGATCATCTCGGCGAGATCGGAGATATCGGCGACATCGGTGCCGGCGACGCCTTCGAGCAGATCGGCGCAGCCGGCAAGGACTTCACCGAGATCATGCTGGAAATCGAGTTTACCGATCAGCAGGCTGATCTTGGTGGCGACCGCGCGGCCGTTCTCGGCGAGCACCTTCAACTCGTTTTCCATCACGTTGGCTGCAGAGCGGATGTTGCCGACGGCCGACGTCAGGCTTTCTCCCAGGCTGCCGGCTCCGGCATCCGTGGCGGGGGCAACGCGCCCGGCCGCGGCTTCGAGCGCCGGCAGGCCGGTGACGATGGCGTCAGCGGAATCGTCGAGCTTGCCGGCGAAGATGCGCAGCTCGGCGGTGACGACGTTGATCGACTTGCCTTCCTCGCCAAGGCGGCTGCAGCGCAGGTTGGTATTCAAAGCCATATAGTGAATGTCGGTCTTGACGGCGCGGATGTTGCCGATCGCTTCGGAGAGCTTGGCGGCCGTGCCGATCGTCGACTGGCTCACCTGATCGGCCTGGCGGCTTGCCGTGTCGACCTGCTTGACGATTTCATGGGCGGCCGAAACGCTGGATTCCAGCGAGCGCATGAAGTTGCCGCCGGCCTCGCCGCTCTGACCGCTCATCTGATCACGCAGCTTGAGGATCTCTCGCATATCGTGGTCGAAACTCGCGATCGTCTTGACGACGTTCTCAGAATCCCGCTGGAAATTTGCGCACATGTCGCTCATCTGCGCTGCCGTCAGATGGTGAATGACGTTCTGGAGGCGCTGGCGCGCGCCGGCGTCGAGCTTCGCGCCATCCTCGCCGGCAAAGAAATCTTCAAGCAGCGAAAAGGTGGCCTGTACATGCTCGATGCGCTGGCGGGTGATATCGCCGATCTGCAGGGCAGACAGCGTCGAGGCGACCTTGCTCTGCACCGCGCGGGCAATCGCGCCGACCTCGCGAGCAATGACGCCGAGATCCCTGCGGTGTTCGGCGATCTTGGCGGCGTCATCACGCAAGGCCCCGGCGACGGCCGGAACGGTATCGGCATAACCCTTGGAAACGCTGGCGCCAAAGGAGGCGGCGAGCTTGACCTCCTTATCGAGACTGTCGAGGTGTGTAGCGAAGCGGTTGACCTCATCGGTGCCGGAATAGATACGCTCCAGAATCTCCTGGGCGAAGCCGGCGAATTCGGCAATGCCGGCGCCGGTGATCTTCACGGTCACTGCGAAGGTTCTGAGATAACGCATCGTCTCCTGCATGTCAGCGACGTGCTTGCGCAGTTCCCTGCCGGTATGCGCCAGTGAGACGAGGGCCTGCTGGCGGCTTTCCTCGGTGATCGGCAGCGCCGTCAGGCTCGCCACCGTGGCGCGGAGATCGGCGCTGGTGTCGCTCGCCTCTTTATTGTCGAGCGCCGTGGTGACGCTCTCGAGCGAGTTCAGCAAGCGGTTGAGGACATCCATAACCGACAGCAGCACGGTGCCGCCTTCGAGGAAACGTTCCTCGACCTGGCCGCGGGCGGATTCCAGGGTCTGGCTGATGTCCCGCCCTGATGTGTAGGCTGCAGCGTTCGGTGATACCAGAGCGTGTGCCACTTTTATACCTTTTGTTAAAATCCAGGCAATTCAACTCTATTTTTACGGGCAGGATGGAAACGTCCGGTAAACGCGCCGGACTCGCCAGCGTTGTGATTAACGAAAGATGTTGATGGCGTGTCGCTGAAAGCCCAACGCTTGATTTGATGATTCAACATGTTGTTTTTATTTTACTTATTTCTAAATTTTGAGAAAAAAATACAACTTATCCCGGATGAAAATTGGGAGTCGCGGAACGCGCTATACGGCAGTTTCCTACAACCGCTGTTTACCCCGCATTAACGCTGCCGTGAGAGTCCTTTTAGGGTCGTCAAGTATTTTCTGGCCCAGGAGGCTGCATTGGATACTCAGAAACAATATTACGAATCTATAAATTTGCCGGACGTGCTTAGCATCCGTAACGTGACCGAACTATATTCCAAGTTTAATGATGAATTTCATAGCCGTGATACAATCATCGTCAGCATTCCAGAAGGTGCAGAAGCGGATCTGAGTTTCGTTCAGCTTATCGAATCCTCGCGCCGACAAGCAAAATCCAAAGGAAAGACGTTCAAGCTTTCTTCGCCGGCCAATGGCTCGGTCCTGAAGATACTTGAGCGCGCAGGTTTCATCGAATGCTTCGATCAAGAAGACGCAAATTTCTGGTTGCATAAAGAGGTGACGTTATGAGTGCAAATATCCTGACTGTCGACGATTCCGCCAGCATTCGTCTGACCACCAAGGTCACGCTGACCAATGCCGGCTATCGCGTCACCGAGGCGGTCAACGGGGCAGAGGGCCTCGCGACGGCGAAGGGCAGCAGCTTCGATCTGATCGTGACCGATCTGAACATGCCTGTCATGGACGGGCTGACGATGATCGAGGAACTGCGCAAGCTGCCGGCGCAGGCGGGCGTTCCGATCATCTTCCTGACGACGGAATCGGACGCCGATCTCAAGGCGCGCGCCAAGGCCGCCGGTGCGACGGGCTGGCTGACCAAGCCGTTCGACCCGGAAAGCCTGGTGAAGATCGTGAAGAAGGTTCTTGGACGATGAGCACGCTCGATCCCGTCGCCGTATTCCGCACGGAGGCTGCCGAATGCCTCGAAGCGATCGAGGCCGGTCTCCTCGACCTGACTCACCAGCTCGACAACAAGGATCTAGTCGACGCCGTGTTCCGCGGGCTCCACACGCTCAAGGGCTCCGGCGCGATGTTTGGCTTCGAGGCACTCGCCGCCTTCACCCATCATTGCGAAACAGCCTTCGACCGCGTCCGCAAGGGCGAGGTCGCGGCGACCAGCGAACTCGTCGCCGCCGTTCTCTCCGCCCAGGACCATATGCGTGCCCTCGTCGACCAGCCGGACGCCGATCATGGCGATATTGGGCATAAGCTTCTGGCACAGTTGCAGGCCGCCGTCGGCGGCAAGGAAGCGGCGCCTGCCGCCACGCCGGTCGCTGTTCCCGCACCCGCAGGCGTGCGCGAGGCACCGGCGAAGAAGAAGAACAGCTGGCGCATCCGCTTCAGCCTGCCCGCCAATTCGATGGCCAACGGCACCAACCCGCTCGGTCTGCTGGACGAGCTGCGCGATCTCGGCGAATGCACCGTGCGCGCCAATACATCGGCCATTCCGGCTCTCGACGAGCTGGTTCCGACGGATCTCCATATTTCCTGGGACGTGACGCTGACCAGCGAGCAGGACCGTTCGGCGATCAACGACGTCTTCATCTTCGTGCTCGATGACATGGAACTCAGTGTCGAGGAGATCGACGGGCCGACAGCGGCAGCCGTCGCTCCGGCCGATGAAAAGGCAGCCCCTGCGCCTGTCGCCGCGGCATCGGCGGCGCCCGTTCCGCCGGCGGCCGTCCCGGAATTCCGTCCTGTCGAGGCGGTTCCGGCCAAGCGCGAGGCGCCTGCCGCCGTCAGCCAGGCGAAGGCGGCCGAGAATGTCCGCGTTCCGGCCGAACGTCTCGACGAGTTGATGGATCGCGTCGGCGAGCTCGTCATCGCGCAATCGCGCCTCAGCCAGCTCGCCAGCGCCAGCACCGATATCGCGCTACGCTCCGTTTCGGAAGAAATCGAACGCCTCTCCGGCGAATTGCGGGACACGATGATGGTGTTGCGCATGGTGCCGGTCGCCACCCTGTTCTCCCGTTTCCGCCGCCTCGTCCATGATCTCGCCCGCGAAACCGGCAAGGTGATCGAACTGGTGACGGAGGGCGAGAGCACCGAAGTCGACAAAACAGTCATCGAGCGTCTGGCCGATCCGCTGGTGCATCTGGTGCGCAACTCGATCGATCACGGCCTCGAAACGCCCGCCGAGCGCCTTGCCTCCGGCAAGATCGAAGCCGGCACGGTGACGCTTTCGGCCCGCCAGGCCGGCGGCGAAGTGATCATCTCGATCAAGGACGACGGCCGCGGTATCAATCGTGAACGGGTTCGCGCCAAGGCGGAATCCTCCGGCCTCATCCAGCCCGGCCAGCCGCTTTCCGACTCCGAGCTGCTGCAACTGATCTTCGCCCCTGGCTTCTCGACGGCTGCCGCGATCACCAATCTGTCCGGCCGCGGGGTCGGCATGGACGTGGTCAAGAAGACGGTCGAAGCGCTCCGCGGCGCGATCGACATTGTCAGCGTGCCGGGACAGGGTTCGGAAGTGTCGCTGCGCATCCCGCTGACGCTCGCCATCATCGACGGCCTACTGGTGCGCGTCGGTTCCGGCCGCTACGTCATCCCGCTCTCGGCAGTCGAGGAATGCCTCGAACTGTCGCTCGAGGAAGATCTCCGCTCGCGCGGCCGCAGCTTCATCTCGCTGCGCGACAGCCTGGTGCCGTTCCTGCGCCTGCGCGACCTCTTCCGCACCGGCACCAAGCCCGACGTGCACCAGAAGGTCGTCGTTATCTCGACCGGCACGGAGCGCGTCGGTCTCGTCGTCGACCAGATCATCGGTGACCACCAGACGGTCATCAAGTCGATGTCAAAACTGCACAATAACGTTGCGACCTTCTCGGGCGCGACCATTCTCGGCGACGGCAGCGTCGCTCTCATTCTCGACGTCGGGCACCTGGTTGCCGCGGGTCAGCAACAGGAGGCGCAATTGCGGGTGGCAGGATGAGTGCAACAGCAGCAACAGCCGAACGATTCGACAATCACTGGAGCTATGCCGAGGAAGTCGAGGTCCTGACCTTCGATCTCAACGGCGAAACCTTCGCGCTGGAGGCGGTCATCGTCCAGGAAATCCTGGACCTGCTTCCCGAGACCGCTGTGCCGGGCAGCCAGCCCTTCGTCGCCAGCGTCATCAACTTTCGCGGCAAGGTCATTCCGCTCGCCGATCTGCGTCTCGCCTTCGGGATGGAAGCAGCTGAGGCGACGATCGACAGCCGCTTCATCGTCATCGAGATCGACCTGCAGGGCGAGCAGACGCTCGTCGGCCTCAGGACCGACAAGGTGAACGAGGTGACGACGCTTTCAAAGTCCGCCAGCGAGGCTCCGCCCAGCGTCGGCATGCGCTGGCGCGCCGATTACATCAACTGCCTGGTGAAGAGGGGCGGAGAATTCATCATTCTCCCCAATCTGCAGGCAATCTTTTCATCGAGGCACGATGCGGCAGGCGCCGTCAATTGACGCTGGATGAATTCAACGAGGGGTTTGGGGACCATGCGACTGACAATCAAGACGAAACTGGTGACCGCGTTCACCTTCATCATTGTAATGCTCGTGGGTACCGCCGTTTACGGTATCTTCAGCCTTGGATCGCTGAACGACACGATCGATAAGCTTCTCTCCGGCCCGGCAGCCCGCCTCGACCTGGCGCAACAGATCAATATTGCCCAGCTCGAGGCCATCCGCCAGCAGAAGAATCTGCTCACCGCCCGTGGCGCAGACGAAACGGCCGGGGCAATCGCCAAGGGCAATCAGGCCCGCAAGGAGTTCGCCGACGCCTTCAGCCAGGTGCTGGCGCTGGCAACGGAAGAAGGCAAGGCGCGCTGGGCGCGCATCGCTGAACTTTCCAAGACCTTCAATGGAGCCGACGATCAAATCCGAGAATATGTGAAGGCCGGCAATGCGGAAGGCGCAAATACCATCTCCGTTACGACGGCGCGGGCCGCTGCCAACGACATCGACTCGACGCTCAGCGAGATCCTGGCACTTGAAAAGCAGCGCATGAAGGCTGCGGACGACGGCGCCGAAGCGCAGTACACGACGACGCGCACAATGATGGTTGCGGTCGCCGCCGTCGCCCTGCTGATTGCTGCCTTCACCGCCTTCTGGATCGCCAGCACGATCAGCAAGGGCCTCAGCCGCGCCAACACCGTGGTTCGCGAGGTGTCGGAAGGCGATCTGACGAAGATGGCGGATATCACCAGCCATGACGAAATCGGCGAACTTCTGGGCAACGTCAATACGATGATCGAACGCCTGCGCGGCGTCGTCGCCGACGCGCTGTCGGCCGCCGACAACGTCTCCTCCGGCAGCCAGGAACTTTCGGCGAGCTCGGAACAGGTGTCGCAGGGCGCTACCGAACAGGCGGCTTCGGCCGAAGAGGCTTCCGCCTCGATGGAAGAGATGGCCGCCAACATCAAGCAGAACGCCGATAACGCCGCCCAGACGGAGAAGATCGCCCGCCAGTCGGCCAAGGATGCGGAGATGAGCGGTGAAGCGGTGACGCGCGCCGTCGACGCCATGCGCACGATCGCCCAGAAGATCGGCATCGTCCAGGAGATCGCCCGCCAGACCGATCTGCTCGCCTTGAATGCCGCCGTCGAAGCCGCTCGTGCGGGTGAACACGGCAAGGGTTTTGCGGTGGTCGCCTCGGAGGTGCGCAAGCTTGCCGAACGCAGTCAGTCGGCTGCAGCGGAAATCAGCTCGATGTCGAGCGACACGGTCAAGGCTGCCGCCGATGCCGGCGACATGCTCGGCCGGCTGGTGCCCGACATCCGCAAGACGGCGGAACTGGTCTCCGAGATCAGTGCGGCCTGCCGCGAACAGGATATCGGCGCCTCGCAGATCAACGAGGCGATCCAGCAGCTCGACAAGGTGACGCAGCAGAATGCCGGTGCTTCCGAGCAGATGTCGGCAACCTCCGAGGAGCTCGCCTCCCAGGCAGAGGAACTGCAGACCTCGATCGCCTTCTTCAAGGTCGATACGGCAGGCAGCGCGCGGCCTGGTGCCCACAAGACCCAGCCAAAAGCTTCGACCAAGGTGCTCAAGGCCCCGGCCGCTGTCCGCAAACCCGCCCCGCAGGCCCACAGCCAGGGCCGTGGCCAGACGGTTTCGGCCCAGCAGCAGCGTCTCAAGGGCTTTGCTCTCGATATGTCGATGGGCGGTCCAGACGCCAGCGACGACGATTTCAGGGAGAGCGCATAGGCGCTGTCCGGGGAGAGGCTAGCTCTCCCGGGGAAAGCGCCTGAGCGCCTTCGCCTCAAACCGATCCCTCGGGCTGCTCCGGTGGCCCGAGGTGGGAATATCCCCCAACGCATGTAGGCGTTGGCGCTGCGATCGATAGATGTCCGGCTGCCGGGAAGTGAATGTAGTCGCTTTCCCCCTTTTCAGACACATCACTTTCAAGCTCGACGCCCCGTTGACGGGACGTGTCTCTATCCATTCGTTTTGACCGCATAGGGGGTATCACATGCGTTTCACCATCAAGCTCAAATTGGGTCTTGCCTTCGGCATCATGACGCTGCTGCTGATCGGCATCGCGGTTTATGGAAGCCTGAGCCTCGGCACCTTGAATGAAGCAAGCGGCAATATGATCGACGGCCCGATGCGCCGCCTGGAACTGGCGCTGAACGCCAATGTTGCCGAAGTCAACGCCATCCGCGCCCAGAAGAACGCGCTGCTTTCCACGGATCCCGACGCGACTGCCGGTTTCTACAAGGAAGCCGACCAGAACTTGCAGGCCATGTTCGATGCTGTCGATGCCGGCCTTGCGATCGCCTCGCCCGAAGGCAAGCCCTATTGGGAAAAGTTGCTGACGATCGGTGCGAAATTCCGCGACAGATCCGCCGAACTGCAGCAGCTTGACGCCAGGGGCGATCAAGCCGGCGCCCTGGCGCTGTCGCTCGGCGACCTGCGCACGATGACCAACGACATGGGTGAGGCGATTGCCCCACTCATCGAGATCCAGCGCAAGGGCATGAAGGCGACCGATCAGTCGAACACTGATCTTTACAACTCGACGAAGCTGATCCTCGGCACCGCTTCCGGTATCGCCGTGCTCATAGCTCTCGGCGCTGCACTGTGGATCACGCTCGGCATCAACAACGGTCTGCGGAAGATCACGACTGTCGTAAACGCCGTCGCAATCGGCGACCTCAACCAGAAGGTCGATGTCAAGACCAATGACGAGATCAAGGATCTCATCAATACGGTCAATACCATGACTGCCAATCTGCGCGCCACGGCAGCACTTGCCGACCAGATCGCCATGGGCGACCTCAGCACCGATGCCAAGCCGCTTTCGGACAAGGATTCGCTCGGCATCGCGATGCAGAGCATGATCTCCAACCTGCGGACCACCGCCGGCATCGCCGATCAGATCGCAAACGGCGACCTGACGGTATCTCCGAAGCCGCTCTCCGATAAGGATGCGCTGGGCATTGCGCTCGAACAGATGGTCGAGCGCCTGCGCGGCGTCGTCGCCGACGCGATCTCCGCTGCCGAAAACGTCTCTTCCGGCAGCCAGGAACTTTCGGCAAGCTCGGAACAGGTATCGCAAGGCGCAACCGAACAGGCGGCGTCCGCCGAAGAGGCGTCCGCCTCGATGGAGGAGATGGCCTCCAACATCAAGCAGAACGCCGACAACGCCGCCCAGACGGAGAAGATCGCCCGTCAGTCGGCCAAGGATGCGGAAGCCAGCGGCGAGGCCGTCTCCCGCGCCGTCGATGCCATGCGCACGATTGCCCAGAAGATCGGTATCGTCCAGGAGATTGCCCGCCAGACCGACCTTCTCGCTCTTAACGCCGCCGTCGAAGCCGCTCGTGCGGGTGAACACGGCAAGGGTTTTGCGGTCGTCGCATCTGAAGTGCGCAAGCTTGCCGAACGCAGCCAGTCGGCTGCAGCGGAAATCAGCGCCATGTCGACTGACACCGTCACGGCTGCCCAGGAAGCCGGCGACATGCTCGGCCGCCTGGTGCCCGACATCCGCAAGACAGCCGAGCTGGTCTCCGAGATCAGTGCGGCCTGCCGTGAACAGGATATCGGGGCTGCCCAGATCAACGAAGCGATCCAACAGCTCGACAAGGTGACGCAGCAGAATGCCGGCGCCTCCGAGCAGATGTCGGCGACCTCCGAGGAACTTGCCTCCCAGGCCGAAGAGCTGCAGACGTCGATCGCTTTCTTCAAGGTCGATATGGCAGGCGGGCGCCGCGAGCGCGCGCCGGCTGCAAAACTCACCGCCCGCAGCCGGACTCAGGCTGCACCGCGCAAACCGGTCGGCAAGGCGCCGGTGAATACGGTCGCCGGTCAGCAGGCCCGCGTGAAGGGGTTTGCCCTCGACCTGTCGATGGGCGGTCCCGACACGGCCGATGACGAGTTTAGGGAGAGCGCATAGCGCTCACCTGGGGAAAGCGCATAACCGCTCCCCGTTCGCAATTGTCGTGGGCCAGTCAGGATGGCCCGCGACGCACGCTTCGCCTACCGGAATTTCTTTGCTGCATGATGCCGCGCCCCTTGGTCCACATTAATTGCTTCGCTCTCGGAGAGGTATATTGAGATGCGTATTACGATCAAAATTAAGCTCGCAGCCGCATTCGGCTTTGTCATATTGTTGCTGGTGGGCAGCGCGGTCTATGGAATCATCAGCCTCAGTTCCCTGAACGATGCTGTCGGCAACCTTGTTTCTGGTCCGGCAAAGAGGCTGGAACTGGCTCTGGAGGCAAAGACTGCGGAGCTTAATGCCGTTCGCTGGCAGAAGAATGCGCTTCTGGAAATGGATCCCGAAGTGGCCAGGAAGGACTACCAGAACTCGGCGAAGAGCCTGGATGACATGGTGGTCTTCGCCACAGGCGGCCAACAGCTCGCAACAGCCGAGGGCAAGCCCACCTGGGACAGGCTGGTCGAGTTGGCCAAACGCTTCAGTGAGGGCTCCAACAAAGTCGCCTCTATCCAGGAAAGCGGCGACAGGGCAGCGGCAGCGGCGCTTTCGTCGGGAGAGGTCCGCGGCCTCGTCATGGAACTGGAAGAGGTTTTCGAGACGCTCGTCACGCTTCAGCAGAAGTCGATGGCGCAAGCCGATAACGACACCGACGTTCTTTATAGTTCGACGAAGAACATGCTGATTGGTATCGCGATCGGGGCTTCCGTCATCGCTTTCGCCGCTGCGCTGTGGATCGCGCTCGGCGTCAACAGCGGCCTGCGCAAGATCATGAACGTTGCCAGCGCCGTCGCCATCGGTGATCTCAACCAGAAGATCGAGATCAAGAGCAACGACGAGATCAAGGATCTGGTCAACACGATCAACGTCATGACGGACAATCTTCGCAACACCGCCGAGATTGCCAATCAGATCGCGAATGGCGACCTGACGGTGTCCCCGAAGCCATTGTCGGAGAAGGACATGCTCGGCATTGCGCTCGAACAGATGGTCGAGCGCCTGCGCGGCGTCGTCTCCGATGCGGCTGCAGCCGCAGAAAATGTTTCGGCCGGCAGCCAGGAACTTTCCTCGAGCTCGGAACAGGTGTCGCAGGGCGCTACCGAACAAGCCGCGTCGGCCGAAGAGGCTTCCGCCTCGATGGAAGAAATGGCCGCGAACATCAAGCAGAACGCCGATAACGCCGCCCAGACGGAAAAAATCGCCCGCCAGTCGGCCAAGGATGCGGAAGCCAGTGGTGACGCGGTGACGCGCGCCGTCCAGGCGATGCGGACCATTGCCGAGAAGATCGGCATCGTCCAGGAAATCGCCCGCCAGACCGATCTGTTGGCGCTCAACGCTGCCGTCGAAGCCGCTCGTGCGGGTGAACACGGCAAGGGGTTTGCGGTGGTCGCATCTGAAGTGCGCAAGCTTGCCGAACGCAGTCAGTCGGCCGCTGCCGAAATCAGCTCGATGTCGGGCGATACGGTCAAGGCCGCTCAGGAAGCCGGCGACATGCTCGGCCGACTGGTGCCCGATATCCGCAAGACGGCCGAATTGGTCTCCGAGATCAGCGCCGCATGCCGCGAACAGGATGTCGGCGCTTCGCAGATCAATGAAGCGATCCAGCAGCTCGACAAGGTGACGCAGCAGAATGCCGGTGCTTCCGAGCAGATGTCGGCGACCTCCGAAGAGCTCGCGACCCAAGCGGAAGAATTGCAGGCCTCGATTGCCTTCTTCAAGGTCGATACGGCAAGCAATCGCCAGTCCCGCATGCCGGCCACCAAGGTCACGGTCCGCAGCCCGGCTCCCGTCGCCGGCCGCAAGCCTACGCCCAAGAAGCCGGCTGCCAACAACGTCGCCAGCCAGCAGGCGCGGGTGAAAGGCTTCGCTCTCGATCTCTCCATGGGCGGTCCCGATGATGGGGACGTCGAATTCAAGGAAAGCGCATGATCATGGCCACGACATCTTTGGAAGCGCAATTCGTGACCTTCAGCCTCGGCGAGGAGATTTTCGCGGTGCCGGTTGAAGTGGTACGGGAAATTCTCGACTATGCGGAAGCTTTCAAGATTCCGAATGGTCCCGACTATCTGCTCGGCCTGCGCGACGTGCGCGGGCAGGGCGTGCCGACGATCGATCTTCGATTGAAGCTCGGCATGACGAAGACGGTGCCGACGCCGCATACACGCGTGCTCGTCCTCGACGTGCCGATGGAAAGCCGGCTGCTGACGCTTGGCCTCGTCGCCGACCGCGTCTTCGAGGTCACGCCGTTCCGGCGCGAGCAGATCGAGGCGGCGCCTGACATCGGCGTGCGCTGGCGCTCGGACTATATCGCCGGCGTCGTTCGCCGTGAAAACGGCTTCGTCGTCATCATCGATCTTGCACGATTGCTGTCGCGCGAGGACGCCTCGGCACTGCAATCGGCAGCCTGACCGCGAATCAACTCGGAGTACTGCGTTCTATGAGTATGGCAGCAGCGGTGGAAACCCAATTGCCGGGCGACCGGATCAGCAAGCGCAATTTCGACAAGCTTGCCCGGTTCATCTACGATTACAGCGGCATCAAGATGCCGCCGACCAAGCTGACGATGCTCGAAGGGCGGCTGAGGCGCCGCCTGCGCGCAACCAACCATGCGACCTTCGACGATTATTGCGACTTCCTGTTCAATCACGACGGGCTCGACCAAGAAACCGTCTACCTGATCGACGTGGTGACGACGAATAAGACCGACTTCTTCCGCGAAGCCAAGCATTTCGACTATCTGCAGACGGTAGCGCTGCCGGCGATCGCCAGCAGCGGCGTGCGGACGATCCGCACCTGGAGTTCGGCCTGCTCGACGGGGGCGGAACCCTACACGATGGCGATGGTGCTGGCTGAATTCACCGAAGGCCGCAACGACGTCTCCTACAGCGTTCTGGCCACCGACCTTTCCACCGACGTGCTGCAGACGGCGCGCCGGGGCATCTACCCGGAAGACCTCATCGCGCCCGTGCCGCGCGATCTACAGCGCAAATACGTGCTGACGGCCAAGCAGCCGGATCGGCGGGAGGTGCGCATCACGCCGAAACTGCGCAGCAAGATTGGTTTTGCCCGTATGAATCTGATGGACGAAAAATACCAGATCGGCGAGGCGATGAACGTCATCTTCTGCCGCAACGTGCTAATCTACTTCGACAAGCAGACTCAGGCCGGCGTGCTCAACCGCCTCTGCGACTGCCTGGCGAAGGGCGGCTACATGTTCATCGGCCATTCTGAATCGATCACCGGCTTCGATCTGCCGTTGAAGCAGGTCTCGAATACGGTGTTTCAGCGTATCTAAAGCGCATCGCGTCATCCCAAAACCGCTGCGCGCTTCCGGACGGCATGCATTAGGGGCATTCATGGCTAAGAAAATCCGCGTTCTCATCATCGACGATTCCGCCAGCGTCCGCCAGACGCTGGCCCATGTGCTGGAGCAGGATCCCGATATCGAGATCATGGCGGTCGCATCCGACCCCTTCATGGCGGCGCGGAAGCTGCAGGAGGAGATCCCCGATGTCATCACGCTCGACGTGGAGATGCCGCGCATGGATGGCATTACCTTCCTGCGCAAGCTGATGGCGCAGCGGCCGATCCCTGTCGTGATGTGCTCGTCGCTGACGGAAGCGGGTTCGGAGACCCTGATCCAGGCGCTGGAGGCCGGTGCCGTCGACGTCATTCTGAAATCGAAGATCGGGGCCGCCGACAGCCTTGCCGATGATGCGATGCGTATTCGCGAAGTCGTCAAAAGCGCCTCGCATGCACGGCTTTCCAATGTCCGCCGCGCCGCCGGAACCATCCGTTCCGCTTCAGCGGAGGGGCCGGCCAAGAAACTGACGGCGGATGTGATGCTGCCGCCACCGACGGGGCGAGCCATGGCGAAGACGACGGAGATGGTCGTGTGCGTCGGCGCCTCCACCGGCGGCACCGAAGCACTGCGCGAGTTCCTGGAGGAGCTGCCGGCCAATGCGCCTGGCATGGTGATCGTCCAGCATATGCCTGAGAAATTCACCGCCGCCTTCGCCAAGCGGCTGAACGGGCTCTGCGAGGTCGAGGTCAAGGAAGCCGTCGATGGCGATCCGGTGCTGCGCGGCCATGTGCTGATCGCGCCAGGCGACAAGCACATGCTGCTCGAGCGCCAGGGTGCGCGCTACTATGTGAGCGTGAAGACCGGGCCGCTGGTGTCGCGACACCGGCCTTCCGTCGACGTGCTCTTCCGCTCGGCGGCGCGCTCGGCCGGCTCGAACGCCATGGGCATCATCATGACCGGCATGGGCGACGACGGTGCGCGCGGCATGCTGGAAATGCACGAGGCCGGCGCCTATACGGTGGCGCAGGACGAGGCGAGTTCCGTTGTTTTCGGCATGCCGAAGGAGGCGATCGCCAAAGGCGGCGTCGACCGGATCCTGCCGCTCGATCAGATCGCTCGTGAAGTGCTGATGACGCAACAGAAGTTCTAGGACCTCTTTAAACAGCCAGACCGAAGCCGGCGGTATCGCAGGATGCCGCCGGTTTTTGGTTGTAGCCCTGCAGGCTCTCTATTCAGGCGAGGTAACCGCCGTCGATCGTCAGGCTGGCGCCGGTGACGAAAGCGGCCTCGGCACTGGCGAGATAGGCGGCGAGGCCGGCAATCTCGCGGTCCTCACCCAAACGGCCAAGCGCCATCAGCGGCTTGAGGCGCTCATGATCGTCCTCATTGGGGTTCATGTCGGTCGCCGTCGGGCCGGGCTGGATGTTGTTGACGGTGATGCCGCGTGGGCCGAGATCGCGGGCGAGGCCGCGGGTCATCGAGGCGATCGCGCCCTTCGTCATACTATAGACCGCGGAGGTCGGAAAGCCGCTGCGATCGGCGGTGACGCTGCCGATGGTGATGACGCGGCCGCCTTCCTTCATGTGTCTTGCCGCTGCCTGGATGCCGACGAAGGCAGCGCGGACGTTGACGGCGAACATCCGGTCGAAATCTTCGAGCGAATAGTCGTCGAGCGGGTTGAGGATGAGAATGCCGGCATTGCTGACGAGAATGTCGAGACCGCCAAAATGCCCGGCTGTCAACGCGATGGCATCCTGTACGGCCTTCGCATCGGCGCTGTCGGCCCGGATTGCCAGCGCCCTGCCGCCAGCAGCCTCCAGCTCGGCGACGATCGCCTTCGCCTTGTGCTCCGAGCTGGAATAGGTGAAGGCGACGGCGGCGCCGTCAGCGGCGAGCCTGCGGACGATGGCGGCACCGATGCCGCGCGAGCCGCCGGTGACGAGGGCGATCTTGGTGGAAAGGGGTTGAGACATTTATGCTTCCTTTGTTTTTGGATTGATCAGTCTAGAATTGTCCATGGAAAGGCCGGTTCGGAGTTATCCCTTCGTCAGCGGAGGCTTCTGATTGCCATGCGTGCGATACCGCGGAGCGTCTCGGGTGGGGCGCCGTTTCGGGCGCTAACTTTCATGCCCGACAAAGCAGCGCCGAGAAACGGGATGGCGTCGGCGATATCGATATCTGTTGCGAGTTCTCCGGTCCTGCGAGCCTCAGCGAGAAGGCTCTCGATCGCCGCGTGAAGCGCGTGGCCGGCGCTGTCGGCAAGGGCTGCGATTTCGGCATCGGTGCGGCCGAATTCACAGATGGCGCTGACACCGAGGCAGCAGCGCCGTGCCTCGGCAGCGGGACGCGAGGCGAAGGCGACGAGAGCGCCTTCCAGAGCCTCGATCGGCCGGTCTTCGCGGCGAAGATCAGCGATGATCTTGTCGATGCTCTCCACATTGTAGCGCTTCAGCGCTTCCAGATAGAGGCCGCGCTTGTCGCCGAAGGTATCGTACATGCTTTGCCGGCTGATCTTCATCGCCGTCAGCAATTCCTCGGTCGAAGTGCCCTCATAGCCGTGCTCGGAAAATACGCCGATGGCGGCATGAAGGGCGGTGTCGCGATCGAATTCCTTGTGTCGTGCCATGACCAGGCTTCTACTCTTATTGGACTGATCTGTCCAGAATAAAATTAGTGGCTTCCGGCATCGCAGGGCAGCCATGCGCGCCTCCCCTTGAAATTTCCCTGATTTTGTGGTCTTGAGGCCGCCAATCTTCGCAGCGCTGCCTGTCATGCATGTTCAGGGACACTTCCCGCCCCTGGCAGCGCGCGCGCCCCGTATCAGTCCCAAGGAAAAATGCGCCGATGGCCCGTTCAGCTCTTCTCAATGTCATGGTTCAGGCTGCCCTCAAGGCAGGAAAATCGCTGGGACGTGATTTCGGCGAAGTGCAGAACCTGCAGGTTTCCGTGAAAGGACCGGGCGATTTCGTTTCCACCGCCGACCGCAAGGCCGAAAAGATCGTCAGGGAAGAGCTGCTCAAGGCGCGTCCGACCTATGGCTTCCTCGGCGAGGAAAGCGAGGAAATCAAGGGCACCGACGGCGCACATCGCTGGATCGTCGACCCGCTCGACGGCACGACGAACTTTTTGCACGGCATCCCGGCCTTTGCTGTCTCGATCGCGCTCGAACGCAACGGCGAGATCGTTGCCGCCGTCGTCTTCAATCCGGCGACCGACGAGCTCTATACCGCCGAGCGCGGTGGCGGTGCCTTCCTTAATGACCGACGCCTGCGCGTCGCCGCGCGCCGGGCGCTGTCGGATTGCGTCATCGGCTGTGGCGTGCCGGCGCTCGGCAAGCGCAATCACGGCAAGTTCCTGATCGAGCTTCGCCACGTGATGGGCGAAGTGGCGGGCATCCGTCGCCTGGGCTCGCCGACCCTCGATCTTGCCTATGTCGCTGCTGGGCGGTTCGACGGTTTCTGGGAAGCGGAGCTTGCGCCGTGGGATATGGCAGCCGGCATCCTGCTCATCCGCGAAGCCGGCGGTTTCGCCACCGACTGGGACGGTGGCGCAACGATGCTGGAAAGCGGCGCGATCGTCGCCGGCAACGAGATCATCCACAAGGCGTTGATCGAAGTCGTCAAGCGGCCGGTTCCCGCCAAGTGACCGAACGAAAATCTGGCTGTTGTAAAGTCACGGTTTTCGCCCCGGCATACTTCAATTCGGCACAATGTTGCTCTAGTCTCCGCCAGCAATGACTCCGGAGGCAGCGACCCTATGGAAAATGTGAATGTGGCGGAGATCGGCTCCACCGAAAAGACGGCTGGCACCCATGCCAACAGGCTTTCGAGCCCCATGCCCTTCCTCTGGACGATGCTGCTTTTCCTCGTCATCGTCGGTTTTATCGCCGCTATCCTCTTCCGCCAGACGCAGACCGCCTTCATGCACAATCCGGGCCTGAACGGCCTGATCGTCGGCGTTCTCGCGGTCGGAATCATCCTTGTTTTCAACCATGTACTGGCGCTTCGCCCCGAGGTGCGCTGGTTTAATTCGTTCCGCGCCGCCGGCAGCGTCGACAAGGTCAACCGCAATCCGCGGCTGCTTGCGCCAATGCGGGCGCTGCTCGGCAGCCGCAAGTCCGCAGTGTCTCTGTCGACGACGGCGCTGCGCTCGATCCTCGATTCGATTGCCAGCCGCCTCGACGAATCGCGCGACGTTTCACGCTACCTGATCGGCCTCTTGGTCTTCCTCGGCCTGCTCGGCACCTTCTGGGGCCTCATCGGCACGATTGGTTCGATCAGCATTGTCATCCAGTCGCTCGATGCCGGTTCGAACGGCACCGGGGACGTGCTCTCGGCGCTGAAGGAAGGGCTTTCCACGCCGCTTTCGGGCATGGGCCAGGCCTTCTCCTCCTCGCTGCTCGGCCTTTCCGGTTCGCTCATTCTCGGCTTCCTCGACCTGCAGGCCGGCCGCGCGCAAAACCGCTTCTATATGGAGCTGGAAAACTGGCTCTCCTCGGTCACGGATGTCGGCTCCGATCATCTTGCCCCGGCTCTCGACGCCGTTTCCGGCGCTTCCTCGGACGACATGCGCGCGCTCTCCGATTATCTGCGCAAGGTCTCGGAAGAGGGTGGTGCCGGCAGCCAGCGCTCCGTCGCCGCCATGGCGAGCCTTGCCGAAGGCATTCAAGGTCTCGTCAAGAACATGCGCAACGAGCAGCAGATGCTGCGCGACTGGATCGAGGCACAGCAGGACGAGGCGAAGGCGATGCGCCGGACGCTTGACCGGCTTGCCGAACGCATCGGCGTGCAGGAGCGCGCAGGCGAGAGGGGCGAGCGTTTGCGCGACCGCGCCAGCCAGGCAGAAAAGAGCGAGGGCAAGTAAGCCATGGCTTTAGCCCGCAACCGGCGCCGCGAACGCACGGTCGATTATTGGCCGGGCTTCGTCGACGCGCTGTCGACGCTGCTCATCTCCATCATGTTCCTGCTGACGGTCTTCGTCGTTGGGCAGTTCATCCTCAGCCGTGAGATCACCGGACGCGATGAGGTGCTCAATCGTCTTAACAGCCAGATCAACGAGCTGACGCAGCTTCTTGCGCTGGAAAAGGGCAGCAACCAGGATCTACAGGATTCGGTCGCCAATCTGCAGGCCTCGCTTGCCAGCGCCGAAGGCGACCGTTCGCGGCTGCAGGCGCTACTGAATGCCGGTTCCGGCGGTCAAGATGCGGCGCAGAAGCGGATCGGCTCGATGACGCAGGAGCTTGACGAGCAGAAGCAGGTGAGCGAACGGGCGCTCAGCCAGGTCGAACTGCTGAACCAGCAGATCTCAGCACTTCGCAGCCAGATCGCCGCCGTCGAAGCAGCCCTTCAGGCGTCGGAGGAGAAAGACCGGGTCTCGCAGACCAAGATCGCCGATCTCGGCAGCCGCCTCAACGTGGCGCTCGCCGCACGCGTGCAGGAGCTGAACCGCTACCGTTCCGACTTCTTCGGCCGGCTGCGCGAGATTCTCTCGGACCGCGAAAATATCCGCATCGTCGGCGACCGGTTCGTCTTCCAGTCGGAAGTGCTGTTTCCTTCGGGCGGTGCCGATCTCAACCCCGACGGGCAGACCGAGATGGCAAAGCTTGCCGCAGCCCTTCTCGATCTCGCCAAGGAAATCCCGCCGGAGATCAACTGGGTGCTGCGCGTCGACGGTCATACCGATAACGTGCCGCTCGCCGGAACGGGCCGCTATCGCGACAATTGGGAGCTCTCCTCGGCGCGCGCGATTTCGGTCGTCAAGTTCCTGATCGCACAGGGCGTGCCGGCCGACAGGCTGGTTGCCGCCGGCTTCGGCGAGTTCCAACCGATCGCGCCGGGCGATACGCCGGATGCGCGCTCTACCAACCGCCGCATCGAGCTGAAGCTGACCGAGAAGTGATTACAGCGCCGCGCGTCTTTGAAGACGCGCAAAGGACGCTGTAACACTTTGAATTGCTGCATAATTCCCTAAATCGATTCCGATTTGGGGAATTATGCGGTGGCCTGACATTACCGCTGCACGCCCCTTAACCGGCCGGCGAGAAAGTCGCGCACGGCAAGGCTGTCGCTGAGGCCGATCGCTGTCATATAGGCGTCGGCTGCGGCGGCACTGTCGCCGGCCTGCGCCTGAAGATAGGCACGCACGGCCCAGTAAGGCTGATAGGCTGCGACGTCGCGCCGATCGAGCTTGTCAAGCTGCTCCAGCCCGGCAGCGGCGCTCGAGGCCCTGCCGATTACCGCAGCCTGGCTGACGCGTGCACCCAGCGTCGGCTTCATCATCACCAGCGCCGCGTAGAGCGTCGTCAGCGCCTGCCAGTCAGTCGTTCCTGACAGCCGGCGCGCCGCATGCACGGACTGGATCGCCGCCTGGCACTGGAAGGGGCCGAAACGGTCGAAGCTTCCGGCTTTGCGCAGCAGCGCATCCGCCTCGGCAATCATGATCGCGTTCCACGCGGCTGTATCCTGCTCGTCCAGCGGCACATATCGGCCGCTGCTGTCGCGCCGGGCGCTGCGGCGGGCTTCGCAGTGAAGCATCAAGGAGAGCAGCCCGACCGCTTCCGGCTCGTCCGGCAGCACTGCCAGAAGCGCACGGCCGAGCCAGATCGCCTCGCCAGCCAGCGAATGGCGTTCGTTCTCCCCGTCGAGCCCGTCCCATCCGAGACCGTAGGCGGCGTAGATCGCCGAAAGCACGGCGGCGAGCCGCCCGGGCAAGGCGGGGCGAGGCGGGACGGCGAAGGGAATGCCGGCATCGCGGATCTTTACCTTGGCCCGCACCAGCCGCTGGCTCATTGCCTCTGGTGCGACGACGAAGGTCCGCGCGATGGTCTTTGCCTCGATGCCGAGAACGGTCTGCAGCATCAGCGCCGTATGCACGGAGCTGTCGATGGCGGGATGGGTGCAGGCGAAGAGCAGCTTCAGCCGCTCATCGGGAAAGACGGCATTGCCGGCCTCGTTCATGCGTTCCTCCGCCTCCTCGAAGGCGACCGATATCGTCGTTTGCGCATTGGCCTCGACGGTGCGGTGGCGGGCGGCCTGCATGAGGTTGCGGCGGGCGGCCACCAGCAGCCAGGCTTCCGGATTGCCGGGAACGCCGCGCTCCGGCCAGACGCGAAGCGCCGAAGCCAGCGCTTCCGACAATGCATCCTCTGCCGCCGGCACGTCGCGCGAGCGGGCGGCGAGGAAGGCGATCAGCTTGCCGTAGGACTGACGCGCCACCTTTTCGGCAGCGCGTCCGGCATCGGGCGGCATTGCCGCCTCACATCTGCAAGCGCGGGCGTACTTCGACCGAGCCCTTGTCGGAGATCGGGACGCGGGTCGCCCATTCGAGCGCGGTATCGATATCGGGAACATCGATCAGATAGAAGCCGCCGAGCTGTTCCTTGCCTTCCGGATAAGGCCCGTCCTGAACATCGTGTTCCTCGCCTTTGCGGCGCACGATCGTGCCGGTCTCCGGGCCGGTCAGCCCGGCGCCACCGGTCATGATCCCCGCCTGAGCAAGCGCCTGGCTGTAGGCGACCCAGCCGTCGCGATAGACGGGATCGCCGCGGCGGGCGAAATCTTCGGCGGCTTCGCGAATAATGAGAGCATATTGCATGGAGAACTCCTGATCTCGTTGTTGCGTTGATCCGGGCGTGCCGATTTCGGGGACCGATATCCCGAAAACCGTGACGCCCGGCGGAGCGGCGGGGCCGTTCCGAAACAATGAGGCGCGGCCACCGGTCGTTTCGACATGGCCTTCAAAAAAATATGCGAAAAAGAAAAATGGCGCCGAAAATCGCAAGCAAGCGAGCCGGGCTCAAGGGCACCGGCGCTGCTCAAGGGCGCGAAAGGGCAGGGCGGCAATCACGCCGCCGCTGCCGGTCTGCTCAGGACTCGGCCTTCGTCTGGTCGACGACCTCGGCGCTTGGCGTGTTCTTCTTGATGGATTCGATGGCACTCATGGCGGACGCCTTCGCCTTGTAGCCCTCGGACGAGAACATGGCCTCCCCGTTCGATGCCTTGAAGCGGAAGCGGAACTCGCCGGCCTTATCCTTATAGACTTCGAATTTATACATAGATGTCTCCCGAAATCCCAAAACGCTGAATTGCAATTATCAGCTTAGGGGAAGCTAGATCAAAATGGCGAGCTTTTCCACTGCCTTAATCAGGATTGGATTGCCTAGCGTCCAATTGCCGCCGTTTCCATTGGACGCAAGTGAAGGAGGGATGCCGGTACATGCTCTTTCACATTACTCCATCTGGATATTCGCGCCCTTGACGACCGGCCCCCATTTGGCGAGCTCGGCCTTTACATGAGCAGCCAGTTCCTCCGGCGTCGAGCCGACGATGGTGGCGCTGAATTCCTTCATGCGTTCAGCGACGGCAGGGTCGGCAAGCGCCTTTTTAGCCGAGGCGTTGAGACGCATCACCACCTCGTTCGGCGTCTTGGCCGGGGCGAAAAGCGCGTTCCAGGTATAAGTCTCGTAACCTGGAATGCCCGACTCGGCGACAGTCGGCACGTCGGGGAAGGAGGGTGCACGCTCGGCCGTGGTCACCGCCAGCGCCCGCAGGGTGCCGGCCTTGATGTGGCTCGACGAGGAGGGCAGGTTGTCGAACATAATCGGCACCTGGTTGCCGATGACGTCGTTCAATGCCGGACCGGCGCCCTTATAGGGTATGTGCTGCATGCTGACGCCGGCCATGGATTTGAAAAGCTCTCCGGAAAGATGCAGCGGCGTGCCGTTGCCCGATGAGGCGTAGCTGTATTTGTCGGGCTCGGCCTTCAGCAGCGCGATCAGCTCCTGCACGGTCTTTGCCGGCAGCTCCGGATTGACGACCAGCACGTTCGGCACGACGACGAGCAGCGAGATCGGCGCAAAATCCTTTTCGGCGTCATAGGGCGTCGATTTCAGGATGAGCGGATTGAGGGCGTGGGTCGCGACCGTGCCCATCAGGATGGTGTAGCCGTCCGGTTCGGCGCGGGCGACGTTACCGGCGCCGAGATTACCGCCGGCCCCGGCGACGTTCTGGACGATCACTTGCTGGCCGAGATCCTCCGACATCTTCTGCGCAACGATGCGAGCGACGACATCGGTCGAGCCGCCGGCCGCGAAGGGCACGACCATGGTGATCGCGCGATCGGGAAAATCCGCAGCAGCGGCAGACGCACCGACGGCAAAGGCAAGCACACCGAAACCGAGCGCAAAGCCCGTACGTCGCGTTATATCGGAAAGCGCCATTCCTATCTCCTCCCAAGGATTTCAGCCGCAATATCCCCACCCCGGGGAATGAAGAGGTTAGGGCGGGACGCGCGAAAGACAACCGCAGGAAGGCACGGTGGCGGTCAGACTTTAGTCGCTGTTGGCCGGAGAAGTGGCGCAGGCTATTTCGCCGCGGCGAGCACATCCTCATTCGCGGCGTCGAATTGCAGCCGCGCCAGCCGCGCATAGATGCCGCCGTGGCGGATCAGGCTCTGATGCGTGCCCTCCTCGACGACGCGGCCCTGGTCCATGACGAGGATGCGGTCGGCCTTCAGCACGGTGGCCAGGCGATGAGCGATGACGAGTGTCGTGCGGCCGTCCACCAGGCCGTCGAGCGCCTTCTGCACCAGCGTCTCGCTTTCTGCGTCAAGCGCGGAGGTTGCCTCGTCGAGCAGCAGCACGGGCGCGTTCTTCAAGATGGCACGGGCAATGGCGATGCGCTGGCGCTGGCCGCCGGAGAGCATGATGCCGCGTTCGCCGACCTCGGTCTCGTAGCCTCTGTCCAGCCGAGCGATGAATTCGTCGGCCTGCGCGGCAAGGGCTGCGGCGCGGACCTCGTCTCGCGAGGCGCCGGGACGGCCGAAGGCGATGTTGTCATGGATCGAGGCGGCAAAGATGGTGACATCCTGCGGCACGATGGCGATGCGCTGGCGCAGCTCGTCGGGCGTCGTCAGCTGCGCATCGACACCGTCGATCTTCACGCTGCCCTGCTGCGGATCGTAGAAGCGCAGTAGCAGCGAAAAGACGGTGCTCTTGCCGGCACCGGAAGGGCCGACAATGGCGACCGTTTCACCGGGCGTGATGGCGAAGCTCAGCCCATGGAGGGCCGATTTGCCTGGGCGCGCGGGATAGGCGAAATGCACACCGGAAAATTCGACGCGGCCACGGCCGGGCGAAGGAAGAGCCTGCGGGCTGGCGGGGGCGGCGATCGGCGAGACTTCGTCAAGCAATTCGGTCAGCCGGTCGGCAGCACCGGCTGCCTGCGAGAGTTCGCCCCAGACCTCCGAGAGAGCACCCAGCGACCCGGCGGAGATGACGGCATAGAGCAGGAACTGGCCGAGCGTGCCGGCCGAAAGCGTGCCGGCGAGCACGCTGTGGGCGCCGACCCAGAGAACGGCGACGACGCTGCCGAAGATCAGCGTGATGGCGATCCCTGTCAGCAACGCGCGCGAGCGGATGGCGGCGCGGGCGGCCTCGTAGGCGGATTCGACGGCGGTGCCGTAACGCATCGCTGCGGCATCTTCGCCGTTGAAAGCCTGGACGGTGCGGGTCGCGGCGATCGTCTCGTTGGCGAAGGCGGAGGCATCGGCGAGCGTATCCTGGGCGGCGCGCGAACGTTTGCGCACCGAGCGGCCGAAGGCGACGAGCGGGAAGACAATCAGCGGGATCGCTCCGATGACGAGGCTCGAAAGCTTCGGCGAGGTGACGATCATCATGCCCATGGCGCCGATACAGAGGATGAGGTTCCTGAGCGCTACAGAGGCAGTGGCGCCGACGGCGGACTTGATCTGCGTGGTATCGGCGGTCAGGCGCGAGACGATCTCGCCGGACTGGTTGACATCGAAGAAGGAGGGCGACAGCCTCGTCACATGTGAAAAGACATCGCGGCGAAGATCGGCGACGATGCGCTCGCCGATGGTGATGACGAAATAATAGCGCAGCGCACTTGCGACCGCGAGCACGATGGCCATGACCATCAGCATGGCGAAGTAGCTGTTGATAAAACGACCGTCTGACTGGGTGAAGCCGTGATCGATCATGCGACGCACGGCGAGCGGCAGCGCCAGCGAAGTGACGGCGGCAAGCGCCAGCGACATCAGCGCACCGGCCACCATGGCGCGATAACGCATGACGTAGGGCGTCAGCCTGCCGAGCGGCTGTAGCGACCGCCGTTTGTTTTCCTCAGCCCGTGCCTGCTCTGCCAAATCGTCTCCGATCGCCCGCAGGACCCGCGCAATGCGGCCTGTAGGCTCTTGTTATCTAGGCGTCCTTCATGTATAGGCACCGCATCCTAATGGGAAGCCGTAGCCATCACGACTGCGGCTTCATTTATTCAATCGGTTCGGTGGCTGCAACTGCATGCGGCAAATTGAACTCCGGTATCGCAGGAAGATTGTTATGAAGGCAGGCATCCATCCCGAATATCACATGATCAAGGTGGTCATGACCGATGGCACCGAATACGAAACCCGCTCGACCTGGGGTTCGGAGGGCGCTGTCATGAACCTTGAAATCGATTCCAAGTCGCATCCGGCCTGGACCGGCGGCAACCAGCAGCTCATGGACCGCGGTGGCCGCGTCTCCAAGTTCAACAAGCGTTTCGGCGGCCTCGGCCTCTAATCGTTTTTGCTCGACGGAATTCGAAGAGAGCCCGGTTTTGCCGGGCTTTTTTGCGTTTGCAAGGGTTCGGGAATACCAGTGTTCAGCAGCAAACAAAAAACCGGCTGCGTAAGACGCAGCCGGTCCGTATCGAAGAAGTCTCGCAGATCCGGTCAGTTGTTGCCGAAGGCGGTCTGCAGCAGGGAAAGCTGAGCCTGGACGCTGTTCTGATTATCATGAACGATCACGGCTTCGGACGGGCGGTAGATCTCGCGGTCGAGCAGGGCAATGCGGTTCTGCAGACGCAGCGAGCGCTCGACGAGGTCGCGGAAGGATTCCGGCAGGTCGCCCCAGCCAGGCGCGGCGCGGTCGACGTTGAAGCCGTCGAGACGGACCTTGTTCTTTTCGGCCAGTACCTGGTCGCGGGACATTTCGCCATTGTTGACGGCGCGCTGCAGCAGCAGCCAAGAGGCCATCTGCATGAGGCGGGTGGTGAGACGCATCGATTCCGCGGCGTAAAGGACCGAGGCCATCCGCGGCAGAACCTTGGAGGCGGCGCGGCCCTGGCCGTCGAGGTAGGCGGCAGTCTCTTCGACCAGCGACATGCCTTCCGCGTAAAGTGCCTTGAACTGCGAGGATGCAGCGGCGCGGCCTGCAAAACTGATCGTGTTCAATCCAACTTCCGACATCGCAATAGTCCCTGTTTGCACGCAGCTACATATATTCAGGTAACGCCGGCACCGACGGAAAAGTTTCCGGGCCCCGTCTTTATGACTTTAAGATGGTATCATTAGCCCAAATGCGCAAGCCGTTTCTTAAGAAAGGGTTAATCTCCACAGTTTCGTGGAAGTGCGCCGGCCATAGGAAAAAGAAGAGCCGCAAACGCGGCTCTCAAGGTAAAACAGGGAGAAAAATCAGACCAATTCACCGCTTGGAAAACTGTCTGAGATCCAGAGAAAATCCGGATGAATATAGTAATACCTTATAAAGCTTAATATTTTATTAACATTGTGCTGAATTAAGACTTGAGGCGGTCTGTTTTATCCACCTATAGCCTTGTTTTTCGGGGTTTTAGCGGATTACGAGCGGAAGAAGCTTTCCGCCGCCTGCCGCCCGGAGGCCTTGCGAGTGGCCTCGGCCTCGAGACGGGCGATCTCCGTCTTCAGCAATTCCACCCGCGCTTTCAACTCGTCGACCGAAAGCATGGAGAGATCGGCACCGATCTCGTGGCCGACTTTCTTCTGCGGCCGGTCGTCATCGATGAAGCTCATGGTTCGTCCTCCGTTTGCTGCCTATAGCTTTTCACGCAAGTGCGGACGCAAAACCGCTGCGCAGTTTTGCCGGAATTGCTCCAGAACATGATGCCGAAAAGTGTGAGCGGTTTTCGGACGACATCATGCTCTCACTATATAATGTAGAACAGGATTCACATTTTAGGCCGACCCGGCCTAAATCATCCTTTTCTAGCCGAACTTTACAGCAGGATCGTCGCTTTCGGGAGACTTTCCGGTTTCGGGAGGTTTGCTGGTGCCGCGGTCGGCAAGCGACATGCTTTGCGGTGTCAGCATCGGCGAGGTGCCGGTCGGGATCGTCGTGTAGGCGTCGCGGTCGCTGGCGGGGATCGCAGCGCGGATGCGGCTTCGGATGATGGCGTAAACGGTGATCATCACATGGGCGATGGCGGTGACGAGGAAAAGCGCATGTGGAGTGATCGCCGACATGACGGGACCGCTGATCGTCGGGCCGATCACCGTGCCGATGCCGTAGAGCAGCAGCAGGCCGCCGGAGACCTTGACGAAGTCCTCCGACGCCGCGAAGTCGTTCGCGTGGGCGACGGCGATCGGATAGAGCGTATTCGCCACCGCGCCGTAAAGGACAACGAGCCCGATCAGAAAGGCGGGGGACGTGGGGTGAAGCAGAAAGATCAGCAGGCCGGCAAGGGCGGCGATCCCTGACATGGCGGCAAGCACGTAGCGCCGGTCGATGCGATCGGAAAGCCGGCCGGCCGGCAGCTGCATTACGGCGCCGGCGAAGATGGTGGCGCTCATCATGACGGCGATGCTGGTGTCGGAGAGGCCGGCGCCGGCGCCGAAAACGGCGCCGAGCGTGCCGTAGGCACCGTTGGCGATACCGACGAGCAGGATGCCGAGGCAGGAGACCGGCGAGTTGCGATAGAGCGCCGGCAGGTCAAGGCGCACTGCCTTCAGCGGCTGCGGCGAAGCGGCGGTCGACAGCGTCGTCGGCAGCATGGCGATGCAATAGAAGATGCCGCAGATCATGAACAGCACCGGCGTGCGCACATCCTCGAGCGGGATCATCATCTGGCCGCCGACGACACCGAGCAGCGTGATGCCGATATAGAGCGAGAAGATCGCGCCGCGGCTCTCGTTGCTGGCGCGCTCGTTCAGCCAGCTTTCGATGATCATCGACGTGCCGGCGGTGGAGAAGCCAGTGACGGCGCGCAGGACCACCCACCAGACCGGATGAATGATGATGCCGCTGACCAGCGCGATGATGGCGATGATCGAGATGAAGCCTGAAAAGGCACGCACATGGCCGACGCGGCGCACGATCTTCGGCGCAACCAGGCAGCCGATGACGAAGCCGCCGGCCCATGAGGTGCCGAGCAGACCGAGCGTCGTCGTTGCGTAGCCTTCGAGATTGCCGCGCACAGGAAGCAGGATGCCCTGCAGGCCGTTGCCCATGAAAAGGAAGAGCGTGCCAAAGAGCAGCGCGGCGACGGATAGAAGGTTTCTTTTCATTTCCCCAGACTCGGTCTCAGCGATTTGCAATGGACATAAGGCAAGACCTGCGTCAGCCCAGTCTCAAGATGATTGATTGTGCCCCGGAATGTCTTTACGGCGTGTGGAGATCCTGTGTTCGCGCGGAAAAATGTCCGTCCTGTGACATTCCGAAAAACGGAAAAAATAAAGCATGACAAAGCTGATAGCCTTGCTGCTCATCCTTGCCATGGCGATACAGGTGATCAAGCCGCTCGGGCTTCCCGGCCTCAGGCGGCGGATGGATTTCTGGAAGCTCGCGCTGATCGCTTTCGGCGTCTGGGCATTGGCTCTGCTTTCGCGCGATTTCCTGATGTAACCCTGAATTACATATGACCCAGGGGCTACCACCCGACCTGCGACCGTCAGTCCCGCAAGCTAATTTCTCCGCGCATGACGGAAACGCAGCTTCCCGAGATGACGACATCGGTGACGATGCCGTTGAACTTCACGACATCAAGGGTGATGACGCTGCGGCGGCCCATTTCGACGCCCTGTTCAATGGTGATGCGGACGTTCATATCAGTCTCCGGCGCCAGCGAGACGAGATAGGCGCCGAGCGCGGCTGAAGCGCTGCCGGTTGCCGGATCTTCGGGCACATTGTCGAGCGGCGCGAACATGCGGGCGCGGATATTCCATGGATTTTCGGCTGCCCTCACATAGACGAAGAGCGAGAAGTCGTGGCCGCTGGTCGTCTGGCGACCGGCAGCTGCCTGGAACCCGGCAAGGTTGGGGCGCGCCGCGGCCAGCGCTTCGAGCCCGTTCAGTTCTGCGACGGCGAAGGTCAGGCCGACCGAGGCAAAGACCGGGGCATGGGTGGTGCTGACGATGACGCCGGGGTCGAGCGAGACGCAGCCGGCGACGGTTTCCGCGGCAATGGTATCGCCGACCGCCAGCGGCTGCGGCGCGCGGATGGCGGCAGCAGCAACCTTTCCGCCGCTGCGTTTCAGGCTGACCTCAACGATGCCGGCCTTTTCCTCGAAGCGCAGCGTATCGCCGACCGGCTTGCCGAAGATCTCCGCCTGCTGGCCGAGCACATAGGCCGTGCCGACGTTCGGATGGCCGGCGAAGGGTATTTCCATCGTCGGGGTGAAGATGCGCACGCGGGCGGAATTCTGAGCGTCTTCCGGCGGCAGCACGAAGGTGACTTCGGAATAGTTGAACTCGGTGGCGATCTTTTGCATCGCCGCATCGCTCAGACCGCGCGCATCGGAAATGACGGCAAGCGGATTGCCCTCGAAGCGGGTGGAGGTGAAGACATCGACGGTGACATAGGAGAGGGTGTTCATGGCGGCTCCTGTTGTGACAGGGCGCTATGAGTAATCACGGTTTTTCGCGGAACGAAGCGGTTTCTTGTCGCCGTGACAATGAGAGGATAGGGAAGGGCTGAGGGCAGGAAGCTGCGTTTGCCGCTCCCTGCCTATCTCGAACGTGAAAAGTCACGCGGCCTTTTCCAGGTCCTTCTTCCAGTTGCCCTTGGCGGCGAGGCTGTTCATCTCGGCGCGGTGGGTGAATTCGCGCTGGCCGGCGGCGACATTTTCCTGCTTGCCGTTCCAGGCCTTGAGCGAGCTGTCCTGCAGGGCGCGACCGTAGGAGAAGGTGACGAACCAGGGCAGGTGGCCGATGGCATTGATCGCCGAAAGGTGGGCTGTCGCTTCTTCGGTCGTCTGGCCGCCGGAGAGGAAGGCAATGCCGGGAACGGCAGGCGGAACGGTCGCCTTCAGCACCTTGACGGTGCATTCGGCAACTTCCGCGACCGAGGCCTTGCGGGCGTTCCTGCCGTCGATCACCATGTTCGGCTTCAGGATCATGCCTTCGAGATTGACGCGGGCGTCGGCGAGTTCCTCGAAGACGATGCGCAGCGTGAACTCGGTCACTTCGGCGCAGCGGTCGATATTGTGGTCGCCCGGTTTGCCGTCCATCAGGCATTCCGGCTCGACGATCGGAACGATCCCGGCCTCCTGGCAGAGTGCGGCATAACGAGCAAGCGCCTGAGCGTTGGCGCGGACGGAACCGCGGGTCGGCAAGGTCGGCGAGATGGCGATGACGCCGCGCCACTTGGCGAAACGGGCGCCGGCTTCATAATATCTGGCAAGGCGCTCGCCGAGGCCATCGAGGCCTTCGGTGATGGTTTCAGCGGGATATTTGGCCATCGGCTTGGCGCCGGTGTCGACCTTGATGCCTGGAATGGCGCCGGCTGCGCGGATGATATCGACGAACGGCGTGCCGTCCGCAGCCTTCTGGAACAGCGTCTCTTCGAAGAGGATGACGCCGGAGATATATTTCTTCATCGCCTCGTCGGAGCGGAAGAGCATTTCGCGGTAGTCGCGCCGGCTCGTTTCGGTCGATTCGAGATTGATCGCGTCGAAACGCTTCTTGATGGTGGAGGTCGATTCATCGGCGGCGAGCAGTCCCCGGCCGCCCGTAACCATCTGCATTGCAATGTCTTCCAGTCGTTCGCTCATTTCGTTCTCTCCACAACAATAAACATCGGCACTTCAGGAATATAGAACGCGGATAACAGAAGTTTATAGGGAGGAAAATGGAGGGCTAAGTCATTGAAACGATTGAATTCAATTCAATCGTTTGAAAGTTGGGATTTTTTTCGCCCTCTGAGCAAAAGACCGCGGAAGCTTCTTTTCTTCCGCGGTCTATCCACATGTAAAAACTGCGAAATCAGTCTTACCGGTTACCTACAGCGCCGCGCGTCTTTTCAGACGCGCAAAGGACGCTGTAGCACTTTGACTGGCTGCATCATTATGACCTTAAATCGGTTCTGATTTAAGAAATTATGCAGCAGCGGCGTTGAGGACGGCGACGCCGGGAAGCTCCTTGCCCTCCATCCATTCGAGGAAGGCACCGCCGGCGGTCGAGACATAGGTGAAATCGTCGGCAACGCCGGCATGGTTGAGCGCCGAGACGGTATCGCCGCCGCCGGCAACGGAGGTGAGCTTGCCGGCCGCAGTGCGCCCAGCGGCATATTTCGCAGCAGCGACGGTTGCAGCATCGAAGGGTTCGATCTCGAAGGCACCGAGCGGGCCGTTCCAGACCAGGGTTGCGGCGCGCTCGATCCAGGCGTTGATGGCCTCGACGGATTTCGGGCCGACATCGAGCACCATGGCATCGGCGGGAATGGCGTTGATATCGATTGTCTCGTTGGCGGCGCCGGCCTTGAACTCGCGGGCGATCACGCCATCCTCCGGCAGGATGATGGCGCAGCCGGCGGTGGCCGCCTCGATCATGATCTGCTTGGCGGTTTCGGCGAGATCATGTTCGCAGAGCGACTTGCCGACATTGGTGCCGCGGGCGGCGATGAAGGTATTGGCCATGCCGCCGCCGATGACGAGCGCATCGACCTTCTTCACGAGATTCATCAACAGGTCGATCTTGGTGGAGACCTTGGCGCCGCCGACGATCGCGACGACAGGGCGCGCCGGATCGCCGAGGCCCTTTTCCAGCGCCTCCAGCTCGGCCTGCATGGTGCGGCCGGCATAGGCCGGCAGGTGGTGGGCAAGGCCTTCGGTCGAGGCATGGGCGCGGTGGGCGGCCGAGAAGGCATCGTTGACATAGATATCGCCGTTGGCGGCAAGCGCCTTGGTGAAGTCGGGGTCGTTCTTTTCCTCGCCCTTGTGGAAACGGGTGTTTTCCAGAAGCAGGATATCGCCGTCATTCATCGCGGCGACGGCGGAGGCGGCGGCCTCGCCGATGCAGTCGGACGCCGTCAGCACGGCATGATCAAGCACTTCCTCGACGGAAGGGGCGATCAGCGACAGCGACAGATCCGGCGAAGGACCATCCTTCGGCCGGCCAAAATGAGCCAGAAGGATCACCTTGGCGCCCTTCTCGGACAGTTCGAGGATCGTCGGCGCCACACGCTCGATGCGCGTCGTATCGGTGACCTTGCCGTCTTTCACCGGGACGTTGAGGTCGACGCGGACGAGAACGCGCTTGCCGCTGAGGTCGGAAAGATCGTCGAGGGTCTTGAAGGAAGGCATGGGGAGGATCCTGTCGTGGTTGGCGAAAGTTGCGCCGAACATAGCAAGGATCATTCGAGACGCAAGGCGTTCAGCGGCCGTTTTCGCGTGTGCCTTCGTCGCGTCCGGCCGGGGCTTTCGGCGGAGTTTCGGAGACCGCGTTTTCCCGGTTCCGGCGCCCGTTCAACCGGTCGCGGACGCGCTGGATGATGTCCTTGAGATTGATGAAGATCGGCAGCGTTATCGCCGGCTCGACCGCTTCGAGCGACATGCCGACGGAAGTGACGTGGTCGTGCTCATCGAGATCGCGGACGATGAGGATGATCGAGCCGAGGCGGACGCGGTCGGCATAATCGGCCTTGCCGCCGAGGCGCTGTCGCATCAATTCGGCGATCGTCAGGCCCTTTTCGGATTCGTTGAGCAGGCCGGGGCCATAGGCGGCGTCGAGATCGGCGGCGGGGCGGGCAGGAGAGAGCGCGAAGGCGCCGAAGAATTCCGCATCGTCGTCATCGACAGGCGCACGGCTGGCGAAGAGCCGGTCGAGCAGGCGGGAGTAGCTCGGGACGATGAAGAGGTAGACGAGATCGTTCTCGCGCAGCCGCCCGGCATATTGATAACGCATCGACTTGCCGTCGCGGATGACGAGCGAGGGTGTCGCCCAGCGCGGAATGCGTTCGCCGCGCAGCACCGGGCTATCCTTGATGACGCGGTAGGAGAGCAATTCGTGGTGGGCGGCACCCGGCAGGTCGACCTCAACCTTGTCGACGGCGCCGATGCGCGGCGGAATGATCAGCCCGAGCTTTTTGGCGACGGGCTTGATCGTCCAGCCCTGGACGAGCAGCGAGACCAGCACGATGATGAAAGCGGTGTTGAAATAGATCTGTCCGTTCTCAAGCCCACCGAGGAT
Source organism: Rhizobium ruizarguesonis (assembly GCF_017357285.1). NCBI lineage: Bacteria > Pseudomonadati > Pseudomonadota > Alphaproteobacteria > Hyphomicrobiales > Rhizobiaceae > Rhizobium > Rhizobium ruizarguesonis. The sequence goes on along the minus strand of NZ_CP071678.1, from coordinate 4,210,012 downwards.
CGGCATGATGGCAAGCAGGATAGAGACGGCGCCGCGCAGGCCGACCCAGGCGACGAAGCCGATCTCTTGCTGCGTGTAATCGAAGGGAAGCAGCGACAGCCAGACCGCCAAGGGTCGGGCGACGAAGATCAGGAAGAGGGCCAGCAGAATAGCCGGCACGATGATGACAGGGAATTGCGACGGCGTGGCGAGCAGGCCGAGCACCAGGAACATGATGATCTGCGCCAGCCAGGTCATGCCGTCCTGGAAGCGCTTGATGGTGCCGATCGCCTGCATCTTGCGGTTTCCGGCGTAGATGCCGGCGACATAGACGGCGAGGAAGCCGCTGCCGCCGACCGCGCCGGTGAAGGAGAAGACGAGAAGAGCGAGCGCCAGCACGAAGATCGGCGTCAGGCCGCGATCGGTATCGAGCCTGCTGACGATCAGCACGATCATCATGCCGCCGAGCAGGCCGAGAATGACGCCGAGGCCCATCTGCTGCACGAACATGGCGAGCATGCCGATATTGATGCCGGCGTAACGCTCGCCGCTCGCCAGCACCTCGACAAGGGCGATGGTGAGAAAGATCGCCATCGGATCATTGGTGCCGGATTCCACTTCCAGCGTCGAGCGCACCTTGTCGCGAATGTTGATGCCGCCGATGCGCAGCAGGAAGAAGACGGCGGCGGCATCCGTCGATGCGACGATCGAGCCAAGCAGCAGACCTTCCAGCCAGGTGAAGTTCAACAGCCACATGGCGGCGAAGGCAAAGAGCGAGGCGGTGATCAGCACACCGACCGAGGCGAGCGCCAGGGAGGGCACGGCCGCCAGCCGAAAGGCCTGCATCGGCGTACCGAAGCCGGAATCGAACAGGATGACGGCCAGCGCGATGGAGCCGAGAATATAAGCGAGATAATTGTTGCTGAACTCGATGCCGAGGCCGTCGACGCCGGCGGCAAGGCCGATCATCAGGAAGAGCAGCAGCAGGGGAGCGCCGAAGCGGAAGGCGAGCAGGCTCGAAAAAGCGGCAAGAAGCACGAGCGCCGTCGAAACCAGCACCACGATATAGAACGCTTCCATGCCCACCCCTTTCCATCGACTGCTTTGCGAACACAGCCGCCCCGGCCGATCCGCCTCTATTCAACCCCTCCGTCACGCGCGGCGATCCGTCAGTAAACGGCAAAACGTCAGAGAAGGGTAGGCCTTGCGGCTTAACCTCGTCGCGATGCTGCTTCATGCTGCTGAACGGCTGCCGGACGGCCAACCGATACGGAATGCTACGGGAGAAATTCTCTATAAAGAATGTATAGGAAAATCAGGCGAGAGCAGGGCAAAAAAGACAGGCACGGATTTTTCCTGCCGGTATCTGCGAATGGCAACAGAATAAGACACGCTCCCTTTCAAGCGGCCCGTTTGCCTTGTCCGATGAAAGGAAGACTGGATTGCAGGCGCGGATGCGGAAAGCGGGGAAAATGAACGCTGAGATTTTTCGATAGCGGGAGGAAAATGCCAGCCGCCCAGCGAGAGCGCCGGCTGTAGTTTTGTGCCAGAAGCGGCCGGCCGGCCCTTGCTCTGCTATCCCAACACTGCCTGAAGTATGATGATGGCGAGAAACGAAAGGCCAATGAACGCGGCAACCCAGATGACCAGACGATTAGCCTTTGCCAGCACGGCAGGTCTGACGTCCCGCTTGGGGTGAAACCGTTGCCGCCGTTTGAGGGTGGTGTGGGACAAGCGTTTTTGTGCCTCTACCATTTATCACCTCCACTTGGCTCACTTTAGCTATTGTGCGCTGTGCATTTCCTCAATCTAGCACGCTTGGCCAGCGGATTGCCAACCCGTGATCCATCCTTGCGGCCAGGGAAGTCGTCGATGATGGTTTACCAGGGACGTCTATCGAATTCGAACCCGAGGCAGCCTCAACTGCACCGCCATCCTGTCCTGCGAACGGCGGCGCTTCTATATGACTTCGAAACCGGAAAAAGATGCGGATCGTCGCTCAGTCTTCTGTGTCTTCGCCCTCGTCGGTCAGATCCGCGACCGGGACCAGGAAAACGACGAACTCGTCCTCGATGGTCCGTTCGGGATCGTCGTCGAATTCATAGGCGTGCTCGACTTCGCTTGCTTCCTCGGTGGTCGCCTTGCGCAGGCTCAGGGCCGCTTTGCGGTCCCAAAGCGGCTTGCCTTCGGATTCCAGGACGGTCAGATCGTCGCGAAAGTCTTCCGCCTCGAAGAAATGCGTCGCTTCCTCGTGATTTTCCGAGCGAAAACTGGCAACGGCGCGGCCGGCGATTTCAACGGTAAAGTAATCCATCCATCTCTCTCATTTTCATGCGGGCGACAGCGCTACCGCACGGTATTGGCGTTCCGCACCTGGCCGGTGGCCGATGCGGCGTGAGGAAACTGGGCATTTGGAATGTCCAGGGTGACGTATTCTAGCAGATCTCATCCGGGCAATGGGCGAAAAGATGCCAGTGCGGGAAGGCCGGTTTCGTTTGGAGGCACGGCAACAAAAAGCGGCCCGGTTTCCCGGGCCGCTTGCATGTCGATGCCTCAAGAGCGCTCAGATGAGCTTGGCGAAAGCGACTGCCGTGTCGGACATGCGGCTGGAGAAGCCCCACTCGTTGTCGTACCAGGACAGGACGCGCACGAAGTTGCCTTCCATGACCTTGGTCTGATCGGTTGCGAGGATCGACGAGTGGCTGTCGTGGTTGAAGTCACGGGAGACGAGCGGCTCGTCGGTGTAGCCGAGGATGCCCTTCAGCTTGCCGTTTGCAGCAGCCATGATGGCTTCGTTGATTTCGCCAACGCTGGTCGCCTTCTTGGAGACGAACTTGAAGTCGACGACCGAAACGTTCGGGGTCGGAACGCGGATGGAGGTGCCGTCGAGCTTGCCTTTCAGATGCGGCAGAACGAGGCCGACTGCCTTGGCTGCACCCGTCGAGGTCGGGATCATCGAGAGGGCGGCCGCGCGGGCGCGATACAGGTCCTTGTGCATCGTGTCGAGCGTCGGCTGGTCGCCGGTATAGGAGTGGATGGTCGTCATGAAGCCGTGGTCGATGCCGACGGCGTCGTCGAGAACCTTCACGACTGGCACCAGGCAGTTGGTGGTGCAGGACGCGTTGGAGATGACCAAGTGCTCCTTGGTGAGCTGGTCATGGTTGACGCCGAAGACGACCGTCAGGTCGGCACCATCGGCCGGTGCCGAGACGATGACGCGCTTGGCGCCGGCGGTCAGGTGAGCGGCAGCCTTGTCGCGGGCGGTGAAGATGCCGGTGCATTCCATCGCGATGTCGACACCGAGTTCGCGGTGCGGAAGCGTTGCCGGATCCTTGATCGCCGTGACCTTGATCGGCTTGCCGTTGCCGACGATGATCGTGTCACCCTCGACCTTCACCGTTGCCGGGAAGCGGCCGTGGATCGAGTCGTAGCGCAGCAGGTGGGCGTTGGTTTCAACCGGGCCGAGATCGTTGATGGCGACGACTTCGATGTCGGTGCGGCCGGATTCGACGATGGCGCGAAGGACGTTGCGGCCGATGCGGCCGAAACCGTTGATGGCAACCTTGACTGTCATGTTCATTCACTCCCGATAGAGTAGGGCCCGATAGCGAGGGCCTGGAATTGAGGAGATGGAGAGCGCCTCAAGGCGCCCTCATTAAAGCTTTGCTTCCGCGGCCGCAACGACGGCGTCGGCGGTGATGCCGAAATGCTTGTAAACTTCCTTGACCGGGCCGGAAGCGCCGAAGCTCTTCATGCCGATGAAGGTGCCTTCCGGTCCGATGAACGCATCCCAGCCTTCGCGAACGGCGGCTTCGACGGCGATCTTGACCGGCGAGTTGCCGAGGATTTCCTTGCGATAGGCTTCCGGCTGCTCGAAGAACAGTTCCGTGCAGGGAACCGATACGACGCGGACGGTGACGCCCTTGGCTTCGAGTGCCGTACGGGCTGCAACGGCGATTTCGACTTCGGAGCCGGAGGCGAAGATCGTCACCTTGGCGTCGGCATTGCCGGCGAGCACATAGGCGCCCTGTTCGCAAAGGTTCTTTTCGCTATATTCGGTGCGCGCTGCGAGCAGGTTCTGACGCGTCAGAGCAAGGCCCGAAGGACGGTTGTGCGTCTTGATGGCGATCTGCCAGCATTCCGCCGTTTCCGTAGCGTCGGCCGGACGGAAGACCATCAGGTTCGGGATGGCGCGCAGACCGGCGAGCTGTTCGACCGGCTGGTGCGTCGGGCCGTCTTCGCCGACGCCGATCGAGTCATGCGTCAGGACGTGAATGACGCGGATGCCCATCAGCGAAGCAAGGCGGATCGGCGGACGGCAATAATCCGAGAAGATCAGGAAGCCGCCGCTATAGGGGATGAGGCCGCCATGCAGCGCAATGCCGTTCATGGCAGACGCCATGCCATGCTCGCGGATGCCCCAATGCATATAACGACCGGCGAAATCCGTCGGGGTGATCGAATGCATCTGGCTGGTCTTGGTGTTGTTCGACGGCGTCAGGTCGGCGGAGCCGCCGAGCGTTTCCGGCAGGAAGCCGTTGATGACCTCAAGCGCGTCTTCCGAAGCCTTGCGGGTCGCAACCGTCGGCTTGGTCTCGGCGAGCTTCTTCTTAAATGTGCTGATCGCGGCGTCGAAACCTTCCGGCAGCTCGCCTGCCATGCGGCGGGTGAACTCGGCCTTGGCCGGAGCCTTGGCGAGGCCGTCTTCCCAGGATTTGACGAGGTCAACGGAGCGCGCGCCGGCTGCACGCCAGCTGTCGAGAACGTCCGAGGGGATGACGAAGGCTTCGGCTTCCCAGTTCAGTGCCTTGCGGGTGGCTGCGATTTCTTCGGCGCCGAGCGGGTTGCCGTGGACCTTGTGGGTGCCCTGCTTGTTCGGGGCGCCGAAGCCGATGATCGTCTTGCAGGCGATGAAGGTCGGCCGGTCGGACTTCTGGGCAGCTTCGATCGCGTCGGCGATAGCGGCCTGATCGTGACCGTCGATCTCGATCGTGTTCCAGTGAACCGCCTTGAAGCGGGCGACCTGGTCGGTGGAATCCGACAGCGACACGGCGCCGTCGATGGTGATCGAGTTATTGTCCCAGAACAGGACGAGCTTGTTGAGCTTCAGGTGGCCGGCGAGCGCGATGGCTTCGTGGCTGATGCCCTCCATCAGGCAGCCGTCGCCGCAGATCGCATAGGTGTAGTGATCCTGGAGATCGGAGCCGAACTCCTCGCGCAGCTTGCGTTCGGCAATCGCCATGCCGACGGAATTGGCAATGCCCTGGCCGAGCGGACCGGTCGTCGTTTCGATGCCTGTGGCATGACCGTATTCCGGATGGCCGGCGGTCTTCGAGCCGAGCTGGCGGAACTGCTTCAGATCTTCGATCGTCATGTCCGGATAGCCGGTCAGATACAGCACCGAATAGAGCAGCATCGAACCATGGCCGGCTGACAGCACGAAGCGATCGCGGTTCGGCCAGTGCGGCTTCTTCGGATCGAACTTCAGATATTTGGTGAACAGGACCGTTGCCACGTCGGCCATGCCCATCGGCATGCCCGGGTGGCCCGAGTTCGCCTTTTCAACGGCGTCCATGGCGAGAAAACGGATCGCATTCGCCATCCGGTCGTGTTGTTCGGGAGAGGTCATGGCTTTTCCGCAAGTTCCGGGTGTCGGGGGGATGGCCTCGAGCCTCCAAGACCATCGAGTGAAAGCGGCAGAGACATAGCAGTTGGGACGGGCAAGTCAATAAATGGCAGGCCAAATCCGGGCACGCAGCGGCGATTTTTGACATTTGATCGCGCGATTGTACAAATGACGAATCTGATGTGGCGAGCCTATGTAAAACGCTCATCCACAGGATAGGCCGGTGGGCAAGTGACAGGATTTATTGACGGGCCGTCGGCGAGCTGCATATCCTTTTGAAATCGCAGGATCGGCGCGGCGTGCCGATTCGCGGATCCTGCGCGGGAATCGGAAAGACATGATGCCCACAGGCAAAACCATGGAAGCAGCGCTCAACGAATTGAGACAGGCGATATCGAGCCTCGAAAACGCCGTCGACATGCGCGTCGAGCGGCAGCGCGAGCAGGGCGAGATCGAGGGCGAGGTGCGGCGTGTGCACGCCGACCGTTCCCGGCTGGCGCAGGAGCTCGACCAGGCCGAATTCCGCGCCAACCGGCTGGAAGAGGTCAATCGCGAGGTATCGCGGCGGCTGGTGACGGCCATGGAAACGATCCGCGCGGTTCTGGATCGCTGATAGAAAGAGTTTGGCATGGCGCAGGTGACGGTAACGATCGACGGCAAGGCCTATCGCATGGCCTGCGAGGAGGGGCAGGAGGATCACCTGACCGATCTCGCCACCCGCTTCGACCGCTATGTCGGCCATCTCAAGGATCAGTTCGGGGAAATCGGCGATCTCAGGATCACCGTCATGGCCGGCATCATGATCACGGACGAGATTGCCGAGCTGACGCGCCGCGTCGCCGGGTTGGAGTCCGAGCTCGAGACGCTGCGCGGCAATCGCGATACGGTGCTTGCAGCCACCGCCCGGACCGAGGAAAATCTTGCGGCAGCGCTCAGTGAAGTGTCGAGCCGCATCCGCGGCATCACCGACAAGCTGAACGGCCGGTCCGCCCCCGAACTCAATTGATCTCAATTAAATAGGGGCGGCCTTCCGTCGCCACTGGCGCGCCAGCACAAACGACCTTATATATCGCCATGCGGTCTGCGCCTCTCGACAGGAACCACAATCCCTGGGGCCATACTCGATCCAAAGGGAGCTGTCCCTGGCCAGGCCCGTGGGCCTGGACACACGGCGCCCACCTACGTTTGTAGGCACCCAGGATCGTAAACATCCATCGGTGGTCGTGGATCGCACCGTTTCCTTCCATTTTCAGCGAAGACGCCGGATATGGCGGGCGAACGCGGGTTGCCCGTTCGCCCTTCTTCAGCGCGTCCGTTACTTCTTCAGACCTGGAAGGGTGACCTGGAAGACCTGGAACATGGTGTCGACGTCGGCACCGCCGTCCGCCTTGTAGGCGGCACCCACCTGGAAACCATCCTGCGTCAAGAAGTCGTTGTCATTGGCGACGAACAGGAAGTAGTCGTCCGGCAGGTTCGGGTCGAGAACGCTCGCCAGACCCATGGCTTCCCACTTTTCCGACAGATTGTTCTTGTCGTTCGGCGCGCCGTTGTGCAGGCCGAAGCGGGTGAGATCGGTCTTGTCGTTGAGGTCGATGAAGGGTGTCAGCGTCGCCGGCGTCAGCGAGGGATCGATGACGCCCTTCGGCGCGATCGGCTTGCCGTCATCGAAATCGCTGCCGGCGATGTCGGTCGCGGCGGAAATGTCGACGATGTCGACCTTGCGGTAGAGCGAGGTGTCGCCCTTCAGGCCCTGGCCGTTGCCGCTGTCGCGGGCGAGCATCAGGAAGGTCTTGTCGGACAGGGCGACGATTTCGCTCTCGGCGGCGATCGTCGTCTTGTCCTTGGCGTCCTTGAAGACCGGCAGCGGCACGACATATTCGTGCACCAGTTTCAAGTGATCGGGATCGGCGGCGTCATAGATCATGGCGCGGGTATTCTGGCGGGTCGAGCCGGAATCGCCGCCGTCCTGGCGGGCGGCCGACTGCAGCACAGCGATGATGAACTTGCCATCAGGCGTCATCGCCATGCCTTCGAGACCCTGGTTGTTCTGGCGGCCGGTCTCCGGATCTTTCGGGTCCGGAGCGGAGGCGCCGGAGCCGGGATTGTTGGAGGCAAAGCTCAACGCGCCCTTGCGCATCGGCAAAAGCGCCTTCGGCGGCTGGGTGGCGGAGAGCAGGTGTCCGTCAGCGGCGAAGTGATAGATATAAGGCCCGTATTCGTCGCTGACGAACATGCTGCCGTCGGCCATGCGGATGATGGCTTCATTGTCGAGCGCGATCTTGCCGTTCGTCGCCTGCGGCAGCGCGGGAAAACTACCGGCAGCGGGGCGGACGCCGGATTCCGGGTCGAGACCGGTCATGTCGCCGCCCCTGTCGTCGACGAAGAGTGTGGAATCGACGAGCTTTGCGTCGACGCCCGACTGTTCCTTGCCGACCTCGGGTGCCGCACCCGGAGCGGTCGGCGTCAGGCCGATCGAGATGGTGTTCAGACGTGGCCGGTAATCAACGGTGCCGACGGCGTTGTAACCGCGGTCGGGCAACAGGTAGAGCGTGCCGTTGTAGCCGGCGCCGTCGCGGCTCCAGGCGGCGGGATCGATCGCCATGCCCGAGCCGGAACCGAAGGTCTCGCCGAATTTGTCACGCTGGTTGGCCGGAATGCGGCCGATGCCCACCAAGCCCTTGTTGACGAAGGTGAGGCCGCCGACGGTGGCGGAATTCTCGGCCATTGCGACGACTGGCACGGCGGCGGATGCCGCGAGAACCGCGGCGAACAGCCGCGATGCGTATGGTCTGACATTCTTCATGGAAATACCCTCTCGGTCAAAAGCGCTCTCGAAACGGCTTCCGCCCGCAGGCTGGACCCCGCTTCAAATGACACCCCGGCCTGGATTCGATTTCCCGATGGCACAACACGCCCTGGATTTCGTCGCCCCATATCCCCGGCAGACGGTCTATGACGGGATCGTGATATCTGGATGACACTTCTCAGCGAAAGCGTCATGCTGGAGAGGAAGTCGGGCTTTCGCGTGTCCGCATTCCAGCTGCTGCTCTATCCGACCGGGTAAGGCCCTTCGGCGAAGACCTCATCGTGGTAGCCCTTGGAGCCGACATTCAGCGCCAAAGGGCTTCGCCACTCCCTGTTGTCGCGCAGGCAATCGAGCACGAAACGGAAATCATATCGCGGCTGCCAGCCGAGTTCCCGCCTTGCGCGTTCGTTGACATAGACACGGTCGAGCGAAGGAAACATCTTCCAGCCGCGTGATGCGTAAAGGGCGCCTGCACCCGGGAACAGTCGTTCGACGACGTGAGGCGCGTCGCGCCGGATCGCGGCGAGATCACTTGCCGAAAACGGCGTCGTGGCGGAGATGATGTAGCGGCCAAAGCCGATTGCCGGCGCCTTTTCGAGCGCCAGCAGATGGGCGCTGACCACGTCGCTGATATCGACGCGGCGGTGAAGAAGCTCGTTGGCCTGGGCATTCTCTGCCGAATAGCCGTTACGAATATCAGGATTGTCGTCGTTTTCGGGAAAGAAACGCGACGTCCTGAGAATGACCACCGGCAGGCCGGACTTGCGGGCGAAGAGTTCGCACAAGCCTTCGGCGGCGAGTTTCGTTACGCCGTAGATGTTTTTCGCGACGGGAAGCACGTCCTCAGTCACCCATGCCGCCGGTTCGCCGGCAGCCGGCGTTAATGCCGCACCGAAGGTGCTGGTGGTGCTGGTGAAGACGAAGCTTGCAACGCCTGCTGCGACCGCTTCTTCGAGCAGGTTGAGGGTGCCGGCGATATTGGTGTCGAGGAAATCGTAATTGCCGTGGGTTGCCACATGCGGTTTGTGCAGCGTCGCGGCATGGATGACGTGGCTGATGCCTGACATCGCCTGCCTGATGAAGGCGCGATCACTGATCGAGCCGACCATGTCGGTAAAAGCCGAGGGCTTGATATCGATGCCGCGCACCCAGCGGCTTTCCGCCCTCAAGGTCCGCATCAGCGCTTCGCCGAGATGGCCGGCGCTTCCCGTCACCAGTATCGTCATCACATCGTCTCCTGACCGTTCGGCGGCGGACGCTATAAAGACTAAGGTTTTCAGACAACGCATAAATTATGCATGGGCGTGCAGGAAAGCTTGAGGCTCAGCCGATGGTCGTAACAAGGCGGCCAGTGCTGCCGTCGGAAAGCATGATCCGTTCCCAGGTCACGCGGCCGTCGGCGATCGGCAGCAGCGCATTGCCGTTCGCGCCGGTATCGAGGGTCAACGACGAGAGCCTGCCATCATGCCAGCCGCGCTCCTCCAGCGACTGCTCGGCCGCGGCGATTTCGGCGGATGCATAAGAGAATAGGGAGCGGCCGAGAAAGGCGCCGAGCGGCGCCCGCCACTCTGCCTGCCTCGGGCGGGAGGCGGAGAGCAGCCGGTGGGTGCGGTCGCAGATCAGATGCACCGGCCGGACGGAATCCTCGACCAGCCGTTTCAGCGCCGTATCGACTGCTGCATATTGCGGTGAGGCGAAAATCCGTTCCAGCTTGGCGGCCTGTTCGCCCGACAGGGCGAGCTGATCGCGCTCCCAGCGTGAGACCGTCGCCTGGTTGACGCCGAGGAGTTCGGCGAGATGTTCCTGCTTCATGCTGCGCAGCAGCCGCCTGCGGCGTATGCCGGCGCCCGATATCGTCATCTGCCTGATCCCGTGCCGTTTTGGCCAGCATAAGGCTTGGGCTGGCCGGCAAGCAAGCTGTTGGGCGGCCGGATCATTATTCGGGCTGGCCCTCGAGGTCGTCTTTCAGCCGGTCGAGAATCGACAGGGAATGTCCGGCATAGGTGCTGATCCAGCGGTCATAGATGTGTTTGATCGGCAGGCTGTTCAGGTGGTTCCAGCGCTCGCGGCCTTCCTTCCTGGCGATGACCAGGTCAGCCTCTTCCAGCACCTTCAGATGCTGCATCACCGTACAGCGATCCATCTGCGGAAACGTCTCGCAAAGGGTCCCCGTGGTTCGGGGGCCATCCTTGAGCAGATCGAGGATTTCGCGGCGGCGATGATGCGCCAGCGCCTTGAAAACGGGGTCGTCGGTTGATTCGCTTGACATGTTATATTTTTATAACATAATGGCGCCAAGGACAATGGAACAGACACACTGGAGAAGAGGAGAAGTGTCATGTCTCTCGGAATCCGCATTTCCGGCCGTGTCGGCCGCCCCGTTGCAGAGGTGTTCGATGCCGTCGTCAACCCGAAGAAGCTCAGCAGCTATTTCACCACGATCGGTGGGGCGAGCGCGCCGCTCGTGAAGGGCACGACGGTCACCTGGTGGAAGGATGCGCCAGTCGAGGTCGTCGAACTCGTGCCGGAAAGCCGCATCGTGCTTCGCTGGGATGGCGGCACTGGCGAAGACGAGGCAAGATACAAGACGCTGGTCGAGATGAACTTCAAGCCGCTGGAGGATGGCGGGACGCTGGTGACGATCGCCGAGACCGGCTGGCGCGAAGACGATGCTGGCCGGCGCGGCACCTATCTCAATTGCGAAGGCTGGACGCAGATGCTCTGCTGCATGAAGGCTTTCGTTGAATATGGCATCAATCTGCGCGAGGGCATGTTCCTCAGCGAAATGAAGGGTGAGCCGGCCAGCGCGCCGGACATTTGACGATACGTCGATCTCAGCGAGATCGGCGGTGCAATCGTCGCATTCGCCGATATCACCGAGACTTTGCTTGCCTGTCACACTGCGGGTGCTAATTTCCGGATTCGATACTTCACTTCGGTTTCCAGGAGATTCATTATGCAGCTTGGCATGGTTGGTTTGGGCCGCATGGGCAATTATATGGTCCAGCGCTTGATGCGGGGCGGTCACGAATGCGTCGTTTACGACGCCAGGCCGGAAAGCGTTGCCGAGCTCGCCGGCCTCGGCGCGACCGGCAGTGCTTCGCTTGCGGAATTCGTCTCGAAGCTGACCCATCCGCGCGCGATCTGGCTGATGCTGCCGGCGGCGATCGTCGACAAGGTGCTGGCGAGCCTGATGCCGCTGCTTGAGAATGGCGATATCGTCATCGACGGCGGTAACTCCTACTACCACGACGATATCCGCCGCGGCGCCGAACTCATCACCAAAGGTATCCATTATGTCGATGTCGGCACCAGCGGCGGCGTCTTCGGCCTCGAGCGCGGCTATTGCCTGATGATCGGCGGCGAGAAGGGCATCGTCGAGCACCTTTCTCCCGTCTTCGCAACGCTGGCACCCGGCGTCGGCAAGACGGAAGCCTCGCCGAACCGGAGCGCCGAAGCGGCTGCTGCCAGCACCGCGGAGCAGGGTTACCTGCATTGCGGCCCGCATGGCGCCGGTCATTTCGTCAAAATGGTGCATAACGGCATCGAATACGGCCTGATGGCCGCCTATGCCGAAGGTATCAATATTCTGAAACACGCCAATATCGGCGCCGCCTCGCATGAGGCCGATGCGGAAACCGCGCCGCTCGCTCATCCGGAACATTTCCAATATGACTTCAACCTGCAGGATGTCGCCGAAGTGTGGCGCCGCGGCAGCGTCATCACCTCCTGGTTGCTCGACCTCACGGCCGATGCGCTGCATGCCGATCCCGCACTTTCGAAATATGCCGGCCGCGTCTCGGACAGCGGCGAAGGCCGCTGGACGATCATGGCGGCAATCGACGAAAGCGTGCCGACGCCGGTGCTGAGCGCTGCACTCTACGGCCGCTTCTCCTCGCGCGATAACGACGAATTCGCCAACAAGGTGCTGTCGGCGATGCGCGCGGGCTTCGGCGGCCACGTGGAAAAACCGGTCGCGAAATCCTGAAGGCAAGCGACTTCACTCACGGTTCCGGCAAATCCGTCATCCTGAAATGGCGAGCGCGGCGTTTCGTTTCGAGGAGGCGGCGACGTTGACCTTTCCTAGAGCCTTTCCTGGTCAGATTGCAGCATTCTGCCGGAGCAGGTTTGCGTCAGGGCAGAGGCGATCGGCGAAGGGCATACCTCGTGGTACGTCCGAGCCGATCGCCTCTGCCCTGACGCAAAGATGCCCGGCCCTTCGGGTTGGCTGAAACGGGCCGGCTGATCGACCGGCCGGCTTGGCCGTAGAGCTGGGCTACGACGCGCGCCGGCCGGTCGACCATCCGACTCCGTTTGAGCCAACAGAATGCTGCAATCTGACCAGGAAAGGCTCTAGCCATCAGTATGGGTTTCCTACTGCTTGCTGGCGGCAACGGTCGCGAGTATCCATTGCAAAATGTCGGCGCTGCTTTGCACAAGCGACCGACATTTCATTGGAGGCGGTCATGGAGCGTGGCATGGCAGGGGGCTTGAAGGCCGCCATATTCGGCATACTGGCATTGCTTGCGCTTTTTTCGGCGGTTTCGCCTGGCTTTTCCCAGACGCCGCCAGCGCAAGTGACGGCCGCGACCGCCCCGCCGGCCGAGGTGCGTGAGATGATGGAGCTCATGCAGACGCCTCAGGTCAAACAATGGATGTCGACGCAGATGGCGGCGGCGCCGGCGAGCGATACGGCGGCCGGCGACCAGATGTCGGTCTTGTCAGGTCTGCTCCAGCATGCCCGCCGGCACGTCTCGATGGTCTCCGATGCGGCGATGATGCTGCCCTCACAGGTCGGCCATGCTTCTTCGCTGTTCTTCGGTGAAATCGCCGCCGCCGGCTGGCCGCGCATGGCGGCGCAGTTTCTGGCGATTTTCCTGCTCGGCACCATCGTCGAGCGCATTGCCCGCTATGCCTTTCGCCGCCGCCGCCAGGCGGCGCAGATGGCGGGCATGCATCTTGCCCCGCGCGTCATCCCGGCGCTGATCTTTGCCGTGGCGACGGCGCTTGCTCTTCTCAGCGTCAGCTGGCCGCCGGTCAGCCAGAGCATCGCGATCGTTTGCGTTGTCGCGCTCGTGGTCCAGCGCTTCACGATTTGCCTCGGAGGCGTCCTGGTCGATCTCATCGGGCTGGCGCGGGTGGAGGAAGAACGGCAGGGTGTCACCGCTGCGATCATGCCGGCGCGCGCGGTTGCATTCTTCTGGTATCGGCGCTGTGCGACTTTCGTCATCTATTTCATATTCGGCTGGGCGGTGATCCAGTCGATGGAGCCGCTCGGCTATTCTCCGAGCGTCCGGCTCCTCGTCGGCTATATGATGGGCATCGGCCTGTTGCTGATCGCGATCGAGGCCGTCTGGTCGCGGCCGCACAAGGACGAGAAGCGCGGGTACGGGACCTCCTGGGCGCTCACCGTCTATTTCCTGGTGCTTTGGAGCCTCTGGGTCGCAGGCTTCAACTGGTTGCTCTGGCTCGGCATTTACGTGCTGTTGCTGCCGCGCGTGCTTGCCGTCTCGACGATTGCGGTAAAATCGCTGCAGCAGACCGAAGCGAGCTTCCTTGCCACGCGCCGCATTGCAGCCGTACTGCTCGACCGCGGCGTGCGGGCGCTGATCATTGCCGTCGCCGCCATCTGGCTTGGGCGTATGCTCGGCGTCGGTGCCGATACGATGGCCGCCGGCGAAACGATGATCGACAAGATCGCGCGCGGCGTAATCGGCGGCATCGTCATCCTGCTTGCCGCCGATCTGCTCTGGCATGTCATCAAGGCTTATATCGACGGCAAGCTGCTCGATTCATCCGTGGATGGCGGAGCAACGGATGAGGAGAAGGCCAAACGCGCGCGGATACAGACGCTGTTGCCGATCTTCCGCAATATTCTCGCCGTCGTGATCGCCGTCATTGCCGCTCTGATGGTGCTCTCCGGACTCGGTATCGAGATCGGGCCGCTGATCGCCGGCGCCGGTGTCGTCGGCGTTGCGGTCGGCTTCGGCGCTCAGACCATCGTCAAGGACGTCATCAGCGGCATGTTCTATCTCTGGGACGATGCCTTCCGCATTGGCGAATATATCGAAAGCGGCAGCCACAAGGGCGTAGTCGAGGCCTTCAGCCTGCGCTCGGTGAAGCTCAGGCATCATCGCGGGCCGCTGACGACGGTGCCGTTCGGCGAACTCGGCGCAGTGAAGAACCTCAATCGCGACTGGACGATCGACAAGATCAGCCTCAACGTCAAATACGACACCGATCTCGTCAAAGCGAAGAAGGTGATCAAGCAGATCGGCCAGACGCTGCTCGAAAATCCGGAATTCGGCCCTCATATCATCGAGACGCTGAAGATGAAGGGTGTCGAGCAGTTCGGCGAATTCGCGATCGAAATCCGGCTGTCGATGATGACGAAGCCCGGCGAGCAATTCGTCATCCGCCGCAATGCGCTGGCGATGATCCGCAATGCCTTCCAGGAAAACGGTATCGAATTCGCCGTGCCGACGGTGCAGGTGGCGGGCGACCGCGATGCGGAGGTGGATGCTGCCGTCGCGCGCTACGCCGCGCATGCGCGGGCGGGCGGCGAGCCGGCGGCATGAACCGCCTCACATCGCGCCGGAGGCTGCGATCAGCAGGCCGCCGATGATCGCCATGTTCGTCTTCCAGGTATTGATCGCGCTGTCGCGCGCCGTTCCCTGCATGTCCCAGAAATTCAGCAGCATGACGGTGGCGGCCAGCGTGAAGATGATGAGACCGAATGCCGCTGCCGTGACAAAAAGGCCGAGCATCAGCAGGATGCCCGCGACGATCTGAAACAGGCTGCCCAAGACCAGCACCCATTTCGCAAAAGGGACGCCGCGGGTTTCGATCGCCTCGGTCAGCGGCACGATGACGAAAAAATGATGAATGCCGCCAGCGACATAGAGACCGCCCAGCAGCAGACGTCCGAGGGCAAGCATCACAAAGGCCGAACCATCCTGCATATCGAACCGTTCTCCTGCGTCTCAACTCTCCGTCGAGGGCAAGGCTCTTCCGAAGCTTACGAAAATGCAATGCACCGTGACGCCCGCCTGCGCAAATTCGCCCCAATTGAGGATGATTGAGGCGCAGGCGGCGGGGCTGGGGTAGCGGCGGCATGGCTTCATAGAGCTTATATGCCTCTCATGTTACGTCTTTCGAAATGATTCCCGCCAAGCTGGCAGTTGCAGCAGGGTACGAGAATGTCGGGGCACGGCAATTTGGAAGAGATGGAAGAAACGGACGGGTTTTCTTTTCGCGGCCTTTTCAGGCGTTACAGAACGCCTTTGCTGGCCGCCGCGTCACTGGTGGTCTTCTGCCTCGTCGGTTACGCGATCGTGCAGCTCACCAACGAGGTGCGCTATGACGACGTCGTCGGTGCGCTGGCGGCGACCAGGCCGAGCGCGATCCTGCTTGCGCTGTTCTTCACGGCGCTCAGTTTCCTCTCGCTGATCTTCTACGATCTCAACGCCATCGAGTACATCGGCAAGAAGCTGCCCTTTCCGCATGTGGCGTTGACGGCGTTCAGCGCCTATGCCGTCGGCAACACCGCCGGTTTCGGCGCGCTTTCGGGCGGCGCGATCCGCTACCGTGCCTATACGCGCCTCGGGCTCTCGCCGGAGGATATCGGCCGCATCATCGCCTTCGTCACGCTGTCCTTCGGATTGGGGCTTGCGGGCGTCGCGGCGATCGCCCTCATCGTCATCGCCGACGAGATCGGCCCGCTGATCGGCGTCAGCCCCTTCCTCCTGCGGCTGATCGCCGGCTCGATCGTCGCCATTCTGGGCGCGGTGATGATTATCGGCCGTGACGGGCGCGTGCTCGATCTTGGCCCTGTGGCAATCCGCCTGCCGGATTCGCGTACCTGGTCGCGCCAGTTCCTCGTCACAGCCTTCGATATCGCCGCCTCGGCGTCCGTGCTCTATGTGCTGCTGCCGCAGACGGCCATCGGCTGGCCGGTCTTCCTCGCCGTCTATGCGATCGCCGTCGGTCTCGGCGTGCTCAGCCACGTTCCGGCCGGGCTCGGCGTGTTCGAGACCGTGATCATCGCCTCGCTCGGCAGCGCGGTGAACATCGATGCCGTGCTCGGATCGCTGGTGCTCTACCGGCTGGTCTACCATGTGCTGCCGCTGCTGATCGCCGTGCTCGCGGTCTCGGCGGCGGAGCTGCGTCGTTTCGTCGACCATCCGGCTGCCTCCAGCATGCGGCGCATCGGCGGACGGCTGATGCCGCAGCTGCTGTCGGCTCTCGCGCTGCTGCTTGGCGTCATGCTGGTGTTTTCGAGCGTCACGCCGACGCCGGACCAGAACCTCGAATTCCTCTCCAACTATCTGCCGCTGCCGATGGTCGAAGGGGCGCATTTCCTCTCCAGCCTGCTGGGGCTGGCACTCGTCGTCGCCGCGCGCGGCCTCGGCCAGCGGCTCGACGGCGCCTGGTGGGTTGCCGTGTTCTCGGCGCTTGCCGCGTTGACTTTGTCGCTGCTGAAGGCGATCGCGCTTGTCGAAGCCGCTTTTCTTGCCTTCCTCATCTTCGGGCTCTTCGTCAGCCGCCGGCTCTTTACCCGCCAGGCCTCGCTGCTCAACCAGGCGCTGACGGCGTCCTGGCTGATGGCGATCGCCGTGATCGTCGTCGGCGCCGTCGTCATCCTGCTCTTCGTCTATCGCGACGTCGAATACAGCAACCAGCTCTGGTGGCAGTTCGAATTCACGGCCGAAGCGCCGCGCGGGCTGCGCGCCGTGCTCGGCATCACCATCATCTCGTCGGCGATCGCCGTCTTCAGCCTGCTCCGGCCGGCGAGCTTCCGGCCGGAGCAGGCGACGGACGAGGCGCTGGTGCGTGCCGTCGAGATCGTCATGAAGCAGGGCAATGCGGATGCCAATCTCGTGCGCATGGGCGACAAGAGCATCATGTTCTCGGAAAACGGCGATGCCTTCATCATGTATGGCCGGCAGGGCCGCTCCTGGATCGCGCTGTTCGATCCGGTCGGCGACCATCGCGCCGTGCAGGAACTCGTCTGGCGTTTCGTCGAAGCGGCGCGTGCCGCCGGCTGCCGGGCGGTGTTCTATCAGATATCGCCGGCGCTGCTGTCTCATTGCGCCGATGCTGGCCTGCGCGCCTTCAAGCTCGGCGAACTGGCGGTGGCCGATCTCAGGACCTTCGAGATGAAGGGCGGCAAATGGGCGAACCTTCGCCAGACGGCAAGCCGCGCCCAGCGCGACGGGCTGGAATTCGCCGTCGTCGAACCGCAGGACTTGTCTTCGGTCATCGATGATCTAGCCGCCGTTTCCACGGCTTGGCTCGAGCATCACAATGCCAAGGAAAAGGGCTTCTCGCTCGGCGCGTTCGATTTCGATTATGTCTCCTCGCAGCCGGTCGGCATCTTGAAAAAGGACGGCAGGATCGTCGCCTTCGCCAATATCCTCGTGACCGAATCCAGACAGGAGGGCACGATCGATCTCATGCGCTTCTCGCCGGACGCGCCGAAGGGCTCGATGGACTTTCTCTTCGTGCAGATCATGGAATATCTGCGAGAGCAGGGTTTCACCCACTTCAATCTCGGCATGGCGCCTCTCTCCGGCATGTCGAAACGCGAGGCGGCGCCCGTCTGGGACCGCATCGGCAGCACCGTTTTCGAACACGGCGAGCGCTTCTATAACTTCAAAGGCCTTCGGGCATTCAAATCCAAGTTTCATCCGCACTGGCAACCGCGCTATCTTGCGGTCTCCGGAGGGGGCAATCCGATGATCGCGTTGATGGACGCGACATTTCTGATTGGGGGCGGATTGAAAGGGGTAGTGAGAAAATGATCAGGACAATCCTTCTTGCCACGGCATGCGCCTGCATGCTCGCGGCCGCACCGGCTGACGCCGCCGAGGAGACCACGCAGAGCTTCGAAACCGGGCTCATCCCGTCGCCGCACATCTTCCTGCCGGAAGGGGAGGTGAAGGGCACGGTGATGCTGATCTCGGATGCGGCCGGCTGGGGCGACTATGAGAAGGCCGAAGCCGACAGGTTGGTCGCCGAAGGCGCCGTTGTCATCGGCGTCGACTTTCCCTCCTATATCCAGGCGCTCGGCCGGTATGACGTCAGCCTCAACGACGGCTGCGTCTACATGGTGTCGGACATCGAATCGCTGAGCCAGCAGGTGCAGCGCGCGACCGGCAACAACGCCTATCACCTGCCGATCGTCGCCGGCATCGGCGAGGGCGGGGCCTTAGCGCTGGCGATTGCCGCGCAAACGCCGGATGCGACGATCGGCCAGACACTTGCCGTTAATCCGGTCGCCGGCATTCCGCTTGCCAAGGAGCTTTGCACGCCAGCGTCCAAGCAAGTGGTCGGCGAACGCACGGTCTATGGCCTCAGCGACGGCGTCCTGCCGGACCCGATCGTTACCGTCTTCACGCCTGATGCCAACAAGGATGGTCGGGCGCATGCCGAGGCGCTGAAGAAGGCCCATGACGCGATCGAGATCCGCGATTCCACCGACGATGCGCAGACGGCGTTTGCCGATACGCTCGACGATCTCGTCACCGCCTCCGGCGCCTTCGGCAACCCGCTCGGCCTGCCGCTGGCTGTGCTCGAGGCAACGCCGGCCCTCGATACGATGGCGGTGATCTATTCCGGCGACGGCGGCTGGCGCGACATCGACAAGGAGGTCGGCGGCACGCTGCAGAAGGAAGGTATTCCGGTCGTCGGCGTCGATTCGCTCCACTATTTCTGGAAGGAGCGCAAGCCGGAGGAGACAGCCGCCGATCTTTCGAAGATCATCGATTTCTACCGCAAGCAGTGGAAGGTGAAGCATGTCCTGCTCGTCGGTTATTCCTTCGGTGCCGATGTCGTGCCCGCCACCTACCAGCTCCTCAAGCCAGCCGAAAAATCGGCGGTGGCGCAATTGTCGCTGCTGTCGCTTTCGCACGAAGTCGACTACGTCATCTCCGTTCTCGGCTGGCTCGGCCAGAAGACGGAAGGGGCGGGAGGCGATCCCGTCGGCGATCTGAAGAACATCGATCCGAAGCTCGTGCAATGCATCTACGGCAAGGACGACGATGACGATGTCGCCTGTCCGGCGCTGAAGGATAGCGGCGCCGAGGTCATCGAACTGCCCGGCGATCATCACTTCGACGAGAATTACGACCTTCTGACGAAGACGATCATCGACGGCCTGAAGAAACGGCTGCAGGACTAAAGCGCCGCGCGTCCGATAGGACGCGCTAAGCACGCTTCAACACTTTGAAATCAGCGCATCAGCGTTTCTTCGTTCCAGCCGAGCGCGGTGAGTTCTGTGCCGCGAAACCGCGCATCGTCGGCAACGATGAATTCGTCGAGTTGCGGCGGAGCGACGCTGGTGCCGGAGAGCATTGCATGCACCTGTCCGCGATGATGGGTCTGATGCTGGAAGAGGTGGCCGAGAACGTCGTCCATACGCTCTTCTTGAATGCGGGCGCCGCGATGGAGGCTGATGGTCGCGGCGAGCCTCTCCGGCGTCAGGGCCTCGCAAAGTGCCACCAGGCGCTGATCGACTTTCGCCTGGGCTTCTGCCAGCGAGGAGACGTCATCGAAGGGTTCGTCGACCTCAAAGGCCTTGAGCCCGAGCGTGCCGCCTTCCAGGCCGTCGACATAGAACCAGTCGACCGTGATGATATGGTTCAAGGTTTCCTTGATCGAGGGAAAGAAGCTTGTGCGTGGCGCTTCGAATTCGCCAGGCCTCAATGTCGCGCAGGCCTGAAGCAGCCGTCGGTTGGCAAGGGCGTTGTTATAGGCAAGTTTGCGGATTGGCCTGACAGGATCGAAGGTCGGCATCGGCGCATCTCCTCTTTAAGCGCTTTTGGCTACAGCTCCGGGCGCCTTTTGAGGCGCGCAAAGGGCGCTGTAACACCTTGAATTGCTTGCGTCAGTCTGTGCCGTCGAGATCGCCGTCCCGCCAGACGAGATGACGTGGCGAAACGGGGAGGGTTTCGATTTCATCGGCGATGAAATAGGGCGGGATGTCGAGCGCGGTCAGGGCATCGCGCGTTGCGGGCACCCATTTGAACTCAAGATAGTTGTCGCCGTCCTCGACCCGATGGATGATCTCGCCGGACAAAAAGGGGAATTCCGCCGGGAGGTCCATGAGGTAATAGAGACCGAGTTCATGCCAGTCGCGCTGTTCGTAGC
Organism: Rhizobium ruizarguesonis; assembly: GCF_017357285.1. Lineage (NCBI taxonomy): Bacteria > Pseudomonadati > Pseudomonadota > Alphaproteobacteria > Hyphomicrobiales > Rhizobiaceae > Rhizobium > Rhizobium ruizarguesonis. The sequence goes on along the minus strand of NZ_CP071678.1, from coordinate 4,189,451 downwards.
GGAAAAAGTTCTCGACGATCCACAGCAGGCGATGGACGGTCACCTCAACGCCCAGTTCCTCCACCATCTCGCGCTTGAGCGTCTCTTCCGACGTTTCGCCGATCTCCGCCCGACCGCCCGGAAAAGTCCAGAAGGGCTCGTGTACGGCGCGATGAACGAGTACATGGCCATCGCGAAAACCGAGGCCGGCGATGCGATAGTTGAAACGCCGACCGCCTGCACTCAAGCGGATGTGAATGCGCTTGGTCATGCCATTCTTATCCAAGATCGATCACGACAATTTCCGGCGGCACGCCGAAGCGGACGGGTGCAATGGAGCAGCCAAGCCCGCCGGAAACGATGATATTACGCTCCTCTTCAACGATATGGCCATAGGCGTAGCGATTGCCGTAGCGCGAGGGCACGATCGGCGAACGGCCGAGGAAACGGATCTGTCCGCCATGCGTGTGGCCCGATAGCGTCAGCGAGACACGCTCGGGCACGCGCGGAAAGATATCGGGCTCATGAGCGAGCAGGATGACGGGCGCATCGTCCGTAATCTGCGCCATCGTTCCCTCGAGATCGTCGAGGCCGAGCATCTGCGTGCGGCCCCACTTCCGGCCCGGCAGCAGCGCCAGCTGATCTTCGAGGCCTGCGAGCCAAAAGCCGCGGCCATCCTTTTCGAGCCGAACGGCGCGGTTGCCGTAGACCGGGATTCCGACGTCGGCGAGGGCCCGATGTCCGAATGTTTCCATCCCGCCGTTCTTCTGGGCGGTCCTGTCCTCCCACCAATCGTGGTTGCCCATGACCGCATGGACGCCGAGAGGAGCCTGCAAGGTGGCGAGCGCCTTCGACCATTGGCGCGAATGCACGTATTGCGTCACCATATTCATACCGGCGGCGTAATCGCCGAGCAGGACGGTGATATCGCCTTCGAGTTCATTTGCCCTATGGCAGATCGCGGCAATCCGGCTTGCCGACATCCAGGGTTCGCAGGCATGGAGATCGGCGAGCGCGACGATGCGGAGCTTGAGCCCGGGCGCCCATCCCGGCGGCGTCAGCCGGTAGCGGGTGATGGCGAGCCGCGCGAGTGGTTCATAGGCGAAGGCATAACCACCGAGCGACATGACGCCTGCGACACTGCCGCCGAGAACCTTGAAAAATCCGCGGCGGGTGATCACTCAGTTGTCCTCCTGGAACAGCCGGAACTGCGCAGCCTCCATATCCTTAGGTGGTTGCATTCCCAGATGTTTCCACGCGATTGCGGTCAGAACACGGCCGCGTGGCGTGCGCTGAATGAAACCCTGCTGGATCATGTAGGGCTCGATAATGTCCTCGATCGCGTCACGAGGCTCGGAAAGGCCGGCGGCAATGGTTTCGATGCCGACCGGGCCGCCGCCGAAATTGACCGCGATCATGTTGAGGTAACGTTTGTCGAGCTGGTCGAAGCCGACATTGTCGACCAGCAGGCGGGTCAGCGCCTCATCGGCGATCTCGCGGGTGACGGCTTCGGCCCTTGCCACCTCGGCAAAGTCGCGCACGCGCCTCAGCAGCCGGCCGGCGATGCGCGGGGTGCCGCGGGCGCGTCTTGCGATCTCGCGGGCGCCCTCCTCGGTGATCGGCAGGTTCATCAGCCGCGCGCCACGGCGTACGATCAGTTCCAGCTCCTCGACGGTGTAGAAGCTCAGTCGCACCGGAATGCCAAAGCGGTCGCGCAGCGGCGTCGTCAACAGGCCGAGGCGCGTGGTGGCCGCCACCAGCGTGAATTTCGACAGGTCGATCTTCACCGAGCGAGCGGCAGGGCCTTCCCCGATGATGAGGTCGAGCTGGAAATCTTCCATGGCCGGATAGAGGATTTCCTCGACGGCGGGATTGAGGCGATGGATCTCGTCGATGAAGAGCACGTCGCGCTCCTCGAGATTGGTGAGCAGGGCAGCGAGATCGCCGGCCTTGGCGATGACAGGGCCCGACGTTGAGCGGAAATTGACGCCGAGCTCTTTGGCCATGATCTGCGCCAGCGTCGTCTTGCCAAGGCCGGGCGGCCCGACGAAGAGCACATGGTCCAGCGCTTCGCCGCGGTTTTTCGCCGCCTCGATGAAGACCTTGAGATTGGCGCGCGCTTCCGCCTGGCCGGTGAACTCGTCCAGCGATTGCGGGCGCAACGTAATATCAAGGTCTTCGCCCCGCTTTTCCGGCGATATCAGGCGGGCGGGTTCACTCATGCTCTCATTCCGTTTTGAAACCTGTCACACCAATACACCAAAAAACGGCTGCCTCGACATTCCATCATCGGTTTTCCGGCCTTTCACCGCGCCAGCTCCTTCAACCCCAGCCTGATCAGCTTGGCGCTGTCGGCGCCATCGCCTGCAGTCTTCATTGCCGCGGCGATCGCGTTCGCCGCCTGGTCACGGGAATAGCCGAGGTTGGTCAGCGCGGAAACCGCATCGGCGACAGGCGCGGCCGCGACACCTTCGCCGAGTTCCTGCTTGAGGGCGATATTGATCGCTTCCCCGGCAAAGGCCGGCGCCCGGTTCTTGAGCTCGGTGACGAGGCGCATCGCCACTTTGGGACCGACGCCCGGCGCGCGCGAGACGGCGGCGCGATCCTGCAGGGCGATCGCATTGGCAAGTTCGCCTGGCGTGAGCGTCGAGAGCACGGCGAGCGCCACCTTGGCGCCGACGCCCTGAACGCTCTGGAGCAGGTTGAACCATTCCCGCTCCAGCGCGGTCATGAATCCGAAGAGCCTCAACTGATCCTCGCGCACATAGGTTTCGATGAACAGTACGCAGGCTTCACCAACTGAGCCGAGCTTGGATAGGGTACGCGCCGAGCAATAGGCGACGTAGCAGACGCCGTGCACATCGACGAGCACATAGTCTTCGCCGATCTCGTCTATGGTGCCTTTCAGCTTGCCGATCATAAGTCGCGGTCTCTCAAGGATGCGTTTCGGGGGTTATAAGGTCAACGGAGGGGAAATAGGAGCGGTATCCGCTGGGATCGCGGGTCAAAATTCTGTAGCCCCTTATCGCCGCATGCGCGCCGATGAAGAAATCGGGCAAGATCCGTTCGCGCCCACCGCCGGCGCGACGGTAAAGCCGGAAGGCCGCAGCAGCGGCGAATGCAGCCGGCCAAGGCAGATTCTCGCGGCGGAATTCATCCTGCGGCAGCAGTCGATCGACTTCGTCCACGTCGTCGTACCGAACGGAAAATTCGGAATAGATGATCGGGTTTATGAGGACAGGACCGTCTTTGAAGACCTCAAGCATCTTTCGACGCGACCAACCATACCAGTCCGAACCGACCACGGCCAGATCGACAAGTATGTTCGTGTCGACAAGTGTGGCCATCAGCGATCACGGGTCATCGACATAAGGTCTTCGGCATCGATCTCCTGATCGCCAGTGCCCTCGAGGCGACGGACCGTCTGCATGAAACGATCCAGGCGACCCCGATCCTCGATCTCCTGCTTGCCGTTCTTCGGCGAGAGAACGAGCTTGCCGCCCTCTATCGAGAAAATGACCTCGCTGTTGGCCTCGATGCCGACAAGTTCTCTGAGATCGCGAGGAATGGTGACCTGCCCTTTGGACGTAACACGCATCTTGTTGCTCCTTCGTGGTAAGAATTATCCTTACCGACAGAACAAGTCAAGAACACACTACCCAGCCAGCGCCTGTCGCATCCGGTTGCTGCCGCGATTATGCGCATGGCAGATGGCGATCGCCAGGGCGTCGGCTGCGTCGTTGCCCTTGAATTCGACCTTCGGCATCAGGATCTTCAGCATCATGTGGATCTGCTGCTTTTCGCCGTGGCCGACGCCGATGACGGCCTTCTTCACGGCGTTCGGGGCATATTCGGAGACCGGCAGCCCGGCGCGCGCCGGCACCAGCATGGCGATGCCGCGGGCCTGGCCAAGCTTCAGGGTCGCCACCGCATCCTTGTTGACGAAGGTCTGTTCGACGGCGGCCTCATCCGGCTTGTAACTGTGGACGATCTCCGCCAGGCCGTCGTGTAATTGGCAAAGGCGGGAGGCAAGGTCCATGTCTCCATCAGAGGTCACGGTTCCAGATGCCACAAACCGCAGGGAATTGCCTAATGTCTCGATGATTCCCCAGCCGGTGCGGCGAAGCCCGGGATCGATGCCGACGATGCGAATCGTATTTTGCATGGTTCAACCTATAGCGATTGCGAAATAAGTGCCACCGATATGTGAACAAAACAAAAACACTCCAGGATTTCGGCCGCGTCATTTACCGCGAATTAAAACAGATGCCTGAATTCTAGTCATCAAATACGAGAGGGGCTTCTTTTGGCAAAGAGTTAAGCCTCCGATGTTGTGTTTACAGGTCAGTTGATCAGGCATACGCCGCGTGCCCGCGCTGGCAGGCGCGGTTCAGAAGGGGTTCGTTGTACATGGCTCGGAGATTTCAGTCGCTGTCCTTCAAGGTCATCGTCACATTCATTCTGATGACCGTGCTGTCGATTGCGGTCATCGATGTGCTTGCCTATTTCGCCAGTAGCCGCATTTCGGACGAACAGGCGCTTAAGGGCAAGGAAAGCGTGCTGATCTTTCGCGGCGACATGCTGCAGGACCAGCTGACGCAACTTGAAAACCAGGCCAACTCCATCGCGCGCATCGAGGCGCTGCAGATGTCGATCACCAATCTGAAGAGCGGCTGGAAGACCATCGAGAAGACCGCGGGGGATGCTCGCGCCGAGCTGAAGAAGGTATTCATAGCAGGCAACCCCAATCCCGCCGACCAGCGCGAGAAGCTGATCAAACCGGAAGGGCCAAGCGGCTTTTATTATTCGAGCCACGAGAAGACGCAGGGCGAAGTCGCCCGCGACCTCTGGGATACTGCCTTCAGCGATCTGCTGATTGTCGATCTCGAGGGTACTGTTCTCTATTCCTATAAGAAGGAAGACGATTTCGCCGAGAACCTGAAGTCGGACGCCTGGAAGGCGACTGGCGCTGGCATCGCTTTCGCCAAGGCGATCGAGAATACCGCCAAGGCGACCGATGATGCTGCGCCGACCGGCTTTTCCGGCCTTCGTGTCGATGCCGGCAGCGGCAAGTCGGCGATCTTCTATGCCGTACCGATCGTCAAGCTTGGAGCGCTCAAGGGCATCATTCTCTTCAAGGTGCGGGACGAGATCGTCACCGGCATCCTCGCCAAGGGCATCGTCCAGGGCAGCACGGCGCGGGCGGCGATCGTCTCCGGCGATGGATCCGCCGTTGGTCTCGACGGTAGCGGCAAGCTTGCGACGCTTGACGCGACACCCTTCACCTTCATCAAGAGCGCGCTTGCCAGTTCGGCGATGACAGTTGCCGATTTCAGCCGGGCGGACGGCGCGGCCCGTGCCTATGTCCGCGGCATCGACTATCGCGGCGACCGCTTCCTCGTGGTCGAAAGCGTACTTCTGAGCGAGCTCAATGCCGGCTCGATCGAGATCGCCACCCTGCTGACGATGATCGGCATCGGCGTGCTCGTCGTCATGGCGCTTGCCACTGGGCTCGTCACCAATTTGCTGTTCTCGCCGCTTGCGCGGCTTGCCGGCGTCACCCGCGATGTCGCCGACGGCAAGCTCGACAGCGAGATCGGCAGCCTGAACCGCAAGGACGAGATCGGCACGATGGCGAACGCGCTCGACCGCTTCCGCCACTCGCTGATCGAAAGCCGCGAGCTCGAAGCCGCCAGCGAGGAGACGCGCCTGCAGGCCGAACACGACCGCCAGCAGAATCTGGCCGAGCGCGAGGCTGAGGCGAAGACGCTGCAGCAGGTGGTCGAGGCGCTCGACGAGGGCCTGCATCATCTGGCGAACGGCGATCTCGCCTACCAGATCGATACCCATTTCCCGAACGAGCTCGAAAGCCTGCGCGTCAATTTCAACGAGGCGTTGGCGACGCTCAGCGAAACCATGACGGCGATCGGCGGCAACTCGATGGCGGTGCGCGCCGGCTCCGAGGAGATGCGCACCGGCGCCGACGAGCTTGCCGGGCGCACCGAGCGCCAGGCCGGCTCGATCACGGAGACGGCGAATGCGATCAGCGCCATCACCCAGTCGGTCCGCCGGCAGATCGAGCGGGCCGAACAGGCCGAGCGCATCGCCCGCGACGCCAAGAAGGAGACGACCGGCTCAGGCCAGATCATGCGCGAGACGATCGCGGCGATGGAGGCAATCCAGGCCTCGTCACGCCAGATCAACACGATCATCTCAGTCATCGACGACATTGCCTTCCAGACCAACCTCCTGGCGCTGAATGCCGGTGTCGAGGCAGCGCGCGCCGGTGAATCCGGCAAGGGCTTCGCGGTCGTCGCTATGGAAGTGCGCGAGCTCGCCCAGCGCTCATCGAGCGCGGCCAAGGAAATCTCCAGCCTGCTGCAGAAATCGACGCATGAGGTCGAAAGCGGCGTTGCGCTTGTGGAAAAAGCGGGCGTCGCGTTGACGGGCATCGGCGCCCATGTCGAGGCGATCAACGGGCAGATCAACGAGATCATGGGTGCGACCCGCGAGGAAGCCAATACGCTGCGCGAGATCAATAGCGCCGTCGCCGAACTCGACGCGATGACGCAGCAGAACGCCTCGATGGTCGAGGAGACGACGGCGGCGATCCACCGGCTGGCGACGGAAGCCCTGGAAATGGACCGCCAGCTCGGCAATTTCACGCTGCCGCCCGGCCACCATCAACCGAGCGCCGAGGTGCACGTGCTGCGCCGTCACCGGTAACCCGGCGTTTTCAACATTGCATGAGGGTCGCGCTCGCGCGGCCTTTTTTGTTTGCATATATGGTTTGGAATGGCGCGGGCGCGAACCTACATAGACGGCATCGTCCAACTGCCCGGCAGGTTTCCCATGGTTCCCTTCTCCATACTCGACCTTTCCCCCGTTGCCGAAGGCAGCACCGTGCGCCAGTCCCTCGAGGGCTCGGCGCGGATGGCTGTGAAGGCCGAGGAATTCGGTTACAAGCGCTTCTGGCTCGCCGAACATCACGGCATGCCGGGGATCGCCAGCGCTGCCACCGCCGTTGTCATCGGCCATGTCGGGGCTGCGACAAAGCGCATCCGCATCGGCTCCGGCGGCATCATGCTGCCCAATCATTCGCCGCTCGTTATCGCCGAGCAGTTCGGCACGCTGGAGGCGCTCTTCCCCGGTCGCATCGATCTCGGCCTCGGGCGTGCACCGGGAACGGACATGCGCACGGCACAGGCGCTGCGGCGCAACCTCGAGGCCGGTGCAAACAGCTTCCCCAACGACGTGGTGGAACTGCAGCAACTCCTCGATACGCCGGTCGAGAACCAGGCGATCCTCGCAGTTCCCGGCAATGGCTCACATATCCCGATCTGGCTGCTCGGCTCCAGTCTCTACAGCGCCCAACTCGCCGGCATGCTCGGGCTTCCCTATGCCTTCGCCTCGCATTTCGCGCCCGACATGCTGCTCGATGCGATTGCGATCTACCGTGACCGCTTCCAACCCTCGGCGACGCTCGATAAGCCCCATGTGATGGTCGGGGTCATGGGTGCTGTGGCGGCGACGGACGAGGAGGCACGCTATCATTTCACCTCCGCCCAGCAGCAATTCGTCAATCTGCGCCGCAATGTCCGCGGTCCGTTCCCACGTCCGGTGGCCGATATGGGGGACTTCTGGTCGCCGATGGAAAAGATGAATGTCGAACACACGCTGCGTTATGCCGTGGTAGGCTCGCCGAAGACGGCGGAGGCGAAACTGACGGAGTTTCTGCGGGAAACGCAGGCCGACGAGGTGATCATCTCGATGCCGATCCACGACATCGAGGCGCGGCTGACATCGGTGGAACTATTCGCGGGGCTGGGAAATTTCATGCGAGCCGCCGCTTAGAACAGGATGATTTTAGGCCGGTCGGCCTAAAATCTGAATCCTGTTCTACATTATATAGTTAGAGCATGATTTCGTCCGAAAACCGCTCACACTTTTCGGCATCCTGCTCCAGGGCCTGCGCGAGGCGGCACTCTGACGACGCCACCTTTCCGGCAAGAAAAAACCCGGCGTTGCAGCCGGGTTTTTATTTGACACCTGCCTCAGGAGATCAGGCCGAGAGCTTCGCCAGCACTTCTTCCGAGACTTCGAAGTTGGAATAGACGTTCTGCACGTCGTCATCGTCTTCCAGGCTGTCGATGAGTTTCAGCAGCGACTGGGCTTTTTCCTCGTCCACCGGCACGTTGTTCTGGGCGCGCCAGACGGCCTTGACGGTTTCGGCTTCGCCGAGGCTCGATTCCAGCGCTTTCGCCACTTCGCCGAGGGCTTCGAAGGCGCAGGTGATGTAGTGGCCGTCTTCATCGGTCTCGACGTCGTCGGCGCCGGCTTCGATCGCGGCTTCCATCACCTTGTCGCCATCGCCGACGGAAAGCTTGTAGGTGATTTCTCCGACATGGTCGAAGGAGAAGGACACCGAACCGGTTTCGCCGAGAGCGCCGCCGGCCTTGGTGAAGCTCGAGCGGACGTTGGAGGCGGTGCGGTTGCGGTTGTCGGTCAGGGCCTCGACGATGATCGCCGTGCCGCCGGGGCCGTAGCCCTCATAGCGGACTTCATCGTAATTTTCGCCGTCGGCGCCGGCCGCCTTCTTGATGGCGCGGTCGATATTGTCCTTCGGCATGGACTGGGCCTTGGCGTTCTGGATCGCCAGGCGAAGGCGGGCGTTCATCGTCGGGTCGGGCAGGCCGGCCTTGGCGGCAACGGTGATTTCGCGCGCAAGCTTGGAGAACATTTTCGACCGCACGGCATCCTGACGGCCTTTGCGGTGCATGATGTTTTTAAACTGTGAATGGCCAGCCATGGCACCCCTGTTCACGTCTCATTGTTCGGAATGGGCCGCCTTATAAGAGCGAAACGGCACCCGTTCAAGGAAAAAGCAGTTCGGAACAAAGGCGAGGGGATGACGTTTCAACGGAACTCCATCCAACGGAAAGGAACGGTCATGGCAAGTCTCAGCGAGGCGCAGGAACATCCAGCACGTCAGCTCTGGGATCAGGTCAACGATGTCCATGCCGGCATGCTCGGAATTTCCGGACTGGATATGCACATGCAGCCGATGGCGCCGCATGCCGATCCCACCACCAACACCATCTGGTTTTACACCAAGACCGACGCCGACATCGTGCGCGCCATCAAGCCCGGCAGCCGCGCGCATTTCTGCGTTATCGGCAAGGATCACGACTATCACGCCTGCCTCGCCGGTGTGATCGAGGTGCATCCTGATCCTTCCAAGATCGAGGAATACTGGAGCTCGATCGTCGCGGCCTGGTATGATGGCGGCAAGAAGGACCCCAAGCTTACCATGCTGTCCCTCCATGTCGACGATGCCGAGATCTGGGTTTCCACAGGCAACAAGCTGAAATTCGGCTGGGAGATCGCCAAGGCCAATCTCGACGACGACAAGATGCCGGATGTCGGCATCAAGCGCCATCTGCAGTTCGCCTGATGCGCGAGGCTCCTGCATAATTCCTGAAATCGGAATCGATTTAAGGATAAAATTATGCAGCAATTCAAAGTGCCACAGCGTCCTTTGCGCGTCTAAAAAGACGCGCGGCGCTGTAGAAGGAAAACCGCCGGGCCTTTTACTGCACACCCTTCAGCACATAGATCAGCGGCTTTTTCGGCAGAGTGCGCATGGAGACGGTGATACTGTCATCGGGCGCATTGGCGACGTCGAAATCCTTGCCGAACATCGAGACGAAGGCTTCGACTGGCGGGCCGCGCCGGTGCATCGGCAGGATTAACGACGAGCGTAGCCGCTTGATGACGCGGCTCATGCTGTCGGCGCCCATTGTCAGGCCACCGTCGACGGGAACCATGACGATGTCGAGGCGGCCGATCTCGGTATAATGGGCATCCGTCAGTTCGTAGTGCAAGTGGCCGAGATGACCGATGCAGAGGCCGGCGATTTCGAAAATGAAGATGGAGTTGCCGTTCTCGTGCGCACCGCCGAGGCCATAGCTGAAGCGGATATCCGTCGTGACGTTGCGGATATAAGCATCGCCGACGACGAGATTGATGTTCGCCTTCTCGCCCGGAACATCGCTCCACCCATGCAGCACATGCTTGATGCCGGGATCGGGCGTCAAGGTGAAGTGGGTCGAATGGGCCTTGTTCATGGTCACGACGTCGGGCATCGTCGCCGGCCTGTACCAGCCATTATAGTCTGTCGCGATGACGATGCCTGAGGGCGTTTCGATCTCGAAGGTGGAGTGGCCGAGGAAGGTGAGTTTGACGTCCTCGCCCTCGGAGACGGCAGGCATCAGCGGCGGAGCGCCGGAAAAGCTTGCGAAGGTCACCTTGGGGATGGTTTGCGCGATCGCCTGGCACTGGCTGACCGGTGGCCGCTGCTCTTGTGCCCCGCCAAGATTCGGCGCGGCGAAGGCCGCAAGGCCTGCGATAGCGAGGACAAGATATCGCGGCTTCATGCCACCCCTCCGGCGCTCTATCACCTTTTGATCGGCGCATAACCCCGAAAATCAATTCCGATTTTCGGGGTTATGCGCGAATGGCGGAGGATGCGGCATGAGGCCGCAGGGGTCCAGACGGAGGATGCTCACAATTGCGTGTTGGCGGGGTGGCTAGAACAGGATGATTTTAGGCCCGGTTGGCCTAAAATCTGAATCCTGTTCTCAATTAAAGAGCTAGAGCATGATGTCGCCCGAAAACCGCTCACACTTTTCAGCATCATGCTCTATCGCCAGAACTCCGGCACCGTCTCGGCCAGTCGCGGCCCGAGCCGGAGCGGCGCGATCTTTTCGGCAAGTCCCGTCGTATCCGAGATTTCCACGCCGACACCGCAGATCGTCGCGGGACCGTTCGCGGTCTCCATGCGGCCCTTCGGCATTTTGGAGATGAAGCGGTTGAGCGGCTCCTCCTTGTCCATGCCGAGGGAGGAGTCGTAGTCGCCGCACATGCCGGCATCCGACATATAGGCGGTGCCGCCGTTCAGGATCTGTGCGTCGGCCGTCGGTACATGCGTGTGGGTGCCGACGACGAAGCTGGCGCGGCCGTCGACGAAATGGCCGAAGCACTGCTTCTCGCTGGTCGCCTCGGCATGGAAATCGAAGATGATCGCGTCGGCCTGTTCCTTCAGCGGGCAGGCGTCGAGGATGACTTCCGCCGATTTGAAGGGGTCGTCGAGTTCCGGATGCATGAAGACCCGGCCCATGACGTTGGCGACGAGCACGCGCGCGCCGTTCCTGGCATAGAAAAGGCCGGAGCCGCGGCCAGGCGTGCCTTGCGGATAGTTGGCAGGACGCAGGAACTGATCGTGCCGGCCGGCAAAAGCGACGGCTTCCTTCTGGTCCCAGACGTGATTGCCTGTCGTCACCACATCGGCGCCGGCATTGATCGTTTCCAGAAAGATGTCCTCTGTGATGCCGAAGCCGCCGGCGGCGTTCTCGCCGTTGACGATGACGAAATCGAGTTTGAGGTCGGAAACCAGGCCGGGAAGACGGTCCCAGACCGCTGTGCGTCCCGTCTTGCCGACCATGTCACCCAGAAAAAGCAGCCGCATTCCCTATCCAATCCAAGAGGCAAAAAAGCGAAGGCCGCTTTCTGTCAGGATGGCATCCAGGCTTATGTCGTGCGGCTCAGCGGGCACATGTGCCACTTCCTGGCAGTCGAATGCAATGCCGATCAGCTTCGGATGCAGGCCTTTTTGCCTTAGCCGGCTGATGGCGCGGTCGTAGTGGCCGGCGCCGTAGCCGATGCGGTGGCCGCGGGCATCGAAGGCCGAAAGCGGCACCAGCATGATCTCGGGATCAAGAATGGCGGCATCTGTGCCGGGGCCGACCGTGCCGAAACCGGTATCGACGAGCGGCGCACCTTCCGCCAGCTCGCGAAAGACGATGGTCTGCCGATCGAGGATCGCCGGCACGCAGAGCCGCGCACCGCGCACGGCAAAGCGCGCCATCAGCGGCCTGAGATCGGCTTCCGAACGGATCGGCAGAAAGCCGGAGATGATCGTACCCAGTGCAAATCCGACGGCCTCGCCGGCATGTTCGGCCATTGCGAGACTTTTGGAGGCGCGTTTCTCGGCGGGGATGGCGTCGCGTGCGGACAGCCGTTCGTTGCGCAACTGCGCTTTCAATTCTCTAGAGGTCATTCGATCTGCCGGTTCTGAGAGATTTACCCGAGCATAGACGGCTGGATGTTCGATGCAAATGCCGGATGCGACAGCATCACGCGCGTTTCACGCCTCGGCCGCCGGCCGCAGCGATCGTCAGACGACGATGCTTGTCGGTATTGTCGCCGTGGCGATGGAGAAGCCTGCCATATCAGGAACGGCATTGGCCCCGGCCTGCCGGTTTTGCTGCCGCAACTCGCGCATCGCCTTTTCGAGCACTTGCTTGAGTTCGCGCACCACCGCCTTGAACTCTTCCATCGTTTCGCGGTCATCGGCCGAAATGCCCGAGAATTTCGGGGCATCCTCGGCGACGCTGGCATAGGCGTTGCGTGCGTTGGTGGCGGCGTCCGGTTCCTGCGAGCCGGTCTCGCCGGCCGCAGTTTCTCCTGAAGTATCCGTCAGCGCAGCGGCGGCCCCGCTCGTTGCGATTGCTGTCGCATCCGTGGTTGTTGCATCCACCGGAACAGCCGTTGCGGGACTGCCGGTCGCGACTGATGATGCGAATTCGGAGGCGGCGGTGCCAACCTTGCGCGCCAGTTCGGCGGCCAGCCGGGCGACCACCTCAGGCGCCATGTTGGAGCTGCGCAACATCTCCAATTCCTGTTTTGCCTCTTCGAGCTTGCGTTGTGCCTTTGCCTTGGCCTCGTCTCCCGAGTTCGCCAAGGTCTGGCGCATCTGCTGCAACGCCTGGGTGGCGCGCTGCAGCTTCAGCACGCCTTGATCGGTCTCGCTTCCGGCGGCTGAAATGGCTGCCGTCGAAGACGTGCCGCGCAAGATGATGGAGGCAGACGTGGTTGCGACCTGCATGGACAATCCCCGATTTTTAATTCGGGCCCCCGATTGCAATTCGGCGCATTTTGCAACGTCAGGCTTGCGTGGACCTGTGTCTTGGGGATTCGGGAAGCGCAGCGGCCAGCCGCCGTATCGTCTCGTCGAATAGAGGCGCTCCGCCGGGCGCCCAGCCGAGCGCGCGGATTTTCGCCGTGCTCATGGGATTGAGCGCAGCGCTATCGGCGGGAGCCGGCAGCGCGTGTCGACAGCCCGTCTCGCTGCGGATGGGTGAAAGGATATCGCGCGTGTCGACCGACATGTCCGAGACGTTGAAAACCTCGCCGGAGATGCGAGTGCTTTCCGTCTCCAGCATCAGCCGTACCGCCCGCCCGAGATCGCGGCCGTGAACCTCGGTTCCCACGCGGGCAACAACCGGCCGGCCGGCGAGGTAATCGGCGATGAGGCCGTCCCATTTGTTCGGCGAGAGATCGCCATAGACGCCGGTCGGCCTCAAGCTTACGCCAGCAAAACCCGGCGTCGAGAGATGGGCAAGCGCCCGCTCGGCATCGAGCTTGACCTGGCCGTAGAGTGTTTCGGGCTTGGCCAGCATCGTCTCCGTCAGTTCCGTTCCTGGCGGGTGTTCGCCATAGGCGGCGCGGCTGGACAGAAAGACGCAACGGCGCGTGCCGGCGCGTTTGGCGGCTTCGAAAAGTCGGACGGTGCCGTCGAGGTTCAACCTGTGGAAGGTCTTCGGATCGTCGCCCTCGCCGCCACGATATTTGCCCGGAACATGGCTGAAGGCGGCATGGACGAAGAAATAAGCGTCGTCGAAGACGTCGATCTGATCCTTGTCGGGATCGAGCGAAAGCGCTGCGAACTCGACCGGGCGGGAGAAGAGGCGGGGCAGCGGCGCGCGGCGCCCGCCGACGATCACCTGATATCCGGCGGCCAGCAGTTCCTCGACGACATACCGGCCGGCGAGACCCGTTCCACCCGATACCAGTACCTTCATGCTGCCCCTTCCGGATTGTCCAGCGCCGTCACCTCAGGCACATCCCCGCCATCGTGGAAACTGTGCCACAGATCGATCAAAGGTTGTAGTCGCGCTGCCTTGGGATGATCCTTTTCCCACGGTTTCTCATACTGGTAGTGCAGGATCGAAATGCTCTTCCAGTCCCAAAGCTCCGGCATGGTGAACCATACATATTGCAGCATGTTGAAATAAACCGGCAGGCCGTGCCAATGCGGGAAGAACGTCTCAAGAAAGGTCTGATCGGTGCGCCGCCAGAAAGCGTCTGGACTGTCGAGCCTTTCGAGCATGTGCCGGAATGTGTCATGCGAGGGCGTGGCGACGAAGACGCCGGAATTCATGCGGCGGAAGTCGGCGAGGCTTTCGTAGACATTGGGGGCGGCGGAAAACTCCGGATAGAGGAAGAGCCTGTCGACATTCTGCAGCACGAGGGCGTCGGCATCGATGAAAACGCAGCGCTGGTATTCGACGAGCTGCCAGAGCCTGAGCTTGCAGAAATTGTCGAGCGGCGAATGGAAATCCGGCTTGCGGCCCTTGGTGAAAGGGGCTGCAGAATGGAGCTTGCCGCGGGCGTGGCGTTGGTTGAAGGCCGCGGACAGCGGCAGGTGCTCGACCTCGATCAGGCGGCAGTCGAGCGCCTTCAGGGGCACGAGTGCGGCTGCATCGACGCCGCTGGTGTGGAGAATGACGATGTCGGCCCCAGTGTCGGTTCGGCGCAGGGAGCGGGCAAGCGCGGTCGCGCCCATGGCGTAATCTGCATTGGTGACGAGTGTGACATAGGCGAAGCGATGAGGCGGCTGCGTGGTTACGTGCACCATTGCCACACTCCCTCATTCCTGTGCTTGTCACAGGAATCCAGTGCGCCCAAGTCCTTGGGCGCGAAAGGCTTTTGCGATGTATGAATAGCATCATTCACGGCGCGGACGCGCCGTGGCTGGATTCCTGTGACAGACACAGGAATGAGGGAGTTCCAGTTGAGCCTTCCAATGCGAACTCGCTCACTCATGAAACCGACTTCAGCCGCTTGCCTTCCGGATCGTGATTGATCGTCGCGGCGATGTCCTTGGTCCAGGCGGAGACGGCCGGAACGCGTGCGCGGTCGACGCGATAGGCGAATTTCTTGGCGACGTCGACGATTTCGCCGAGCAGGCCTGCTTCCAGCGTGATCGGGTCGAGGCCGAGATCGCGGAATTTTTCGTTCCGGACGATCAGCTCGTTTTCTGCGGCTTCCTTGCGTGGGTTGGGCAGCCAGGCAATCTTGGCGCCGCTCATCCTGGCGATCATCTCAGCAAGGTCGCGCACCCGGTGGGTTTCGGTCATCTGGTTGAAGATCTCGACGCGGGCGCCGCGCGCCGGCGGGTTTTTCAGCGCCAGTTCGATGCAGCGCACGGAATCCTGGATGTGGATGAAGGCGCGGGTCTGGCCGCCGGTGCCGTGCACCGTCAGCGGATAGCCGATCGCCGCCTGGATGAGGAAGCGGTTCAGCACCGTGCCATAATCGCCGTCATAGTCGAAACGGTTGATCAGCTGCGTGTGGCGGCGTGTCTGCTCGGTATGTGTGCCCCAGACGATGCCCTGGTGCAGATCGGTGATCCTGAGACCATCATTCCTCGCGTAGAACTGGAAGAGAAGCTGATCCAGGCACTTGGTCATGTGATAGATCGAGCCGGGATTGGAGGGGTAGAGGATCTCCTGGTTGACCATCTCGCCGCCTGCGGTTTCGATGCCAACCGGCAGGTAACCCTCGGGGATCGCCGCGCCGACCGTCGAATAGCCGTAGACGCCCATGGTGCCGAGATGGATGAGATGGGTATCGAGATTGAGCTCCGTCAGCGCATTCAGCAGGTTGTGCGTGGCGCTGACATTGTTGTTGACCGTGTAGTTCTTGTGGCGGTCACTCTTCATCGAATAGGGCGCGGCCCGCTGTTCGGCGAAATGGATGACGGCATCCGGGCGATGTTCGGAAAGCCAGTTCTTCAGGAGTTCGTAATCCTTGGCGAGATCGATCAGATTGAAGTGGATGCGGCGTCCGGTTTCGGCATGCCAGATGCGGGTGCGCTCCTGGATCGAATCCATCGGCGTCAGCGACTGCACGCCGAGTTCCGTGTCGATCCAGCGGCGCGAGAGATTGTCGAGTATATGGATGTCGTGCCCGGCATCGGAGAGATGCAGCGATGTCGGCCAACCGATGAAACCGTCTCCGCCCATAACCGCAATCTTCATCGCATTGTCTCCTGATTGGTCGCTCGTTGTCGGGAATAGTTAGGAATTGTGACAGTTATTCAATGCTTGCCTGTCTGGAAGCGTTGCGCCAAAGAGGGCACCTCAGTTTGGAGAAAATTATGACGGAACGCCCTTTTTCCATTTCGGGAGAGCTGACGGAGGCCGGACACCGCCTCGTCCAGCGAGTCTATTATGAAGATACGGACTTCTCAGGCCTGGTCTATCACGCCCGCTACCTGCATTTCCTGGAGCGCGGCCGCACCGATTATCTGCGCTGCCTCGGCGTCGAGCAGCGCGAGCTCGTCAGCGCCGACGAGGAGGGCCTCGTCTTCGTCGTCCACCGCATGGAGATCGACTTCAAGAGCCCGGCGCGCATGGACGATGTGCTGACGATCCTGACGCATACGGAAAAGGCCGGCGGCGCCAAGATGGTGCTCAATCAGCAAATCCGCTCGGGCGAGACGCTGCTGATCGCCGCCAGGGTGATCATCGCCGTCATCAACGCCCGGGGGCGGCCGAGGCGGCTGCCGGAAACACTGGCAGCGAAATTTCTGGAAGGCAGCACGCCGCTATAGTCCGAATTGCCGAAAAATCGGGCCTTGTCAAAACTTGAACTTTATGTGAAGGAATTCCCGCGCCGCAGGATGAGCGCTCTTTCGGCAGCCGAACCTTGCTCCGGTCAAGTAATCCATGGAACGAAATCTTCCAAATACAGGCTTACTGTCACAGTCCGGCACTAACGATCTATTAACCATAATAGTGTCTTACTGGGAAAGTCGGAGTTTGTGCGGTGCACGCCTTCCTTTGACCAAATTTGACGGCAAGAAGGCGGAAGATGAGCTTGGAAGTTTGACCAGGGCTTTGGGCGGCGGCCGCCGGACACTTCTTGCGAGATCAGTTTGTGCCGCCCGGTCCAGCACCGGGCGTTTGGATTCGGGGATTTTGGACCAATGGAACAAGTAGGATTGGCAGCAGCAACGACGGACGTCAGCCTCTGGTCGCTTTTCATGCAGGCCGGCATCGTCGTCAAGCTCGTCATGCTCGGGCTCATCGCAGCCTCGGTGTGGACGTGGGCGATCGTCATCGACAAATACCTGGCCTATGGCCGCGCACGGCGCCAGTTCGATAAGTTCGAGCAGGTGTTCTGGTCGGGCCAGTCGCTGGAAGAACTCTACCGCTCGCTGTCGGAACGCAACAATACGGGGCTGGCGGCGATCTTCGTGGCCGCCATGCGCGAGTGGAAGAAATCCTTCGAACGCGGCGCTCGCTCGCCGATCGGCCTGCAGATGCGTATCGACCGTGCGATGGACGTGACGCTCGCCCGCGAATCCGAATTTCTCGGCGCGCGGCTTGGATCGCTCGCGACCATCGGTTCGGCCGGCCCGTTCATCGGTCTGTTCGGCACGGTCGTCGGCATCATGACCTCGTTCCAGGCGATCGCCGGTTCGAAGTCGACCAACCTTGCGGTCGTCGCGCCCGGTATCGCCGAAGCGCTGCTTGCCACCGCGATCGGCCTCGTCGCCGCTATCCCGGCGGTTATCGCCTACAACAAGTTCTCTGCCGATGCCGGCAAGCTCTCGGGCCGCATGGAAGGTTTCGCGGATGAATTCTCCGCCATACTTTCGCGCCAGATCGACGAGAAACTGCAGCCGCGCGCTGCCGCTCAGTAACCAACGGAGTATTCTGACATGGGTATGGCTGTTGGAGGCAATGGCGGCGGGGGCGGCGGACGCCGCCGTCGCGGCGGTCGGAACAGGGCCGTGATTTCCGAAATCAACGTGACGCCGCTCGTTGACGTCATGCTGGTGCTTTTGATCATCTTCATGGTCGCGGCACCGATGATGACCGTCGGTGTGCCGATCGACCTGCCGGAAACGCAGGCCAAGGCGCTGAATTCCGAGACGCAGCCCATCACCATTTCCGTCAAGAATGACGGCGAGGTGTTCCTGCAGGAAACACCGATCCCGGCCGCGGAGATCGCCGCCAAACTCGAGGCGATCGCCACCACCGGCTATAACGAACGTATCTTCGTGCGCGGCGACGCGACCGCGCCTTACGGCGTCATCGCCGACGTCATGGCCCGTATCCAGGGCGCAGGCTTCAAGAATATCGGCCTCGTGACGCAGCAGAAGAAGGACCAATAGCGCGCAAAATGAAGGCCAGTGTCATCACATCTGCTGTTTTGCACGGCCTGGTGCTCACCTGGGCGATGGTGTCGCTCGGTGCCCCGGAATCCTTCAAGGTAGAGGATTTCGAGGCGATGCCGGTCGATCTCGTACCGGTGGAATCCATTACCCAGATGCAGCAAGGCGACAAAAAGGCTCCAAAGAAGGAGACTTCCGCGCCCGTGCCGACGACGCGGCCGCCGATCGCGCAGCCCGCCGAAAATGCCGGCGACAACAATGTCGACCTGAAGACGCCTCCGGTGCCGAACGCTAAGCCGAGCAATAGCGAAGCGGCCGCGGCGAATTCGAGCGAAAAGCCGATGCCGAAGATCGATCCTAAGCCGAATGAGGTGAAAGAGATCGTCAAGGAGGAAACGGAAGTCGAGCAGCCGAAGCAGGTCGCTTCCATTCCGCCGCCGAAGCCGGTCGAGGTAACACCGCCGAAGCCGGAAGAAAAACCGCCGGAAGAGCAGGCCAAGCCTGAGGAGCCGCCGAAGCCGGATGCCGAGGCGCTGCCGGACAACGTGCCGACCCCTGTCGCCAAACCGCAAGTGAAGCCGCCGGAACCACAGAAGCCCGCTGAGAAGCCGCCGGAAAAGACCCCGGACCAGCCGAAGGCTGCCGACGTGCCGACCGACAAGAAGAAGGCGGACAAGAAGCAGGAAACGGCGAAATCCGCCTCATCGATGAAGAGCGATTTCAATGCCGACGACGTTGCGGCGTTGCTGAACAAGACGGATCCTTCCGCCGGTGGCGCCAAGCGCTCGACACAAGAGGCATCGCTGGGTGCGAAGAAAAGCAACGGTGGCTCGAAGCTCAGCCAGAGCGAAGAAGATGCAATAAAGGGTTTGATTGAGGGTAACTGGCTTATCACTCCCGGAATGGAAGGCCTTTCCGGCATGGTCATCACGGTACATTTCAAGCTCGACAAAGAGGGAAACATTATCGGCCAGCCCGAGATCGAGTCTTCCGGCGGAAGCAGCACCGATTCAGCGCGTCGTGCGCTGGAAAGTGGCGCTTACCGTGCCGTGATGAAATCTGCTCCTTCGTTCCGCTCGACGCTCCCGATGGACAAGTATGACGTGTGGAACGAGGTCGTCCTTAACTTTAATCCCAGCGATATGGGGATTTAAATGCCGAGGAATACGCTCCATTTCGCGAAATCTTTCGGACTATACATTGCGCTGACAGGGATCGTCGGCTGCTCCATCTTTCCACTCAATGCGGGTGCTGAAACGGCCGGTCGAGCGAATGGCAGTGCCACTGCGACGCATCTCGCTGGCGCGGAGATCGATGCGATGCGGCATGCGATCGAGAATAACTTCATTGTCGATTTCAGGCAGAAAGACCTCGGCAGCGTACATATGAAGGTTCACGTAAAGCTTGATAGGGATGGCCAGATCGTAGGCGTCCCTGACGTCGAGGTCAGCGGTGGCAGTGAGCGCACGCAGAAAAGCATTACCGATGCCGGCGTTCGCGCAATTCGTCGCTCAGCTCCTTTTACGATGCTTCCAAAAGATAAATACGATGCCTGGAAGGAAGTCATTTTGAACTTCGACACCAGCGCTCTTACCCAATAAGATGCTGAAAGGCTTGTTTGATATGGTCAAGTGTTCCCTCATCCGCGCTCTGATGGTCATTGCAGGCCTGATTGGGGTCGCAGCCTTTTCGACGCCGGCGAACGCGGTGCTCACTCTCGATCTTCGAAAGGGTAATGTCCAACCGCTGCCGATTGCGGTGACGGACTTCCTGCAGGGCGATATGGGCGCGCAGGTCTCGCAGGTCATCGCCGCCGACTTGCAGCGTTCCGGTCTCTTCGCGCCGATCAGCAAAACGGCCTTCATCGAGAAGATCTCCAATCCCGATGCCGCGCCGCGTTTCGAAGACTGGAAGGTCATCAATGCCCAGGCGCTGGTCACCGGTCGCGTCACTCAGGAAGCAGATGGCCGCCTTCGCGCTGAGTTTCGCCTTTGGGACCCCTTCGCCGGCCAGCAGATGACCGGCCAGCAGTTTTATACGCAGCCGGAGAACTGGCGGCGTGTCGCCCATATCATCGCCGATGCGATCTATAAGCAGATCACTGGTGAGGAAGGCTATTTCGATACGCGCGTCGTCTTCGTCTCCGAGTCCGGCACCAAGCAGCAGCGCAAGCGCCAGCTCGCGATCATGGACCAGGACGGCTTCAACATCCGCATGCTGACCGATGGCAGCGATCTCGTGCTGACGCCGCGCTTCTCGCCGAGCCGGCAGGAAGTGACTTACATGTCCTTTGCCAACCAGCAGCCGCGGGTCTATCTGCTGCAGCTCGAAACCGGGCAGCGCGAGGTCGTCGGCAACTTCCCCGGCATGACCTTCTCGCCGCGCTTCTCGCCGGATGGTCAGAAGGTGATCATGAGCCTGCAGCAGGATGCCAATTCCAACATCTATACGATGGACCTGCGCTCGCGCACGACGACGCGGTTGACCTCGACGGCGGCGATCGACACCTCGCCCTCCTATTCGCCTGACGGCGCACGCGTCAGTTTCGAAAGCGACCGCGGCGGAAAGCCGCAGATCTACGTGATGAACGCCGATGGCTCGGGCCAGACCCGTATTTCCTTCGGCGACGGCTCCTATTCGACGCCGGTCTGGTCGCCGCGCGGCGATCTCATCGCCTTCACCAAACAGGCCGGCGGCAAGTTCTCGATCGGCGTGATGAAACCCGATGGTTCGGGCGAACGCATCCTGACGACCGGCTTCCACAATGAAGGCCCGACCTGGGCGCCGAACGGGCGCGTGCTGATGTTCTTCCGCCAGGCGGCGGGGTCGGGCGGTCCGCAGCTCTATTCGATCGATCTGACCGGTTACAACGAACAGCTCGTGAAGACGCCGACCTATGGCTCCGACCCGGCCTGGTCGCCGCTTATGGAGTAGGCGATGCGCTGCTGCCTTCTTGTCGCCCCAAAGTCATGGAACCGAGCGGCCAAGGGACAAAGTAGCAAATTGTTAACCATAATCTTTGAGGGGCGGTTAACCGAGTGCGGTTACTGTCCGGAAACCCTGATGAAATCGCAAGGAGACCGGCCATGAGCCGAATTCATACCCCGGCAATGAGCCGCATGCAGAATTTCGCCCGCAACCCCATCATGATCGCGCTTCTCGCCGGCCTCGCGCTCGCAAGCTGCGCCAAGAAGCCGCCGAACAGCGCCGGCGACCTCGGCCTCGGCACCGGTGCTGGCGGCGCTGCAACGCCGGGCTCGGCCCAGGACTTCACGGTCAATGTCGGCGACCGCATCTTTTTCGATACCGACTCCTCGTCGATCCGCGCCGATGCTTCGCAGACGCTCGACCGTCAGGCCCAGTGGCTCGGCCGCTACCCGAACTACCAGATCACCGTCGAAGGCCACGCCGACGAACGCGGCACGCGCGAATATAACCTGGCGCTCGGCGCTCGCCGTGCGGCTGCCGCCAAGGACTATCTCGCTTCGCGCGGCGTCCCGGCGCAGCGCCTGAAGACGATCTCCTACGGCAAGGAACGTCCGGTCGCCGTCTGCGACGATATTTCCTGCTGGTCGCAGAACCGCCGCGCGGTTACCGTGCTTGGCGGCGCCGGCATGTAATTGCCGAGCAACAATTCGCTTTTTCGAAAGGCGGTCCCTTCAGGGGCCGCCTTTTCTTTTTGACCACACTTTGGCCAGACTCCGTTGCTTTTTGAAAGCAATTGGAAAAATCTCCTGTTCGTGCCATCGAGGTGCGAAGAATCACTGGGACAGGACGATACATATGAAGAAACTTGTCGTGGCAGGCATGCTGTGCCTCGCGGCTGTGACCGGAAGCGAACGAGCGGCCTATTCCGCCTCGTTCTTCGGGCTACATCTCGGCGGCCGATCCGCGGAAAACCAGGCGGCGCCGCCTGTTGTCAAAGTGCAGAGCGGCGACGCGGAGGTCCGCGTGCAGCAGCTCGAAGAGCAACTGCGGCAGTTGAATGGCCGGATCGAGGAGATGAGCTTTCAGCTTCTGCAGATGCAGGAGACGATCCGCAAGCAGCAGGAAGACAATGAATTCCGCTTCCAGCAGCTCGAAAAGACCGGTGCCGGCGGTACCACGAAGGCTCCTGTCAAGAAAAGCGAGACCGATGCCGCTCCGGCCGCCTCCGGCGGCGATGACATTGCCAAGGTGATCCAAGCGCCGCAGGGAGCCGAAACGGCTCCCTCCACCAGCGTGCCGGAGAATAGCGGCCTCGGCCAGCCGCCGAAGGAACTCGGCTCGATCGATTTCGATCAGAACGGCAATCCAATCGGCGGAAGCGTCGACAAAAATGCCACCATCGGTTCCGGTCCGATTCCCGATGCCAATAGCAAAACACCACAGCAGACCGCCTCGCTCGGCAGCGAGGCCGACCAGTACAAGGCCGCCTACGGCCACGTGCTATCCGGTGATTACAGCACGGCCGAACAGGAATTCACGCAGTACATCACCCACTACCCGAGCAGCGCGCGGGCGGCGGACGCCAATTTCTGGCTCGGCGAAGCACTCTATTCGCAGGGCAAGTACAATGAGGCGGCCAAGACCTTCCTCAATGCGCACCAGAAATACGGTACATCGGAAAAGGCGCCGGAAATGCTGCTGAAGCTCGGCATGTCGCTTGCCGCCCTCGACAATACCGAGACGGCCTGCGCGACGCTGCGCGAAGTCTCGAAGCGTTATCCGAAGGCCTCGCGCGCCGTCATAAGCAAGGTTGCGAGCGAACAGAAGCGCCTCGCCTGCTAAGGGCTTCCGGAATGTCTCCGGAAACCGCACCGCCTCAACAGGCGATCCTCCAGTTTCTTTTGTCGCTTCAAAGCCCTGCGCGCATTCTCGTCGCGATATCAGGCGGCAGCGATTCCACCGGCCTGCTTCTTCTCCTCGATGAAGCCGTGAAGGCCGCACCCCATCTCAAGATGTCCCTTTGCGCTGCGACCGTCGATCATGCGTTGCGCGCCGGCTCGGCAGACGAGGCGCGTGAAGTCGCAGCCCTCTGCACATCACTCGGCATTCCCCACACCAACATGATCTGGGAGGGCGACAAGCCGAAAACCGGCATCATGGCGGCTGCCCGCGAGGCACGCTATGGCCTGCTGGCAACCGCCGCCGAAAGTTTCGAAGCCGATCTCATCGTCACTGGCCATACGTTCGACGACCAGCGCGAAACACTGCAGATGCGTGGGATGCGAACGGAGCAGATTTCGACCGGCATTGCGGATGCGGTGCTCTTCAACCGGCGCTTCTGGATTTTACGGCCGCTTCTCTTTTCCAGCCGGGCAGATATCCGCGCTTTCCTCAAAGAGCGGGGCGTGCCGTGGATCGATGATCCGAGCAACGAAGATGTGACCTACGAGCGCGTGCGGACACGCCGGAAGCTTTCGGCCGATGCAGGTGCGGAGAGGAATATCCGCGCGGCTTGGGAAGCGCGGCTGGCTCTTTCGGCTAGGGGAGCAGAATGGCTGGATCGTCATTTCACGCTTCACGGCGGTCTGCTCGGACAGGTGACGCCTGACGGGCTGCGGCAGGATCGGGCAGTCCTCGATTATGCACTCGGCCGTCTGACAGCCGTTTTCGGTGGGCAGCCGTTTGCGCCGGGGAGGGCGCATATGGCGCATATCCTTGCATCTGCCACCGGCAGTGAACCGGGACGGATGACCGTTGGCAGGGTGGTGTTCGATCTCAGGCGTGACGGGCTTTATTTGGGGCGCGAGAGCCGGGGGATATTGCCGCTGGTGTTGCAGCCGGGAGAGGCCGGGGTTTGGGATGGAAGGTTTTATGCGCGCAATGGGTCGGCCGCATCAATTGAGATCCAGGCGCCCAAGGACTCGGGCGCGCAAGACACTTCACGCTTTATTGAGTCAATCACCGCGCAGACGCGCGGTGGCTGGATTCCTGTGACCAGCACAGGAATGAGGGAGTGTATGCAGCGCCTTCCCAAGGGCGCTTGGAAGCGCGCCGTCGCCTCCGCGCCGGTTTTATCTGCCGAAGGAAACCTTTTATCTGAGGAATCCGCCCGCATGGTCGAACTGACACCCTATTTCGCACCCTTCGACCGCTTTTTGACACGATTTGACTTCATCTTCGCCAATAGGCTTTCGGCTGTTTTCGCGACGGCGCCCTATGCGAGGCTGCCTTTAAGAAGTATTGACGGAAAAACCATCTGACCTGGGGTGTCGCCTTGGCAATCGCGCGGCGCAACCCTATGTTAGAAACGAATAAGACGGTCGCCATGAGGCGGCTGTTCCATGCTGGGGAGTTCAATGAACCCTAACTTACGTAATTTCGCCTTGTGGGCGATCATCGCGCTTCTGCTGATCGCCCTTTTCAGTATGTTCCAGACGGCGCCGGCACAGACGGGCTCCCGCGAAATCCCTTATTCGCAGTTTCTGCGTGAGGTCGATGCGGGCCGCGTGAAGGACGTCGTGGTCACGGGCAACCGTCTCTCCGGAAGCTATGTTGAAAATGGCACCACCTTCCAGACCTATTCGCCTGTGATCGACGACAGTCTGCTCGATCGCCTGCAGTCGAAGAATGTCCTGGTTTCCGCCCGTCCTGAAACGGATGGCTCTTCGGGTTTCCTCAGCTATCTCGGCACACTTTTGCCGATGCTTCTGATTCTCGGCGTCTGGCTGTTCTTCATGCGGCAGATGCAAGGCGGCTCACGCGGCGCGATGGGCTTCGGCAAGTCCAAAGCCAAGCTTCTGACTGAAGCGCATGGCCGCGTGACTTTCGAAGACGTCGCCGGTGTCGACGAGGCCAAGCAGGATCTCGAGGAAATCGTCGAATTCCTGCGTGATCCGCAGAAGTTCCAGCGTCTCGGCGGCAAGATTCCGCGCGGCGTGCTGCTCGTCGGTCCTCCGGGTACCGGCAAGACGCTGCTCGCCCGCTCGGTCGCCGGCGAAGCCAATGTGCCCTTCTTCACCATTTCGGGCTCCGATTTCGTCGAAATGTTCGTCGGCGTCGGTGCAAGCCGCGTGCGCGATATGTTCGAGCAGGCCAAGAAGAATGCGCCCTGCATCATCTTCATCGACGAAATCGATGCTGTCGGCCGCCATCGCGGCGCCGGTCTCGGCGGCGGTAATGACGAACGCGAGCAGACGCTGAACCAGCTGCTGGTCGAAATGGACGGCTTCGAGGCGAATGAGGGCGTGATCCTGATCGCTGCGACCAACCGCCCCGACGTGCTCGATCCGGCGCTGCTGCGTCCCGGCCGTTTCGACCGTCAGGTCGTGGTGCCGAACCCCGACATCGTCGGCCGCGAGCGTATTCTCAAGGTGCATGCCCGCAACGTTCCGCTGGCGCCGAATGTCGATCTCAAGATCCTCGCCCGCGGTACGCCCGGTTTTTCCGGCGCCGACCTGATGAACCTCGTCAACGAAGCCGCCCTCATGGCCGCCCGCCGCAACAAGCGCGTCGTCACCATGCAGGAATTCGAGGACGCCAAGGACAAGATCATGATGGGCGCCGAGCGCCGTTCCTCGGCGATGACCGAGGCGGAAAAGAAGCTCACCGCTTACCATGAGGCCGGACACGCCATGACCGCGCTCAATGTCGCCGTCGCCGATCCGCTGCACAAGGCGACGATCATTCCGCGCGGCCGTGCGCTCGGCATGGTCATGCAGCTTCCCGAGGGCGACCGCTACTCGATGAGCTACAAGTGGATGGTCTCACGCCTCTGCATCATGATGGGCGGCCGCGTTGCCGAAGAGCTCACCTTCGGCAAGGAGAACATTACCTCCGGTGCCTCCTCCGACATCGAGCAGGCCACGAAGCTTGCCCGCGCCATGGTCACGCAGTGGGGCTTTTCCGATCAGCTCGGTCAGGTCGCCTATGGCGAGAACCAGCAGGAAGTCTTCCTCGGCCACTCGGTTTCGCAGTCGAAGAATGTTTCGGAAGCAACCGCGCAGAAGATCGACAATGAAGTGCGCCGCCTGATCGACGAAGCCTATACGCAGGCCCGCACGATCCTGACGGAAAAGCACGACGAATTCGTCGTGCTTGCCGAAGGTCTGCTCGAATACGAGACGCTGACCGGCGAAGAGATCAAGGCGCTGATTCGCGGCGAAAAGCCTTCCCGCGATCTCGGCGATGATTCGCCGCCGAGCCGCGGCTCGGCTGTTCCGAAGGCCGGCGCACGGCCTGCCACGAAGGGCGACGAGCCCGAAGGCGGCCTCGAACCGCAGCCGCATTGAACAGCGGCACTGCCTTGAACAAGGCCGGATTTCCGACGTCGGAGATCCGGCCTTTTCCATTGGTAACGGGATATAATCATTTTTCTTGCTAATTTACGTGCTGATCGCCGCATTTTGTGGCATTCCGCTGAATTGAGGCAAGCATGAATCACGCTCCTGGATTGACGACATTCCACTGAAGCCGGATTTGCTTGGAACGGTGCGCTGCCTTGAATGGCGCGCGGAAAGCACAGGAGTGCAGATGAAAAGACGCTATTTCGGTACGGACGGCATTCGCGGCCAATCCAACGTCTTCCCGATGACGCCGGATCTCGCCATGCGGGTCGGCATTGCCGCCGGTACGATCTTCCGTCGCGGCAACCATCGCCACCGCGTCGTCATCGGCAAGGATACGCGCCTTTCCGGTTATATGCTGGAGAATGCCATGGTCGCGGGCTTCACGGCCGCGGGCCTCGATGCCTTTATTCTCGGCCCGATCCCGACACCAGCTGTTGCCATGCTGACGCGCTCGCTGCGCGCCGATCTCGGCGTGATGATCTCGGCGTCGCACAATCCTTACGAGGATAACGGCATCAAGCTCTTTGGTCCCGATGGCTACAAGCTTTCGGACGACATTGAGGCCGAGATCGAGGATCTGCTCGAAAAGGACCTGAATGCGCAGCTTGCCAAATCCGACGATATCGGCCGCGCCAAGCGCGTCGACGGCGTGCATGACCGCTATATCGAACATGCCAAGCGCACGCTGCCGCGCGACGTGACACTGCAAGGCCTGAGGATCGCGATCGATTGCGCCAATGGCGCCGCCTACAAGGTGGCACCGGCCGTGCTCTGGGAACTCGGCGCCGAGGTGGTCACCATCGGTAACGAGCCGAACGGCACCAACATCAATCTCAATTGCGGCTCCACTAGCCCCGTCGCGCTGCAGAAGAAGGTCGACGAGGTACGCGCCGATATCGGCATCGCGCTCGATGGCGACGCGGACCGCGTCATCATCGTCGACGAAAACGGTTCGATCGTCGACGGCGACCAACTGATGGCCGTCATCGCCGAGAGCTGGGCCGAGAGCCAGCAGCTGCGCGGCAACGGCATCGTCGCCACCGTGATGTCCAATCTCGGCCTCGAGCGCTTTCTCGATGAGCGCGGCATGGCGCTTGCCCGCACGCGGGTCGGCGACCGCTACGTCGTCGAGCATATGCGCCAGCATAATTACAATGTCGGCGGCGAGCAGTCGGGCCATATCGTGCTTTCGGATTACGGCACGACCGGCGACGGTCTCGTCGCGGCCCTGCAAATCCTGGCCGCGGTCAAACGCACCGGACGGACCGTCAGCGAGGTCTGCCGTCGCTTCGAGCCGGTGCCGCAGCTCCTGCGCAATGTCCGCATCAGCGGCGGCAAGCCGCTGGAGGATATCCAGGTGCAGAAGGCGATCGCCGATGCCGAAGCCGAGCTTGCCAGGAACGGCCGCCTCGTCATCCGCCCCTCGGGCACCGAGCCGCTGATCCGCGTCATGGCCGAAGGCGACGACCGCGCCCAGATCGAGCGCATCGTCAACGAGCTGATCGGCACGATCTCGAATGTCCGGACTGCCGCCTGATTTTTTCGGGACGAAATGTCAAAAGCCGGTACGCAAGTGCCGACTTTTTCGTTATTGGCGCCTTCGGTTCGAAGATCCACTCCGGATCGACTTCCCGCCGGAACCGTTTCCGCGCCCTTCCGAAGACAACATGTCAGTGACTTGCCAGCTTGGCTTCCGGTAGGGAGCAAGCCTCGCAGCCGCGGCATGTCGGGGCGCAGTGGGCACTGAGACGGCATCCACGGAAATTTGCCGATGTCTTGGTGACGGCGCTGTCAACCTCCACATGCGGATGCTACACGGCGGCGTTTGCATTCAAAGGAAATATCATGAAAAAATTGGTGCGCCTGCTGCTGACGATCGCTCTCGCATTCGTCGTCTTTACCGGTTTCCGCTGGTATCGCTACATCACCAACACCGACAGCCCTTACGACGAAATTGGCATCACGCTCAACAATGCCATGCCAGGCCCGATTAATGCCTGGGGCTGTGCCAAGCTCAAAACGAACTTTGGCACCTCCTTGCCGCCATACGGCTGCGCCGCCGAAAACGCGACACAATGGAAGTAACGACAGGATTCGCCGAGTGGAGCCGACCGACTTGATGGCGAAGGAAACCAACTTACAGCGCCGCCCGTCTTTTCAGACGGGCAAAGGACGCTGTAACACTTTGGTTGCTGCATAATTCCTTAAATCGATTCCGATTTAGGGAATTATGCAGGGGCGATTTGGCGGGGCGGGGTTCTTGGCGTTGCGGCTGGCAATCTTCGGCAAGTCCGGAGCTGCCAGCCTTTGGCCGAGTTTCACCATATCGAGGAACTTGCCCGCCAATCTGTCTCTTAACGTTTCTTCTCATTTATAGTTAAGCAGCTTTTAACGTTTCCAATTCATTATCCATACGAAGCGTACCAGATTGGCGGCGATTCAGCCTGCCGACGCAACGGGATTTTGGAGTGGGATCCATGAAAAGAAGCTTGTCCGGCATCTTCGCCGCATTGTTGATCGCGACAAATGCCTATTCCGCGGACCTGGCCCCTGCCGAGCCTATCCCGGAGCAGCCGCCTGAGGTGACGGTCACCGAAGCGACCGGCTGGTACCTGCGCGGCGATGTCGGTTATGCCTTCACCGATCTGCGCGGTGCCCGCTATTTCCAGGGCAGCAACGCCACGGAGGTCGATTTCGACGACGCCGATCTGGATGATACATGGACTGTCGGCGGTGGTGTCGGTTACCAGATCAACAGCTATCTGCGCACCGATCTGACCTTCGACTATCTCACCCAGGCGGATTTCAAGGGCTCGACGGTCGGGCAGTGCGGCTTTCCGCTGGTGGACTGCACCTCGAGCGACCGCTCTTCGCTGACAGCCTATACGCTGCTCGCCAACGCCTATGTCGATCTCGGCACCTACGGCTACGTCACGCCTTATGTCGGCGCCGGTATCGGCGGTTCCTACGTAAAGTGGAAGAACCTCAGCAACGTCGCCTGCGCCGATGACGGCAGCTTCTGCGACGACGAGGTCACCCACGGCGGCAAGGGTAACTGGCGCTTCACCTACGCCCTCATGGCCGGCGCTTCGATCGACGTGACCTGCAACATCAAAGCCGATGTCGGCTACCGTTACCTGCATATCGATGGCGGCAACATGTTCGGCTATGCCGACAATGGCGGCCCGGGCCGCGACAAGGGTCTGAGCGCCCACGAAGCTCGCGTCGGCGCCCGCTATCTCTTCGGCGGCTGCGCTCAGGCAAGCTACGAACCGCCGCCGGAAATCCCGCTGCAGCAGCCTGTCTACAAGTAAGTCCGATCCCCTAACATCTGAAAGCCGCCCCGACCGGGCGGCTTTTTCGTATTGCGGCCGTCCCGCCCTGCGTCAAAATATGTTCCGCCCGCGACACTTCGATCTTGACTATGACGCGCCGGATCCATACACACGGCGGCGGGACACCCTTCCCCAACGAAGGGCTTTCTATCTGAGAGGATAGCATCATGGCGAAGACCGCAAAGCCGGACATCCGTCCGCACAATACCCATTTTTCTTCTGGCCCCTGCTCGAAGCGCCCCGGTTGGTCGCTCGAAGCCCTTTCCGACGCGGCCCTTGGCCGTTCGCACCGCGCGAAGGTCGGCAAGGCCAAGCTCAAGCAGGCCATCGACCTTACCCGTGAAATTCTCGAAGTGCCGGCGGATTACCGCATCGGCATCGTTCCGGCGTCCGACACCGGCGCCGTCGAAATGGCGCTCTGGTCGCTGCTCGGCGAACGCGGCGTCGACATGCTCGCCTGGGAAAGCTTCGGCGCCGGCTGGGTCACCGATGTCGTCAAGCAACTCAAGCTCAAGGATGTGCGCAAGCTCGAAGCCGGTTACGGCGAGCTTCCCGATCTCTCCGCCGTCGATTTCGACCGCGACGTCGTCTTCACCTGGAACGGCACCACCTCGGGCGTGCGCGTGCCGAATGCCGATTTCATCCCGGCCGACCGCAAGGGCCTGACGATCTGCGACGCCACCTCGGCGGCTTTCGCGCAGGCGCTCGATTTCGCCAAGCTCGACGTCGTCACCTTCTCCTGGCAGAAGGTTCTGGGCGGCGAGGGTGCACACGGCGTCATCATTCTTTCGCCGCGCGCCGTCGAGCGTCTGGTCACCTACACGCCGGCCTGGCCGCTGCCGAAGATCTTCCGCATGACCTCGGGCGGCAAGCTGACGGAAGGCATCTTCCAGGGTGAGACGATCAACACCCCGTCGATGCTCTGCGTCGAGGACTATATCGATGCGCTTGTCTGGGCGAAGCAGGTCGGCGGCCTCAAGGGGCTGATCGCGCGTGCCGATGCCAATGCCAAGGTCATCCACGATTTCGTCGCGGCAAACGACTGGATCGCCAATCTCGCCGTCAAGGCGGAAACGGCCTCCAACACCTCCGTCTGCCTGAAGATCGTCGACAAGGACATTGCAGCCCTTGACGACGACGGCCAGGCGAATTTCGCCAAGGGCCTGGTCGGTCTCCTCGAAAAGGAAGGTGTCGCTTATGACGTCGGCCACTACCGCGACGCGCCATCGGGCCTGCGCATCTGGGCCGGCGCCACGATCGAGGCATCCGACATGCAGAAGCTGATGCCCTGGCTTTCCTGGGCCTTCGAAACACAGAAGGCGCAGCTTAATCAGGCCGCCGCCTGAGGTGATCGCATCCGGCTCCGCCAAAGGGCGGAGCAGCATTCCTGATTCATTCATCGCTGAACACATTTGAAGGAGGCCCTCATGGCACCTCGCGTTCTCGTATCCGACGAATTGTCGGAAACCGCCGTCCAGATTTTTCGCGACCGCGGCGTCGAAGTCGATTTCGAACCGCAGCTCGGCAAGGACAAAGACCGTCTGCTCGAAGTCATCGGCAAGTATGATGGCCTGGCCATCCGCTCCGCCACCAAGGTGACGGAAAAGATCATCGAGGGGGCGACGAACCTCAAGGTCGTCGGCCGTGCCGGCATCGGCGTCGACAATGTCGATATCCCGGCCGCCTCGCGCCGCGGCATCATCGTGATGAACACGCCCTTCGGCAACTCGATCACGACGGCCGAACACGCGATCGCGCTGATGTTCGCCGTCGCCCGCCAGCTTCCGGCAGCCGATACCTCGACGCAGGCCGGCAAGTGGGAGAAGTCGAAGTTCATGGGCGTCGAGATCACCGGCAAGACGCTCGGCGTCATCGGCGCCGGCAATATCGGCTCGATCGTCTGCGCTCGGGCCATCGGCCTCAAAATGCACGTCGTCGCCTATGATCCGTTCCTCTCCAAGGAGCGCGCCGAAGAGATGGGCGTCACCAAGGTCGAACTCGAAGAGCTTTTCGCCCGGGCCGATTTCATCACGCTGCATGTGCCGATGACCGACAAGACGCGCGGCATCCTCAACAAGGAAGCGTTGGCAAAGACCAAGCCAGGCGTGCGCATCATCAACTGCGCCCGCGGTGGCCTGGTCGATGAGGCAGCGCTTGCCGAAGCGATCAAGTCGGGCCATGTCGCGGGTGCCGCCTTCGACGTGTTCGAGGTCGAGCCCGCCAAGGAAAGCCCGCTCTTCGGCCTGCCGAACGTCGTCTGCACGCCGCATCTCGGCGCCTCGACGACTGAGGCGCAGGAGAACGTCGCTTTGCAGGTGGCCGAACAGATGGCGGATTACCTCGTCAATGGTGCGGTCTCCAACGCCATCAACATGCCGTCGATCACGGCGGAGGAAGCGCCGATCCTGAAGCCCTTCATCCGTCTTGCCGACGTTCTCGGCGCCTTCGTCGGCCAGGTCACCGAAGAGCCGATCAAGGAAATCGAAATCCTCTATGACGGCATCACCGCCAACATGAACACGCGGGCACTGACGAGCGCCGTGCTCGCCGGCCTCATCCGCCCGCAGGTCGCCGACGTCAACATGGTTTCGGCACCGATCATGATCAAGGAAAAGGGCATCGTGCTTTCCGAGGTCAAGCGCGACAAGACAGGCGTCTTCGACGGCTATATCAAGCTGACGGTGACCACCGAAAGCATGACACGCTCGGTCGCCGGCACGGTGTTTTCGGACGGCAAGCCGCGCTTCATCCAGATCAAGGGTATCAACCTCGATGCCGATGTCGGCTCGCACATGATCTACATCACCAATACCGACGTTCCCGGCATGATCGGCTTCATCGGCACGACGCTTGGTGCCGCCGGCGTCAACATCGCCAACTTCCAGCTCGGCCGTGACAAGCAGGGTGGTGACGCCATCGCGCTGCTCTATGTCGACGGCAAGGTTGATGACGCGGTGCTTGCTGAGTTGACCGCCCACCAGGCGGTACGCCAGGCAAAGCCGCTGACCTTCAATATCGACTGAGTTTTTCCTCCCGAGGACATGAAAAACCCGGCGCTGGAAACGGCGCCGGGTTTTTTCGTGTCAGGAACCGATGAATCTTAAATCGCGTCGCGCTTTAAATCTTTATTTGATGCATGTCGTGGTCCCAAAACCGCTGCACACTTTTGGGCGACATGCCTCAGTGGTGCCGGCGTTTCCGGCGGAGGATTTTGCCGAAACGGGCGACATCGTCTTCAGCCTTGGTGCGGTGAAGGAAGGCGAGCCTACTGCCGTCGAGGCCTTGAAAGAATTCATCCCAGGAAATCTCTTCCGGTTCCGAGGAAAAATCGACGCGGACGGTTTCGCTGTCCAGTGCGTTCTTGATGCGGGCGGGATGGCCGCCGCGCGCCTCGATCCAATGTCTGATTCTGCTGTAATCCGTCGTCGTGCCGAACCTGCCCATGAAACCCTCCTCAGCAATTCGAATGCGACATCGATCACCCCGCAACGCACGATCGACGGAATTGTTCCATGGCGCCCAAATTATTTTATCGAGGGCCGAGATTGTGATGGCAGACCACCGCTTTGCACATTCTGAAGGCGGAAGCCTAAAGTTTAACCCTGAGTATGATTCTGATTTTATTTAACTTTTCTCGGTATACCCTGGCATCGGCATCAACGGCACGCGAATTTTCATGGCCCCCTTGCAGAAGACCGAGCAGATCGAAGCATTAAACGACGACTTCCGGTCGTTGTTTGCAACGCATCCGTCGCCGATGTGGGTCTATGATCCGACATCGCTGCGCTTTCTCATCGTCAACGAGGCGGCGGCGGCACTTTACGGCTACGGTGCGGACGAATACCGGCGCATGACGGTTCTGGATATCCGCCCTGAGCATGAGCGGGAGCGGATGATCGACGCCGTCAGCGGCCGCACCGACATGGAAAAGGCGGAGCGCTGGATTCACCTCAAGGCGAGCGGCGAGACCTTCGAAGTGCTGACTTATGGCCGAGAAGTGCGTTTCGAGGGCCGGGCCGCAATCCTGGCGATCGTGCAGGACCGCAGCGAGGTCAACGCCGCCAAACGCCAGATCAGCGATACGCGCTCGCTTCTCGACAGCATCGTCGACAACCTGCCGGTCGGCGTCTTCGTCAAGGACATGGAAGCGGACGGGCTTTACGTTCTCTTCAACGAGGCCTGCGGCGACATCGTCGGCATGAGGGCGGAGCACGTGGTCGGCCGAACCGACCGGGCGCTGTTTTCCGCCGGCCAGACAGACGCCTTCCGCGAGCAGGATCGCCGGGCCTTCGAAGCCAATACGGCGATCAGCTTCGAGGAGACCATGCTGCGCGCCGACGGTGCGCCGCGCCTCCTGCGCACCGTCAAGCGCGCCCTGCCGACGCCTGAGGGCCATGCGCCGCGTTATCTGCTCGGTATCTCGCAGGACGTGACGGAGGAGCGCACCGTCGAGGCAAAGCTTGCCCATCTCGCCATGCACGATTCGCTCACCGGCCTGCCGAACCGGGCGGCATTTTCCATGCATATCAACCAGCGGGCGGTCGAAGCTGCCGCCGACAGTCCGATCGCGCTGCTCTATATCGACGTCGATCACTTCAAGCATATCAACGACAGCAAGGGACACGCCGCCGGCGACGCGCTGCTTTGCCAGGTGTCGGAGCGGCTGCTTCAACTGGCGGAGGAGGGCGATCTTGTCGCCCGTCTTGGCGGCGACGAATTCGCCGTCGTGCTGGAGCTCGACGAGCCGGGGCGGGCCGTGCGTTTTGCGCAGCGGCTGCTCAAGGCGCTGAGCCGTGCCTTCGATCTCGACGGCGTCCGGGAGCATGTTACCTGCAGTATCGGCATCGCCTTGGCGCCCGACCATGCCGGCGACGCGGATGTGCTGATGCGGCACGCGGATCTGGCGCTCTATGCCGCCAAGGAGAGCGGGCGCTCGACCTATCGTTTCTACGAGACGGAGATGCGGCTTGCCGCCGAGCGCCGGCACGTGATGACCGCCGAACTGTGGGAGGCGCTGGAGAAGCGCGAGTTCGAGCTGCATTACCAGCCGATCGTGCAGCTCGACAATGACGGCATCGGCGGCTTCGAGGCGCTGATCCGCTGGCGCCATCCCAAGCGTGGGCTGGTGGCGCCGATGGAATTCATTCCGCTCGCCGAGGAAACCGGCCTCATCGTTCCGATCGGCGACTGGGTGATCGGGGAAGCCTGTCGTGCGGCCGCCAGGTGGCCCGCCCATCTGAGGATCGCCGTCAATCTCTCCGTCACCCAGTTTCGGCATGCAAGCCTGCTTTTGACCGTGGTCGCGGCGCTCAACGAGACGGGCCTCAATGCCGACCGGCTTGAAATCGAGGTCACCGAATCCGTATTCCTGACCGATGCCGACCAAAGTCTGCCGCGGCTGCGCGCGCTGAAGGCGCTTGGCGTCCGCATCGCCATTGACGATTTCGGCACCGGTTATTCGTCGCTGAGCTATCTCAGGTCCTTCCCCTTCGACAAGATCAAGCTCGACCGCAGCTTTGTCTCGGGCATCGAAACGGATGCGGGCAATCTCGCCATCGTGCGCGCCGTCGTCGGCATCGGCTCCGGCTTCAATGCGACGACGCTGGCCGAAGGGATCGAGACGGAAGAGCAGTTGCAGAAGCTGCGCGCCGAAGGTTTCAGTGAGGTGCAGGGCTATCTGCTCGGCCGGCCCATGCCGCAGCACGAGGCGGAGGCGCTGATCCACGGCCGCGCTCTCAAGGCCGCTTTGTCACGCAGATAGAAGCGCTTAAGCGACAGCTGGGAGTGGCGTCCGGGGAAATGCATGTCGCCGGATGCCATCAAGCATTCGTCATTTTGAGAACGGCGGCAGAAGCCGCATAATTCCCGTGGGCTGGAAAGGAGGATGTTTATGAAACGCTTTTCATTCTCGATAATCGGGCTGGCGCTCGTGACCGCCATTATCGCCAATCCGGGCATCGCATTCGCCTGCAACAAGCTGATCGGCACCTGAGCCGCACCCCCCGCTTCCAAGGCGCGGCTTTGGCTGCGCCTTCTCTTCATGCGGGAATGCGAAATATCGGTGCCCGAAGGCTGCCCCTTGCGCCCAAGGACAATCCTTTCTATATCGGTGCCTCATCGAGAGACGGCGGCCGATCCCGCCGGAGATCAGCAATCCGCCGCAATTGCAGCGCAAGGGCGGATCGTGACCCAAGCAGAATGGCACCATCGTTGAACACACTGGATTTTGACAAGAAGCCGGAAGAGACCCGTGTCGTCGTTGCCATGTCGGGCGGCGTCGATTCATCCGTCGTCGCCGGCCTTCTCAAACAGCAGGGTTACGATGTGCTCGGCATTACGCTGCAGCTTTACGATCATGGCGCCGCCGTTCACCGCGCCGGTTCCTGCTGCGCCGGCCAGGATATCGACGATGCGCGCCGCGTCTGCGAAACGCTCGGCATCCCGCATTACGTGCTCGACTACGAAAAGCGCTTCCGCGAGACGGTGATCAATCCCTTCGCCGAGAGCTATGTGGCGGGCGAAACGCCGATCCCTTGCGTTTCCTGCAACCAGACCGTCAAATTCGCCGATCTGCTGGCGACCGCCAAAGA
This sequence comes from Rhizobium ruizarguesonis, assembly GCF_017357285.1. Taxonomy (NCBI): domain Bacteria; kingdom Pseudomonadati; phylum Pseudomonadota; class Alphaproteobacteria; order Hyphomicrobiales; family Rhizobiaceae; genus Rhizobium; species Rhizobium ruizarguesonis. Next base: position 4,152,967 of record NZ_CP071678.1, on the reverse strand, counting down.
GCTTGGCGCCGATGCGCTGGCGACCGGTCACTATATCCGCTCGGGACTGAACCCTTCGCCGGAGAATCCGGGCCGCCGCGCGCTTTTCCGCCCGGCCGATGCCGACCGCGACCAAAGCTATTTCCTCTTCGCCACGACGCAGGAACAGATCGATTATCTCCGCTTTCCCCTGGGCGGCCTGCCGAAGGCCGAGACCCGCAGGCTTGCTGAAGAGATGGGCCTCGTCGTTGCCAAGAAGGCCGACAGCCAGGACATCTGCTTCGTGCCGCAGGGCAAATATTCCGACGTCATCACCAAGCTGAAGCCGAATGCTGCGCTTGCCGGCGAGATCGTCCATCTCGATGGCCGCGTGCTTGGAACCCATGAGGGTATCCTGCACTTCACCATCGGCCAGCGCCGCGGCATCGGCATCGCTACTGGCGAGCCGCTCTACGTCGTCTTTCTCGACGCCCGTTCGCGCCGCGTCATCGTCGGACCGAAGGAGGCGCTGGAAACGCACCGCGTCTACCTGCGCGACATCAACTGGCTGGGTGACGAGACGCTTGCGGAAGCCGCATCCGGCAAGGGCTTTGCCTGCTACGCCAAGGTCCGCTCGACGAGGGCGCCGGCGCCCGCCGTGCTGCATGTCGATGCAACAGGCACCTATGTCGACCTGACGGTGGGCGAGGCGGGCATTGCGCCTGGCCAGGCCTGCGCGCTTTATTCGGCGCCCGGCGACAACGCCCGCGTCTTCGGCGGCGGTTTCATCGAGCGCTCAGAGCGCGAGCCTTCGGCGGAAGCCTGCCTGAAGGCCCTTTTGGCCAGCCCCGTCGCCGCCTGAAACCCATCGGAAACGGGAGGCGGCAAAGCCCACCGTTTTTCTCGATCATGCGCTTGACACAAAGCCGAAGCGCACCTTATAAGCCGCTCATCCCACGAACCGGCATCGCTTCGCGAGCGGGTATCGTTGACCAGTGGCGGAGTAGCTCAGTAGGTCAGAGCAGAGGAATCATAATCCTTGTGTCGGGGGTTCAAATCCCTCCTCCGCTACCATCTCCTCATTACAGAATTAGCGATTTTTGCAGCTCGATTTTGAGCTGGTCCCGACGGCCGTGGTCGCAGCGCCAAAGGTGGCGCGGCGAGGGGATTTCCGCGAACGCCGAAGACAGGCCTATCTGTAGAGCGTCAAAAGCAATAGAGGCATCTTCGTCGCCCAAAAATGGGATGCGACTGCGATAATAATAGCCCATACGGCAAGCGAGAACATGACCGCCGCTAACCTGATCCCGACTGGCTGCATCATTTCCTCCATCCCAGCATAACCGTGCCTCCTCGCACGATCCTATGCTAGCAAGACGCAACCCGGTCAGCTATCGCAAGATATTGGTATCAGATAGCTGCAGCAGAGCGCGCTCGGCGAAGGTGCAAAGATTTCGGCGATACGACGCCCTTTCCCCCTTCGTCAAACGATGAAATGAAAGTTGTCGTATTGCGCGCCGTAATAATCCGGGCCGCTCGTTTCGGTGATGACGGGCTCAGTGTCGAGCACGAGATAGTCGATTTCGCCGTAGGCGCTGAGATCGATCACTTGCGGGTCATGAATGCTGTCGGCGGTGACGTTGACCGTGACCAAGAATACGGTGTCGCCGTTTAGACGACCTTCGATCGTCAGAACGTTGTCATAGTCCGATGTGCCGTTTGCGACACTGAATTGCTCGATCTGAAAGTGGCCGCCATCGGCGGCTTGGATGGGTGTCCAGAACACGCCTCCTCCCAGATAGTGGTTGCCATCCGCTTCCTCCCGCACAGTCGCGTCGTCGCCATCGTGCCAGGCACCCCAATCGAAGCCTTTGTAGCCCGTCGGGAAGTCGTGGTTGCCGACGTCCTCGAAATTCACGAAGACGTCGCCGTGCTCCGGCAAGTCGACCGCGATATTGAGCAAGCCGAAATCGGTGGCGCCTTTGCCATCCGAGATCTTGAAATTGAACTGGTCGACGAGTTGGTCTCCCGGGCCGAGCGCTGATACCACCGGGTTGGCGTGATCGAGCTCATAGGTGTAATTGCCGTTGGAATAGACGGTCAGCGTGCCGTATTTTCCTTCGACTGTGGTGGTCGTGGCAGGCCCGTTCGGATCGGCCGGTTGCGGAATTCGCTGTCCATTGACGAAGTTGAGACGCACCTGATCTCCGTCGGCATCCGTGGAACTGGTATTGTCCAGGATGTTGCCGTCGATCGGGTTGTCGATGTTGAAAATAGGCTGGTATACGTCACCTGCGACCGGCTTGTGGTTTGCCATTTCTATCCCCCCGTTTGATATTCTATTCGACTATGCAACCCTATCGGGTATCTGGCAACCGAAATTGATGGAGCGTCAGAGCAATTCCGCCCGTCAACGCCACAAATTCCGGTCGATTACAGCTCAACTATTCAAGTAAAGAGAGCGGCATAAACGTCGATCCTGTTTTATGAACCAGGATTTACGTCTTGTCTTACGTTGCTGCCGCTTCATCGATCATGGTGTTTCTCGCCTTTTCAGGCGATCCATCAATTCGGCCAGCGGAAAACTTTCAAGCAGGATAATAATGACGGGTCAATCATGACGTCGTCATGACGATATACTGCATGAATTGCTCGGCGCACCAAGAGCAATCTTGAAGGCGAAAGGGGGCAATCAGCAGAGCCTGAGCTTCTGCCGACCATCCCATCAATGCAGGCCCCCGACCCCAAGCAGGCTCTCGACAGCCTCGTGATCCCCGGTGAGATTTTCCGGCGTTCCGGTCCAGGCCAGTCTGCCGCGTTCGAGAATGACGACCTGATCGGCGAAATCGAGCGCGCTCTGGATGCGCTGCTCGACCAGCAGGATGGTCATGTCTCCCGTCTTGGCGAGGTCGGCGAAGGCCGCCATCAGTTCCTCGCAGATAACGGGCGCAAGGCCCTCCAGTGGTTCGTCAAGCAGCAGGACGGAGGGGCGACCGAGAATGGTGCGAGCCGTGGAGAGCATCTGCTGCTCGCCGCCGGAAAGCTGGCTGCCGAGGTTGCGGCGGCGCTCCTTCAGGCGCGGGAACATCGTATAGGCTTCCTCCAGCGCCGTTTTCGGCCGCGCCTTCAAGCCGACGAAAAGGTTTTCTTCAACCGTCAGCGTTGGGAAGACGCAGCGTGCCTGCGGCACATATCCGAGACCTTTATGCGCGCGTGCAGCACTCGGTACCGTCGTGACATCCGAATCGCCGAGACGGATGCTGCCCTCGTATCGCCTGGTCTGCCCGGCAAGCGTTGCCAAAAGCGTGGTCTTGCCCATGCCGTTGCGGCCGAGCACGGCAAGCCGGGCAGCTGCCGGCACGGAGAAGGAAATGCCTTCGAGCACTCTCGTCGGCCCATATCCGGCCGACAGATTCTCGACCTCAAGCGATATGGCTGGCATTGGCATAGCTCCCAAGATAGGCCTCGCGCACGCGCGCATCCTTGGTGACGTCTTCAGGCAGGCCGTCGAAGATGATCGCGCCTGCGGCAAGCACGATGACACGTCTGGCAAAACGGAAGACGAGATCCATGTCGTGTTCAATCATCAGCACGGCGAGATCGGCGGGCAGATCGGCCAGCGCCTGCTCGATACGGCCGGTATCGCTTTGCGGCACACCGGCTGCGGGTTCGTCGAGCAACAGCACTTTCGGCTTCAGCGCTAGCGCCACGGCGATCTCCAGAAGCCGCTGCTGGCCATAGGCGATTTCGCTGACCTTGCGATGCATCAGCAAATCCAGCCCGAGTTTTCCAAGGAGATCGTCGACCTCGGCCATGACGTCAGGCATGCGCAGGAAATTGCCGAACATGTGCCCGGTCTTTCCATCGCGCTGAAGGACGGCAAGTCCCACATGTTCGGCCGGCGTCATGTCCTGGAAGAGCCGTGTCACCTGAAAGGAGCGGACAAGACCGCGTCTGACCCTGCCGATCGCATCGACCTTCGTCACCAGCTCGCCGCCGAGGCGAACCTCGCCGGAATCGGGCAGCAGATTGCCGGTCACGAGGTTGACGAAGGTGGTTTTGCCGGCGCCGTTCGGGCCGATCAGCGCGATGCGATCGCCAGGTGACATGATGAGCGAGACATTATTGGTGACGGCAAGGCCGCCGAAGGCTTTCTTGAGATTGGCGACTTCGAAGACCGGGCTCATGAGCGTTGCTCCCTGCGGCGGCCGATGAAGGTCGCTGCTGTGCCATAGAGACCTTTCGGCGCAAAGAGCACGACGGCGATCAGCAGCGCGCCGACCATGGTCAGCCAATGGAAGGGATTGGCGGCGGAGACATAGTCCTCGAAGAGCATGAAGATGACAGTGCCGGAAAGCGCCCCGAAGAGAGAACCGGTGCCGCCGAGCACCAGCATAACCAGCGCTTCGGCCGACTGCGTGAAAGACAGGCTGTCGAGGCCGACGACTTGTGTCGAGATCGCATTCAAGGCGCCGCCGACACCGGCAATGGCGCCGGAGATCGCATACATCCTGATCAGAGCTGCCTTCGGCGAAGCGCCCATGGCGCGGATGCGCAGCGGATCCTGCTTGATGGCGCGGCAGAGCATGCCGAAGGGCGAGCGGACCAGTACCCTCAGCAGCACGAAGACGATCAGCAGCAGCGCCATTCCGAAGAAGAAGGCTGTGTGACCGTAGAGATCGAATTCGAAGAGGCCGAAGACCGGGTCAGGCGCGATGCCGGAAAGTCCATCGCTGCCACCTGTCCAAGACGAGGCCTTGTTGGCGAATTCATGGAAGAGGTTGATCAGCGCAATCGACAGAACCAGCTGCGGCAGCGCATGCGCACGCAGGATGATGGCGCCGCAGAGCAGCCCGGCAACCGCGCCGCCGGCAACGCCGGCCAGCATCATCAGCAGCGGATCATTGATGCCGTAGTGCGCCGAGAGAATCCCGGCGGCATAGGCGCCAGAGCCGAAAAGTGCTGCATGGCCAAGCGTTGCGACGCCGCAATAACCGGTCACGAGATCGAGCGACAGGACGAGCAGCGCGATCGTGATCATCCGGGTCAGAAGGGCCAGATTATCGGGGAAGGCGAAATAGCCGATGGCGGCAATGGCTATGATGACCGCTATTCCGATAAGATCGCGGCTGATGAACCCGCGACGATGCTGGAGAGGTCCGTTTTCGTCATTCATGACAAGCGCCATCTTATTTCACCCTTCCGGCAAGGCCGCGGGGGAAGACGCAGATGATTGCGATCACGGCGAGATAGAAGAAGAATTCGCCGAATTCCGGCATCAGATACCGTCCTGTCGTATCTATCGCGCCCAGCAGCAGGCAGGCGATCAGGGCGCCCGGAATGGAACCCGCGCCGCCGACGGAGACGACGACCAGGAAGGTGACCATGTAGCGCAGCGCATAATAGGGCTCGACAGGCAGGAGTTCGGCGCCAACCACGCCGCCGAAGGCCGCAAGCCCGACGGCGACGGCAAAGCTCACCGCGTAGATAATGTCGGTGCGCACGCCGAGTGCTGCAGCCATTGCCGCATCATCCACAGAGGCGCGCAGCTTGACGCCGAAGCTGGTCCTGTCGACGGCGAACCAGAGGGCGAGCGCCACGGCGAGGCCGCAGAGGATGACGAAAAGCCGGTGAACGGGAATGGTGCGAAAGCCGAGATCGGCCGATCCTTGCAGCGCAGCGGGCAGCGGTATGGTCTTCAGCGTCGGCCCCATCACATAGTTGGCGATGCCGATGACGCAGAAGGTGATGCCGATGGTCATCAGCACCTGGGTCAGTTCCGGCGCGCCGTAGATCCGGCGGTAGAGAAAGCGTTCGATCGGAATGGCGACGATGATGGTGATGACAACGGCGGCGATGACCGCAGCGGCATAACCAAGGCCGAGGTCGCGGGCGACATAGGAGGCGATGTAGCCGCCGATCATCGCGAAGGCGCCATGGGCCAGGTTGACGACACGCATCAGCCCCATGGTCACCGAAAGACCGATCGATATCACGAACAGCACCATGCCATAGGCAAAGGCGTCGACGGCTATGCTGAAGACTGTCTGCATGGAAATACCTTGCTTCGATGCGGCGGGCTCGGCCTGATCGCAGGCCAAGCCCGTCACCTGTCTTGACGCTCGATGTTACTTGACAGCCGCCAGGCCCGGATCGCCCTGCTTCTCGAAGGTCTGGACTTCCTTATTGATGTAGGTCCCGTCATCGGCCTTGACGACTTCGCGCAGATAGATGTTCTGCGTGATGTGACGGCTTTCCGGATCGATCGAAACCGGGCCGCGCGGGCTCGTCCAGGCAAGGCCCTTGACCGCATCGACGGCCTTCTCAGCATCCTGCTTGCCGCCCGTCGCCTCGATCATCTTGTAGATGACATACATGCCGTCATAGGCGCTGACTGAGGGGAAGGAGAGTTCGGCCTTGTTGCCGATTGCTTTGGTCGCCGCCTCGACGAAAGCCTTATTCTCGGGAGAATCGTGCGACACGGCGTAGTGGAAGGTCGTCTGGATGCCGAGTGCCGCATCGCCGAGCGCCGGCAGATCGGATTCCTGGGTCAGATCGCCCGGCGCGAAGAACTTGATGCCGGCAGCCTTCAGGCCATTGTCGTTATAAGCCTTGACGAAGCCGAGCGTCGTCGGACCTGACGGCAGGAAGGCGAACACACCCTCAGCGCCGGAATCCTTGATGCGCTGCATGATCGGGCTGAAGTCGTTGGTCGCAAGCGGCATGCGGATCGCCTCGACCACCTGGCCGCCGGCCTTTTCGAAGCCGGCCTTGAAGGCGTTCTCGGCGTCGATGCCGGGGCCGTAATCGCTGACGACCGAAATCACCTTCTTGACGCCGGCGTCGAAGGCGACCTTGGCGATCGGGGTCGATGTCTGCCAGGTGGTAAACGAGGTGCGGACGACGAGCGGGCTCTTGGTCACGATCGCCGAAGTGGCGGCGTTCATGATGACCATCGGCACGTTGCCCTGTTTCAGGATCGGCGTCACGGCCATGGCATCGGGCGTGAAATAGAAGCCGGCCAGATACTGGACCTTTTCCTTGACGATCAGTTCCTGCGCCAGCGCCTTGGATTGGGCGGGATCTGCCTGCGGCACGTCGCGATAGACGATTTCCACCGTATCGCTGCCGACCGTGTTGCCGTTGACCGCCATATAGGCGTCGATGCCGGCCTTGAAGTTTTTGCCTTGGAGCGCGAACGGACCGGAGAATGGACCGATGACCCCGACTTTGATGGTGTCGGCATAGGCGCTCGTGCCCACGACGACTGCCGCAATGGCGGCCAGAAATAGCTTCTTCATTCTCTCTCTCCCTTTTTTGGCGCACTCCAGCGCCGTATTCGTTAGCTGCTGGAAATTTAGCGCTAACCTGTCATGCGAAATGGTGATGTAAAATGAAATAAATACCGCTATCCATAACTGTGCAATTATGATTGTGGCTCGAAGAGCAGAACTATCGTCGGCCCGTTCTACGGTCGAATTTTGGTCCGTGGCCCCCACCTCAGACACTTCTATTAGAATGGCAGTCCCACATAATTCTCCGCAAGCACCGTCGAGGCGGCGCGGGAATGGGTGAGATAGTCGAGCTCCGCCTCCTGGATCTTCTGGTCAAAATCCCCGGTATCCGGAAAACGATGCATCATCGTCGTCATCCACCAGGAAAACCGCACGGCTTTCCACACGCGGGCGAGCGCCTTCTGCGAATAGGCGTCGATGCCACTATTCGAGCCTTCGCGGTAATGCTCTATCAGCCCGGAGAAAAGATAATGAACGTCGCTGGCCGCAAGGTTCAATCCCTTGGCGCCGGTCGGGGGGACGATATGGGCGGCGTCGCCGACCAGGAAAAGCTGGCCGAAACGCATCGGTTCGGCGACGAAGGAGCGTAGCGGCGCGATCGATTTCTCGAAGGACGGCGCGGTCGCCAAAGCCTCGGCGTGATGCACCGGCAGACGCCGTCTCAACTCGTCCCAGAAGCGATCGTCGCTCCAGTCCTCGATCTTCTCGTCGAGCGCGCATTGGATGTAGTAGCGGCTGCGGGTCGCCGAGCGCATCGAACAGAGCGCAAAGCCCCTTGGATGGTTGGCGTAGATCAGCTCATGGCTGACAGGCGCCACGTCGGCAAGGACCCCCAGCCAGCCGAAGGGATAGACCTTCTCGAAACTCCTGATCGCCCGTTCCGGGACGGCCTTGCGGCTGACGCCGTGAAACCCGTCGCAGCCGGCGATGAAGTCGCAATCGATGCGCTTGGCAACACCGTCTTTCAGAAAGGTGACGAAGGGAGAGTGGCCGTCGAAATCATGCGGCGCGACATCGACGGCATCGTAGATCGATAGGGAGCCGCTCGCTTCACGCCGCTCCATGAGATCGCGCGTCACTTCGGTCTGCCCATAAACCGTGACGCGCCTGCCGCCGGTCAATTCGTGAAGGTCGATGCGATGGTCGCGTCCATCAAAGGCCAGCGAGAAGCCGTCATGCGGTAAGCCTTCGGTATGCAGCCTCGCGCCTGATTTGGCCTGATCCAGCAGCCCGACGGTGCCTTCCTCCAGAACGCCGGCACGAACCCGGCCGAGGATATAATCCTTGTTCACACGATCGAGAATGACGTTGTCGATGCCGGCTTCGGTCAGAAGCTGGCCGAGCAGCAGGCCGGATGGTCCAGAACCGATGATGGCGACCTGAGTGCGCAAATACTTCCTCCCTGCATTTTTGCGTTTTGTCAGATTCTGCCGTGTCGCGCTTGCCGCAGCAATGGACATCCCGACCTAAAAATTGCACTAATCGAACATTGATGCGGGAGGAGCCTCCGAAGAACCCCATGAGCAGACATATCCCCACCTATGAACTCTACGGCGAAAAGACCGGGCGAGAACCGGATTTTTGGGTGCATTGCGAAACTATTCGCTCCCGCAGCAGCTTGCATCACTGGGAGATTCGCCCGCATCGTCACGAGAGTTTCTTTCAGATATTGTACATCGAAGGCGGTTCGGGCGATGCGATCTTCGGCGAAAAGAGCTATGCCATCCGTCCGCCGGGCATCATCACCGTGCCGCCCGGGATCAATCATGGCTTTCGTTTTTCACGCGATATCGACGGCCTGGTGATCACTCTGTTGAGGTCCCATCTCAGCCATCCGCCCGGCGACCGAAGCCAGCTCGGCGAATGGCTGGCGACGCCGCATCTTACGCCGCTCGATCCTGATAATGCCGAGGCAGTCTATGTCATGCAGACGTTGAGGCGGCTGGGCGACGAATTCGAAAACCGCCGCAGCGGCCGCAACGAGGCGTTGGCCGCCTATGTCGCCTTGGCGTTGCGGCTGACGGCGAGGATTTCCCATGAGGGGAATACGCACGAGCTTCCGCCAAACGAGAACGAGCGGCGGATGGAAATGCTGAGCGAGCTCATTCAGCAACATTTTCGATCACACAAGCCCGCCTCTTTCTACGCCAGAGAGCTTGGGCTTTCCCCGACGCATCTCACCCGTATCGTCCGGGCGATGACCGGCAACACTCCCCATGAATTGATCGCCGGCAAACTCGTTGAAGAGGCGAAACGTCAGCTTGTTTTTACGCTGGGCAGCGTTCAGGAGATCGGATTTCGGCTTGGCTTTGCCGACCCCGCCTATTTCTCGCGCTTCTTCTTTAAATATACCGGAGAAACGCCCCGGGTCTGGCGCGTGAAGGAGAAGGTTCGGCTTGAAGATGTATAGCCACCCGCAAGGTTGCCCGGTGCCTTACCAGGCTTCGACGCCCTCTTCCGTGTTGCGGGCGCGTCCGCCGGCGCGGGTCTCGTATGCGTCTCGTTCCTCAGCTGATTTGACGGCATCGTCCGAGCCATCGCGCTGGGCTTCGGGCGTCATGTAGAAGGCGAGCGCCTTTTCCAGCCGGGCGGCGGTAAGCGTGGCAGCGAAACTTTTCATGTCGTTTCCTCGGTCGACGGCCTTGAAGCTTGCCGTAGATGCATAGCCTACGATGCGGCCTTCAAGGAACAGTGCGCCGATGGTTTTCACCAACTTTAGACGTTGCTTGACGACTGCTCCCGCCGGATGCACTCCGCCGACCAGTTCCGTGCGATTCTGTTTGGTTTTCGCTTCACGCCATCGGCCACGTCCAGTCCCGCACCTCCGGCATGTCCTCACCATATTCGCGGACATAGTCGTGATGCTCCGCAAGCTTGCCGCGGAACGCGGCGAGCGCTTCGCCTGCTTTTTCCTTCAGGCTGGGTACACGCTCGATCGCTTCGATGGCGAGGTGGAAGCGGTCAAGTTCGTTGAGGACGGTCATGTCGAAGGGGGTCGTCGTCGTGCCTTCCTCGATGAAGCCGCGGACGTGGATGTTGCGGTGGTTGGTGCGTTTATAGGTCAGGCGGTGGATGAGATAGGGATAGCCGTGATAGGCGAAGATCACAGGCTTGTCGGCGGTGAAGATCGCGTCGAAGGCCTCGTCGGTCAGGCCATGCGGATGCTGATCCCTGGATTGCAGTGCCAGGAGATCGACGACGTTGACCGTGCGGATCCTCAGTTCCGGAATGGCCTTGCGCAGCAGATCGACGGCGGCAAGCGTCTCCATGGTCGGCACATCGCCGGCGCAGGCCATGACGAGATCAGGCAGGATGGTATCGTCATCGTTGCTTGCCCAGTGCCAGATGCCGATGCCGGCCTCGCAATGTTTCACCGCCTCGTTCATCGATAGCCATTGCGGCTCCGGCTGCTTGCCGGCGACGATGACATTGATGCGGTCATAGGTGCGCAGGCAATGATCGCCGACCCAGAGCAGGGTGTTGGCATCCGGCGGCAGGTAGATGCGGACGATATCGGCCTTCTTGTTGGCGACGAGATCAACGAAGCCGGGATCCTGATGGCTGAAGCCGTTGTGGTCCTGTCGCCAGACATGCGAGGTCAGCAGATAATTCAGCGACGAGATCGGCTTTCGCCATGCAAGCTCGCGCGTCACCTTCAGCCACTTGGCGTGCTGGTTGAACATGGAATCGATGATGTGGATGAAGGCCTCGTAGCAGGAGAAAAGACCGTGCCGGCCAGTCAAGAGGTAGCCTTCCAGCCAGCCCTGGCAAAGATGTTCGCTCAGCACCTCCATGACACGTCCATCCCGGGACAAGTGGACGTCGTAGGGTTCGATACTCTCCATCCAGACACGGTCGGTGACTTCGAAGACGCTACCGAGGCGGTTCGATTCGGTCTCGTCGGGGCCGAAGATACGGAAGTTGGCCGCCTCCGCGTTGCGCTTCATCGTGTCGCGGAGGTAATGGCCGAGGATTTCCGTCGACTGCACCATGGCGCTGCCGCGCTTGCCGATATCGACCGCATAATCGCGGATATCGGGAACATCGAGCTCCCTGCGCAGCAAGCCGCCATTGGCGTGCGGATTGGCGCCCATGCGGCGTTCGCCAACAGGGGCGAGTGCCCGCAACTCGGGTTTCAGCCGGCCGTCGGTACTGAACAGGTCTTCGGGATCATAGCCGCGCATCCAGTCCTCGAGGATCTTGCGATGGCTTTCATCCTCGCGGCAATTGGAGACCGGCACCTGGTGGGCGCGCCAGAAGCCTTCGACCTTCTTGCCATCGACTTCCTTCGGGCCGGTCCAGCCTTTCGGGCTGCGCAGCACAATCATCGGCCAGCGCGGGCAGAAATCGGGCGCCTTGCCGAGGCGAGCCTCGTTCTGGATCTCACGGATGCGGTCGAAGACCTGGTCGAAGGTCGCGGCCATCTGCTGGTGCATGTCGTGCGGTTCATGACCGTCGACGAAGAAGGGTTCATAGCCGTAGCCTTCGAAGAGGTGATACAGGTCCTCGTCACTGGTGCGGCCGAGAATGGTCGGGTTGGCGATCTTGTAGCCGTTCAGATGCAGGATCGGCAGCACGGCGCCGTCGCGTGCGGGGTTCAGGAACTTGTTGGAATGCCAGCTTGCGGCGAGCGGCCCGGTTTCGGCCTCGCCATCGCCGATGACGCAGGCGACGATCAGATCGGGATTATCGAAGGCCGCGCCATAGGCATGGACGAGGGCGTAACCGAGTTCGCCGCCCTCGTGGATCGAGCCCGGCGTTTCCGGCGCCGCGTGGCTCGGAATGCCGCCTGGAAAGGAGAACTGCCGGAAGAGCTTGCGCAAGCCCTCGGCGTCTTCGGAAATATCGGGATAGATTTCGCTGTAGATGCCTTCGAGATAGGTATTGGCGACCATGCCCGGCCCGCCGTGGCCTGGGCCGCACATGTAGATAATGTCGAGGTCGCGGGCGCGGATCAGCCGGTTCAGATGCGCATAGATGAAGTTGAGGCCGGGCGTCGTGCCCCAGTGGCCGAGCAGACGGGGCTTGATGTGCTCCGGTTGCAGCGGTTCGCGCAGCAGCGGATTGGCAAGAAGGTAGATCTGGCCGACGGAGAGATAGTTGGCGGCGCGCCAGTAGCGGTCGATCAGGGTGAGTTCGGCGTCAGTCAAGGCGGCGGGCGAGACATGCTTTTCCATGGGTTTCTCTCGTTCGAGACTTGTTCAACGTCAATTCTACCGGCTGGCGCCGGCGTGTTGTTGATCTGGATCAGCCACCGCGAAGAATAGACAGCGCCTCGTCGGCGATGACCTGCTCCTCGTCGGTGGCGATGACGTGAGCGGCGATGCGACTTTTTCTCGTGCTGATCGTGAAATCATTGGCGGCATTGGCTTTTTCGTCGATGGCAAGGCCAAGCCAGGACGATCGCTTGGCTACGCCGGCACGGATCTCCGACTGATGCTCGCCGATGCCGGCGGTGAAGACGAGCGTGTCGAGACCGTTCAGCGTCGCTGCCATGCGACCGATCTCGCCGGCAATGCGCAGCGTGAAGAGGTCGATCGCCTGGCGGGCCTGCGGCCGATCGTCCTTCAAGAGGTCGCGCGTATCGGCGCTGATGCCTGAGACGCCGAGCAGGCCGGAGCGATGATAAAGCAGGTCCTCGATCTCCTCGAAGGATTGTCTCCTCTCACCGGCCAGATGCAGGATGACGCCGGGATCGAGCCAGCCGGTGCGCGTCGCCATCGGGATGCCGTCGAGCGTCGAAAAACCCATGCTGCAATCGCGGCTGACGCCTTCATCCAGCGCGCAGAGGCTGGCGCCGCTGCCGAGATGGGCGACGACCACCTTTGCCGCGTGCGGCGCCTTGCGGCGAAGCTCGCCGGCGATGAACTTGTAGGAAAGTCCGTGGAAACCATAGCGCTTGATGCCTTCGTCATGCAGCGCGCGGGGAATGGCGAAGCGGCGAACGAGATCGTCCTGCGTGGCGTGGAAGGCGGTGTCGAAGGAGGCCGTCTGGACAAGATGCGGCTTCAGATGCCGGAGCGCGCGGATGAAGCGCAGCGCCTGCGGCTGGTGCAGGGGCGCAAGCGAGGTCAGCGCATCGACCGCATCGATCGCGGCGTCATTAAGGGCGACGGCACTGGTGAAGCGGTCGCCGCCATGGACGACGCGGTGGCCGGCGGCGCGCACGGCGGCGACATCGAGATGCCCGGCGAGAAGGGAAAAGGTCTCGTCGATGACGCCATGCAGGTCTTCCGTCGTCTCCGCCTTCAGCGGCGTCTCGAATGTCTGTGGCCCCGCTGTCAGGCTGAGAGACAGCGGCTCGGCGCGGAAATCGATCACACCCTTGCCGATGCGCCGCGCCGCATCGCCGTCCATCGCGAAGATGCCGATCTTCACCGTCGAGGAACCGGCGTTGAAAGTCAGGAGAAGGTCGGTCGATGGCATGTCTCAAAGACTCCGCACGGTTGTGGTCACGACCGAACTTAGCGTCGAGGCTTCCGGCGGAAAGAAATTATTCGCCCGCTGCTCGTTTTTTGTCGAAGCGCGCACGACCGTCTTGGGCCGGCCGCGATCGACATACGGCATGTTTCACGAATGCGCCGGGACGAGCACATGACGGGTAGGATCGTGCGGCGTCAGTGTCTTACGGGCGGGTCAGCCATGGCGTCATGAGAGCTTCACGCGGCGGAATTATTAACAAAAGGCAAATTTGCAAACGGAACAAGGAACTATGCCATGGCCGATATTGCCCCCAGCCAGGTTCATAGCGACGCTTCCCACCCGCTCCACAGTTCGAATTCGGCCGGCAAGTGGTTCTTGCCGCTGTTCGGGCTCGTTCTGGTTTGCGGCCTTGGATATGTCGCCTATGCACTCGCCCGCGACCTGACGACCGCAGTTGCCGTTCCCTGGATTCTGCTGGGCCTTGCGCTGCTCATCGCGCTCGGCTTCGAGTTCGTCAACGGTTTCCATGATACAGCCAATGCCGTCGCCACCGTGATCTACACCCGTTCCATGCCGGCGGAATTTGCCGTCATCTGGTCCGGCTTCTTCAACTTCCTCGGCGTGCTGACTTCGAGCGGCGCCGTCGCCTTCGGCATCCTGGCGCTGCTGCCGGTGGAATTGATCCTCCAGGTCGGCTCCGGCTCCGGCCTTGCCATGGTCTTTGCGCTGCTGATCGCGGCGATCTTCTGGAACCTCGGAACCTGGTATCTCGGTCTGCCGTCGTCGAGTTCGCATACGCTGGTCGGCTCGATCATCGGCGTCGGCCTTGCCAACCAGTTCCTGGCGCCGGCAGGCACAGCGACCAGCGGCGTCGACTGGTCGCAGGCGACCAATATTGGACTATCACTTTTGATCTCGCCGCTGATCGGCTTCGGCCTTTCGGCCGTTCTTCTGCTCGTCATGAAGGTTTTGGTGCGCAACAAGGCGCTCTATGACGAACCGAAGGGCAACCAGCCGCCGCCGCTCTGGATCCGTGCGATTCTGATCTTTACCTGCACCGGCGTCAGCTTCGCCCACGGTTCCAACGATGGCCAGAAGGGCATGGGCCTCATCATGCTCATCCTGATCGGCCTGGTGCCGACGGCCTTCGCGCTGAACCGCACGCCCGATGTCAATTATCTCGAAGCCTACAAGTCGGCATCGGTCCAGGTGGAAGCCGCACTCGGCAAATATGTGAAGCCTGGCGTGACCGTTGCGGACTACAAGGCCGAGGTCAGCAACGCCGTCAAGAACAAGACCTGGACGGATGCGACGACGCCGGCCCTGCAGCAATATATCCACCAGACCAGTGCCGAAGTCGCCGCCTTCCCGACGCTCGAAGCGGTGCCGACCAATCTCGTCGGCAACGTCCGCAACGACATCTACCTGATCGGCGAGGCGTTGAAGCTGATCGACAAGCAGAAGTTGCTGCCGATGGATGCCGGCGACCTCAGCGCAGTGACGAACTATCACAAGGCGGTTGACAACGCGACGAAGTTCATCCCGCTCTGGGTGAAAGTGGCGGTCGCGATCGCGCTCGGCCTCGGCACGATGGTGGGCTGGAAGCGCATCGTCGTCACCGTCGGCGAAAAGATCGGCAAGACGCATTTGACCTATGGTCAGGGTGCGGCAGCCGAAGTCGTGGCGATGGTCACCATCGCTTCGGCCGATCATCTCGGCCTGCCGGTCTCAACCACGCATGTTCTGTCGTCAGGCGTTGCCGGCACCATGGCGGCGAACGGGTCCGGCCTGCAATGGTCGACCGTGCGCAATATGCTGATGGCCTGGGTGCTGACGTTGCCGGCCTCGATCGCAATCGCCTTCGTGCTCTTCGTGATCCTGCGCCAGGCTTTTTAGAGCAAATTCCCGGCAAAGCGCGAAGCGGTTTGCCGGGAATTACGTCAAAACAAAAGGTTAGAGCGCTCCGTCAGGCCGTGAAGGCCAGACGGGTCTTGCGATCGCTGATGAAGATGCCCGCCTCGGCGGCGGGCATCGCTTTGCCGAAGAGATAGCCCTGGCCGATGTCGCAACCGAGCTGCAGCAGGAAGGCGAGCTGGCCGTGCTCCTCGATGCCTTCCGCGGTCGTCTTGATGTTGAGGCTCCTGCCGAGGCCGAGCATGGCCCGGACGATCTTTTCCTGGCGCTCCTCGTCGCGATAGGTGGCGATGAAGCTTTTGTCGATCTTGATCTTGTCGAAACGATAGCGGGCTAGCTGGGCAAGGCTCGAATAGCCCGTGCCGAAATCGTCGAGTGCGATCTGGATGCCGGCTGCGTGTAGTTCGTCGAGAATGGTGGCAGCGACGGCGGGATCCTGGATCAGCGCGTTTTCGGTGATCTCCACTTCCAGGCGCTGCGGCGGCAGCCGGCTTGCCGAAAGGACCTTGAGAATGCGCGACGTCAGCAATCTGTCTTCCATCTGCACCGGCGAGACGTTGAAGGACAAC
This sequence comes from Rhizobium ruizarguesonis, assembly GCF_017357285.1. Lineage (NCBI taxonomy): Bacteria > Pseudomonadati > Pseudomonadota > Alphaproteobacteria > Hyphomicrobiales > Rhizobiaceae > Rhizobium > Rhizobium ruizarguesonis. Next base: position 4,136,808 of record NZ_CP071678.1, on the reverse strand, counting down.
GTCACATGCTCCGGCCAGGTGAGTGCGTCGCTGCAGGCCTGGGTGAGGAGATCCTCGAATAATGCCGTGATCATGCCGGTTTCCTCGGCGATATCGATGAAGACCGGCGGCGGGATGTTGACGCCGTCGTCGCCGATCCAGCGCGCCAACGCCTCGAAGCCGCAGAGCTGGCCGGTCTTCAAATCGATCAGCGGCTGGTAGAAGGGCTTGATCGCCTTGTTGGAGATGGCGGCGCGCAGCCTGGTTTCCAACGCGGCGCGTTCCGTTACCTTGTCCTGCATCGAAGGCTCGAAGACGAAATAGTGGTTCGGTCCGCGTGATTTCGCCTCGTACATGGCGAGGTCGGCCCGGTGGGCGGCATCTTCCAGCGGTTCGGCTTCCTCAACCCAGCGGTCATAGCCGACGCTGGCGCCGACTTCGACGGCAAAACCATCGATATGGATCGGCCGGGTGACGGCCTGGATCAGCAGCTTGGCAAAACGCTCCTCGCGCTGCGCCGTCAGGGCGAAGGCGACGATGATGAATTCGTCGCCGCCGAAGCGATAGACGCAGTCGGCATTGCCGAGCGCGCAGATCCGTCTGGCAACCTCGATCAACAGGATGTCGCCGCCCTTGTGACCGACGAGGTCGTTGACCTTCTTGAAGCCGTCGAGGTCGACGGAGAAGATGGTGACGTTGCGATCCCACTCCTCGATCTCGGCCTCGTCGTCCTTGACCGGCCGTGAGAGGATCTTGCGCTCGAAGGCGTAGCGGTTCGGCAGCTTGGTGAGATGGTCGTGGGTTGCGGTCCAATCGGCTTTTGCCTGGGCGGCCGCGCGCAGTTCCATTTCCTTACGCAGGTCGGCGATGCGCAGCACCGAATAGATGAAGCTCATGGCGCCGGCGATGCCGAGCGCCAGAACGAGCTTGTCGGCGCCGTACTCGCCGAAACCGGTCATGAAGGCGACCAGGCTGTCGTCGAGCTGTAGCAGCGTGCCGAGAAGCCAGAGGGTCGCTCCAGACACCACGATCGACACGCATTGCCGTCCGGCCCTGCTTTGGAAAAACACCGGCATTATGCCTTCTCCATCTCCACCTTCGCGGAAATATCACGAAAGTCTGAAATGTTTGTTGAAACCAGAAGGCGAATTATCAGAGGCGGCAGCCTGTTGCTGTGCCGCAGAGAGACCCGACAGGCTTGTGGGGAACCAGGGCGTCGTTATCAGCACGGTCCCCTTCATGGTTCGGGAGACTGGCTCATGCGGAAAAGAACGAAGGCGAGCGTGCTGATGCATCGCTCGCCCTTTCCAGTGCTTCAGGCGGTGACGATCAGCAGCGGAACGCTGACGATGAGACCGACCAGAACCGTGACTGTGGCGACACGCATGAAACGCAGGCGTCGCGTGCGCTCGCCACTCCAATCATATGTCATGCTTCCATCTCCTTGGGACAAGGAAGTAGTCCCCGCAAAGCCGGGTTCAACAGAGATGACGCGATTTGCTTGTGCAAAGCTGGATAAGATCAGCAGTCTCTAATGCTGGAAGCGCAGAGACCAGCGCTGTCCGTTGCTGGTCATGCGGATGACGGAAAGTGGCTCGACGTCGCTCAGCCAGAAGGAGGAGAGTGGCGCCTGAAGCACATGCACGATCGCTGCCCGGATGACGGCCGCATGGCTGATTGCAATAATGTGGCCGTCGAGGACGGTCTGTCCATCCATCCAGCCGGCGATGCGCGTGCGCAGATCAAGAATGCTCTCGCCGCCATGCGGGGCCGCTTCCGGATCGCTCATCCACCCCATGAGGTTCTCCGGCTCTTCGGTCCCGATCGCCGCGATCGACCTGCCGGCCCAGCGGCCATGGTCGTAGTCGCAAAGCGCCTGATCTATCCGGGCTTCGAGGCGCAGCGCATCAGCAGTCTGACGGGCGCGCAAGGCGGGGCTTGTGGCAATACGATCGGCGCGGGGCGGGGCGATCATCCTGCCGGCCTCCTCCACTGCCTTGTCCTCGAGCGGTTCGTCGAGCGGGAACAGGGCCTTGCGGCTTGCTGCCGTCGCGCCGTGGCAGATCCAGGTGAGGCGCGTGTTCACAGTCGTTCTTGTCTCCCGAAATGCGGCGACAGCGTCCTTCGCCGGCTTGTGAAGTTTCGTTGACAGTCTCTTCGGCGTGCAGATATAACCGTGCTGTTGCGGGTTTGGAAGCCGGTGTAAGTCCGGCGCGGTCGCGCCACTGTGACCAGTGTGTCGAAAGCTCTTCGCGCTGGAAGTCAGACCCTACTGCACAAGCACTCTTTCGACTGAACGCGTCATTCCCGGAGGAATACATGTCTGACACCACTTTCGCGCCCGTTGCTGTACCGGCGCCGATCCCTGTAGGCGAGATCCTGCCCTGGGCGATCTTCGGCGGCCTGCTGATGCTCATCGTCCTCTATTTCGTCGGCACCGAGGAAGGCGCGATGGCGCTGTTCAACGGCATGTATGTGCACGAATTCGTGCATGACGGCCGCCATCTCCTCGGCTTTCCCTGCCACTAAGGGAGTTCCTGACATGGTTGGAAACCTTCTGCTTCGCGGCATGCTCGCGGGCCTGATTGCTGGTATCCTCGTTTTCGCTTTCGCCCATACTTTCGGCGAGCCGCTGGTCGATGCGGCGATCGCCTTCGAGGAGGCAAGCGCCCAGGCGGCCGGCGAGGCTGCCGAACCCGAAATCGTCAGCCGGGCCACACAGGCCGGTCTTGGCCTTTTCACCGGCGTCATGGCCTACAGCGTCGCCGTCGGCGGGCTCTTCGCGCTCGCCTTCGCTTTCGTGCAAGGCCGATTCAGCAGCCTTTCGCCGCGCGGCACCTCGGCCGTCATCGCCATTGCCGCCTTCGTGGCGGTTGTCCTCGTTCCCGGTATCAAATATCCGGCCAACCCGCCGGCGGTCGGCAATCCCGACACGATCGGTGCGAGGACCGAACTGTTCTTCCTGATGATCGTCGTCTCGCTTGCGGCGCTGGTTGCCGCAGTGGCGCTGTCGCGCCGCCTTTCCGAGCGTTTCGGTCTCTGGAACGGCGCGATCATCGCCGGCATCGTCTATCTCGTCTTCATCGGCGTCGTGCTCTATCTGCTGCCGCCGATCAACGAGGTGCCGGAGAACTTCTCGGCGATGGTGCTCTGGCGGTTCCGCACGACCTCACTCGGCATGCATGTGATCCTCTGGGCAGCGCTCGGCCTCGCCTTCGGGGCGCTGGCGGAAAAGCGACTTGCGGTCAGGGGTGGACAACGCAGCCGGCCGGCCACGGCATTTCACTGAAGGCATCGAAGGGCGCCGCTTTGCCGGCGCCCTTAACTTTTCGAGCAAGCATGAAAATCGGCAAAACCATACCACTCCTGTCGGCGGCGTTTGCCGCGGCTGCCTTTTTTTGTGGGGTTGCCGGAAGCGCTTTTGCTCATAGCCGCAGCGATGGCGGTAGCCATGCGGGCCTGGATATCCCGGAAATTTCCCATGGCGAGATGGCTGTCATGTCTGACTATCGCAGTGGGATTATCGACCTTGCATCCCGTGCAGTCGATACGAACGAGCCGTTCCGCCGCATGCTGAACTATGCCGAGATCCAGTATTCCTACTGTCTGTGGGGCCGGATGCCGGGCAGCGTGACGGATGAGGAAAGCCCGTTCAACGAATGCGCCCATGCCTATCTGGCCGCGACCAAGGCCGTCTTGCTTTCGATGCGCGAGATGCCGCGGGAGGGGGCTGCTGCAGGCGAAATCATTTCCGCTGTCGATGCTGACATGGTGCGGCGCGGTCTTGCGCTCATCACCTGCCGGTTCAGCGGCGAGGCCTTCAACACAGCCGATATCGTCGAGCCGCGCTGGAGGGGGATCCCATTCCATGTCGCCAGCATGGCGTCTCTGACGGGGCTTGCCTCTTTGTTCGGCCTCGGTGTGTTTGCGCTTCGCCGCTTCTCGCAACCGAAGGCTCAATCGTCGGAATAGCGCTGCTCGCGCCACGGATCGCCATACATGTGGTAGCCGTTCTTTTCCCAGAAGCCTGCCTGGTCGGCAGGCATAAGGTCGATGCGGCGCAGCCATTTGGCGCTTTTCCAGAAATAGAGATGCGGCACGACGAGGCGCATCGGGCCACCGTGTTCGGGCGTTAGCGGCAGGCCTTCCCAGGCGGTGGCGAGGATCGCATCCTCGGCGGCGAAATCGGAAAGCGGCAGGTTGGTGGTGTAGCCGTCATAACTCGTCAGCATGACGTAACCGGCTTCGGGCTTGGGCATGGCGAGATCGAGCAGATCGCGCGTCGAAACGCCCTTCCATTTATTATCGTAGCGCGACCAGGTGGTGACGCAGTGGATGTCGCTCACCTTGGCGCTCTGCTCGATCGCCTGGAACGCGGCCCAGGTGAGAGTGAGCGGCGTTTCGACGAGTCCGCGCACATCGAGCCGCCAGGTATCTGTGGAGACAACAGGCTGCTGGCCGAGATCGAGCACCGGCCAGTTCTTGACGAGGTGCTGGCCGGGCGGCAGGCGCTCGGCTTCGGGACGGCTGATGCGGCCGGTGAGGAACTTACCTTCGGTCGCCCAACGGCGTTTGGAGGTAGTGAGCTTGCTGTCGGTGGGCGCCTGATCGTCGCTCATGAGTGGGGTCTCCTTGCGATGCGGCAATAGGACATCCGCCCTAGGCGGGTGTCAAGTTTCGGCGACCCCTTGGAAATCCCTGCCGGCCTCACTAAACTCGGTGCCATGGGGTATGCCTCGCTGGGGAGTGGAGGCAGAAAGGGGAGGAGCCGGTTCTGTCTTCGAGATATCGTGCGATAGCGGCGTTGCTGGTCGTGCCGCTGATCATATTCGCCTTCTTCACCTACGGCAGCGCGATTGCCACGCGCGCCTATATGGAGGAAGCCTCGGCGCAGGCGGGAACGGCGCTGCGTCTTGCCGTTTCGGCACTCAGCGGCCATCTCAACCGCTACGAGGCGCTGCCGGCGTTGATCGCCGATCACGACGACATCAAGGAACTGGTGAGCGCGCCCGAGGATGAGGCGCTGCGCGCTGCGGCCAATCTTTATCTCAAGGCGATCAACGGGCTGCTGAAATCCTCCGACATCTATGTGGTCAAGCCGGATGGAGAGACGATCGCGGCCAGCAATTACGACGGACCTGCAAGTTTCGTCGGCCAGAATTTCAGCTACCGGCCCTATTTCCAGGATGCGATCGAAGGCCGGCAGGCGCGGTTCTACGCGCTCGGCACAACCTCGCTGAAGCGCGGCTATTATTTTGCCGCACCGATCCGGACAGGCGCGGATATTCGCGGTGTCATCGTCTTCAAGGTCGATATCGACACGATCGAATCATCCTGGGGCGGCGGCGAATACAGGATCTTCGTCTCCGATCCCGAGGGCATCATCTTCATGTCGGGAAGCCCGGAATGGCTTTACGGCGCCATCCTGCCGTTGACGGCCGATCGCATCGCCCGCACCGAGGCGTCGCGGCGCTATGCCAATGCCAGGCTGACGGCGCTGCCAGTGACGCGACATCACTTCGAGCAGCATGAGCTGATGACGCTGGCCGGCGAGCGCGGCTCGAGCGAATATCTGGTGCTCTCGCATTACATGCCGGCCGAGGACTGGACGGTGAACGTGCTGATGGAGACGAGTTCCATCCGCGCCCAGGCGCGCACGGCGCTTGCTGCCGTGTTTCTCATCCTCTGCATTGCCGGGCTTACGGTGGCCGTCCTTCGCCAGCGGCGGGCGCGGCTTGCCGAGCGCATGCAGATGCAGGCCGAGGCCCGCAACGAGCTGGAGCGGCGCGTCGATGAGCGCACGGCCGATCTTGCCCGCGTCAACAGCCGCATCGAAGAGGAGATCGCCGAGCGGCGGCTGACCGAGCAGCAGCTTCGACAGACGCAAGCGGACCTCATCCAGGCGGGCAAGCTTGCCGGGCTGGGGCAGATGTCGGCTGCGCTTTCGCACGAGTTCAACCAGCCGCTCGCCGCTGCCAAGACCTATACGGACAGCGCCTCCGTTCTCATCGACCGCGGGCGGACGGAGGAGGCGCGGGACAATATCCGCCGTATCGGCGGGCTGATCGACCGTATGGCTGCGATCAGCCGGCACCTGCGCAACTTCGCCCGCAAGCCGAACGAGAAGCTCGGTCCCGTTTCCCTCGACGAGGCGATGCGCGATACGCTGGAGATCATCGCCTGGCGGCTGAAGGCGGCGGATGCCGAACTGCTGCTCGCTCTCGGGCCGCGTCCGCCGGTGGTGCGCGCCGGTTCGGTGCGTCTGCAGCAGGTGCTGGTGAACGTGATCTCGAATGCGGCCGATGCGGTGGAAGGGCTGGATGATCGGCGCATCGAGGTTTCGGCCTTCGAGGAGGCCGGAAAGGTGGTGCTGACGGTGCGGGACCATGGCCCGGGCGTGCCGGCGGCGATCGCCGAACGTATCTTCGACCCGTTCTTCACGACGAAGGGCGTCGGCAAGGGGCTCGGCCTCGGGCTTTCGATTTCCTACAACATCATCAAGGATTTCGGCGGCAGCCTGACTGCTGCCAATCATCCCGAAGGAGGCGCGGTGTTCCGCATCGAGCTGCAATCGGCGGCAGGATTGATGCCGGAGGCAGCGGAATGAACGATGCAAAGATCCTGCTGGTTGACGACGAGGAGGAACTGCGCCGCTCGACGGCGCAGGCGCTGGAGCTCTCCGGCTTCAGCGTCGAGACCTATTCGAACGGCGACCACGTGCTGGAACTGATCGGCTACAGCTTTCCCGGCGTCGTCGTCAGCGATATCCGCATGCCCGGCATCGACGGCATGACGCTGATGCAGAAGATCCGTGAGCTCGACCCGGAGGTGCCGGTCATTCTCGTCACCGGCCACGGCGACGTTCAGCTTGCGGTGAAGGCGATGCGCGAAGGCGCCTATGATTTCATCGAGAAGCCGTTCACGCCCGAGATGCTTGCCGGGGTCATCCGCCGGGCGATGGAGCGGCGCGGCCTGGTGCTCGAAAACCGGCTGCTGAAGGCGGTTGCCGGCAAGCGCGACGATATCGAGGCGCGGCTGCCGGGGCGCACGCAGGTGATGGTGGATCTGCGCTACCGCATCCGGGCGATCGGGGCGAGCGATGCCGATACGCTGATCGTCGGCGAGACCGGGGCCGGCAAGGAGGTGGTGGCGCGGGCGCTCCATGACATCAGCGCCCGGGCGAGTCGGCCGTTCATCGCGATCAATTGTGCCGCACTGCCGGCAAACCTGATCGAGAGCGAGCTCTTCGGCCATGAGGTGGGGGCATTTCCGGGTGCGGTGAGGCCGCGTTATGGAAAATTCGAACACGGGCGCGGCGGCACGATCCTGCTCGACGAGATCGGCTCCATGCCCTTCGACCTGCAGGCGAAGTTCCTGCGGGTGCTGCAGGAGCGGGTGATCTCCAGGCTCGGATCGAACGAGGTGGTGGCGCTCGACGTGCGCTTCATCGCGACAAGCAAGGTCGATCTGGAGGCGGAGGTGGCGGCGGGGCGCTTCCGCGCCGACCTGTTCTATAGGCTGAATGTCGCGACGCTGCATGTGCCGTCGCTGTCGCAGCGGCGGGCAGATGTTCCGCTGCTCTTCCTGCAACTGGTGCGGGAGGCGGCGGCCCGCTACGGTCGCGACGAGATGGCCGTGCCGCCGGAAGTGATTTCCGACATCGCTCAGCGCGACTGGCCCGGCAATGTGCGTGAATTGAGGAATGCCGCAGACCGTCTGGTCCTCGGTCTCGACAATGGCGGGCGCCAAGCCGAGGAGGCGACCGGGCTTGCTGAGCGTGTCGCCGAATTCGAACGAGGGGTCATTGCCAGCGCGCTGGTGGCTCATGGCGGAAGCCTCAGGCCGGTCTATGAGTCGCTCGGCATTTCTCGGAAGACACTCTACGAAAAGATGCAGAAATACGGTCTCGACAAGCGGATGCTGATCACCGAAAGTTAGCGCCTTTTTTAAAGGCGCATGCATTCCAACCACATTTTACGGCTTGACATGCAACCATTTGGTTGCCTATAAGGGGCAAAATAGGCAACCAAATGGTTCCATATAAAGACATGGATGATGATACGGTTTTCCGGGCTCTTGCGGATGCGAGCCGGCGGCAGTTGCTAGATCGGCTGTATGCGAGGAACGGCCAGACTCTGGCTGAGCTCTGCGAGGGGCTTACGATGACGCGCCAGGCCGTGGCCAAACATATTGCGATCCTGGAGGAGGCGAGCCTCGTTTCGTCGCAGCGCCAGGGCCGGGAGAAACTGCACTTCATCAATCCCGTGCCGATCAACGAGATCGCGCAACGATGGATCAACAAATTCGAGCGGCAGCAACTGAATGCGCTCGCCGATCTGAAGCAGACTCTCGAAGGCAAGGGCGGCCACTAGATCCGCGGCCTGGCCATCGGGGAGTACCCAGAGCATGATGCCGAAAAGTGCAAGCGGTTTTCGGACGACATCATGCTCTAGCTATCTAGTTGAGAACAGGATTCAGATTTTAGGCCGGGTCGGCCTAAAATCATCCTGTTCTGGTCCTGGCGAAAAGGGAGTATCATCATGGCTGGCAGCACATATAACTATGTCACCTTTATCCGCACGACGCCGGAACAGCTCTGGGCGGCGCTGACGACGGCCGAGTTCATGAAGAAATTCTGGCTCGGCGCCCATTTCGAGACCGAGTGGCGAGCGGGCGCTGCCTGGAAGCTTCTGTTCGAGGACGGATCAGTCGCCGATACCGGCGAGATCCTCGAATGCGATCCGCCCAACCGGCTCGTGCTGAAATGGCGGAACGAGTTCATGCCGGAGCTGAAGGCCGAGGGCTATTCGCAATGCGTGATGGAGATCGAGGCGGACAACGATACTGCCACCAAGCTGACGGTGACCCATTCCATCGCAGTCGAGAATTCCAAGCTTATCAACGCCGTTTCAGGCGGCTGGCCACGCATTCTCTCCAACCTCAAGTCGCTCATCGAGACCGGCGAAGTGGTGCTGCCTCCCAAAAAATAAGGCAGACGTCATAGCGCGATGGGTGGATTTCCACCCACCGCATTGGGCGTTTGTTTCCAAATCGACCCATGCTGCATCGCACTGTCGCAAAATCGTCTTTCGAAAGCGGTTGCAATGATTGCGGGTCGATTTTTCCCGGCGGCAAATAGGTGATCCGAACCGGCGCGGAGGATGTGTCGGCGGGCTCGCTTATTTCATCAGGGAGGAAACGATGAAAATTCTGAAGGCCATGCTCGGCCTGACCGCGGCTGCCGCGGTCTCTCTTCTCGCCGGCGCCGCTTCGGCGCAGACCTATCCCGAGCGCACCATCACCATGGTCGTGCCCTTTGCGGCCGGCGGCCCGACCGACACCGTCGCGCGCCTGGTCGCCGAATCCATGTCGAAGGATCTCGGCCAGCAGATCGTCGTCGAAAATGTCGGCGGCGCCGGCGGCACGCTCGGTGCTGGCCGCGTGGCGAGTGCCGATCCCGACGGTTACACCATCCTGCTGCACCATATTGGCATGGCGACCAGCGCTACGCTCTACCGCAAGCTCGCCTACGACACGCTCGGCGCCTTCGACTATGTCGGCCTCGTCACCGAGGTGCCGATGACCATCGTTGCCCGTAAGGACATGGAGCCGGCCGACCTCAAGGGGCTGATCGACTACATCAAGGCGAACAAGGACAAGGTGACGGTTGCCAATGCCGGCATCGGTGCGGCCTCGCATCTCTGCGGCATGATGTTCATGAGCGCCATCCAGACGCCGCTCACGACCGTTCCCTACAAGGGCACCGGCCCTGCCATGACCGATCTGCTCGGCGGTCAGGTCGATGTGATGTGCGATCAGACGACCAACACGACGAAGCAGATTCAGGGCGGCACGATCAAGGCCTATGCCGTGACCTCGCCCAAGCGGCTCGACGTGATGAAGGATATTCCGACAGCCGTCGAAGCCGGGCTGCCGGGTTTTGAAGTCGGCATCTGGCACGGCATCTATACGCCGAAGGGCACGCCGGCTGAGATCAACGAACGTCTGTCGAAGTCGCTGCAGGTCGCGCTGAAGGATCCGAATGTCGGCGCCCGCTTCGCCGAGCTCGGCACGGCGCCATCCTCCGATGCCGATGCGACGCCGGCTGCGCTGAAGGCCAAGCTCGAAAGCGAGATCGCCCGCTGGAAGCCGATCATCGAGGCCGCCGGCGAGTATGCCGACTGAGGATCATGTCCTCGTCCAGGACATGCCGGATGAGCCCCTCACCCTAACCCTCTCCCCGTGCACGGGGAGAGGGAACATGCGTCATTCAACGGCGGTGGAGGCGAAGGGTTTGCGGCATATCCCCTTCTCCCCGCGTGCGGGGGGCCGAAGGACGGGTCGAGACCCGTGGCTCGACCCCGGTTAGTGCCGGCAGGCGGATGAGGGGATACTTCCTTTGTGACCGCGTCACATCAACCATCTCCAACCCAGGAGACACCATGAAGTCCATCAGTTTCGATACCACCAATGCGATCTGCGGCGCGCTTTTCGTCGCAACCGGTGCTTTCTTCGCCATCCAGTCGCTGGGGCTCGACCTCGGTACGGCAGTGCGCATGGGGCCCGGTTATTTTCCGTTGGCGCTTGCCGGTGTGCTCGTGCTTCTCGGCGCGATCATCTTCATTCAGGCACTCCGCGTCGAGGGCGAGCCTATCGACCCGTTTGCCTGGCGCGGCATGCTCTTCATCCTGCCGGCACCGGTGTTCTTCGGGCTGACGGTGCGCGGTCTCGGATTTGCACCGTCACTGTTCCTCACCGCCTTCATCGCCTGCTTCGCATCGCAAAAGATGAACGTGTTCTTCGCGATCATCCTCTCGCTGCTGCTGACGATCTTTTCGGTCGCGGTCTTCAGCTACGGGCTCGGCCTGCCGTTCGAGCGCTTCGGCCCCTGGGTCCGGTTCTAGGAGGCGATGATGGATCTTTTCAGCAATCTCGCGCTCGGCTTTGCAACAGCCGGCACTCCGGAAAACCTGTTCTTCTGCCTGATCGGCGTGCTGCTCGGCACGCTGATTGGCGTGCTGCCCGGCATCGGCGCCACGGCGACGATCGCCATGCTGCTGCCGATCACCTTCCAGCTCGAACCAGTCTCCTCGCTGATCATGCTCGCCGGCATCTATTACGGCGCGCAGTATGGCGGTTCGACGACGGCGATCCTCATCAACATGCCGGGCGAATCCTCCTCGGCCGTCACCGCGATCGACGGCTACCAGATGGCCCGCAAGGGCAGGGCGGGGGCAGCACTTGCGATCGCGGCCCTCGGCTCGTTCTTCGCTGGCACCGTGTCGACCTTCCTCGTCGCGATCTTCGCGCCGCCGCTCACCGCAATTGCGCTGCAATTCGGCTCGGCAGAATATTTCTCGCTGATGGTCGTCGGTCTCGTTTCCTCGATCGCTCTCGCGCACGGCTCTGTCGTCAAGGCGCTGGCGATGGTGGCGCTCGGGCTGCTACTCGGCCTCGTCGGCACCGACATCTATACCGGCACGCCGCGCTTCACGCTCGGCATCCGCGAATATGCCGACGGGCTGAACTTCGTGGCGCTCGCCGTCGGCGTCTTCGGGGTTGCCGAAATCCTTCGCAACCTCGAGGGCGAGTCGACACGCACGGTGCTGATGGCCAAGGTGTCCGGCCTCTTGCCGTCCCGCCAGGAATTCAAGGAGATGATCGCACCCGTCATTCGCGGCACGGCGATTGGCTCGGCGCTCGGCATCCTGCCGGGTGGCGGTGCAATCCTTGCCTCCTTCGCCTCCTATACGGTGGAAAAGCGAATGTCGAAGACGCCGGAGGAATTCGGCAAGGGTGCCGTTGCCGGTGTCGCAGGACCGGAATCGGCAAACAATGCCGGTGCGCAGACCTCGTTCATTCCGCTCTTGACGCTCGGCATTCCGGCCAATCCCGTCATGGCGCTGATGATCGGTGCGATGATCATCCAGGGCATCGTGCCCGGTCCGAACGTCGCCACCGAGCAGCCGGCGCTGTTCTGGGGCATCATCGCCTCGATGTGGATCGGCAACCTGATGCTCGTCATCCTCAATCTGCCGCTGATCGGGCTCTGGGTGAAACTGCTGACCGTGCCTTACTACGTGCTCTTCCCCGTCATCATGGCCTTCTGCTCGATCGGGGTCTACAGCGTCAACGCCAATGTCTACGACCTCTATGCCGTCGCCTTCTTCGGGCTCATCGGCTATGTGTTGGCGAAGCTTCGCTGCGAGCCGGCGCCGCTCCTGCTCGGCTTCGTGCTCGGGCCGCTGCTCGAGGAGAACCTGCGTCGCGCCATGATCCTGTCGCGCGGCGATCCCACCACCTTCGTCACGCGACCGATCAGCGCCATTCTCCTGGCGATTGCGGCCGCGGTCCTCATCGTCGTCTTCCTGCCTAGCGTCAAGAAGAAGCGCGAGGAGGTGTTCGTCGAAGAGACCTGAGGGGTTGAACTTGTGGGCCGTTTGATGAACAACGGATGATCTGACGCGGGCGCCGGTTGGGCGCCCGTTTCGCTTGACAGGATATCCAGGCCCATGAGCATTGCCCGATGAGCATCCCCGCCCGGATCAAGGACGATCTGCCTTTTCTGACCTCCCTGCGCCGCGATCTGCACGCCCATCCCGAACTCGGTTTCGAGGAGGAACGCACCGGCAGCATCGTCGCGAAGCTTCTCGACGAGGCTGGTATCACAGTGCATCGCGGGCTCGGTGGAGCCGGCGTGGTCGGTACGCTGCAGATCGGCAACGGCACGCACAGGATCGGGCTCCGCGCCGACATGGATGCGCTTGCCATGCCTGAGATGGCGGAGCGGCCTTATAAATCGACGGTGTCAGGCAAGATGCATGCCTGCGGCCATGACGGGCATACGGCGATGCTCCTCGGCGCCGCGCGGCATCTGGCGGCGACACGGAGTTTTTCCGGCACGGTGCATTTCATCTTCCAACCGGCCGAAGAGGGGCGGGGCGGGGCGAAACGCATGGTCGAGGAGGGGCTGTTTCAGCTCTTTCCCTGCGATGCCGTCTACGGGCTGCACAATATGCCGGGGCTTGCGGTCGATGAGATCGCCGTGGTCGAGGGACCGCAGCTTGCCTCCTCCGACAGCTGGCGGATTACCTTTCGCGGGACCGGCACGCATGGCGCCAAGCCGCATCTCGGCCGCGATCCGATCACGGCCGCCGGCACCTTCCTGTCATCGCTGCAGACGATTGTCGGACGGGTGGTCGATCCGCTGCAACCGGCGGTCGTCAGCGCCTGTTTCCTGCAGGCGGGCGACCCAAAGGCGCTGAACGTCATTCCTGATATCGTCGAGATTGGCGGGACGGCGCGGGCCTATTCGCCTGAGGTGCGCGATCAGCTCGAGACCGAGATCGGACGCTTGGCGCATGGCACGGCGGCCATGTACGGCATTGCCGTGGACTATGCATTCGAGCGGCGAATTCCGCCTGTCGTCAACGATGCGGATGCGACGGCGCGGGCGCTTGGTGCGGCTGGTGCGGTCTTTAATGAGAAGGTGCGGACAAGCTTTCCGCCATCGACGGCGGGAGACGATTTCGCCTTCTTCGCGCAGAATGCGCCGGGCTGCTATGTCTGGCTCGGCAACGGTCCGGCGGTGGACGGGGCGCTGCACCATAATACGGCTTATGATTTCAACGATGAAGCGCTTGGATATGGGGCGGCTTACTGGGTTGCGTTGGTCGAGCGGGAATTGAAGGTCTAGATGGAGTTTGAGGTGGCGGGGACGCACGCCCTTTGTATATGGTCTGTGCGCCTCGGCTTACATAATCTCCAGCACCGGACTCTCAAGCACTTTCCCCGTCACCACATCGGCAATTCCCCGATCCGTCTGGTGCGGGCCGGCATTGCAGGCGAGCGTTGCGCCGAAGCAGGCCTTGAAGACCAAATAGGGCGGCTTCCACTTGACGATCTTTTCCATTGCACTGCGGATGCTGACGAAGGCCAAGGCGGTGTCCTTCAGCGATGCATCCGTCACCAGACCGGAGAGCGGCAGCGGCAGCATCGCTTCGATCCGGCCGTCCCTGGCGACCGCCATGCCGCCACCAGCTGATATGACGGCGTTGGCGGCGAGCGCCATGTCGCCCGCATTGCCGCCGAAGACGGTGAGGTTGTGGCTGTCATGCGAAACGGTGGTGCAGAAGGCGCCGCGCCATTCACCCCAGCCGGTGAGGAAACCGATGCGCGGGGTACCGTCGGTTTTGCCGTGGCGATGGGTGACTGAGATCATGGCACTGCCGGCCGGCGGCACGACGAACCCGTCCCTGACCGCCGTTTCGGCCTCGCCCCATTGCGTGAAGCGCGGGCGGTCGATGGTGGCGACGCGGACGCGCTCGCCCTGCGCCGGAATGCGGAAATCATTCTCGGTCAGCGGCGGCAGCTTCACCGAATTGACAAGCGGCGCCGTATCAATCTGCTTGACGGCCACCTGCATGCTGCCGTTGCGGGCGACGAGGCGGCCGCCTGATATCACCAGCCGCGCGCGGAATTCCGTGAGGTCGTCGAAGAGCACGATGTCGGCGCGGCGGCCGGCGGCGACAAGGCCGAGATCGGGACGCTGCAGACGTTGTGCGGCATTGAAGGTCGCGGCACGGATGGCCCATTCCGGCTTCATGCCGTAGCGTACCAGGCGCCTGATGACGTCGTCGAGGCCGCCGCCTTCCTGGAGTTCGTCGGGAAAGACGTCGTCGGTGCAGAGCGTGACGGTGGGAGGCAGGTGGCCGAGACCGTTCAGCACCTCGACGAACTCCTTCAGCAGATGGTCGTGAGAGCCGCGCAGCTCGATCGTCAGGCCGGCTGAAAGCTTGGCGAGGAGATCGGTGCCGGAGGTAAGTTCGTGGTCGGAGGTGATGCCCGATGCAATGAAGGCGTTGAGATCGGCGCCTTCGAGGCCGCGGGCATGGCCGCAAACGAGCTTGCCGGCGGCAAGGCCGGCATTGACGATGGCCGTCATGCGCGGATCGCCGTCGATGATGCCGCGCATGTTCATGACTTCGGCGACGCCGCCGACGGCTGGGGAGCGCAGCATCTCGGCGACGACGGTAGCATCGAAATCGGCGCCGGCAAGTTCCAGGCCTGGCGCGGAAGGCACGCAGGAGGGCGCGAGCAGGATCACGCGCAGTGGCAGGCCGCGCGCCGCCTCGATCGCCCAGCGCACGCCGTCGAGCCCATGGACGTTGCCGAATTCATGCGGATCCCAGACGATCGTAGTCACGCCGCGCGGCAAGACGGCGCTCGCATATTCGGCCGGCGTCACCATCGAACTTTCGACATGCATGTGCGTGTCGATCAGGCCGGGCGTCAGGATGCAGCCCGCCGCATCGATGGTCTCGACGGCATCCGTTCGGCTTGCCGGGGCATGGACGCTGGCGATGAGGGTGCCGACGAGGCCGATATCGGCTTTCCGGATCAGGCCTGTCACCGCATCGAGCAGCCTGCCACCGGTGATTAGCATGTCGAAAGGGGCGTCGCCGCGCGCCGCAGTGACGGCGCGGGCGCGCAAGGCGGGATCATTGAGATCGGCGGGTTCCTGACGAGGGGTGGCGGTCATTTGCGGGCCTCGTTGACCAACGCGGCGAGAATGATGACACGCGCCATGTCGGCATCGATGTCGGCGGCGAATTGGGCATTGAAGGTTGCATGCGTGGCGCGGGTCTCGACGACGGTGCGGCCTCGGGTGAGGGCACCCTGCAGCTCGACGTCGATGCGGGCGGGACGGAAGCTGACGATATCTGGAGCGACGAAGGCGACGGCGGCAGAGGGGTCGTATATCGCCATGGCCGGGCGGCCGCGGCTGGTGCCGATGCGGATATAACCCGAGAACATATCGGCGATCAGCTCGGCATTGGCGCCGCCGGCATGGCGTATCGGTTCGGCGTCTTCGGGCCTTGCCAGCACCTTGCGGCAGAGGTCGAGATCAACCATGCGCAGCGGCAGGCCATGGGCGATGACGATCGACAGGGCTTCCGGATCGGCGAGCGCGTTGAATTCGGCGGAGGCCGTATGGTTGCCGCTGGTGACGCCACCGCCCATCCAGACGAGTTCGGTGATGCGGGCGGCAAGATCGGGCCGGGCAAGCGCCACGGCGGCGATGTTGGTGAGCGGCCCGAGCGCCAGGATGCGGTGCTGGCCCTGGCGCTCCAGCCAACGGCAGAGTGCTGCGAAGGCATCGCTGTCGGTAAGGGCAGCCGCCTGCGGCAGGCTCCTGCCGATGGTCGGGATGCCGGTTTCGCCAAGGATCGCCTGCGCGGTTTCAAGCTGGCCGAGAACGGGCATGGCGCGACCGGTGTGGATCGGGAACTTCCAGCCGAAGGCACTGGCAGCGCCGGCGGCATTTATTCTCACCTGCGGCAGCGGCGTATTGCCGAAGAGCAGCGATAGGCCGTCGATCTCGAGTTCAGACTGTACCACCACCAGAATGGCGGCGATGTCGTCAAAGCCCATGTCTGTGTCGATCCATACGCCCATGATTTCACCCGAACCGTTTGAGGTTTGCCGCGTCGGCAACCGGCAGATCGAAGGCGAACGCGGTATCGAGGAGGAGTGCTGACGAAGCAATGAGAGCCTTTATCATCTTATATGTTCTCCATCTCCGAGGTTTTTGGTGCCGGCTTCGCAGGCCCGGATGATTGGCGGACGATCAGCTGCATGGCGACGCGTTCGATCTCCGCGGTCACGAGCCTGCCCTTGCGGATGCTGCTTGTTCTTATGCTATCCACGAGCGCCGACACGGCAATCCCGGCAATCCTATCCATGTCCATCCGGACCGTCGTCAGCGACGGCGTGACAACAGGCGACCAGATGAGGTCGTCGAAGCCGGTGACGCTGACATCTGCGGGAATGTTGATGCCAGCCTGCTGCAACTCCGTCAGTGCCCGCAACGCCTGCAGGTCGGAGAGGGCGGCAAAGGCGGTGAAACCCTGCCTGACTTTTTCGGCGAGACCGAGTGGGCAGTCACTGCCGTTCTCCTGCTCCAGCCGGTCGATCCACAGGGTTTCCGAATGCATGCCCGGGCGCATGCCGGAGCGGATGCCGCCGGCGCGGTCATTCTGGACGTTGGATTCCTGATTGTTGCCGATGATGAGGATACGGCGATGGCCGAGGCCTGCGAGATGGCCGGCGATTTCGTGACCGCCCTGCCAATGGTCGGCGGCGACGGTGTTGCCGGGCGTCGAGGGAGTGTCGATGACGGCGACCGGACAGGCGGCGGACGAAATGCGGGTGGCGCGGCGGGGAATGATGACCATGCCGTCGACGCCGCGCTCGACCAGCCGATTGATCGCCTCGGTCTGGGCGGCGACATCGCCGCGGGAATCGGCGATCAGCACGCCGTAACCGGCGGCGGAGGCAGCGAATTCGATCGCCTGCGCGATCTTCGGGAACAGCGGATTGGCGATATCGGGCAGCACCAGGCCGAGAACGCCGCTGCGGCCGGTCCGCAACGCCCGGCCGGCCTGGCTCGGGACGTAACCCAGCTCGGCTGCATGCTCGCGAATTCTTTCGACCAATTGGCCGGAGACCCGGCCTTTGCCGGAAAGCGCATTGGAGACCGTGGCGACGGAGACGCCGAGCGACGTCGCTATCCTGCTGAGGTTCGGTCCCGGGCGCGATGCTGTCATAATTGACGATCACTCTGATTAATCGTTTAACCAGATTGATAGCTTAGCTTTTTCCGCGTGTCGAATCTGAATTCATCTTATGCGCAATTATTCCGTTACGGCATGCGACAGGCAAGAAAAAGCCCCGCGAGACGATCGCGAGGCTTTGTATTCCTCAGGTCGATTGCAGCAGCTGTCAGCCCTTGACAGTCACAACCTTCGCCGCCGGTGCGGTCGTCTTGCCGCCGGGGGCGAAGCCACCGCCGACTGCGATGTTCAGCGAGACATAATCCTTGGCCATCTGTTGGACGGATGCGGCAAGGCTTGCCTGGGCCAGCGAAACCTGGCGCTGCGCGTCGAGAACGTCGAGCAGCGAGGAGGCGCCGTCCTTGTAGGATGCAGTCGAAAGTTCCAGCGTTTCCTGCGTGGTCTTCACCTGGGCCTGAAGCGCCGCGACCGTTTGTGCGTCACGCCGGACGGCCGAAAGCGCATTCTCGACCTGCTCGACCGCGGTCAGCACCGTCGACTTCCAGTTGAGATAGGCGGTCGCAGCATCGGACTGTGCCGACTTGACGTTGGCGCGAAGGCGGCCACCATCGAAGATCGGCAGGTTGAGCGTCGGGCCGAAGGACCAGGGCGTCAGGCCGCCATGGATGCCACGCTGGTTGATGTAGGACGGCGAGATCGAGCCGCTAAGCGAGATGCTCGGATAAAGCTGCGCCTGGGCAACGCCGATATTGGCCGTTGCGGCGGCAAGATCACGTTCCGCCACGCGGATGTCCGGACGATTGCGGATCAGGTCGGCCGGGATGCCGGAGGTGATGCCGCCGCGGAATACCGGCTGACCGGAGCCCTTCAGCAATTCATCGACAAGAGCCGAAGCCGGCAGGCCGAGCAGCGTGGCGATGTGATGGGCTGATATGCGGATATTGGTTTCGAGGCCGGGAATTTCGGCGAGCGTCGACTGCACCAGGCCTTCGGCCTGAACGACGTCAAGACGCGAGGCGGCGCCAGCTTCAAGCTGGAACTTGGTCAGTTCGTAGGTTTCTTGGCGAGACTTTAGGTTGGCCTTCGAAAGCGCCAGGCGCTGCTGAAAGAAGCGAACGTCGATATAGCTCGAGACAAGGTCCTGTATGAGGGTCAGCCTGGCAACGTCAGCCGATGCGTAAGCGGAATCGAGCGAGGCAAGCGCGCTCTCCGTATTGCGCTTGTAGAGCCCGAAGAGATCGAGCAGCCAGCTCAGCTGGACGTCGCCGGCACTGGTGTTGCGCGTGTCGAGCTGCGTGCGCAGCTCGCCCTTCTGGCCGCTGACCGTCTGCGAGGCGCCGACCGTCAGGCTCGGCAGGCCGCCGGCGCCGGCGGTGGTGACGTTTGCGGAAGCTGCATTGATTCTTTCGATCGCCTGCTGAACTGTCAGGTTCTGATCGAGGCCGGCCTTGACGTAGCCGTTCAGTCTTGAATCCTTGAAGGCGGTCCACCATGCTGCAGTAGCAACATCGCCATCGCTCTTGGTTCCACCCTCTCCGAATTTGGCGGGCAGCGGCATCTCAGGAGGAACATGATCTGGGCCCACAACGCAGCCCGACAACAATAACAATAATGCCGGTGTGGCAAAACGAAGAGATACCATTCATTTCATCCTGTACTCGAGCAAGTCAATTCTTGTCCGAAGCTTCATGCTTCACTATCGGCCGCCGCGCTTCGTTCTACCAAAAACACCATTCCGAAGCAGTCGGGCGCAATGTAGCAACGCGAACTGCATTATCACAGTGCATTTATATCACAGTCCTGCCGCATTTTTGCCGCGTGTGGCAAAGATGCGTCGAATGACGACGAAAAACGACGGCACGAAGAAAATTCCGAGCATCGTCGCCGCCAGCATGCCGCCGAGAACGCCAATGCCGATGGCATTCTGTGCCGCCGAGCCCGCGCCTGTGGCGAT
This sequence comes from Rhizobium ruizarguesonis, assembly GCF_017357285.1. Lineage (NCBI taxonomy): Bacteria > Pseudomonadati > Pseudomonadota > Alphaproteobacteria > Hyphomicrobiales > Rhizobiaceae > Rhizobium > Rhizobium ruizarguesonis. The sequence goes on along the minus strand of NZ_CP071678.1, from coordinate 4,117,299 downwards.
TGCCAGCGGCACGACGCCGAGAATGAAGGCAAGCGAGGTCATGATGATCGGCCGCAGCCGCAATCTCGCTGCTTCCAATGTCGCCTCGTAGAGCCCCATGCCGCTTTCCATACGATCCTTGGCGAATTCGACGATCAGAATGGCGTTTTTCGCCGCCAGCCCGATGGTGGTGAGCAGGCCGACCTTGAAATAGACGTCGTTCGCCTGGCCGAACAGAGTTGCCGCCGTCAGCGCTCCGAGGATGCCGACGGGCACCGCCATGATCACCGAGAAGGGGATCGACCAGCTTTCGTAAAGCGCCGCCAGGCAAAGGAAGACGACGAGAACCGAGATCGCGTAGAGCATCGGCGCCTGCGAACCGGAAAGCCGCTCCTGATAGGAGATGCCCTGCCAGGCGACCGTATAACCGCCGCCGAGTTCATTGGTCAGTGCTTCCATTTCGTTCATCGCATCGCCGGAGGATACTCCGGGAGCGGATGCGCCGTCGAGCGGAATGGCGCTGACGGCATTGAAGCGGGCAAGCGAAGGCGCGCCCTTCACCCACTCCGTCCGGGTAAAGGCGGAGAAAGGCACCATTTCGCCGTCATTGTTGCGGGCATACCAGTGGTTGAGATCGCTCGGCTGCATGCGGAAGGGCGCATCGCCCTCGACATAGACCGGCTTGATCTCGCCGTTCAGCGTGAAGTCGTTGACGTCCCGGCCGGTGAAGATGATCGACAGCATCGAATTGACCGAGGCGATGTCGACGCCCATGGCGCCAATCTTCTCCTGATCGAGCACGATGCGCATCTGCGGCTCGACTTCCTTGTTGCTGCTGCGCAGCGCCACGATCTTGCCTGACGTGTTGCCCATCTGGACCAGCCGCTTGGAGGCGGCCGTCAGGGCATCGTTGCCATGGCCGCCGGTGTCGACGAGATACATCGAGAAGCCGCTCGAGACGCCAAGCCCCTGGATCGCCGGCGGCAGCAGCGCGAAGACCTGCGCCTCGCGGATCGCAAAGAAGCTGCGCAGCGCACGGTTGACAACCGATTGGGCGCTCAGCGTCGGATCGGTGCGCTGTGCGAATTCCTTGAGCTTGGTGAAGACGATGGCGCTGTTCTGGCCGGAACCGCTGAAACCGAAGCCGAGCGCGCCGAAGACGGAATCGACGGCATCCTTCTCGTTTTCACGATAATATTTCTCGACCTTCTCGACGACCGCCTGGGTCTGCTGCGTGGTCGAGCCCGGCGGTGTGGTGACGATGGTCAGCAGCACGCCCTGGTCTTCCTGCGGCAAGAAGGAGCTCGGTAGACGGGTGAAGAGATAAGCGCAGCCGGCGCCGACCAGAAGGAAGACCAGCATGACGCGGATCGGTCGCTTCAGCAGATAGCCGATGGCGCTGATATAGCCGTTGGTCGAGCGCGTGAAGTTGCGGTTGAACCAGTCGCCGACGCGGTGCTTCCTGTGTTCGCCGACCGGCTTCAGCATTGTGGCGCAAAGTGCAGGCGTCAGCACGAGGGCGACGAGCGCCGACAGCAGCATGGCTGAGACGATGGTGATTGAGAACTGCCGATAGATGATGCCGGTCGAACCGCCGAAGAAGGCCATCGGAATGAAGACGGCGGTGAGGACGAGCGCGATGCCGACAATGGCGCCGGTGATCTCGCCCATCGATTTTTCCGTTGCTTCGAGCGGCGAAAGCTTTTCTTCGGACATGATGCGTTCGACGTTTTCGACGACGACGATGGCGTCGTCGACGAGAAGGCCGATCGCCAGCACCATGGCGAACATCGTCAAGGTATTGATCGAGTAGCCGGTGACCGCCAGCACCCCGAAGGTGCCGAGCAGCACCACGGGAACGGCAATCGTCGGGATCAGCGTCGCACGAAGATTCTGCAGGAAGACGAGCAGCACCACGAAGACGAGCACGATCGCTTCGATCAGCGTGTGGACAACTTTCTCGATCGACAGTTCCACGAAGGGTGTCGTGTCATAGGGATAGGTGATCTCCACGCCCGCCGGCAGGCCACGGCCGATAACCTCAAGCGCGGAGCGCACGCGGGCGGCGGTATCGATGGCGTTGGCGCCGATCGCAAGGTTGACGGCAAAACCGGTTGACGGCTGGCCGTTGTACCGAGAACTGCCGCCGTAGCTTTCCTGACCGATCTCGATGCGCGAGACGTCGCTCAAGCGCACCGTCGCGCCGTCCTTTTCGACCTTCAGGATGATATGTTCGAAATCGGCGACAGTGGTCAGCTGGCTTTGGGCGGTGATGGTGACGTTGATCTGCTGGCCGGGGATCGTCGGCTGAGCACCGAGCGAACCGACGGAGACCTGGGTGTTCTGGGCTTGGATGGCAGACGTCACGTCGCTCGGCGTCAACTGGTATTTCAGCAGCTTGAACGGATCGAGCCAGACGCGCATGGCGTATCCCGAACCGAAGACATTGATGCTGCCGACGCCTTCCAGGCGCTGGATCTGATCCTCGATCGAGGTCGACATGATATTGCCGAGGTCGACAGAATTGCGCTTGCCGTCGGTCGAAACGAGCGAGCCGACCAGAAGGATGCTCGAGGTCGAGCGGGTGACGCTGATGCCGGCATCGATGACGTCGCTTGGAAGCTGCGACTGAACCAGCTGCAGCTTGTTCTGCACCTGCACCTGGGCGATATCGGGGTCGGCGCTCGTCCCGAAAGTGAGCTGGATGCTGGCCGAACCCGTCGATGAGGTCGAGGTCATGTAGGTGAGGTCGTCGAGGCCGGTCATGCCGTCTTCGATGATCGTGGTCACCGATTTCTCGACAGTCTCGGCGCTGGCGCCGCGATAGGTGGCGTTGATACGAACCGTCGTCGGGGCGATGTCGGGATATTGCGAGATCGACAGCGTGAAGATCGCCAGCAGGCCGGCGAGCATGATGGTGATCGCAATGACCCAGGCGAAAATCGGACGTCGGATGAAAAACTTGGCCATCGGTTGTTCCTGTGCGGCTGAGACGGTGACGATGCGAGGCTGCAGCGATTATTATTTCGCTGCGGGCTTCTGCGCGTCACCGGCCGCGGGCTGCTCGGCAGGCACGACCACGCCGTTGTCGTTGATCTTCATCGGGACCGGCTTCACCGGCATGCCGGAGGTGATCGATTGCAGGCCGCTCACGATCAGCTGATCGCCGTCCTTGATGCCTTCGGTCACGAGCCAGGAATTGTTGGAGGGCGAGCTGTTCTCGAAGGCGCGGGTTTCGACCTTGCCGTCGGCGGAAACGAACTGTGCCGTCAGCCGGCCGTTGGCGTCACGGCTCGTCGCCAGCTGCGGCAGCGTATAACCGGCCTCGGCGCCGAGTTCGACGGTTGCGCGGACATACATGCCGGGCAGCACGATACGGTCGGGATTGGGAAAGAGCACGCGGATGATGAAGGTGCCTGTGGTCTCACTGACCACCTGCTTCGACATGTCGAGCTTGCCCTGCTGGTTGTATTCCTTGCCGTTTTCGAGGATCAGATGGAAGACGACATTGGCTTCGCCCTTGATGTCCCCGGCGGCCATTGCATCGCGCAGCTTCAAGAGGTTGGTGCTCGATTCCGTCAGCGAGATGTAGATCGGATCGAGCTGGCGGATCGTCGTCAGCCCCGTCGTCTGGTTGGCAGAGACGACGTTGCCGACATTAACGGCCGTCTGGTCGATGATGCCATCGAAAGGGGCGACGATCCTGGTGTGGTCGAGGTCGATCTGTGCGGCGGCGAGTGCGGCCTTCGCCGACTCGACTTCGGCCTTGGCCTGAAGCAGCGTCGTCTTGGCCGTTTCGAATTCGATCTGGGTGGCGCCGCTGCCGACGAGGCGCTGGTAGCGGTCGAGATTGCTTTCGGCGCTCGGCACGCTGGCCTGCGCCTTGGAGATCGCCGCCTTGGCCTGCTCGACGGCAGCGATATAGGGTGCATCCTCGATCTGATAGAGAAGGTCGCCCTTCTTGATCTCGCCGCCGTCCTTAAAGGCGACCTCGCGGATCAGGCCGCTCACCTGAGGCCGGATATCGGCTGTCTGAAATGTCTCGGCGCGGCCCGGCAGGATCGTGGTGATCGGGAAGGTACCCTTCGTCAGCGTGATGACGCCGACCGGGGCAGCCTGCTGCGCCGCGCCTGCACCCGCATTGCCGGCGGGCTTGGAGCCACTGTCGCTGCAGGCGGCGAGAAGGGCTGCGAATGCCAGGGCCGAGGAGATGAGGAGGGCACGGCGTATCATGCTGAATTCCTGTGCGGTGGCAATCGCCGTTCAATCCACGAGCTCGGCCCACGGGCTCGGCTGGGCCGAGCACAGGCTTATATAAGCGTCAGGATTGGGTGGGCTTCAAATGCCGTTATCCGAATTTAAGAAAAGCTTTACGAAGTGACGTAATTCAGCAATCATCACTTAGCAAGCGCTATTTTGCAGTGCGGCATCGACGAAACACACGATTTTTTCGGCGCGGTGCACGAGTGTCTCCTTGTCGTCGCGAGCGATCAGGACAGGGTGCAGCACGCAGGCCAGGACGTCTGCGACGGTATGCGCCGCGCTCTTTGGATCGCGGCAATGATAACGTCCCTCCGCCATGCCTTCGCGGATGATCTCGCCGAGCTTCGCTTCGATGCGGGCGCGATAGCGATTGCCGGCCTCGAGTTTGGCTTCGATCGTCGAAAGTACCATTTCGAAGATGTAAGGGTTCTTCTGGATGTCCTGCAGGTGGCTTTCCAGCAGGCGCAGGATGAAGTGGAGCAGTTGTTCCTTTGGCGGTAACTTCTCATCGAAGGCGGCGAAGCGCTCGGCGGCATCGTCGAGATGGCGTCCGGCGATCGCATCGACCAGCGCGACCTTGGAACGGAAATGCTTGAAGACATTGGCGGGCGACATGTGGAGCGCGCCGGCGATATCGGCGATCGACACCGCGACGAAGCCCCGCTCGCGAAACAGCATCTCCGCCATGGAGAGAATGTCTTCCCGCGTTTCCTCGGCCTTGCGTCTTGGCCTTCTTGCCATTTGTTCCCCGCCGGGCTGAGCCCGATACCCCTTTTTTCCGATGCTAGCGCATAACCCCGAAAATCGGAATCGATTTTCGGAAAGGATTATGCGCCAATTCAACGTGATAGAGCGTCCTTAGCGCGTCCTGTTGGACGCGCGGCGCCCTAGCGCCATTGGGCGAAACGCCGCAGGCCGGTGAACGGCGCGGCGGCTTTCGTGTGCCGCGATTTTAAGGGAAATAGCGGGCGAGGTTGGTTCGGATACGGGCAAGCGGCGTCTCGCCGTTGTTGTCGGGAGCAAAACGCTCACCGGTGATCGCCTCGTAGGCTTTGATGTAGACGGCCGAGGTCTGCTCGATCAGTTCGGCGGGGATTTCCGGGATCTCGTCCTTATAGGGATCGCAACGCTCCGCCACCCAGCCGCGGACGAAATCCTTGTCGAAACTTTCCGGGCGTTTTCCGGCGGCAAAGCTTGCCGGATAGCTTTCGGCAAGCCAGTAGCGGCTGCTGTCCGGCGTGTGGATCTCGTCGGCGAGGATAATGTTGCCGTCACCGTCGGTGCCGAACTCGTACTTGGTATCGACCAGGATCAGGCCGTTTTTCGCCGCCATCTCCTGGCCGCGGGCAAAGAGGGCGAGTGCATATGTCGACAGCGTCTGCCATTGCTCTTTCGTGAGAAGGCCACGCGTGACGATTTCCGCCGGCGTCAGTGGTTCATCGTGACCGCCGTCGAATTCCTTGCTGGTCGGCGTGATGACGGGTTCCGGCAGGATCTGGTTGTCGCGCATGCCGTCGGGCAGACGCATGCCGTACATCTCGCGTTCGCCCTTTTTATAAAGCGTCAGGATCGAGGTGCCGGTGGTGCCGGCGAGATAACCGCGCACGACGACCTCGACCGGGAGGATGTCGAGCCGCTTGCCGATGACGACATTCGCATCGGGATAGTCGAGAACGTGGTTCGGGCAGATGTCCTTCGTCGCCTCGAACCAGTAGCGCGCCGTCTGTGTCAGCACCTGGCCCTTATAGGGGATGCAGGTGAGGATGCGGTCGAAAGCGCTCAGCCGGTCGGTGCTGATGATGATGCGGCGTCCGTCCGGAAGATCGTAATTCTCGCGCACCTTGCCGCGATAATAGTTCGGCAATTCCGGGAAATGGGCTTCGGAGAGAATTCGCACGGCGTTCGACTGTCCTTAATTATTGGGTGAAGACTTCCTGCTCTAGTTTCATTGCTGGGGAAGTCAAGCCGATCGGGTATCGCATCACAGCCAGAACAGAGCGGTAAGAAGCAGGGCGAGGCCGTAACTTGTGACGGCAAGCGGCCAGCCGGTGCGCAGGAAATCGCCGAAGCGGTAGCCGCCGATCCCCATTGCCAGTGTGTTGTTGTGATGGCCGAATGGCGTCAGGAAATCCAGGGAGGCGCCGGCGGCGACTGCGATCAGATAGGCGTCAGGCGCATGCCGGCCGGCTCTTGCGAATTCCAGTGCGATCGGGGTCAGGACGATTGCGACCGTCGCGTTGTTGACGAAAGGCGTCAATGCCATGGCGAGGAAGAGGATGAGGGCGATGCCGATGAGCGGATGGGTGATCGGCACGACGAGGCTCAGCCAGCCGGCGATGGTCTCGGCCGCTCCGGTGCTCGCCACCGCCTGACCGATCGGGATCATCGCCGCGAGCATGATGATGATCGGCCAATTGAGATCGGCCATCGCCTGGCGGATGTTGAGGTGATTGAGCAGGGCGAGCGCGAGCACGACACCGGCAAAAGCGACGTCGGGACGCAGGCCGGCCGCGGAGGCGGCGACGCCGCAGGCAAAGAGCGCGAAGGGCCGCCAGGAGAGGAGAGCCGGTTCGGCCGGTGCCGTCGAGGCGAGCGGCAGGCACTCGCTTTCCTCCAGCGCTTCGGCAATCGCCGCGCGCGGCCCCTCGAGCGTCAATATATCGCCGATTGACAATTGCAGGTCGAGGAAGCGGCCCTCGATGCGCGGCGCGCGCATGGAAAGAGCGGTGACAGCAACGCCGCGAGAATGGAAGACTTCAAGCGAGCGGACGCGCGAACCGACCAGCGTGCTTTCCGGCATGACCACGGCTTCGATACGGGTGAAATCCGGCTGTAGACCAAGCGCGTGGGTGTCGGCCGTCAGAGCCTGTGTGGCGGCAAGATCGGCAAAGGTCGCATCGGCGCCCTCGGCAAGCAGTACGTCGCCGGGTTCGATCACCAACTGGTCGAGTGGGCCGAATGCAAAGTTGTCGTCGCGGATCAGCGCGTACGGCTTGATGGCGAACCGTGCCGGGCAATCGGAAAGCCTTGCGCCGATCAGCGGTGAGACGTCAGGGATGCGACGCTCGACGACGATGCGGCGCGCCGCCGGGGAGATCGTTGCTGGTGTTTCGTCGGCTTCCGGAAACAGGTGCTGCACACGAAAGGCGATGAGCAGAATGCCAACGATTGCGACCGGAAGGCCGACATAGGCGAAATCGAAGAAGCGAAAGCCGGTTCCGGTCGCCTTGGCGAGCGCATCGCTAACGAGCAGGTTGGCCGGCGTGCCGATCAGCGAAACGAGGCCGCCGAGCAGGGCCGCGAACGAGACCGGCATGACGAGTTGGCGGCGCGGGATCGTCAGGACCGTGCCAAGGCGCAACGCCACCGGCAGGGTGATCGCAAAGGCGCCTATGTTGTTCATGAAGATGGACATGAAGCCGGCGAGCGAGGAAGTGCCGGCGATGACCTTGAACCTCGAAGGCCTTGCGGCCGCGAAACGGGCGGCGAGACTGTCGAAGAGCTTGGCGCGCGCCAGCACCTGGACGATCAGCAGGATCTCGATGACGGTGATGACGACGGGACTGGCGAAGCCCGTGAAGATCTGGTCGGCGGGATAAAGGCCGAGCGCATAACCGCCAAGCTGGCCGGCGATCGAGACCACCTCGATGCGGATGCGATCGAGCGAGAAGAGAATGAGCATCGCCAGCAGAAGGATCAGCAGGGATGCTTGCTCGAACGACATGGGCGGGTCCGTTGTTTCATCGATCAGGCGGGACTGTAATCGTTCCTCATGCGCTGTACAGAGGCGCCTTCAGGCAAAGATTGAACAATCTCATATCTCGCGTCAGGCTGGTGGTGCCTGCCACCGGCCTCTGGCGTTCTGCTCCAGAATGGGGGTTGCGAAGACGCAGACGGTACGCGCGATCCATTGCCGACCGGCGGCTGCGAGGCTGTCGCGCCAGCGCTCCGATTGCAGCATGGCGGCACCGATAACGACGGGTTCGATACCGCAGCCTGACAGCAGATGAAGACCGGCGACGATCGAGGCGCCGCTGGAAATGACGTCATCGATGAGTGCGACGCGCCGTCCCTGAAGCAGCGGCAGCATGCGCGGATCGATATAGAGGCGTTTCTGCTGTGTCGGCGTGGTAATTGAAGACAGGGCAACGGAGAGCTCGTCGCGATACCAGAATTTGCGCGAGGTGCCGAGCGGAACGTAGCGGTCATGCCCGAGCTTCTGCGCCACGGCGGCGGCGAGCGTCAGGCCGAGCGTCGGCAGGCCGGCGACGACATCGATCCGCATCGGCCTGATCTTTTCGGCAAGGCGTTCGGCGAGCGCATCGAGCACGGCGAAGCTTGCCTGGTTGACGATCAGCGAGGCGAGGGCGTGATCGCCATCGGCCAGCACACGGATCGGCAGGCGAAGCTGACGGCCGTCTTCGAGCACGGCGACATAGAAGGAGGTAAATTCCCCATCGGCGGAAAAGGTGCCGGGCGGGTGAATCTCCTGCCAGAAATCGTGCGGCGCCATCTCCGTCACACCGGTCAATTGCGTCTCGTCCTTTCCATGCCGGTTTTCCGGCGTAGCGCCTGCAATTCCGGTTCGCTCAGCGCACGCACGGCGCCTTTCGGCAGTTCGCCGAGTTCGAGCCCGCCGATTGCGACGCGCACGAGGCGCAGGCATTCGGTTCCGAGCGCCTCCAGCATGCGGCGGATCTGGCGATTGCGACCCTCGTCGAGCTCGACCTCGATCCATGAATTCCTGTCGCCCTGGCGCAGGCGCCGCGCGGCTGTCGCCCTCAGCACCTCGCCATCGTGGCGGATGCCCGATGTCATGGCGGCAATGTCCTCATCATCCATGATGCGGTCGATCTGGACATGATAGGTCTTCGTCACATGCGTGACCGGATCGAGCAGGATCTGGGCGAATTCGGTGTCGTTGGTGAAAAGCAGCAGGCCCTCGCTCGCCTTGTCGAGCCGGCCGACCGGAGAGAGATGCGGGATGTCGAAATCCCTGAGGCAATCATAGACCGTCGGCCTGCCTTCGGGATCGTGGCGGGTGGTGACGAGACCGCGGGGCTTGTTGAGTATCAGATAGATTTTCGCTTCGGCCGCGATGACGAGGCCATCGATACTGATCCTTGCCGTGGCAAGATCGACCCATGCGGAGGTATCGCTGATGGTGCGACCGTCGACCGCAACGCGATTTTCGGCAATCAGACGTTCGGCCTGCGTGCGGGAGCAATAACCGAGCTTGGAAAGGGCGCGGGGAAGGGTAACCCGCTTAGCCGCGGCGTTGTCGGCGGGCTTTGTCCGCTCACGCGTCTTGTGCGGTGGGCGCCGCTCCCTCATCTGCCATCCTTACTGCATAATTCAAAGTGCTACAGCGTCGTTTGCGCGTCTGAAAAAACGCGCGGCGCTGTAGTCCTGCTTTTGCTGCCGCTTTCTTGGCATGAACGGCGCAAGGATGCCAGCAAGGCAGATTAAAAACGAGGGGGAATAACAGGCGCCGCAAAAGAGGCTCAGCGCTTTGGGATAAAGCGCCGTCACGGCTTGATAGGGTGGTGCTGCCTCA